>NZ_BPQP01000009.1 GCF_022179305.1 Methylobacterium iners
GATTCCGATGAAGCCAGGGGCTATGATCATGGGGCCTCTCCCTGTGCTGCGAGGTCCGTTGGCGCGGCCTCGATCAACTGTTCAGGTTGCGGGTCTTCAGGGGCGGGCGGGGACCTGGCCGGACTACGGTGTTGCCACCACGGACCCAACGGTCTCCCGCCCGCTTCCAGCCTGACACATCCCCCACACACAGGGACCCAGAGCCGCCGGCACAGCCATGCCTGGCACTCGGCGAGGTTCTGGGTTCCGGGCTCGCCTGCGGCGCCCCGGAATGACAAAGGACGGCGAGACGGCGGACGCTTGCGGTCGGCAACGACCACAGCCGCTTACCGCGCCGCGGCGATCGCCTTCACCAGCGGCGCGGTCGGCACGTTCCGCTCCCAGAAGCCGCGAGTCCGGCCCTTCTCGTAGCCGATCTGGTACAGGTTGCGCATGTAGCCGGTGTCGAAGCCCCGCGCATTCCTCGTGTTCGGCGCGCTCTCGTCGATGTAGGTCAGGTTAAAGCCGATCCCGTTGGCGCGGGTGAAGGCGTAGGTCGAGGCGAGCGTCGCCTGGCTGCGGGCGCGGCTCGCGGTGGTGAAGGAACGCTCAACGATCGAGAGCGTGTTGTTCTGGGCGAGCCCGAATTCCGGCTCCAGGCGCCCGTTGATCACGACGTAGATGTCGGCTTTCCCACCCGTGCGCAGGCGGCCGTCGCGCACCAGGAAGGATTGCGGCAGGGTGAATACCGGCGTCACCACCGAGCCGTCGACATGCATCTCCTGGAAGGCGGCAGGCCCCGCCTGGACGTCGATGAGCTGGGGCGGGAACACCGCCGGGATGCTGGCCGAGGCGGTCAGCACGTCGCGGAACAGGGCGACGGCGTTGGGCCCGCCGCTCGCGGCGATGGCGCCCATGTTCCAGATCACGGCGCGCTGGGAATCGAGGTTCGTCGTCACGACGAGGAGCCGGCGGCCCTTGCCATGCGCCTCGGCGATCGCCGCGAGGAGCTCGGGCGTGACGAAGCGGCCGACGAGGTCGCGCAGGCGCCCGTCCCCGAACAGACCGGAGCCGAACACCACGTTGGTCAGGCTCGGCGATTGCACCAGCGTCCCGGCGATCCCGCTCGTGTAGATCTCGGTGAGCGTCGCGTCGTAGGCCGGGCCAAGGAAGGCGAAGGGTGCGATCAGCGCACCGGTCGAGACGCCGGAGACCATGGTGAATTCCGGCCGGGTGCCGGATTCGCTCCAGCCGTTGAGGATGCCCGCCCCGTAGGCCCCGTCGCCGCCGCCGCCCGAGAGGGCGAGATAGGCGAAGGGCTGCTTGCGCCGGTCGGGCCGGCCGGCCATGTCGCTGAAGGTGCCGGCATCCGCATCCGCATAGGCCCGCACGCCGGGATCGAGCCCGGGCAGCGTCGCGGCGGCGGCCTGCTCGGCCGTGTAGGGCGTGCGCGGCAGCGAGGAACAGGCGGCGAGCTGTGCGGTCAGCACCAGCGCCGCAAGCGCGCGGGACAGGCGGCGGTACGCGTTCGACATGGTCCAGCGCTCGCTTTCCAACCCACCCGCCATCAGAACGAGCTTGGCTATTCTAGCGTTCCGGTAGAAGCGCGGCAATTTCGCGACGGGGCGCCGCCACCCCCTCCCCCTTGTGGGGAGGGGTAGGGGTAGGGGTGGGGGTGGTTCCGCTGGCCGGGACACAGGGTCACCCAGCCACCCCCACCTCCAACTCCTCCCCACAAGGGGGAGGAGAGCCCCTCGGTAAGGGTGAGGAAGGTTGATAGGCACCGGCTCCGGTCCGCACTACCTTCCACGCTGCCGATACGGCACGGAGCCCTCGCCCTCCCCGCATGACGACCCGCCCCCTCTCCCTCCTGCGCGCCCTCGCCGCCATCGCGGCCCTGGTCTGCGCGAGCGCCGCGAGCGCCAGGCCCTTCACCGATTCCGCCGGTCGCACCGTCGAGGTTCCGGAGCGGGTCACCCGCGTGCTCGCCGCCGGCGCCCCGGCCTCGGTGCTGCTCTACACCCTGGCGCCGGGCAAGATGGTCTCCTGGATCAACGCGCTGCGGGCCAGCGAGAAGCCGTTTCTCGCCCCCGAGACCTGGAACCTGCCCGCCTCCGGCCGGCTCACCGGCCGAGGCAACAGCGCCAATGTCGAGAGCGTGCTCGCCTTGAAGCCCGATCTCATCGTCGACGTCGGCAGCGTCGCGCCGACCTACGCCTCGCTCGCCGAGAAGGTGCAGGCCCAGACCGGCATCCCCTACCTGCTCCTCGACGGCAGCTTCGCGCGCAGTGCCGAGACCTACCGCCGGATGGGCGAGCTGCTGGGGGAGTCGGCGCGGGCCGCCGAGCTCGCGGCCTACGCCGACTCGGCCCTGGCGGAGGTGGCCGCCAAGGTCGCGACGCTGCCCGACGAGAAGCGCCCGCGGGTCTATTGCGCGCGCGGGCCCAGGGGCCTGGAGACCGGGCTCGCCGGCTCGATCAATGCCGAGCTCATCGAGGTCGTGGGCGCGCGCAACGTCGCCGCTTCGTCCGGCGGGGCGGGGTTGAGCAACGTCTCGGTCGAGCAGGTGCTTGCCTGGGACCCCGACGTGATCCTGACCCTCGACCCGACCTTCCGGGCGACGATCGCGAGCGATCCCCTCTGGACCGGCCTGAGGGCCGTGCGCGGGGGCCGCGTCTACCAGACGCCGCGCCTGCCCTTCGGCTGGTTCGACGCCCCGCCCGGAATCAACCGGCTGATCGGGCTGCGCTGGCTCGCCGCGACGCTCTATCCCGAGCTGTTCCCGCAGCCGCTCGCAGAGGTTCTGCGCGACTTCTACAAGCGCTTCTACCACGTCGACCCCGACCCGGCGCAGATCGCGGCGCTCCTCGAGGGCGCGACGGCGCCTCCGCGATGAGCGCGGCCGGGCCTGCCCTCTCCGCCGCGGGCGCGCGGGGTCGACGGGCGGCGGGCTTGGCACGGGCCGTCCTGCCGGGCCTCGCCCTCCTCCTGCTCGCCCTCGTCTCGCTCGCGACCGGGCGCTACGCCGTGCCGGTGGGCGACGTCTTCACGGTCCTCGCCGCCAAGCTGCTCGGCCTCGCGGCGGGCGTCGATCCGACGGTCGAGACGGTCGTCATGCAGGTGCGCCTGCCCCGCGTCGTCGCGGCCCTCGTCGTCGGCGCAGCGCTGGCGGCGGCCGGCTCGACCTATCAGGGTCTGTTCCGCAATCCCCTGGTCTCTCCCGACATCCTCGGGGTCTCGGCGGGTGCGAGCCTCGGCGCGGTGCTCGGCATCTTCCTGTCGCTGCCGGTGATCGCGATCCAGCTCCTCGCCTTCGCGGGCGGTCTCGCCGCCGTCGGGGCGGTCTACGCCGTGGGTCTCGCGGTGCGCCGACACGATCCGGTCCTGACGCTGGTGCTCGCCGGCGTCGCCGTGGGAGCGGTGCTGGGTGCCGCGATCTCGCTCCTCAAGGTAATGGCCGACCCCTACAACCAGCTTCCCGCCATCACCTACTGGCTGCTCGGCAGCCTCGCCGCCTCGACGCTGGGCGACGTGGCCGCGATCCTGCCCGCGATTCTCCTCGGGCTCCTGCCCCTCGTCCTGCTGCGCTGGCGCATGAACCTGATGAGCCTCGGCGAGGAGGAGGCCCGGGCCCTCGGAGTCGAGACTCGCGCCTTGCGTCCGCTCTTCATCGCCTCGGCGACGCTGGTGACCGCGGCGGCCGTCTCGGTCACCGGGGTGATCGGCTGGATCGGGCTCATCGTCCCCCATGTCGCCCGGATACTCGTTGGGCCGGATTTCGGGCGCCTGCTGCCGACCTCGCTGGTGCTCGGAGCCGGCTACCTCCTCGCGGTCGACCTCGCCGCCCGCACCATCGCGCCGGTCGAGGTGCCGCTCGGCATCCTCACCGCGCTCATCGGCGCGCCCTTCTTCCTGTGGCTGCTGGCGACCGCCAAGCGGAGCTTCGCGTGAGCCTCGCCGTCGAGGACCTCGCCTTCGGCTACGGGAGCCGTGTCGTCGGGTCGGGGATCAGCTTGGCGCTGGAGCCCGGAGAGGTCCTGTGCCTGCTCGGGCCGAACGGCGGGGGCAAGACCACCCTGTTCAAGACCCTGCTCGGCCTGCTTCCCGCCAAGGCCGGCCGCGTCACCTTCGCGGGCGCCGACCTCGCGGGCTGGTCGCGGGCCGAGCGCGCCCGGACTATCGCCTACGTGCCCCAGGCGCATGCGGCCTTCTTCCCCTTCACGGTGCGCGAGATCGTGCTGATGGGCCGCGCCAGCCGGCTCAAACCCTTCGCCAGCCCCGGCCGCCGCGACCGTGAGATCGCGGACTCTGCGCTCGCGACGCTCGGGATCGGGCATCTCGGAGAGCGCATCTACACGGAGATCAGCGGCGGCGAGCGTCAGCTCGTGCTCATCGCCCGGGCGCTGGCGGGCGAGCCGCGCCTCCTGGTGATGGACGAGCCGACCGCGAGCCTCGATTTCGGCAACCAGGCCCGGGTGCTGGAGCGGGTGCGGCGGCTCTCGGAAGCCGGGATCGGCGTCATCCTCTCCACCCACGACCCCGACCACGCCTTCCTCTGCGCGGACCGGGTCGCGCTCCTGCACGGCGGCCGACTGGTGGCGCTCGGGTCTCCGGACGCGACGGTGACCCGCGAGAACCTGCGGCTCCTCTACGGGATCGAGGTCGCTGTGGTGCCGCTGCCAGGCCACGCGCGCTCGGTCTGCGCGCCGGTCCTGGCTTGATCGTTGTCGAGACTCAGCGCGGGTCCTGCCAGGCCCGGCCGCCCGACGCGGCGGGCCGCGGGATCGTAGCGGTCGCGACGGGCTCGGCGACGAGGCGCGACAGGCCGGCGGGCCGCGCTTCGGAGGCGGGTCTCACGATGGCGGCCTGGCGGCGGGACCTGACCGCGCGGACGCGGCGCACGCGTCGGGAGCGGACGGCGCCGGAATTCGCGCCCATGACCCCGCCGACGACCGCGCCCACCACGGCGCCGACCGGCCCAGCGACGAGGGCGCCGGTCACGGCCCCGGCCCCGACGCCCACGGTGGTGTTGCTCGCGGCCTGGGCCGGCGCCGCGAGGGTGCCGAGCAGCACAAGGCCAAGGCAGAGTTTCTTCATCGTGGATACCCGAATTCTCGTCATCGAAGCGGCGCTTTGGCCGGCCAAGGTGACCAAATCGGGGCCGCCTCAGCGGTACCCGGCCGCCTGCAGCTCGAACAGCTCGGCGTAGCGCCCACCCTGCCCCTGGAGGGCGGCGTGCGTTCCGGATTCGATCACCCGCCCGCCCTCCAGCACGAGGATGCGGTCGGCCATGCGGACGGTCGAGAAGCGGTGCGAGATCAGCAGCGCCGTGCGCCCCTGGGCGAGATCGCGGAAGCGCTGGAAGACCTCGAACTCGGCCCGCGCATCGAGCGCCGCGGTCGGCTCGTCGAGGACGAGGATCTCGGCCTCGCGCATGTAGGCGCGGCTGAGCGCGATCTTCTGCCACTCGCCGCCCGAGAGGTCGACGCCGTCGGCGAAGCGCTTGCCCAGCGGCTGCGCGTAGCCGAGCGGCAGCCGTCCGATCACCCCGTCGGCGAGGCTGCGCCCGGCGGCCGCCGTGATCCTTTCCGCGTCGTCCCGCGCCTCGATCCGCCCGACCGCGACGTTCTCGGCCGCGGTGAAATCGAAGCGCACGAAATCCTGGAAGATGACGCCGATGCGGGCGCGCAGGGCGTCGAGGTCGTAGGCGGGAAGCGGATGCCCATCGAGGAGGATGCGCCCTTCCGTCGGGTCGTAGAGCCTGGTGAGCAGCTTCACGATCGTGGTCTTGCCCGCGCCGTTCTCGCCCACCAGCGCCAGGACCTCGCCCGCGCCGAGCCGGAAGCTGAGATGCCGGACCGCCCAGGTCTCGGAGCCGGCGTAGCGGAAGCCGACATCCTCGAAGACGATGCCCTCCGCGACCGGCACCGGGAAGGGCCGCGGCTGGGCCGGCGAGCGGATGGCGGGCTTCACCGCGAAGAAGGAGAACAGGTCGTCGAGATACTGCGCCTGCGAGGCGATCTGCGAGAAGCCGAGCAGCAGGCCCTCCATCAATCCGCGCAGACGCAGGAAGGAGCCAGCCAGGAAGGCGAGGTCGCCGATGGAGAACTGGCCCGCCACGGTGCGCCAGACGATCGTCGCGTAGGCCGCGTAATAGGCGAGCGTGCCGAGCGCGGCGAAGAAGCCGCCCCAGGCGGCGCGCCGGATGGCCAGCGCCCGGTTGTCGGCCACGAGCTTTTCCGCCAGCGCGCCGTAGCGCTCGGCGATGTAGCCGTTCAGGCCGAACAGCTTGACCTCCTTGGCCGCCTCGACGCTGGCGCCGAGGTAGCGCAGGTAGTCGATCTGCCGCCGCTCCGGGGTGCGCGTCCAGGCCAGGCGATAGCCCTGCCGGTTGAAGTGCAGCTCGTTGAGGAAGGCCGGGACCAGCGCGGCGGCGAGCAGCAGGATGAGCCAAGGCGCGTAGGCCATGAGCCCGACCGCGAAGGTGACGAGCGTGACGAGATCCTGCCCCTGCCCGAACAGGCCCGAGAGCAGGCTCGAGCGCCCGGTGACCTGCCGGCGCGCCCGTTCCAGGCGGTCCTGCTGGGCGCTGTCCTCGAACTGCTCGAGGTCGAGCTCGGCCGCGTGCCGCATCAGGCGCAGGGTCGCCGCGTTGGCGTAGAGGTCGGCGATGATCCCGTCGACGAGGTTGCTGAGGCGCCCGAGCCCGTCCGAGAGCACGGCGAGGCCGAGTTCGAGGAGGACGAGGCCGACGATCCGCGCCCGCTGCGGGTCCGAGAGCCAGGCGGCGAGGTCGAGCCCAGCCGGGTGTGGCCGGGCATGTTCGGCCACGATCGCATCGAGGATGAGCTTGGCGACGTAGAGGGCGGCCACCGGCAGGCTCGCCCGCACCAGGCGGAGGGCGAGGCTTGCCGCGAGCAGCCGCGGGCTCGCCGCGTAGACGAGGCGGAACAGGGCGGGCAGGTGCCGGAGCGCGCCGAGGCGCTCGACGAGGCGCTGCCGCATGGTCCGCAAGGGAGACGCGAGGATCATCGGGATGACCATGGCGATGCGGGCGCAGCCCGTCGATCCTGCCGGCGGCGCAACCATGTCGCATCAGTCCGGCGCCGCCGAGACTCGCCTTTGTGACGTATGTTAACCTTGAGCGTCTTGTCAGGCGTGGAGCGGCGTGGGTGCTCAGCGGTTCAGCGATCCTCCGGGTTGGCGTGCTTCTCATCGCTGCGGCCGCGCTGGCGGCCCTCGTCCAGGCTTACTGGGTCCCTGCACCGGGCCATCCCGCGCCCGTCGCCGATCCGGCCCCCCGGGTCGAGGCCGCGTCCCCTCCGGCCCCGAGGCCGCCTCCTTCGCCCGAGCCTGCTCCCGCTCCGGTCGAAGCGCCGCGGACCTCGCCGGCACCGCCGGCGCAGGCCGCTTTCCCGAGCCCCGCTCCGCAGCGGGCCGCCCCCGAGCCGGCGCCCGAGCCGACCGTCTCGGCCGAGCCCCCAGCCGCGGCTCCGGTCATGCCCGGGGCCCAGGCGCTTCCGGTCGTCGACCTCAACACCGCCACGCTCGCCGAGCTGAACAACCTCCGGGGCGGCGGTGCCATCGGCCGCGCCATCGTCCAGCGTCGGCCCTACACCTCGGTCGATCAGCTCCTCTCCAAGCGCGTGCTGAGCCGCGCCACCTACGAGCGGATCAAGGATCAGGTCACGGTGCGCTGAGCGCCCCTCAGACCCGGCCGACGCGCAGGGAGAGCGGCCAGCGGATGTCGCGGCGCGTTGCCGGCTCGCCCCAGACCCGGGCCAGCGCCTCGCGGAAGGCGGAAAGCGGATCGGAGCCGGTGGCGCGCCGGGCCTCGCGCAGAGCGGACCAAGTGCCGACATAGCCGACGAGCTCGTCCAGGCTCAGCGCCGCCTCGATCGCCAGCGGCGGCGTCATGATCTCCGCGAAGGGAAAGGGCAGTCCGCGATAGCCCTCCTCGACGTGGCGGCGCTCCGGCGGCCAGTGGGGGCCGAGCACCCTGCCGTAGAAATCCTGCACCACGCCCTCGGCCTCGCCCTCGACGTGCAGGACGCCGTAGGTGATCAGCGCGACGATCCCGCGGGGTTTCGCGACGCGGCGCACCTCCGTGTAGAAGGCCGGCAGGTCGAGCCAATGCGCCGCCTGGGCGACCGTGACGAGGTCGGCGCAGGCATCGGGCAGGCCGCTACCCTCGGCGGGCGCCGTCCGATAGGTGACGGAAGGGTGGTCCGAGGCCTCGGCGATCTGCGCGGCGCTGGCATCCGTCGCGACGACCCGCGCGAAACGGCCCGCCAGCGGCACTGAGAGCTGCCCCGTGCCGCAGGCGCAGTCGAGGGCGAGGTCCCGGCCCGGCGCGATCTCGGCCAGGAAGGCGACGAGGGCCTCCGGGTAAGTCGGCCGATGCGCCGCGTAGCCCGCCGAGCCCGCCGAGAAATGATCCTTGAAGGTGCTGATGCCCGCCCCCTGCCAGGTCGATTCCGGAGCACGGGCCGTCTGGCGCCCCGCTTTTGCAGTCTTTACACTCCCGCCGGACCCGCTGCCGGGGTGAGGACGAGGAGCCGCCATGTTGACCCAAGCCGGAGGCGCGACCCTGCGCGAGGACCTCGGCGTCACGGAGACCACCGAGACCGACAACGTCGTGCGCTGGGACGGCGAACGGCTCTACGTCGAGCACGACATCTACCACAACGGCCAGCTCGTTCACCGCAAGTACCGCAAGAACGTGACCGAGCCCGTGGCGAAGGCGCTGCAGGCACTGGTGAACCGCGCGCGGCAGTAGCACCGCCGACACACGCCTGACAGGCGGCTCTGGCATCCTGGCGGCCCATCCCCGGCCGGCAGGTCACATGCGCATCGCCCTCGTCGTCAACGACGCGGCCGGATCCTTCGCCGGGACCGGTACGACCGCCGACACCCTGCGCGGGTTGCTGGAATCGGCGGGCATCGCCCTCGCGCCCGAGACGGATGCGGGTCTGGATCTACCCGAGCGCCTGCGTGCCGCCGCCGACCTGCCCGGGATCGAGGCCGTTGTGGTGGCCGGCGGCGACGGCACCATCGCCTGCGCGGCGCAGGTGCTCGCCGGGTGCGGCCTTCCCCTGGGCGTCCTGCCACTGGGAACCATGAACCTTCTGGCCAAGGATCTAGGGCTTCCGCTCGACCTCGACGCGGCGATCGCCGCCCTGCGGAACGGGGAACGCCGCGCAATCGATGTCGGCGAGGTGAACGGCCGCGTCTTCCTCATCAATTCCGTGCTCGGCCTGCCGGCGCGGATGGCGCGGCACCGGGAGGCCCGGCGCGGCCGGATGGGAGCCCTCGACTACCTGCGCATGGGCCTGGGCATCCTGCGCCACATGGGCCGCTACCCGCGCCTCACCGTCACCGGGCTGGTGAACGGCCGCGCCGAGCGCCTGCGGGTCCGGACGCTGGCGATCGTCAACAACGATTACGACGAGGCGCCCGGCCGCGTGCTGTCGCGCTCGCGCGTGGACGGGGGCGAGCTTACCCTCTACGTCCTGCGCTCCCTCTCCGCCGTGCGGGTGCTGCGCCTTGGTCTCGGCTTCGCCCTCGGCTCCTGGCGGCACCTGCCCGAGGTGGAGCGCCGCGTCCTCACGGAACTGACCATCGCCGCCCCGCGTCGTTCCCTGCGCGTGATGAACGACGGCGAGGTCCACCTCATCGCCTCACCCCTGCGCTACCGTATCCGCCCCGGCGCCCTCGTGGTGATCGGCCCCGCCCGGACGACAGCCGCGAGCCCATGAGACGCATCGCCCATATCTCCGACCTGCATTTCGGACGCACGGACCCGGCCGTCGTCGCCGGGCTCACGGAGGAGTTGAACCGCGACAGGCCGGACCTGATCATCGCGTCGGGCGACTTCACCATGCGTGCCCGACAGGTCGAGTACGCCGAGGCTCAGGCTTTCCTCGCCGGTCTCGCCTCGCCCTGGATCGCGGTGCCCGGCAACCACGACATCTCACCCTATCACCTCGTCCAGCGCTTCTTGCGCCCTTTCGACCGCTACAAGCGCTACATCGCATCCGACACCGAGCCGGTCTTCTCCGACGACGAGGTCGGCATCGTCTGCATCAATACCGTGCGGCGCTGGGCGCCGGAGCGCGACTGGTCGCAGGGCAAGATCCATCGCTGGCAGATCGCACGGGCCGAGCTGCGCCTGCGGGCATTGCCGAACCACCTCTTCAAGATCGTGGTCGGTCACCACCCCTTCATGCCGCCGCCCTGGGACGAGGAGGCGCGCATCGTCGGGCGCGCCGACCTCGCGCTCGCCGCCTTCCGCCGCTGCGGCGTCGGGCTGACGCTGGCCGGCCACCTCCACCGGCACTATTCGCGCTTCGTGGAAGCCGCCGATCCGGGCGCGGACCGGAGCACGGTCGACCAGGGCAGCGCACGCGCCACCGAGCAGCGCATGCTCGCCGTCCAGGCGGGCTCGGCCACCTCGACGCGCCTGCGCGGGAACGAGCCCAACGCCTATAACCGGATCGTCGTGGAGAACGGCGCGGCGACGGTGACGGTGCGGCTCTGGGACGGCGGGGGCTGGCGGGACGCCGCGTGATGCCGATGCCAACCGCTTAGATCGACTCCGTTGGACGAGACGCCCTTCCCTCCCCACAAGGGGGAGGAGAGAGCTCACTTCCCCGCCCAATCATGCGCGGCGACCACCGCCTCCACCGACCGCCAGGTCGCCGGCGGTTCCGTATCGCCGGGCCCGAGCGCACATTGCACCATCACGCTGTCGCTCCAGCGGCCGTACTTGTAGCCCACCGCCGGCAGCAGGCCGACGCGCGTGAAGCCGCAGGCCTCGTGGAGGCGCAAGGACGCCTCGTTCTTCGCGTCGATGTAGCCGATCATCTGGCGGTAGCCGCCCGCGGCGCAGGCCTCGATGAGCGCCGGAAGCAGGCGCCGGCCGATGCCGGCATGCAGGTGCTCGTGGTGGACGTAGATCGAGTGCTTGAGGGTGTAGCGATAGGCAGGCCGCTTGCGGAAGGGCACGGCGTAGGCGTAGCCGGCGACCACGCCGCCGCGGTCGGCCACGAGGTGGGGCAGGCGCTTCTTGCGCATCGCCTTGCGGCGACGCTTGAGGTCGTCGGGGTGGAGCGCGCCCTCGTCGTCGGCGGCCACGTCGTCGACGCCCCGCCGGATGTGATGGGCGTAGATCGCCACCATCGCCGGCACGTCGGCGTCCGACGAGGGACGGATGACGAGGTCGGGGCAGGCACCCGAACTCTCCGCCATCAGCCCTCCCGCATCACGTAGGTGTGGAAGCGGATGCGCCCGTCCGGATCGATCTCGCGGTAGACACCCTGGATCTCGGCCTCGAAGCCGGGGAAGGCGTTGGCCGCGGCCTCGAACATCTTGAAATAGTCGAGCATCGGCTTGGCCCTCTCGTCGAGACGCTCGCCCGGCAGGATCGTCCCGATCCCCGGCGGGTAGACGAGAAGCAAGGTCGTCGCCACCCGCCCCTCGGCCTCGGCGATCGGCACGTAATCGACCCGGTTGCGGGTAAGCCGCTGCACCGCCTCCTTCGGGGTCATGACCATCTCGGGGAGATGCCCCGGCTCGAACTGCTTGCGCTGCAGCGCGCTGGTGCCGTGCTCGCGGTGGAAGGAATGGTAATCGGCGCAGAGGTCGCGCAGGCGCACGCCCTTGTAGCGATGGGGCCGCGCCCGCACGAATTCGGGGATGGCCTCCTCCAGTGGCACGTTGTCGTCGTGAAGCCGCTTGAAGGCGACGAGACCGGAGATCAGCGTGCCGGCCTTCGAGGATTCCACGCCCGGCGTCAGCAGGAAGAGGAGCGAGTTGAGATCGTTCTTCTCCGGCACGATCCGGTTCTCGCGCAGGTATTGCGCGACGATGGGCGCGGGCACGCCGTGGTCGGCGTACTCGCCCGTGCGCCGGTCGAAGCCGGGAGTGAGGACGGTGAGCTTGTTGGGGTCCGTCATGGCGTAGTTCGGCGCCACGTGACGGAAGCCGTGCCAGGCGGCGCCGGGCGTGAGCTCCCAGTATTTCGGGTCGCTCGCGAGTTCGTCCGTCGGCAGGCTCTCCCAGGGGACCTTGCCCTCCGGCCCCTTCACGGTATCAGGCACGAAGGGGTCGAAGAACCAGCGGCGGAGCGGATCGCCCTCCTTCTCCTCGAACTCGCGGCGGATGGCGCGGACCTTCTTGCGCCACTCGATGCCGAGCCGGATCGTGTCGTCCCAGAGCACCACGCCCGAGCGCCCCTTCATCATCTGCGCGCCGACGTCGAGCGAGGCGAAGAGCGGATAGAACGGCGAGGTCGAGGCGTGGACCAGGAAGGTCTCGTTGAAGCGCCGGTGCTCGATTCGCCGGGTCTGGCCGCGGATATGGCTGTCCTTGGTGTGGATCTGCGAGGCCTGAGAGAAGCTCGCGAGCTGCTTGTGGGTCGATTGCGTGGCGATGATGCCCGGCGAGGTCTCGTCGAGGTCCTTCAAGCCCATCGCGAAGCGGCCGGCGAAGAGCGGGTGGAACTTCATGAAGCCCGCCCAGGCCTCGTCGAAGAGGATGTAGTCGCACAGGTGCCCGATCCGCCCGAGGATCTCCTGCGCGTTGTAGATCGTGCCGTCGTAGGTGCATTGCTCGATGACGGCGACGCGGAAGGGCCGCTCGCGCCGCCACGCCTCCGCGTCGGTCACCAGCGGGTTGCGCCGGATCTTCTCGCGGATCGCGGCCTCGTCGAAGGCCTCGTGGTAGATCGGCCCGATGAGCCCGTGGGCGTTGCGGTCGGTCTCCAGGAAGATCGGGATGCCACCGCCGAGAAAGAGCGCGCCGTGGTGGGCGGCCTTGTGGTTGTTGCGGTCGAACAGGACGAGGTCGCCTTCCGCCACCAGCGCCGAGAGCACGATCTTGTTCGAGGCCGAGGTGCCGTTGAGGACGAAGTAGGTCTTCTCCGCCCCGAAGATGACCGCGGCCTCCTTCTGCGCCTTGAGGGCCGGGCCCTCGTGGACGAGGAGGTCGCCGAGATCGAGCACCGAGTTGTCGAGGTCATCGCGAAAAATGGCCTCGCCGAGATGCTCCACGAAGATGCGCCCGATCGGCGAGCGGTTGTAGAAGATGCCGCCGTTGTGGCCCGGGCAGGTCCAGAGCTGGTTGCCCTCCTCGGCGTAGTCGACGAGCGCCCCGAAGAAGGGCGTCTTCAGGGTCTCGGCATATTGCTTGACCCGGCTCACCAAGCCGCGCGCGACGTAGTCCGGCGTCTCCTCGGCGAGGAAGATGTAGCCGTCGATGAAGTCGAGCACCTCGACCGGGATGTCCTCGAGGCGCTTGCGCCGGACCATGATGACGATGGGCATCTCCAGCCCGCGCTTGCGCATCAGGTTGATCAGCGCGGCGGCCTTGCCGTCGAGGCCGCGCTTGCCCCAGTCCACCACCATGCAGCCGATGGCCGAGTCCGTCTGCACCGCAATCGCCGCGTCCTCGACCCGCCGGGCGCGCACCACCTCGAAGCCGAGGCCCTCGACCGAACTGACGATCTGCTGGACGCGCACGCCCTCAAGGTCGTCCGGATCGAAGTTCGGGGCGCACATCAGGACGGTGAAGCGGCGGAAGAAGTCCATGCGGAAGGAAGCTCCGGTTCGGGGCCGCGCAACGTTGCGGCGGGAGATGACGGTTCGATGACGCTCCTTGCGCCGCCGAGCCCGGCCGTTCAATCGCTGCGCCGGATCAGCCCCAGCACCCGGATCACGGTGAACACGGCAACCGCCGCCGCCACGCCGATGAAGAGGGCGATGGTCGAGCCGTTCTCGAACTCGGCCAGGAACAGCCCCTTGGTGTTCATGCCGAATACGCCGGTCACCAGGGTCGGCGGCAGGAACAGGGCGGTGAGGATCGAGAGCGTGTGAAGTTGCCGGCTCGTCTTGGCGGCGCTGCGCGCGGCGATCTCGTCCTGTAGGAGGCGGCTGCGCTCGGCGAGCGCCACCATGTCCCGCTGCAGCGAGTCGAGCCGCTGCACGACCCGGCCCGCCATGGCGACCACGGCCTCCGGCAGCGCGTCGTCCTCGTCCTCCGTCTCATCCTCGAGGCGGTGGAACACGGCGCGCAATCCCGCGAGCTGGCGCTGCAGCCGCACCGCCTGGCGGCGGATGGGCGCGAGCGCCGCGGGATCGCAGGAGAGGGCTTCGTCGAGGACGCGATCTTCGATGGCGTCGAGGGCGTCGGAGAAGCGGCGGGCGGAGGCGTCCAGCGTCTCGACCACGCCGGCGACGAACTTTTCCAAAAGCCTCGCCGGCGTGAGGACGCGGTCGCCCGCGAGCGCGGCGTCCCGCGCGGCTTCCGCTCCGGCCGTGGCATGCCGGCGGCCGCTGACGAGGTAGGTGGGCCCGAGCAGGCAATGCAGGCGGCCGCTCGGCTCCTCGCCGACGTGACCGCCGAATTCCCGCTCGCGGTCGGCGATGACGAGCCCGACATGGACGCCCTCGATCACCACCCGCTGGTGCGCGTCGCGGGCGAAGGTCGCCGCCGCGAGGCGGGGCGGACCGAGCCGGCCCCCGGCGACCAGTCCCTCGATCCGTGCGTCGATGAGGTCGACATGCAGCCAGACGAAGCCTTCCTCGGCGTCGAGCCCGGGGATCTCTGCGCCCGCCGCCACGAGCCGCCCGCCGCCCTCGCGATCGAAGCACATCGCGAAGAGCAGGCCCGGCAGGGCCGCCTCGTCGGTCAGCAGGCGTGGCATGGCAGGCTCGGAAGGTTGCCGGCAAAGCGCCAGCGTGCTGGCCCTGGTTCGCAATCGGCAGCGACAATCTGATGACGATGACCGCCCGCCCTCGCCTTCTCAGCCCTGTCATATCCCCGTGATCTAAGCGCGGCCGCGATCTTCGGGAGACGAGTCGGCATGGGCAACGGAGCGGGTGCGGCACGCGCGGTCGACATCGAGGCGATCCGCCGCGAGATGGCGGACGATTTCGACGAGGAGCTTGAGCTGGAGCTCGAAGAGGAGCGGATGGAGCAGGTCGCCGAGGCGGTCTCCCACCGGCCGCGCGTCGCCGGCATGGACCGCAAGCTCTACTTCCGCGAGCTCTTCCGCCTTCAGCACGAGCTCGTGCGGCTTCAGGACTGGGTCCAAAGCCGGAAGCTGCGCGTCGTCGTGGTGTTCGAGGGACGCGACTCGGCCGGCAAGGGCGGGGTCATCAAGCGCATCACTCAGCGCCTCAACCCTCGCGTCTGCCGCGTGGCGGCCCTGCCTGCGCCGAGCGAGCGCGAGCGCACGCAATGGTACTTCCAGCGCTACGTGGCGCACCTGCCGGCGGGCGGCGAGATCGTGCTGTTCGACCGCTCCTGGTACAACCGTGCCGGCGTCGAGCGCGTGATGGGGTTCTGCACCGAGGCCGAATACGAGGAGTTCTATCGCTCCGCGCCGGAGTTCGAGCGGATGCTCGTCCGCTCCGGCATCATCGTCCTCAAGTACTGGTTCTCGATCACCGACGAGGAGCAGGAATTCCGCTTCAACATGCGCATCCACGACCCGCTCAAGCAGTGGAAGCTGAGCCCCATGGACGTGCAGTCCCGGCGCCTCTGGGAGGATTACACCCGCGCCAAGGAGGTGATGCTGGCGCGCACCCACATCCCGGAGGCGCCCTGGTGGGTGGTCGAGGCCGTCGACAAGAAGCGGGCTCGGCTCAACTGCATCAGCCACCTCCTGACGCAGATCCCCTACGGCGAGGTCGAGCATCCGCCCGTGCACCTGCCGGAGCGGGTCCGCCACGACGACTACGCCCGCCAGCCGGTGCCGTCGGACATGTTCGTGCCGGCGCTCTACTAGGGTTCAGACGGGCGACGCGGCCGGGGCGGTCCGCCTCGGATCGACCGCTCTCGGTCTCGAGCGACGCGCCGGCGTGAAACCGGAGGCCACGTCGTTTAGGCTGACCGGCCGAAGCCGAATTCCGCGGGAACCCCAGCATGAGCGCAGCCACCGACGAACTCCTGGTCGAGACGGGCGGGGCTATCGCCCGCATTGTCCTCAACCGGCCGCAGGCGCGCAACGCGCTCACCTTCGCGATGTATCAGGGTCTCATCGACGCCTGCGGGCGGATCGAGGCCGATGGGGCGATCAAGGCCGTGATCGTCACGGGCGCCGGCGACAAGGCCTTCGCCGCCGGCACCGACATCGGCCAGTTCCGGGAGTTTCGGACGGCCGAGGACGCGCTGGCCTATGAGCGCTTCATGGACCGGGTGCTGGGCGCCATCGAGGGGCTGCGCGTGCCGGTCATCGCGGCGGTGGCCGGTGCTTGCACGGGCGGAGGCGCGGCGATCGCCGCCGCCTGCGACCTGCGCATCGCGACGCGCGACGCCCGCTTCGGCTTCCCGATCGCACGCACGCTCGGCAACTGCCTGTCACTGGAGAACCTGAAGCGGCTCTCCGCGCTCATCGGCCCGGCCCGGGTCAAGGACATGATCTTCACGGCCCGCCTCGTCGGCGCGGAGGAGGCGCTGGCGATCGGCCTCGTCGGGGAGGTGGTGGAGGATGCGGCCGCCCTCTCCACCCGCGCCGACGAGCTCGCGCGCCTCGTCGCCGGCCACGCGCCGCTGACGCTTCGGGCCACCAAGGAGGGGCTGCGCCGCCTGCAGCAGGAAGCGGAGCCCGAGGGCGAGCGGCCCGGCGACGACCTGATCCGGCTCTGCTACACCAGCGCCGATTTCCGCGAGGGCATGGAGGCCTTCCTGGCCAAGCGCGCGCCGGAATGGCGGGGGCGGTAAGTCGCCCTCACTCCCCCGTGCCGAAGGTCTCGGCGATCGCGATCTTCTTCGCGCGGATGTGGGTGCGCATCAGGGTGGCCAGCGCCGCGCCGTCGCGCGCGTGCAGGAGGGCGATCATGCGCTCGTGCTCGGCGACGGCCTCGGCCCATTGCGCCTCAGTCTGGTGCACGGCGTAGCGGGAACGCTGGATGCGGCCCGACAGGCTCGTGTAGATGCTCTCCAGCGTCGCGTTTCCGCTGGCCTCCATGATCGCCTCGTGGATGCCCCGGTTGAGCCTGAAATAGGCGGAGGTGTCGCGCCGCTTCCAGGCCTCGACCATGGCGTCGTGGTCCGCCTCGATCGCGCCGACCTCGTCGTCGGAGATGCGGCGGCAGGCGAGCTCGGCCGCGGTGGCCTCCAGCCCGGCGATGACCTCGATCATCTCCTCGATCTCGGTCTGCGAGAGGCTGGCGACCCGCGCGCCCCGGTTCGGGAGCAGCTCCAGCAGTCCCTCCGTCGCCAGGATCTTGATGGCCTCGCGCAGGGGCGTGCGCGAGATCCCGAACCGCTCGGTCAGCTCCCCCTCATTCACGCGGGCGCGGGGTTCGAGCTCGCCGGACCGGATGAGATCGCGCATGCGGTCCACCACCTCGTCGTGGAGGTAGCGACGGCTGATCCCGAGGCCAGGTTCGATCTTGTTCATCTGTCAATTGGCTATTGGTATGAGGCCGAACACGAAAACGTGTAAGCTTCGGGCCCTAAGGGAGTCGAGGGAGCAGCCGGGTCCCGACTACGCAGATTGCATTTTTCTGCACACTAAAGCACGGCGCGACCCTGCTGTCCCGCCTCAGCGCAGCTCCTCGTGCCAGGTGCGGCCATCACGCTCGATCAACGCGATCGCCGCCGTCGGCCCCCAACTGCCCGATGGGTAGGCCCTCGGCGCCTCGGGGCGGTCGGCCCAGGCCTTCAGCAGCGAATCGGCCCAGGCCCAGGCGACCTCGACCTCGTCGCGGCGCATGAACAGGGTGGCGTTGCCGCGCACCACGTCCATCAAGAGGCGCTCGTAGGCGTCCGGGTAGCGCTGCTTGAAGGTCTCCTCGAAGGAGATGTCGAGGTTTGTCGGCCGCAGGCGCATGCCGCCCGGGCCCGGGTCCTTCGTCATCACTTCGAGCTTCATGCCCTCCTCCGGCTGCAGCCGGATGACGAGGCGGTTCGGCTCGCGCCCGAAGGATTCGGCGGGGAAGATCGAGAAGGGCGAGGCCCGGAACTGCACCACGATCTCGGAGAGCTTCTGGGGCAGTCGCTTGCCGGTGCGAAGGTAGAACGGCACGCCGGCCCAGCGCCAGGACTGCACTTCGAGCTTGAGCGCCACGAAGGTCTCGGTGCGGCTGTCGGTGCTGCCGCCGAGGTCTGTGCGGTAGCTCGCGACGGACTTCCCGTCGATGGCGCCTGCCGCGTATTGGCCCCGCACCGTGACGGTCTGGACGTCGTTCGGTGTGATGGGTTTGAGGGCGCGCAGCACCTTCAGCTTCTCGTCGCGCACGGAGTTCGCGTCGAGCGAGAGCGGGCTCTCCATCGCCATGAGGCAGAGCAGCTGGAGCATGTGGTTCTGGACCATGTCCCGCAGCGCGCCGGAGGTGTCGTAGTAGCCGGCCCGGCCCTCGACGCCGACGGTCTCGCCCACCGTGATCTGGACGTGGTCGATGACGTCAGCCGTCCAGAGACGCTCGAAGATCGTGTTGGCGAAGCGCAGCGCCAGGAGGTTCTGTACGGTCTCCTTGCCGAGGTAGTGATCGATCCGGAAGATCTGCTCCTCGGGGAAGACCTCGCCCACCGCATCGTTGATGGCGCGGGCCGATTTCAGATCCTTGCCGATCGGCTTCTCCAGCACGACGCGCGACTTCTCGCCGATCAGCCCGTGGGCCGAGAGGTTCCGGCAGATCGCGCCGTAGAGGTCGGGTGAGGTCGCGAGGTAGTAGGGCCGGACCTGATCGGGCCGCTCGGCGAGCTTGGCCGCCAAGTCCTCCCAGCCCTCCTCGCCGGCTCCGTCGACGGCGACGTAGTCGAGATGCTCCAGGAAGGCGGCGAGCTTGCCCTCGTCGATGTCGGAGGCCGCCACGAAGCGCCTGACGGAATCCCTGGCCCGCTCGCGGAACGCCTCGACGCTGAGCTCGGAGCGCGAGGCGCCGATGATCCGGCTGGTCCCCGGGATCTGGCCGTCCCTGAAGCGGTGATAGAGAGCGGGAAGCAGCTTGCGGGTCGTCAGGTCTCCGGTCGCGCCGAAGACGACGCAATCGAATGAGGCGACGGGGATGATCGTGGCCAAGGGGGGCTCCCGGTTCTCTGAACGGACGACGGACCGGTGATCCGGCCCCGGCGGCCTGCGGCCGACTTAGGGCGATTGCAAAAGCTTCGCCAGCGGCCGGCTGACCGGCCTCAAGTGAGCCGTCGATGCGTGGCAGGCGCGGTGGCGAAGGGCATGCTCAGTGGATTGCGGCGCCCTCGAGCGATTGAGGGCGCACAGGTCGGAACAAAAGCGATGGACCAAGCTTGACCATGGGAACGTGGACGCTTTGCGCGCCTGCTGCTGGTCGGTGCCGTCCTAAATGCTTATCGTGAAAACCTTTCCGCCAGCGATCCGATCCGAGATCGATCCCGTGCTTGCTGGCGTCGCGACGGGTCTGGCCCTGCTTTTCCCGGTCGAGAGCAGAGGCGACGACATCGCCATTCGCAAAGGCGCATCGGCCGAACGGCGCCTCATGGATGAGGCCTCGCCCGACGAGGCTGGCGTTCCGTAAGCCTGTCTGCTCGCCTCGCGCCGTTAGGGCGTGGCAGGGCGGCCTTTTCCCGTATTCAGGTCAACGAGCATCTGAGCGAGCAGAACGGCCGTTGGCGCATCGATCGCGGAGGCATCCGCTCCGACCTGTCGCACAAGATCGGGGTTCTCCAGGAACACCGGTCCGCCGACCATCACGCCGATCGCCCTGTTGCGCGAGGCATGGCGGACGGATGTGATCGCCTCGGAGAGGGATGCGATCCGCGACGAGCAACTCAGCGTCAGCCCGACCACGCCGAACCACTCCCGCTCGACGAGATCGGCGATCTGCCGGGGATCCGAGGCAAGGCCGCTCGCCACCTGCCAGCCCGCCGAACGCAGGAACTGCTCGACGACGGCCACCCCGAACGTGTGCTGCTCGCCAGGGGCACCCATCAACAGAATGCGACGGTTGTCCCCCGACAGCGGTACGCCCCCGCCCGCATGGAACATCGACAAGAGCGCCTGGAGCCGCGCGACGCCCGTGGTCACCTCGATGAAATCGCACAAGTCCTCGTCCCAGAGGCGTCCAAGCAGCGCCGCGGCGGGCGCGAGCAGGTCCAGGAAGAGGGCGTCGGCGGAGTATCCCTTCGACAACAGATCCGTGAAGTAGGTGAACAACGTGGGCGCGTCCTGCGCGAGCACCACGTTGGTGAATTCCGCGACGAGGGCGACGTCCGCCTTCGGGCACGGCTTTTCCGCCTCCAGCGCGAAGGCCGGATGCAGGAGCATGAGCCGAGGCAGGATGTCGGTCTGAATGACCTCGCTGAGGGCGAGTTGGCGCTCCCGGGCCTCCTGAGCCGCCCGTTTGCTCGCGTAGGACCTGCGGCTCGCTGCGGCCTGCGGGTTCTCGCTTGCCAAGCCTTCGGACCACAAGGCGTCCGACAGAGCATGGTTGTGCATAGCCCTCTCCCCACGATCCCATTTTTGTTATGCGTCGACGCCGCGGCAGGGCCGCGACGCGAGAGGGCGTGCGGTTATGAGAGCGTCCCGAGCGATAAATGTAAACCCCGCCTCGCTGGAGGGGCTCGATGCAGGCCCCTGCTGCGAGAGGGGCGCGGCCTGATCCGGGATCGGAGTTTTTCCAAGGGGCGCGCTTCTGTGTGGGGCCATATCCGTGCCGCCCGCCCGTTGTTCGAGTTAATCACGCCAAGCCGGCGCATCTGTGGTAAGCCGGGAGCCAGGCGAAGGCGCAGACGCCCAGCATCGAGCAAGTGTTGAGGAAAGAGATCTCTGTGCGTCTTGACGGCTCCAAGAAATGCTCCGGCTTTGAGTGAGAGCAGCCCACTTCAGCGTGCGCAACCCTGGGGGATCAGGGAAGGGGCGGACTGCTTCGTCATTGAGGACGCTATCGGGTTTCCCGTCGGCTACATCTATTTCGTCGAGGAGGAACAAAGGCGGGCCGAGACAGGACAGATGTCGCGGCGTCAAGCATTGGAGGCGGCGAAGAGGACTGTGGCCCTTCAAGCGGCCAGGGCGGCCGTGAGCGACTTCGAGAAGAAGCTGAAGGCGGAGGCGGACCAACCCACACGAAAACGGGTTCCTCGGGAATTCAACTGATCGTCGACGCGCCGGATCTCAGCACGCCATCCTTGGACATCGGATAATGTGACGCAACCTCGCGGCGGCCTGCACGAGCCGCTACGAAGTGGTCGGTCGGAAGCGCCGTGCTCGTCATGCCGACGCCGCAGACGCGGCGCAGACGCACCTACGTCGCCATCGATCGCTTGAACGCCTCCGCGTAATCCGGGTGCCAGCGGGACAGGGCGGGCCGGTTCTCGATAATGTCGCCGGCGGCCCAGGCGATGCGGCGCTCGTCCTGCCCGCGGGTGGTCTCGTTGTCGGGGCAGAGGATGTAGAAGTCGCCGGCGGCCAGCCCGTCCAGCAGGAAGGCCACGGTCTCCTCCGGCGTCCAGGCGCCGTCCGGCTTCTCCGTGACGCCGCGGGCCTTGGTGAGTCCGGTATAGACGAAGCCGGGGATGAGCAGGTGCGCGCTCGTGCGGCAGCCCTCGAGGCTTCTCAGCTCGTGGGCGAGCGCCTCGGTGACGACCTTCACGCCCGCCTTCGAGACGTTGTAGGGCGTGTTGCCCGGCGGCGTGGTGATGCCCTGCTTCGAGCCCGTGACGACGATGGCGCCGGGCTCTCGCCCGGCGATCATGCCGGGCGCGAAGGCCTGGAGGCCGTTGATCACGCCCCAGAGATTGGTGTCGAGGATGCGCGCCCAGGTCTCCGCGTCCGAGAACAGGCGGCCGCCGGCCTCGATGCCGGCGTTCAGCATGACGAGGGCGGGCGGCCTCTCGGCGGAGGCCGCCGCGCACAGGGCCTCGAGGTCGGCGCGCCGTCCCACGTCGAGCGCAAAGGCACGCGCCGGCGCGGGGCCGGCCGCATTCACCGCCGCCGTCGCGGCCTCCAGCCCTTCGCCGGGCAGGTCCGCCAGCCAGACGGCCATGCCCTCCCTCGCCAAGCGCTCGGCCGCGGCGCGCCCGATTCCGCTCGCTGCCCCCGTCACGACGGCCGTGCGGCCGGCCTGGATCGCTGGGTGCATGACGTCCTCCTCGTGCTGTCCGTGCCGTGAGAGCTAGGGCGCTGGCCCGGCATGGTCAGCGCGGCGATGGACAGCGTTTGGTAACCATCCCCGCGCATCCTGCCGGCCGATCCGCCAACGAGGCTCGAAGCGATGCCGCTGCGTCGTCCGTTTTCCCCGGCAGGCCTGCGCGCCGGCTCCTCCGCGCTCGCCCTCCTCCTGTGCCTGACGGGTGCGAGGGCCGAGGACGCGCCGGCCAAACCTGCTCCCGATGCGACCGCCCCGGCCGAGGGGCAGGCCGCGGTGGAACCTCCGAAAAAATCCCGCGAGCTGCCGCCGTTGGTGGTGGCGCGCGTCTCGGCCGACCCGGTCCCGTCGCTCGGGCCCTCGACCTTCCTCGACACCCTGCGCATGGCCGAGCGCTACAAGGGCATCGCCGACGCGGGCGGCTGGGGGACGCTGGCTCCCGACCTCGTGATCAAGCCCGGCGCCAAGCACGCCGCGGTCGCCGACCTGCGCAGGCACCTGATCCTGACCGGGGACCTCGCCGCCGACGCGCCGGTGTCCGACGTCCTCGACGCGACCCTCGTCGCCGCCGTCAAACAGTTCCAGGCGCGGCACGGCCTGCCGGAGACCGGCCTCGTGGGGCGCCAGACCATCGCGGCTCTCAACGTGCCGGCCGCCACCCGCCAGCGCCAACTCGCGGCCTCGGCCGCGCGGCTGCTGGGCTCGAACTTCGCCTTCGGCGAGCGCTACGTCGTCTCGAACATCCCCTCCGCCACGGTCGAGGCGGTGGAGCGCGGCACGGTCGCCCGCCGCTACGTCGCGGTCGTCGGCAAGCCCGAGCGGGCGACGCCGATGATCGAGACCAGGATCACCAACATCAACTTCAACCCGACCTGGACCGTGCCGGTGTCCCTCATCAAGAAGGACATCATCCCGCACATGCGGAAAGACCCAGGCTACCTCGCCAAGATGCATATCCGCATGCTCGACGCGAAGGGCGAGGAGGTGCAGCCCACCAGCATCGATTGGTCGACGGAGCGGGCGGTCAACTACACCCTGCGGCAGGACCCCGGTTTCGACAATTCCCTGGGCCAGGTCCGGATCGATATGCCGAACCGCCACGCGATCTACATGCACGACACGCCGTCGAAAGGACTCTTCACCCGCGACGTCCGCTTCCATTCCTCGGGCTGCGTGCGCGTGGCGAACGTGAAGGAATTCGTGGGCTGGCTGCTCGAAGGGACGCCCGGCCCGAACGCGCCGGGCTCGGTCTGGGGCCCAATCGAGATCGAGACCGGGATCGCCACGGGCGAGCGCCGGGACATCAAGCTCGCCAAGCCCGTGCCGGTCGCCTTCGTCTACCTCACCGGCTACGCCACGCCGGACGGCCGCGCGCATTTTCGCGATGACATCTACGGGTTGGACAATCCTGCCGCCGAGGTCGCGACCACGGGCACCGTGGCGGCGCCGAAGGCCGAGGCTCCTGCCCCGAAGGCCTCGCATCTTCCGGCCAAGCCGACACCCGCCAAGCCGGCCCTCGCGGCCCCCCCGTCGCAGAAACCCTGATTCCGCCCTTCGATGGACGACGGGCCGTCAAGCGTGCTTAAGCTTGGCGACTCTCAGGACGGTCGGGTTCGTCGCGCGATGGGTCGGAAATCAGGGCCTTTGCACGTGATCGCCGCTCTCGCGGTCTTGTGGCTCGCTGCCGGCGCGCCGGCGCAGGCCCGCCAGGTCGCTTTCGTCGCCGGCGTCAACGCCTACGACAATCTCGGCCCGGACCAGCAGCTCCGGAAGGCGGTCAACGATTCGCGCGCGGTCGCGGCGACCTTGCGGCAGATCGGCTTCGAGGTCTTCAGCGCCGACGGCGCGAACCGCCACGGCTTCCTTCGGGTCTGGCAGCGCTTCCTCGATGCGATCAAGCCCGGCGACACGGCGGCCTTCTACTTCGCCGGGCACGGCTTCGAGATCAACGGGACTAACTACCTCCTGCCGCGCGACGTCGCCCGGGCCTCGGACGGCGAGGCCGCGCTCCGGGGCAGCGCGCTGCGGGTCGGGGAACTTCTCGACGCGCTCAAGGAGCAGCAGCCGCAGGTCTCGATCTTTATCATCGACGCCTGCCGCAACAATCCCTTCGCGGGCGGCACCCGGGCGGTCGGCGGCAGCCGCGGCCTCAAGCGCGAGGAGCCGCCGAACGGCACCCTGCTCATGATGTCGGCCGGGACGGGCCAGGAGGCCCTCGACGTCCTCTCGGCGGCCGACACCGATGCCAACTCGGTCTATACCCGCACCCTGATCCCGCTCCTGCGCCAGCCCGGGCTCGAGATCACGGACCTCGCCAAGCGCGTGCGCAGCGAAGTCGAGACGCTCGCCGCCACGGTGCAGCACCGCCAGCGCCCCTCCTTCTACCACGAGCTCTCCGGCGACTTTTACCTGATGCCAGCCTCAAGCGCGCCGCCACCTGTCGCGTCGATGGAGGTGCCGGCGGGAGCGGCGCAGGCGACGGCCGCTCCGGAGGCGATCCGTCCGGACGGGAAACTCGCGGCTCTCCCGGTGCCTGCGAGCCGCAACGAGGCCGCCGCGCAGGCAGCCCCGGCGCCACGCCCCGAGGCACCGTTGCAGGCCGCGGCCGTCGCCACGAGCCTGCCCCAGGCCGGCTGGGTCGCCCGGGCGGAGCCCCCACGCGGGGCGGAGGCGGGCGCTCCGGCGCGGTCGGCGCCGTTCAAGGATTGCGCCGAGTGCCCCGAGATGGTGACGGTGCCGGCGGGCCGCTACTTGATGGGCCCGGCGGCTGACGAGGGCGCGAGCCCCGCGGAAGCGTCGCGCCGGGCGGTGACGTTCGCCCAGCCCTTCGCGGTCGGCCGCTTCGCCGTCTCGCAGGGCGAGTGGTCCGCCTGCGTCGCCGGCGGCGGCTGCCAGCCTCGCGCCGAAGGCTGGCTGAGTCGCCGCCTTCCCGTGGTCGACGTCTCCGACGACGACGCCAAGGCCTATGTCGCCTGGCTCGCCCGGACCACGGGCCAGCCCTACCGGCTGCTCACCGAGGCAGAGCGGGACTATGTCGGCCGCGCCGGCGCGACCGTGTCGTTCGGTTGGGGCGGCGCGATCTCGCTCGCCCCGGACAACGACGGTGCCGCTGCCTATGCGAGCGCCGGCAAGGTCGAGCTCGCCCGCCCCAAGTCCCCGCCCGTCGACGGCTACCCGCCGAACCCGTGGGGGCGCCCCCAGGTCCCCGGCAACGTCTCGGAACAGGTCGAGGATTGCTTGCGCCCGAGCCATGACGACGCCTCCGCCAGCGCCCGGCTCGGCTTGCCCTGCGAGCGGCGCGTGCTGCGCGGTGGCTCCTGGTTCGACCTGCCGCAGCGCCTCCGCGCGGCCAGCCGCGACCCCGCGGCGCCCGGCACGATCGGATTTCGCGTCGCCCGTGGACTTTAGAAGCCGGCGACGCCCTCCCACACCGCCTGAGCGGCTGAAGCGCCTTCCGGGCCTGAGGCCGGGCGCCTCTCGCGATGGCCCTCAGGAATCCAGCGTGTCGCCGTCCTCGTCGATGTCGAGCAGGAAGACGATGTCGGCCTCATCCTCCTCGTCGTCCTCGTCCGGCTCCTCGGCGCTCTTGGCGTGGGTCGCGTCGACCTTGAAGGGCTCGTCCTCGTCCGCGTCGTCCTCGGCGAGCGCGTCCTCGAAGATCTCCGTCTCCTCCTCGGTCGCAGGGCGGACCTTGAGCTCGGAGGTGCCGTTCCAGAGCGGGCGGCCCTCGCTCTTCATCACCTGGATGTCCTCCTTGAACCCGTCGCAGGTGAAGAGGTCCCGGGCGACCGCCTCGGTGCCGTTGATGACGGCGACGGCGACGCCGTCGATCTCGAGAGTGAACATCGGCGCGAATCCCTGAGCGGTCCCGAGGCCCGTGTACGGGCGAACGCGGCGCGCGCCAACCCGCAAGCTTCAAGCTCCGCCGCCGGCCCGGGCGACGGCGCGCTTGACCACGCCCTGAACGTCGGGGTTCGTCAGGAAGAGGTCGTGGTTGATCAGCCCGCCGCCGTAATCGGAGGCGTCGGCGACCCGCACGCCCAAGGCCTCGAGCCGCTCGCGGTCGGCCGCACCCGCCCGAACCACGCCGCCGGCGATCGTGCTCGAGAGTTCCAGCGCCCGGTCCTTCGTCGAGGAGATCACGGTGATCTTGCTCACGTCCGGCCCCAGGCGCTCGATGCTGTTGGTGAACAGATCGATGTCGATGTCGGGAGCGGCCAAGACCACCGCGCCGATGCGCGCCATCGCCGCCTCGCCGGCCTCGGCCCGCAGCATGCGAAGCGTCTCCAGGGTCAGGAGCGTGCCCATGGAATGGGCGACGATGTTGATGCGCCCGCCGCTCGGCGAGTTCGCCAGCGCCTTGAGCAGGTCCTCGAAGGCGTCGCGCGACCACAGGGCGCTCTCGCGGTCGTAGCCGTAATCGAAGGTCGCGGCGGCCGACGGCCAGGTGAACAGGGCGGAGGCCCCGTTGAAGCGGATGCCGTCCGAGAGCTTGGCGGCGCTGACGGCGGCGGATTCGAAGCTCTCGCGATAGCCGTGGACGTAGATGAGCACGTCGCGCCCGAAGGCGGCCTGCGCGAAGGCGCCGGCCGCGCCCTTGCCGGTCTCGACCTGCGGCACGGCCGTGACCGCCCAGTCTCCCCCGACGGCGGACGACACCTTGCCGATCAGCGAGCGGTCCGGCGCCGAGACCCGGACCTCGGCGAAGCTGAGACCCCGGCCGCGCTCCGAGTTGAACCAGGGCGCCTTGGGCGGGCTGCCGACGGGCCTGCGCGTCGTCGCGACCAGCAGCACGGGGCTGACATCCAGCGCCGATTGCCGCTCCGGACCGTCCGCCGTGCCGGTGATGAGCCCGTCGGCGACGCAGGCCCCGAGACCGGGCACGAGGGCGGCCAATCCGAGGATCGCGCCTGATCGGACGAGGAAGCGTCGGGTGGGTGGCTGACGCCGCATGTCTCGCATCTTCGCTCCCGAGCCGGCGGCCCTCCGCCCGTCGCCCTCCCCTGTCACGCAGGATCGTGGCCGGGGCGGGGCAGGCGGTGGGGAAGCTTGGGGGCGAGAGACGGTGAGGGGCCGAGGCCCGCGGCCGCCTTGCCGCAGGCTCCGTACTTGCCTCAGGCTCCGTAGAGGTAGGTTGGCAGCCACAGCACCATGCCGGGCCAGATGTACATGAAGATCATGCACAGGATCACGATCAGCATGTAGGGCATCATGCCCGCGAAGATCTGGTTGATCGTCACGTGCGGCGGCGAGACGCCCTTCAAGTAGAAGGCCGACATCGCGACCGGGGGCGAGAGGAACGCCGCCTGCAGGTTCACGAAGACGAGCACGCCCCAGAGGATCGGATCGATGCCGAAATGCGAGAGCAGCGGCATGAAGATCGGCACGAAGATGATGATGATCTCCGTCCATTCGAGCGGCCAGCCGAGGATGAAGATGATCGCCTGGGACAGGATCATGAACTGCAGCGGCGTCAGCCCGAGGGACAGCACCCATTGCTCGACGAGCGCCTGGCCGCCGAGCAGCGCGAAGACCGCCGAGAACAGGGCCGAGCCGATGAAGAGCCAGCAGATCATCGCGGTCGTCTTGGCGGTGAGGAACACCGCCTCCTTCGTCCGCTTCCAGTTCAGGGTCCTGGCCTGGAGCGCGAGCAGGAAGGCACCGGCCGCGCCGACGGCGGCCGATTCCGTCGCGGTGGTGATGCCGAACAGGATGACCGCCAGCACCAGGAAGCTGAGAATGCCGAGCGGCATGACGGAGGACGACAGCAGCTTGAGCACCTCGAAGCGCTCGGCGTTCATGCGGCCATAGTAGCGCGCGAGCACGACGAGGCTGAGCGCGGCCGTCACGGCGAAGCTCCAGTAGAAGGCCTCGGCCGGGCCGCTGGCCGAGGCTGAGACCGCCTCGACCGGCGCGCCGCCGCCGCCGAGCTGCTCCAGCCCCTCGGGCGCCGAGTCGTCTCGCTTGGCCGTCTGGTAGATCGTGACGTACCACCAGACCGCGCCGAGAATGGCCGAGGTCATCAGGAACGGCACTAGGGCGGTGGCGAGGTTCTTGAACGCCTTGGCGCGCGAGATCAGGCCGGCCGCGGGGCCGAGCCCGCCCGGCGCGAAGCTGGCGCGGACGAGGCCGACCAGCATGTTGTTCGACGCGGCGGCCTGGAGGCGAACCATCCAATCCTCCACCGGGATCTTGGTCTCCTCCGCCGAGAGCTTCGGCGCGACCTTCGGCTGAAGCGTCGCCCAGCCGATGATGTAGACGAGATAGAGCAAGGCCAGGAAGAAGCCCGGGAAGATCGCGGCGGCGTAGAGCTTGACCACCGACTGTCCTGCCACCGCCGCGTAGACGATGATCATCACCGAGGGCGGGATCAGGATGCCGAGCGTGCCGCCGGCCGTGATGACGCCCGCGGCGAGCCGGGTGTCGTAGCCGGCCTTGAGCATCGGGTTCATGGCGATGACGCCCATGAGCACGACGACGGCGCCCACGAGCCCGCTCGCGATGCCCCAGAAGGTGGAGACGATGAGCGTCGCCACGGCGAGGGAGGCGGGCACGCGCCGGAACGCGAGCTGCACGGCGTAGAACATCTTGTCCACGAGCGCGCCGCGTTCCATCACGTAGCCCATCAGCACGAAGAGCGGGATGGAGATGAGCACGTCGTTGGTCATCGCGCCGTAGGTGCGCTGGACCATGAGGTCGAAGATCTTGTTGTCGATCAGCGCCTCGGCCGGATTGTAGAAGGCGTAGAAGCCGAAGAAGATGCCGAGCCCCATCAGCGTGAAGGCGGTGGGGAAGCCCATCATGATCGCGACGACGATCAGCCCGAGCATCAGGAGGCCGAGGCCGGGATCGGTCATGTGTGGAGGTCCCCTGTCATGCCGCGTTGGCGCGCGGTCTCTTCGATGGAATGGGCGCGGGCGATCGCGGCCTCGCGCGTGTCGGCGTCGACGTGCTCGCTCTGGGCGAGCTGCTCCTCGACGACGTCGATCTCGCTGACGTCGCGCAGGCGGCTCGGCCATTCGCCGGTGCGCAGGCAGACGATGCAGCGCACGATCTCGGCGAGGCCCTGGAGCATGATGAGGGCGCCGGCGACCGGGATGACCGTCTTGAAGTGGTAGATCGGCGGGCCGTCGGCCGTGGTGGTCGAATGCTCGGAGATGCGCCACGACAGGGCCGCGTAATCGTATCCGGCATAGATCAGGGCCAGGATGCCTGGCACGAAGAACACGATGTACAGGACGAGGTCGAAACTCGCCTGCGTCCGCGGGCGCATCGAGCCGTAGAGGAAATCGCCGCGCACATGGGCGTTGTTCGCCAGCGCGTAGGCGCCAGCCAGCATGAACAGCGTGCCGTAGAACATGTTGCTGGCGTCGTAGATCCAGGCGGTGGGCGCGTTCAGCAGGTAGCGCTTGAACACTTCGACGCAGATGAGCGCCATCAGCCCGATGATCAGCCAGGCCGCGGCCTTGCCGACCCAGGTGCTCAGGGCGTCGATCGTATGGAGGAAGCGTTGCACGCTCATGCGGGACCTTCGCGCGGGTCAAGCGCCGCCCGGGCCGAGCCGGACGGCGCATTCGTAACGTTTCCGATGTGATGGAGCCACGCCCGGTCCTGACGGACCGGGATCGTTGCCCTCGATCGTCTCAGGTCAGATCTTCTTGGCCGCGGCGTTCTGACCGAAATAATGGTCGAAGGCCATGCGGCGGTTGACGATCGTGTCCTGCTCCCACCGGGCGGTGCGCTCGGCGAAAGCGATCTGCGAGGCGATGATTTCCTTGAACAGCGGGTTGTCGGCGGCCTTCTTCTTCACGACGTCGTCGTAGACCTCGAGCTGCTTCTTGAGGATCGGGTCCGGCGTCTTGTAGAACTTCACGCCCTTCGATTGCATCTCCTGGTAGGCCTTCGAGTAGCGGTCGATCGCCTTCCACTGCATGTCCTGAGAGGCGGCCTCCGTCGCGTTGGAGATGATCGCCCGCAGACGCTCGGGAAGCGCGTCGTACTTCGTCTTGTTGAACAGGATCTCGAAGGATTCCGCGTTCTGGTGATAGCTCTGCAGCATGCAGACCTTCGAGACGTCCGGGAAGCCGAGGGCGAGGTCGGAGGCGGCGTTGTTGAACTCGGCCGCGTCGAGGAGACCGCGATCCATCGACGAGATGATCTCGCCGGCCGGGAGCGCGTTCACGGCAGCACCGAGGCCCGTCAGAACGTCGATCGAGATTCCGACGGTGCGGAACTTGAGCCCGTTGAGGTCGTCCGCCTTCGCGATCGGCTTCTTGAACCAGCCGAGCGGCTGCGTCGGCATCGGGCCGTAGGGCAACGAGACGACGTTGGCGCCGATCGAGGAATAGAGCTTGTCGAGAAGCTCCTTGCCGCCGCCGTATTTGTGCCAGGCCATCAGCATGTTGGCGTCCATGGCCCAGCCCGGTCCGGAGCCCCACAGAGCCAGGGCGGGCTGCTTGCCGTAATGGTAGACCATCACGCCGTGGCCGCCGTCGAGGGTGCCCTTCGAGACGGCGTCGAGGAGGCCGAAGGCGGGCACGACCGCACCGGCGGGCAGCACCTCGATCTTGAGGTCGCCGCCGGTCATGTCGTTGACCTTCTTGGCGTAGTCGAGGGCGAATTCGTGGAAGATGTCCTTGGCGGGCCAGGTACTCTGCCAGCGCATGCTGATCGGGCCCTGCGCCTTGACGACAGTCGGCGCTGCCGCGACGGCCGCTGCCGTCGCGGCACCACCCAGGAAGCGGCGGCGCGTGGCGCGGCGGCCCGTTGTCTCACGTGAACTCATCGTATTCCTCCCTTGACGCGCCGGCCTTGGTGCCCGGCTTCGTCGGCAGACTTATAAGCCTAAAGATCGCAGCTTGTCCTCATCTTCGACGGCGGATTTATACGATATCCATCACCTGTCCCCATACAGTGGACGAGCGTTCGGATTGGCTGCCCGCCGCGCCCTTGCCGGCTTCGACCTTGTGGCTCTGGGTGACGGTCCGGTCGCCGCGACGGCGGACGCCGCCATGCCGCCGAGCGAGCGGTCTGGCGCGGGGGGGGCTCCTCGGCAGGGCTCGGTCCTCGAAGCCGGGCACCAGGGCGTCCGGGCCGAGGAGGTGTCGGGTGGCTGATGCGGAATGTCTCGCATCGTCGCTCGCGGGCCGGCAGCCCTTCGCCTATCGCCCTCCCCTGTCACGCAGGATTCTGGCTGGGGTGAAGGAGCGGAAATCTTGGAAGCGGCTAAGTGACTGGCTATTTCCGAATATAGTGCACCCGAATTGATTGGTGAGATATTTAATGCAGACTTTGATGTAAATTACTCCACTGTTTCCTCAGATGAAAAATCGTATCGCGCATAAGTCAGAGATGAAGATAATTTAACATTAAACTCTTTATATTTACAAGAAAAACCGATTCGATACCGTAATGGATCTATTTTCTAGCATCATTAACATGAAATATGTTTAATAATTACGGAGTATTACTGATTTTATATTATGGAGATAATTCCAGTTTTCAATTATTAATGAAATTCCCGAGCCGTGAATGAGCCCGTCATCTATTCTTATTATATGTTATCTTGTGCGGTTTTCCAACGGCGTCCCGTGTTTACCGAAAAATGAGATTGCTGTGGTGACCTCAGCCTGAAACCGAGGATGTTGTGATGGACCGAATGGGGTGTCGGGGATGCAAAGGGGCGGAGGCGCTGGCGTTCTCCTTCACGATGGCGTTCCATCCCATCGTTGACGTCTCCAGCGGCACCGTCTGGGGTTACGAGGCTCTGGTGCGCGGGCTGAACGGCGAGGGCGCCGGCCAGATCCTCGCGCAGGTGACGGAAGATAGCCGCTACAAGTTCGATCAGGCGTGCCGGGTCAGGGCCATCGAGCTGGCCGGCGGCCTGTTCCCGCCCGGCGCCACGACGCGCCTGTCGATCAACTTCATGCCGAATGCGGTCTACGAGCCTGCCGCCTGCATCCGGGCCACGTTGGAGGCTGCCCATCGCATCGGGTTCGAGCACCGCCAGATCATGTTCGAGTTCACCGAGAACGAGCGCATGACGGACATCCCTCATGTCCAGCGCATCATCGAGGAGTACCGCAAGCAGGGCTTCGCCACCGCGATCGACGATTTCGGTGCGGGCTACGCCGGCCTCAACCTTCTGGCCCACTTCCAGCCCGACTTCATCAAGATCGACATGGATCTGATCAGGGACATCTCGAGTTCCGCGGCCAAGCAGACCATCATCGCTTGTATCACCACGATGGCCCGCGAACTTGGTGTTGCCGTCATTGCGGAGGGCATCGAGACGGAGGCGGAGCTGCAGACGTTGCGGGCGGCGGGCATCAACCTGTTCCAGGGCTACCTGTTCGCCAAACCCTCGATCGGCAGCTTGCCTCCCGTGCCGTTGTTGCGGGGCCTGATGCCCCTGTCGGCAGGCGAGCGCCGTCTCAAGCTTCCGGCCGATGCGTTCGTAAGGACCGGCGTCCCAACGAGACCGGCGGACGATCATCGCGTTGCCTTCGGCTGATAACGCGGTCGATGGTACCCGGAGGCCGGGAGTATCCCATCCGCGGCGTGCGCCGCCGTCGGCGGGTTCCGGTGCCGGTCGGGTCCTCCCGGGGACCGCGGGTCGGAAGACGCCAAGCCGGTTGAGCCCTGGCCCCAGACGGGGCAAACGAATGAAAATTCAGAGATTTTTAAAAGCAAAGTCGTTCAGTGGCAGCCACGCCGGCCGCCGCAGTGAAGCAGATGCTCCAGGAAAAACCTGTCCCTGAGTGTGAAGCGGGCCGCTTCGAGGCTTCCCCGCGGCAGCACGGTCCTGGTTCGGTCACGGACGTCGCGGCCGCGAGCCCGGCCCCGCCGGTCTCGACATCGTCGGTGCGAAAGCCGGACGGCTTGTCGGCGCGCCTGAGGTCCGAGACGAGGGCCGAGCATCTTGCGGTCGAGCACCGGACGGGCTGGCCCGACAGCATCAGGACCCTCGACGATTACCGACGCTGCCTGCGGGGTCTCCTCGCCATCTGGGCTCCGCTGGAAAAGGCTTCCCCGGCCAGATCGGCATGGAGCACGTTTCCGATCGCCTGCTCCCTGCAGGAGCGCGTGCCGCTGCTAGAGCGCGATCTTCGGGTGCTCGGCGACGAGCTTCCCTTGAGCAGCATCCCGGCCTTGCGCCTCCCGCAATCCGAGCCGGAATGGATCGGGGCGCTCTACGTCCTCGAGGGCTCGGCCCTGGGCGGTCGCGTGATCCGGGCCGACCTCGTGGCGCGGCTCGGATCGGAGATCGCGGACGCAACCCAGTTCTATTCCGGGCCTTCAACCGGTTCGCATCCGCTGTGGCGTGACGTGCTTCTCGCCATCGATGCGTACGGATCGGCGCATCCCGACCAGCAGAACGCCGTCGTCGAAGGAGCCAGACAGACCTTCAAAACCTTCCTCGACACCTTCTCACAGAACGTTCGCAAGGTCGCCGCGTGAGCCTGGTCCCGCTATCCAACGACGCGCCCGATCTCAGCGCCTGCCACCGGGAGCCGATCCATCAACCCGGCTCGATCCAGCCCCATGGCGTGCTGATCGTTGCCGACGCGCTCACCCAGCGCGTGACGCATGTGAGCGCGAACTTCGCACGCTCGACGGGGATGCCCTCGCGTTCCGCGCTCGACGCACCCCTGGCGGAGCTCCTCGGGCCGCAAGCCCTGTCGCAGGTGCAGAAGGCCCTCACGAGCGAGCGTTACGCCTCCACCAACATCATGACCCTGGACCTCGCCATCGCACGCGAGCCACGGCGCAGCGTCTCGGCTCACAGCCATGACGGTCACATCTTCCTCGAACTGGAGGCGCCATCCTCCGCCGCGGATCACGAGCATGTCGTCTCGCGCGTGCAGGCGATCCTGGCGCAGCTCCGGCAGGCGAAATCCGTCGCGTCGCTGTGCGAGCAGACGGCCGAGACGCTGCGCGCCTTGACGGGCTACGACCGCGTCATGGTCTATCGGTTCGACCCGGACGGCCACGGCGAGGTGATCGCCGAGAACAAGCGGGCCGATCTCGCCTCGTTCCTGCACCTGCGCTATCCCGCCTCGGACATCCCGTCTCAGGCGCGGCAGCTCTACCTCAAGAACCGCATTCGGGTCATCGTCGACGTCGGCTACGAGCCCGTCGCCATGCTGGGCACGGCCGACGCGACCGCGCCGCCGCTGGACATGTCGTATTGCGGACTGCGCAGCGTCTCGCCGACCCATCTCGAATACCTTCACAACATGGGCGTCGGCGCGACGCTCGCGATCTCGCTCATCCAAGACGACAAGCTCTGGGGGATGATCGTCTGCCATCACCTCACGGCCCATCCCGTGCCGTCAGATCTGCGCTCGTCGTGCGACCTGATCGGCCAGCTCGTCATGCTCCTCATCGGCCGGGTCGGCGAGGCCGAGGAGCTCGCGCAGGTCATCAGGCGCGGGCACCTGATGGCTTCGTTCAAGCAGGCGATCGAACAGAGTGCGTCGGTTCTCGAAGGGTTGGCGCCGATGAGCGTCACGCTGAGGGACGTCGTCTCCGCCACGGGTGTCGCCCTGCGGCTGAACGGGAAGCTGCATCTGTTCGGCGTGACGCCCGATGCGAGCCAGGCCCAGGTGCTCCTCGACGACCTCATCGCCGTTGCGAACCATAGGTGCTCGCCATCGATGCCGTCGGCGCACGATTTCCTCAGCACGCCGGGGCGAGCGACATCGCCAGCGGCGCCCTCGTCCTGCCGATCCTCAACAATGTCGGCGACGCGATCGTCTGGTTCAGGCCCGAGCTTCCGCAAACCGTCCTGTGGGGCGGAGACCCGCGCAAGGCCGTCGACATCGACAGCCAGAGCGGGCGGATCTTGCCGCGCAAGTCGTTTGCCGCCTGGCGCGAACTCCTGCGAGGCCAGGCGGCGCCCTGGACCGAGGGCGACAGGCGCACGGCTCAGGATCTCCGACGGGTCATCACCGCGGGCATGCTGCATCACGCCGAAACCGACCTGATCCGGCTTTCCACGACGGATCCGCTGACCGGCTTGGCGAACCGCCGTCAGCTTGAGGGCGCCTTGAAGGCATGGTCGTCGACATCGGAACGATCCCCCGCAGCCCTGCTGTTCATCGATCTGGACCGGTTCAAGACCGTCAACGATTCCCTGGGCCATGCCGCCGGCGATGAGCTGCTGGTGCAGGTCGCGCAACGGATACGGACGGCATCACCCGCGGAGAGCCTGGTCGCGCGCCTGGGCGGTGACGAGTTCGTCGTGCTCGTCACCGGCGACGTCTCCCGCACGCCCCAGGACATCGCCGCGGCCGTCCTTCGGTCGTTCGAGGCGCCCTTCGACGTCCTGGGACGGCCCCACTACGCGAGCCGCAGCGTCGGCATCGCGTTCTCGGAAGCGGATGGCGACAACCTCCTGCGCGAGGCCGATGCCGCCATGTACGCGTCGAAGCGCCAGGGCGGAGGCCAGGCGGCCGTCTTCGAGAGCGGCTTGCATGAGGCGGCCCTCAAGTCGCTCCGCATCGAGCAGGACCTGTTCCTGGCCCTCCACCGCGAGGAGTTCCTGCTCAACTACCAGCCGATCGTCGATCTTTCCGACGGATCGCTGCGCGGCTTCGAGGCGCTGGTCCGCTGGCGGCATCCGGAACGCGGCTGGGTCTCGCCGGCGGACTTCATTCCCCTGGCGGAAGAATCCGGGTTGATCGTCGAGCTCGGCCGCTGGGTCATGCGAACGGCGATCGCCGAGCGAGCCCGTTGGACGGACTCCTCCTGAACATGTCGATCAACGTCTCCCCCCGGCAGCTGACCTCGTCCGAATTCGTCGAGGATCTGCGCCAGGCCTTGAGGGCGGCCGATCTTCCCGCGGACAGGATCACCATCGAGGTGACGGAGGGCGCTCTCATGAAGGAGCGCTCGGTCGAACAGCTGCAACTGGTCCGAGCCATCGGCTGCCGTATCGCCATCGACGATTTCGGGACGGGATACTCCTCCTTGTCCTACCTGCGCCATCTCCCGATCGACTACCTCAAGATCGACCGCAGCTTCGTCAGGCCGCTGGGGCATGATCCGAAAGCCGACCGCTTCTTCGTCACGCTCGTCTCCCTGGCGCACACCTTGGATCTCGCGGTCGTCGCCGAGGGGATCGAGACGGAGGAACAGCGGGTCATCGTCAGGGATGCCCGGTGCGACACGGCGCAGGGCTACCTGTTTTCCAGGCCGGTCTCGACCGAGGACGCCCGCAGGATGGTGGCCGGGGCGGCCTCGGGCTGAGATCGGTCGGCGCTCGCCTCGCGCGGTTCATCCCGCCTCAAGCCCCTCGACGACCGCCGATCCGCCCGGCATGAAGGGGCATGGCGCCCCCTTCTCTCGACATCGACCGCATTCGCGAACGGCTGCTTGCCGGCGACCGGGCGGCGCTCGCCCGCGCGATCACGCTGGCCGAGTCGAAGCGGCCCGATCACCGCGCCGCCGCGCGCGACCTCATCGACGCGGTGCTGCCGCGGACCGGCACCGCGATCCGGGTCGGGATCACCGGCGTGCCGGGGGTGGGCAAGTCCACGACGATCGACGCGCTCGGGGCCAACCTGACGGAGGCAGGCCACAAGGTGGCGGTGCTCGCCGTCGATCCGAGCTCGACGCGGACCGGCGGCTCGATCCTCGGCGACAAGACCCGGATGGCCCGGCTCGCGCTCGACCCGAACGCCTTCATCCGCCCTTCCCCCTCCTCGGGCACGCTGGGCGGCGTCGCGGCCAAGACCCGCGAGACCATGCTGCTCTGCGAGGCGGCCGGCTTCGACGTCATTCTCGTCGAGACCGTCGGCGTCGGCCAGTCGGAGACGGCGGTGGCCGACCTCACCGACTTCTTCCTCGTCCTGATGCTGCCGGGTGCCGGCGACGAGTTGCAGGGCATCAAGAAGGGCATCCTCGAGCTCGCCGACATGATCGCGGTCAACAAGGCCGACGACGGCGAGGGCGAGCGCCGGGCGCAAGCCGCGGCGGGCGAGTACCGGGCCGCGCTCCATATTCTCAGCGCGCCGTCCTCCACCTGGACGCCGCCCGTGGTCACCATCTCGGGGCTCCACAACAAGGGGCTCGATGCGCTCTGGGAAAAGATCGTCGATCACCGCGCCAAGCTCACCGCGACCGGCGAGATCGCGGGGAAGCGCCGCGCCCAGGACGTGAAGTGGATGTGGGCGCTGGTCCACGAGCGCCTGCATCAGCGCCTCGTCGGCTCGGCCGAGGTGCGGCAGCAGACGGCGCAGGCCGAGGCGGCGGTCGCCGGCGGCGCCAGCTCGCCCGCCGCCGGTGCCGAGGCCATCGCGACGCTGATCGGGCTGTGAGGTTGGGATGCGTTGGGAGTCCGTCGCGGCTCCGGCGAACCGTGACGATGCGTTTGGGAGGGCAATAACGATGACCAGGCCCGCCCTCCTGGTCACCGGCTTCGGGCCGTTCCCGGGCGTGCCGGTCAATCCAAGCGAGCGGCTCGCCCGACGGGTCGCAGCCCTGCCCCGGCTTCGCCTGAGCCTCGGCGCGGCCCCGCGGCTCCTCGTGCTCCGGACCGCCTACGACGCCATTCCGGCACAGCTCGAATCGGCGCTGCGGGCAGGGCCCGCCGCGGTTCTGATGATCGGCGTCGCCAAGCGTGCGCGGCGGGTGCGGGTGGAGGTCCGGGCGCTGAACCGGGCGAGCCGCCTGTTCCCGGACGCGTCCGGCCGCGTCGCCCGCCACCTCGCGCTGGAGGCGGGAGGGCCGCCCGAGCGGCGCTGTCGCGAGGCGGGGCGAGTGCTTGCCGGATTGCGGCGCTCCGGGCTTGGGGCCGTGCGCTCGCAGGATGCCGGCCGCTATCTCTGCAACGCCGCCTATTTCCGGGCCCTGCGCGAGGACATCCCGGTCGTGTTCCTCCACATTCCGCCGGCCCCGGCCCCGGACCCGAACCGGCCGGGACGGCGGAACCTGCGCCGGCGGCGCTCCGCGCTCGACGGGCTCGCCGAGGCCGTCGCCGCGGCGGCCGTCCTCCTGATGCGCCGCGACACGCGACGCCGCTGAGGCGCCGGGCTATCCTGGCGCGGCCAGGCACCGAGGAGGCGACCGTTCCGGAGAGCATCGACCAAGGGGGCACCCCGCTGATCGCGGCGGGCACGCCGCTGTTCCGCCGCACCTCGGTGGCGCTGGGGGTCGCCGGCTTCTCGACCTTCGCCGTGCTCTACGCCGTGCAGCCCCTCATGCCGGTCTTCGCCGCGGAGTTCGGCGTCTCGCCCGCCGAGAGCAGCCTCGCCCTGTCCCTGCCCTGCGCCCTGCTGGCGGTCGCGCTCCTCGTCGTGAGCCCGCTCTCCGAGGTCTGGGGGCGGCGGCCCGTCATGGTCGCCTCGCTCTTCGCCTCGGCGCTCCTCACCCTGGTCGCAGTGCTGGTTCCGGGCTGGTACGGCTTCCTGGCGCTGCGCACGCTGACGGGGCTCGCCGCCAGCGGACTGCCCGCCGTCGCCATGGCCTATCTCAGCGAGGAGATGGATGCCCGCGCCATCGGGCTCTCGATGGGCCTTCTCATCGGCGGCAACGCGCTCGGCGGCATGATCGGGCGGCTGGTGGCCGGCTCCATCGCGGATTACGCCTCCTGGCGCTGGGGCCTAGGCACCATCGGCGGCCTCGCGCTGCTCGCCGCCCTCGGCTTCGCCTGGCTGCTGCCGCCCTCCCGGCACTTCAGCCCGAGCCGCTTGCGCTGGCGTCAGATCCCCGGCAGCTTCGGCCAGCATTTCCGCGATCCCGGCCTGCCCTGGCTGTTCGCCGAGCCCTTCCTGCTGATGGGAGGCTTCGTCTGCGTCTACAACTACATCGGCTTCCGCCTGCTCGAACCGCCCTTCTCGCTGAGCCAGACGGCGATCGGCGCGATCTTCGTGATCTATCTCACCGGGACCTTCAGCTCGGCGGCGACCGGCGAGATCGCGAGCCGCCTCGGCCGCCGCAGGGTGCTCTGGCTGGCGATCAGCTTCGGGCTCATCGGCATTGCCATGACGATGTCGGATCATCTCGTCATGATCATCGGCGGCATCACGATCGTGACGATGAGCTTCTTCGGCGCCCACTCGGTGGCGAGTTCCTGGGTCGGGCGACGGGCGACCCGCGACCGGGCCCAGGCCTCCTCGATCTATCTCTGCCTGTATTATCTCGGCTCCTCGGTGCTCGGCACCGCCGGCGGCTGGTTCTTCGCCCAGGCCGGCTGGGGCGGCGTGGCCGCCTTCTTCGCCGGGCTCTACGGGCTGGCGCTCGCCGTCGCGCTGCGCCTCTCGCGGCTGCCGCCTCTCGGGACAACCTCCTGACACGGGCGTTGACCCTGGGAGCGCCCCGGCCCATCTAGGCCCGACCCGTCACAGGCAAGAGGAAGCCCGGCGCGCCGCCCCAGGGCGGTTCCGGCTCTACGTAACCTTACGTGTTCGAGCTCGCCGTCGCCTTCGCCCTGATCGGCCTGAACGGAGCCTTCGCGCTCTCCGAGCTGGCGGTGGTGTCCTCCCGCAAGTCCCGACTCCGGACGATGGTCGAGGCGCGTCGTCCCGGCGCCCACGCGGCCCTGGCGCTCGCCGAGGAGCCGGGGCGCTTCCTCTCCGCCGTGCAGATCGGGATCACCCTCGTCGGCATCCTCTCCGGCGCGGTCTCGGGCGCGGCGCTGGGAGACCGCCTTACCGCGATCTTGCTCGATCTCGGCCTCTCAAAGGGCTTGGCCGACGGGCTCGGCTACGGCCTGGTCATCGCGGCGATCACCTACCTCTCCGTCATTGTCGGGGAACTCGTGCCCAAGCACGTGGCCCTGCGCGACCCCGAGGGCATCGCCTGCCGGGTCGCGCCGGCGATGCGCCTGATCGCGCGGGTCGCGATGCCGGCGGTGTGGCTGCTCGATGCCTCGACCCGGGCGGTGTTCCGCCTGCTCGGCCAGGAGGCGAGCAGCGCGAGCGCCGTGACCGAGGAAGAGATCCGCACCATCGTCGCCGAGGCCGAGACCGCGGGCGTCATCGAGACCGACGAGCGCAAGATGATCGCCGGCGTGCTGCGCCTCGGCGATCGGGCGGTCCGGGGCGTGATGACGCCGCGCACCGACGTGCACTGGATCGACCTCGATCGGGACGAGACCGAGATCCGGGCGATGCTGATGGCGAGCCCGCATGCCCGCTTGCCCGTCGGCGAGGGCAACCCGGACAACATGCTGGGCGTCGTGCAGCTCCGCGAACTCGTCAGGCCCTTGATGGAGAACGAGAAGGTGGATCTGCGCGCCTATATCCGGCCCGCACCCGTCCTGCCCGACACCCTGGACGCCCTCGACGCGCTCAGCGCGCTGCAGGCGGCGGAGGTGCCGATGGCGCTGGTCCACGACGAGTACGGCCATTTCGACGGGCTCGTGACGCCGGCCGACATTCTCGACGCCATCGCCGGCGCCTTCCACTCCGAGGCACAGGAGCCGGAGGCGGTGCAACGCCAGGACGGGTCCTGGCTCATCGCGGGCTGGATGCCGGTGGATGAGATGGCCGACCAGCTCGGGATCAAGCTGGAATCGAGCCGCGACTACGAAACCGCCGCCGGCCTCGTCATCGCCCGCCTGCAGCGGCTCCCTGAGACCGGCGAGACCTGCGAGATCGCCGGTTGGCGCTTCGAGGTCGTGGACCTCGACGGACGCCGGATCGACAAGATCTTGGTCTCGCGCCTCGCCGCCTGATCAGGCGGTCTCGCCCGCGAGCCGCCGCGCCGCCCGGTCCCGTCCGATCAGCGGCAGGAGGTCAGACAGGTCCGGCCCATGTTCGAGGCCGGTCAGCGCCAGGCGCAGGGGCATGAACAGGCCCTTGCCCTTCGCGCCGGTGCCGGCCTTCACCGCAGTCGTCCAGGCTTTCCAGGTCTCGCCGTCCCAGGGTTCAGAGGGCAGGAGCCCGGCGGCGGCGGCGATGAAGTCGGGGTCGGCGATGGCGGGCGTGACCGGACCGGCGACGACCCGCCACCAATCGGCGGCTTCGCTCACCTTGCCCAGATTGGCCTGGACCGCCACCCAGAACGGCTCCGCTTGGCTTCCCGATACGCCCATGGCCAGCAGGCGGTCCCTGGCCTCGGCGAAAGGCATGGCGTGGACGAGCCGGGCGTTCAGCCCGTCGAGCTCCCCCGGGTCGAACTTGGCCGGCGCCCGCGAGATATGGGCGAGGTCGACGAGGCCGGCGAGCTCGTCGAGGGAGGCGACCGGCCGTACCGCCTCGGCCGACCCGGTCAGCACCGCGAGCGCGCGGACCGAGGCCGGTTCGTAGCCCGCCTCGCGCAAACCGCGCAGGGAGAGGTGCCCGAGGCGCTTCGAGAGCCCTTCGCCCTCCGCCGTCGTGAGCAGGTTGTGGTGGCCGAAGACCGGCGTCGCGGCGCCCAGCGCCTCGAAGATCTGGATCTGGACGCCCGTGTTGGTGACGTGGTCCTCGCCGCGGATGACGTGGGTGATGCCCATCTCGGCATCGTCCACCACGGAGGGCAGCGTGTAGAGGTAGCTGCCGTCGGCCCGGATCAGGACCGGGTCGGAGAGCGAGGCGCAATCGACATGGGCCTCGCCGCGCACGAGGTCCTGCCAAGTCACGGTGCGCGGCTCGAGCTTGAAGCGCCAATGGGGCGTGCGCCCCTCGGCCTCGAGCGCCGCGCGCTGCGCCTCCGTCAGCTCGAGGGCCGCCCGGTCGTAGATCGGGGGCAGCCCGCGTCCGAGCTGGCGTCGGCGGCGGCGCTCCAGCTCCTCCTGCGTCTCGTAGGCCGGGTAGAGCCGGCCGAGCGCCTTGAGCCGTTCCGCTGCCGCGTCGTGGATCGCCGCCCGCTCGGATTGCCGCGCCCGCAGGTCGGGCACGATGCCAAGCCAGGCGAGGTCCTCCGCGATGGCTTCCGCGAAGGCCTCCGTGGAGCGCTCGCGGTCGGTGTCGTCGAGGCGCAGCAGGAAGCGGCCGCCGTAGCGGCGCGCGAACAGGGCGTTGAGGAGGGCCGGCCGCGCGTTGCCGAGATGCAGGTAGCCCGTCGGCGAGGGCGCGAAGCGCACGAGCGGCGCGGTGTCGAGCTGGGTCATGGCCCAGCCTCTACCGCATTTTGTCTCGCCTCGCGCCAGGTTCGGACGCTCCGGCGAGTTTCAGGGCTCGACATCTTCGACGCGAGGGATACGCGCAACCGCAACCGCGTTGTCGCTGCGACCGGACGGCGTCCGCTCGGATAGCGCGTCGTCTGCTCGCGAAGAGGAGACACCGATGAAGCGAATGATCTTAGCCGGCGCCGTTCTAGCCCTGGCGATTCCGGCCCTCGCCCAGAGCAACGATCCCACCGCTCCGCGTCAGCCCGGCCCAGCGCAGATCACGACGCCCGGTACGCCGTCCGGTGCGGTCGTCCAGGGCGGCAGCCCGGCGACCGCGAATTCCGGGCCGGGGGCGACCGGGACCCTCGCGCCCGGCGGCACCGGTGCGCCGAGCATCAACAACAACTCGGCCGGCGGCGGCAATTCCCAGCAGCCGGAGCGGGCCGTTCCGCAGACCGGCGGGGGCGGCGAGTCCGGCAGCGCCGGGGGCGGCTGATTGGCGAAGGCGACCCGACCTCCACTCTCGGGGAGGGCAGCCCGTCCCCGAGACCGTTCAGCCCCGCTTGCTCATGTTCATCGCCATGCCGCCGCAGCAGCAGCCCTTGGCCTTGGCGCTCTTGCCCATCCCCGACTTGTTCATCGCCATGCCGGGCTTCGCGCACATGCTCGCGCCGGACTTGGTCCTCCCGCAGCAGCTCATCGCCATGGCGGGCGCGCCGCCCATGATCATCAGGGCGGCGGCGGTGAGAACGAGGTGCTTCATGATCTCTCCAATCTTGGCCGTCATCGCGTCGACGGCCGCATTCTCGCATGAGGCGACGTCCTACGCATTGCGTCGGAATGCGCAAGCCGATGCGGCGGACGTCCTGGCGCCGCGCCGATTTGCGCGACGGCGCGTCTCCCGCGCCGCCCTAAAGTGATCTAGATAGCGGCCGGTGAGGCAGCCCGCCGATATGCAGGCCGGGCAGCTTTGTGCGGACCGGTGCGGACCGCAGCCCGACCGGGCTGCGGCGCGATGCGCCGGATGGTTCGAGACCTTGAGAGCGATGACCGGCATCGATTCCCTGCCCCTGACCCGCCCTGCCGAACAGCTCGTGACGGTCTTCGGCGGCTCCGGCTTCCTCGGCCGGCACGTCGTGCGGGCGCTGGCCAAGCGCGGCTACCGCATACGGGTCGCGGTGCGCCGCCCCGACCTCGCGCTGTTCCTGCAGCCCCTGGGCAAGGTCGGCCAGATCGTCGCCGTGCAGGCGAACCTCCGCTACCCGGATTCGATTGCCCGGGCGGTCGAGGGCGCGGACGCGGTGATCAACCTCGTCGGCATCCTGCAGGAGAGCGGGCGGCAGCGCTTCACCCAGCTCCAGACCGAGGGCGCGGGCGAGATCGCGCGGGCGGCTGCCGCGAGGGGTGCCGCTCTCGTCCACGTCTCGGCGCTCGGTGCCGACGACCGCTCTGCCTCGCTCTACGCGCGCTCGAAGGCGCTGGGCGAAGCGCAGGTCCTGGCCGCGCAGCCCGACGCCGTCATCTTCCGCCCGTCGATCGTGTTCGGCCCCGGCGACAGCTTCTTCAACCGCTTCGCGGCGCTCGCCCGCGCCTTGCCGGTTCTGCCGCTCGCCGGCGCCGGGACGCGCTTCCAGCCGGTCTTCGTCGGCGACGTTGCCGAGGCGGTGGCTCGGGCCGTGGAGGGACGGGTGGCGGGCGGCAGGATCTACGAACTCGGCGGCCCGGAGGTTCAGACGCTGGAGGGCCTCGTGCGCTACATGCTGTCGGTGACGATGCGCCGCCGCCTCGTCGTGTCCCTGCCGCTCCCGGCGGCGCGGCTGCAGGCGCGGGCGCTCGAATTCGTCGACACGCTGACCCTCGGCCTTCTGCCCGACGAGCTGAAGCTCACCCGCGACCAGATCACCCTGCTGCAGACCGACAACGTGGTCTCGGAGGCGGCGAAGGCGGAAGGGCGCACCATCGAGGCGCTCGGCATCGTGCCGACGGCGGTCGAGGCGGTGGTGCCGGGCTATCTCTGGCGCTTCCGCAAAGCGGGCCAGTTCAGCACGGGCCGGGGCACCGAGGCGCAGGCGGAGGTGCCCGACACGCTCGCGGCCGCGCCTCTCGACCCGGGCTCCCAGCACCGCCCCGCCCGGGCGAGCGGCCCGGCGATCGGTCCGGATGCCGCGGGCCCGAGCCGGATGGGCACCCGCTGGGGCAGCCGGGCCTGATTGCCCCCGGAAACGAGAAAGGGCCGCTCCTTCGAGCGGCCCTTTCGTCATCTCGGATCCTGTCGGACCTCAGCGCGAGTAGAACTCGATCACGAGGTTCGGCTCCATCTGCACCGGGTAGGGCACCTCGCCGAGGCCGGGCACGCGGGTGACGCGCGCGGTCATCTTCTGGTGGTCCACCTCGATGTAGTCCGGCACGTCGCGCTCGGCGAGCTGGGCGGCAACCACCACGATCTCGAGCTGCTTGGACGAATCCTTGACCTCGATCACGTCGCCGGGCTTCACGAGGAAGCTCGCGATGTTGACGCGCTTGCCGTTGACCTTGACGTGGCCGTGATTGACGAACTGGCGCGCCGCGAACGGGGTCGGCACGAACTTCGCGCGGTAGACCACGGCGTCGAGGCGGCGCTCCAGCAGCCCGACCAGGTTCTCGCCGGAATCGCCGCGCAGGCGGATCGCCTCGGCGTAGTAGCGGCGGAACTGCTTCTCGGTGATGTTGGCGTAGTAGCCCTTGAGCTTCTGCTTGGCGCGCAGCTGCGTGCCGAAGTCGGACATCTTGCCCTTGCGACGCTGTCCGTGCTGGCCGGGGCCGTATTCGCGGCGGTTGACGGGGCTCTTCGGGCGGCCCCAGATGTTCTGGCCCATGCGGCGATCGAGCTTGTGCTTCGCCTGTACGCGTTTCGACATCGCAGTTCCTCTCAACGAGTGAGATTTGAGGAACGCGCCCTCCTCTTCCCGGATGAAACGGGACGACAGAGCGGCTTGAGCCGCTCGCGGGTGCGTATGAAAATGCATCGGGGCCCCTCATCGGAGCCCCGTCAGCAGCGCGTCCATAGGGGAGAAGGGGCGTCCGGTCAATCCGCGCGGCGCAGCGGCATGGCCTCGACCGTCACCTCGCGGATGCCGCGCCGCGCAAGGGAGTGGCGGAGCGGCGGGCTCAAGCCCGCGCCGCCCGTGAAGGTCGCGAGCACCGGCGTGCTCATGAGGTCGGCCTCCCGCGGGGCCGGCCCGAGGAGCTGCGTCACCCGCCGGGCGATCGCGGGCGCCGGGTCGATCCAGGTCACCGGCCAGGGCGCCAGCGCCTCGAGACGCGGCAGCAGCAGCGGGTAATGGGTGCAGGCGAGGCAGACCACGTCGGTGCGCCGCCCACCCTCCCCCGTCACGAAGCAGGCCGCGACCTCCTGGGCCAGCACCGCGTCGTCGACCGGCGCTCCGGCAAGCTCGGCTTCCGCGAAGATCGCGAGCCGGGGCGAGCCGACCAGCGTGACCTCGCAGGCGCCGGCATAGGTGGCGATGAGGTCGTGGGTATAGGCGCGCGCCACCGTGCCGGGTGTGGCGAGCAGCGTGACCATCCCGGAGCGCGTGGCCTCGGCCGCGGGCTTGATCGGGGGCACGACGCCGACGAAGGGCGTCGCGAAGAGCTGGCGCAGGACCGGCAGCACGAGGGTCGAGGCGGTGTTGCAGGCGATGACCACGAGGTCCGGCGCATGGAGGCCGATCAGCCGTTCCATGACGGCGGTCACCCGGGCGACGAGGGCCGCCTCGTCGAGCCCGCCATAGGGGAAGGCCGCGTCGTCGGCGGCGTAGATGTAGGCCGCGTCGGGGCGCGCCCTGCGCACCTGCTCGAAGACGCTCAGGCCGCCCAGGCCGGAATCGAAGACGAGGATGGTCGGCTCGGGCTCGTGCCCCGTCGCCACGGCCGCCGTGGTCGCCCCCGCCATGAGATCGATCCGCATGAGATGTCTCGCCGGATACCCGATGAGGGTCGAGTGTCGGCGCGGCGCGGTTAACATCACCTCACCGGGGCCGCATAAAGGCGAGGGATGCCCCGCGGCAAACTTGATCTATGATCAAGCGTTGCCGAACCGGCATCCGTGCATATCTGCTCTCCCACTGCGTCGGGAGAGAGAACGTTATGGCGGCGACGGCGGCTTTCCGCGACCCAATCGATCTCTCGGCCGAGCAGCCGGCTTTCCCACCGCCGCCTCTCGGCGCGCGTCCCGTGGACCGCGCCGCCTGGATCGCGGCCTTCCACCACGTCCGCGACGAGACCGAGCGCCGGGCGGCGCCGCTCTCGCCCGAGGATCAGCAGATCCAGTCGATGGCCGATGCGAGCCCGACCAAGTGGCACCGCGCGCACACGACCTGGTTCTTCGAGCAGTTCCTGCTGCGCCAGTACCTGCCCGGCTACACGATCCACGACGAGCGCCTGCACTACCTGTTCAATTCCTACTACGTCGCCGCCGGCCCTCGTCAGCCTCGCATCATGCGCGGCCTGATCACCCGGCCGAATGCGGAGGAGGTCGCGGCCTACCGCGCCCATGTCGACCGGGCGGTGGACGCGCTCCTGAAAGAAGCCTCAGCCGCCGTGCTCGACGCCGTGCTGCCGATCCTCGAGATCGGGCTGTATCACGAGCAGCAGCACCAGGAACTGCTGATCACCGACATCCTGCACGCCTTCGCGCAGAACCCGCTCGGGCCCGCCTACGATTCCGATTGGCGCTTTCCCGCGGCGACGCCCGCCTCGGGGACCATCGACCTGCCCGGCGGCGTCACGCAGGTCGGCCATGCCGGTTCCGGCTTCTCCTTCGACAATGAGTCGCCCCGGCACGACGTCCTGATCCTGCCCTGCGCGGTCGACCGGGCGCTGGTCACGAACGCGCAATGGCTCGCCTTCATGGCCGATGGCGGGTATAGCCGCCCCGAACTCTGGCTCTCCGATGGCTGGCTCGCGGCCCAGGCCGAAGGCTGGGAGGCGCCGGGCTATTGGCGCCTGGATGGCGACGGCTGGGCCAGCATGACGCTCGCCGGGATCAGGCCCATCGATCCAGCCTTGCCCGTCCACCATATCAGCTACTACGAAGCCGACGCCTTCGCCCGCTGGGCCAGGCGCGATCTGCCGACCGAGTTCGAATGGGAGGTCGCCGCGCGCGACGGCGGCCTCGCCGATGCCTTCGGCCATGTCTGGCAATGGACCCGCAGCGCCTACACCGCCTATCCGGGCTACCGCCCGGTGGAGGGCGCGCTCGGCGAGTACAACGGCAAGTTCATGTCGAACCAGTTCGTGCTGCGTGGCTCCTCGGTGGCCACGCCGGAGGGCCATGCCCGGACCGGCTACCGCAACTTTTTCTACCCCCACCAGCGCTGGCAGTTCACCGGCCTGCGCCTCGCGAATTACCGCGGCTGAACCCGCCCCTTCTCCGGAGCCTTTCGTGACCATCAACCCCGTCTTCACGGACGCGACGCCCGTCGCGCAGGTTCCGGACGCCCATCGCTTCCTCGACGACGTCCTCGCCGGATTCTCGGCGCCGCAGAAATTCATGCCGGCCAAGTACTTCTACGACGCCGCCGGCTCCGACCTGTTCGAGGCGATCACGCGCCAGCCCGAATACTACCCGACGCGCACCGAGCTCGGCATCCTCGACGCCCAAGGCGCGGAGATCGCCGCGGCGCTGCCGGCGCGTGCCAACCTCGTCGAGTTCGGCAGCGGCTCGACGGCGAAGGTTCGCCGCCTGCTCGCGCGCCGGCCGGACCTCGCGGCCTACGTGCCCGTCGACGTCTCCGAGAGCTTCCTGCGCAGCGAGGCCGAGGTCCTGGCGGCGGATTTTCCCGGCCTCGTCATCGCGCCTGTCGCCGCGGATTTCACGCGCGCCTTCACCCTGCCGGCCGACCTTCCGGGCCAGGCCTTCGCGGGCTTCTTCCCGGGCTCGACCATCGGGAATTTCGAGCCGGCCCAGGCGGCCCACCTCCTCGCGCAGTTCGGCGGGGTGCTCGGCCACGACGCGACGCTGATCGTCGGCGTCGACCTCGTGAAGGACAAGGGCGTGCTCGAGGACGCCTACAACGACGCGGCCGGCGTCACCGCGGCCTTCAACCTCAACCTCCTCGCCCGCATCGGGCGGGAACTCGGTGGCGACCTCGACCCTGCGGCCTTCGCGCATCGAGCCTTCTTCAACCCGTCGGCTTCGCGCATCGAGATGCACTTGGTCAGCCGACAGGCGCAGCAGGTGAATGTCGCCGGCCGCGACTTCGCCTTCGCGAAGGGCGAGACCATCCACACCGAGAACAGCTACAAGTACACGATCGATAGGTTTCGGGCCCTTGCGGCCGAAGCTGGATGGTCTGCGGGCGCCGTCTGGACGGATGATGACGGCTTGTTCTCGGTTCACGCGCTGAGGCGGGCCTGAGGCCGCGCCCTGCGCACCCGATGACCATGGGCCCCCTTGACCGCCGGGGCGTTCCGAACCCAAACCGAATCTGAAGCGTCCTCCGTCGGAGAGGACGCCGAGCGCACGGCCCATGTCCAACGTCCTCGTCATCGACAACTACGATTCCTTCACCTGGAACCTCGTCCACCTGATCGGCCCACTCTGCGGCGCGATCGAGGTCGTGCGCAACGATCAGGTCACGATCGAGGAGATCCGCGCGGTTCGGCGGCCCGACGCGATCGTGCTCTCGCCGGGCCCCTGTACGCCCAACGAGGCCGGCATCTGCCTCGACGTGGTGCGCGACCTCTCCGACGAGATCCCGATCTTCGGCGTCTGCCTCGGTCTCCAGGCGATCGGGCAGGCCTTCGGCGGCGAGGTGGTGCGGGCGCCGGCGCCCATGCATGGCAAGGTCTCGACGATCACGCATCGGGCGTCCGGGATCTTCCGCGGGTTCAACGCTCCCTTCGCCGCGACGCGCTATCACTCCCTGGTCGTCGAGCGAGCCGGATGCCCCGACGACCTGCGCGTGACGGCCGAGGCCGACGGGCTGATCATGGCGCTGGAGCACGCCACGCGGCCCGTCCACGGCGTGCAGTTCCACCCGGAGAGCATCCTCTCCGAGCACGGCTCGAGGATGCTGCGCAACTTCCTCGACATCGCCGCCGCCTGGAAGGCGGAGCGTGACAAGGGCCGCCCCGGCGTGCATTGACGGGCGCGCAAACGTCGATAGCCGCGTCGGGACAATGGATTCCTTCAAGCCCCTCCTCGCGAAGGTCGCCGCGGGCAGCGCCCTCGACCGTGAGGAGGCCCGCCGCGCCTTCGACGACCTGCTCTCGGGCGAGGTCACGCCGGTCCAGGCCGGGGCCTTCCTCATCGCGCTCAAGGTCCGCGGCGAGGCGCCGGACGAGATCGTCGGCGCGGTGCAGGCCATGCGCGCCCGCATGCTGCCCGTCGCGCCGGTCCCCGGCGCCATCGACGTGGTCGGTACCGGCGGCGACCATTCGGGCAGCTACAACGTCTCGACGCTCGCCGCGATCCTCGTCGCCGCCTGCGGCGTGCCCGTGGCCAAGCACGGCAACCGCGCCGCCACCTCGCGCTCCGGCGCGGCCGACGTGCTCTCCGCCCTCGGCGTGAAGATCGGCCTCGACCCTGAGGGCCTCGCCCTCTGCCTCGCGCAGGCCGGCCTCTGCTTCATGTTCGCGCAGACCCATCACGGCGCGATGCGCCACATGGCGCCGGTCCGGGCCGAGCTGCCGACGCGCACCATCTTCAACCTGCTCGGACCCCTCGCGAACCCGGCGGGCGTCGAGCGACAGCTCTTCGGGGTCTCCTCCGCCGATTGGGCCGAGCCGCTCACCCGGGTGCTGGCCGAGCTCGGCAGCCGCCGGGTCTGGACGGTGCACGGCTCCGATGGGCTCGACGAGATCACGGTGACGGGACCGACCGCCGTGGTGGCGCTCGACGACGGCCGTCTCTCCCGGTTCACGATCGACCCGCGCGAGGTCGGCCTGCCGCTCCGGACCCTCGACGACCTGCGCGGCGGCGACCCCGCGCACAACGCGGCGGCGCTTGGCCGCGTCCTCGCGGGCGAGGCGGGCGCCTATCGCGACATCGCGGTCCTGAACGCGGGCGCCGCTCTCGTCGTCGCGGGCGCCGCGGGTACCCTCGCCGAGGGCGTCGGCCGGGCCGGCGCGGCGATCGACGCGGGCACGGCGCGGGCGACGCTGGCGCGGCTCGTCGAAGTCTCGAACCTGTCGAACTCCAACGCCTGAGGGTCCGAGCCGATGGCCGACACCGAGACAGAGGCCCGCCGCACCGACGTTCTCGCGCGGATCGAGGCCTACAAGCGCCGCGAGATCGCCGAGGCGAAACTGCGGCTGCCGCTGGCCAAGCTGGAGAGGCGCGTCGCCGAGGCCGGTCCGGTCCGGGGCTTCGCCCAGGCCATTGCGGCGCATGTCGCGGAGGGACGTCCGGCGCTGATCGCCGAGGTGAAGAAGGCCTCGCCCTCGAAGGGGCTGATCCGCGAGGATTTCGACCCGGCCGTGCTCGCCGCCGCCTACGAGGCCGGCGGCGCCTCCTGCCTCTCTGTCCTCACCGACACGCCCTCGTTCCAGGGCCGGCCGGAATACCTGACCCAGGCGCGCGAGGCCTGCGCGCTTCCCGTCCTGCGCAAGGACTTCCTGTTCGAGCCCTATCAGGTCTACGAGGCGCGGGCCTGGGGCGCCGATTGCATCCTCGTGATCATGGCCTGCCTCGACGATGCCGAGGCCGCTTCCCTCGTCGAGACCGCGCACGACCTCGGGATGGACGTGCTCGTCGAGGTCCACGACGCGGCCGAACTCGATCGGGCGCTCGGCCTCGGCACGCGGCTCGTGGGCATCAACAACCGCGACCTCAAGACCTTCGAGGTCTCCTTCGAGACGGCGATCCGCCTGGCGCCGGGCATCCCGGCGGACCGCATCGCGGTGGCGGAAAGCGGGATCTCGAGCCATGCCGACGTGGCTCGCCTGAGGCGGCATGGCCTCGACACCATCCTCGTCGGCGAGAGCCTGATGCGGCAGGCCGACGTGACCGCGGCGACACGCCGACTCCTGTTCGGCGAGGGGGCCTGATCGTGGCGACCCTCACCCACCTCGACGCGGCGGGCGCGGCCAACATGGTCGACGTCACCGACAAGCCCGCCACCACCCGCACCGCGACGGCGGAAGGCTGCGTGGTGATGCTGCCCGAGACCCTGCGGCTCATCCGCGAGGGCGATGCCAAGAAGGGCGACGTCATCGGCACGGCCCGGCTCGCCGGGATCATGGCGGCCAAGCGCACCCACGAGCTGATCCCGCTCTGCCACCCGCTCCTCCTGTCGAAGGTCCGGGTCGAGTGCGAGCCGGACGATGCCTTGCCGGGCCTGCGGGTGCGGGCCGAGGTCCGGGTGCAGGGTCCGACCGGCGTCGAGATGGAGGCGCTCACCGCCGTCTCGGTCGCCTGCCTGACGATCTACGACATGGTGAAGGCCGCCGACCGGGCCATGCGCATCGAGGGCATCCGCCTGCTCGCCAAGGACGGAGGCCGTTCCGGAGCCTACTTGGCGGAAGGTGCCGCGCCGTGAGCGGGCTGATCCCGGTTGGGGAAGCCCTGGACCGGATCCTGGCGAGCGTGGCGCGGCCGACCGAGGACGAGACGGTGCCGATCGCCCAAGCCGCCGGCCGCACCCTCGCGGCGGACCTCGCGGCCCTTCGCACCCAGCCGCCCTTCCCGGCCTCCGCGATGGATGGCTACGCGGTCCGCAGCGCCGACATCGCCGCGACACCGGCCCGGTTGCGCCTCGTGGGTACGAGCGCGGCCGGTCGTGGCTTCTCCGGTTCCGTCGCCACCGGCGAGGCCGTGCGCATCCTCACCGGCGCGCCGGTGCCCGAGGGCGCGGACACCATCCTCATCCAGGAGAACGCGGAGCGCGACGGCGACGCCGTCATCGCGAAGGAGGCCGTGGCGGCCGGCCGCCATATCCGCGCGAGCGGCCTCGATTTTCGCGAGGGCGAGACCCTGCTCCGCGCCGGCGAGACCCTCGACCCGCGTCGCCTCGCGCTCGCTGCCGCGGGGGGGCACGCCGCCGTCAGCCTGCGCCGCCGGCCCCGCGTCGCGATCCTCGCGACGGGCGACGAGCTCGTAGCGCCGGGCGAGCCCGCGGCCTGGGATCAGATCGTCGCCTCGAACGGCCTCGCGCTGGCTGCGCTGGCGCGCGAGGCGGGCGGAGCGCCGATCGACCTCGGCATCGCCGGCGACAGCCTGGAAGCCCTCGGCGCCGCGACCGAGCGGGCCCGCGAGGCGGGAGCCGACCTTCTGGTGACGCTGGGCGGGGCGTCGGTCGGCGACCACGACCTCGTGCAATCCGCCCTGAACGGGCGAGGCCTCGAACTCGGCTTCTGGCGCGTCGCGCTGCGGCCCGGCAAGCCGCTCATGCACGGCCGTCTCGGTGACATGCTGGTGATCGGCCTGCCCGGGAACCCTGTCTCGGCCATCGTCTGCGGCCTCCTCTTCGTCGTGCCGGCGATCCGCGCCCTGCTCGGCGACCCTGGAGCGGGTCAAACGCGCGGCGAGCCCGCGATCCTGGGGCGCGGCCTACCGGCCAATGACGGCCGCGAGGACTATATGCGTGCCCGCATCGAGACCTCGGCGGACGGGCTCCCGGTCGCGCACCCGGAGGTGCGCCAGGATTCCTCTATGCTCTCCGTGCTCGGCCAGGCCGAAGCCCTCCTCGTCCGGGCACCGCACGCCCCACCGGCCCGGGCGGGCGATCGCTGCCGCATCATCCGCCTCGATCGCCGCATCCTCTAAGGTTTCGCACGCAACGCGTGGTGGAACCCTTGCAGAACACTTACGGAACGTCTAACGTGTTCGTGGTTTGTTTCCGCGGTCCTGCGTCGCAGTCGATCGCCCTGGAGAGTGAGTCCCTCGGATGCTGACGCGTAAACAGCTCGATCTGCTTCAGTTCATCCAGCAGCGGATGCGCGAGAGCGGCGTACCGCCCTCGTTCGACGAGATGAAGGACGCCCTCGACCTCAAGTCGAAGTCCGGCATCCACCGCCTTATCACGGCCCTTGAGGAGCGCGGCTTCCTGCGGCGCCTGCCCAACCGCGCCCGGGCGATCGAGGTGATTCGCATGCCCGAGAGCCTAGGCGGCGGGAACGCCGCACGACCGGCGGCGTCCGGCGAGGTTCGCCGCTTCACCCCGAGCGTGGTCGAGGGCGGCCGCGCCAAGGCTCCGCCCGCCAAGCCGCCGACGACCCAGGCGACCGACGAGAACGGCCGCAGCATGATCATCCCGGTGATGGGTCGGATCGCAGCCGGTACCCCGATCTCGGCGATCCAGAGCCAGAGCCACTCGATCACCATGTCGCCGGATTTCCTGGCCGGCGGCGAGCATTACGCCCTTGAGGTGCGCGGCGACTCGATGGTCGATGCCGGCATCCTCGACGGCGACCTCGTGGTGATCCGCAAGCAGGACACCGCCAATACCGGGGACATCATCGTCGCCCTGATCGACGACGAGGAGGCGACCCTGAAGCGCCTGCGCCGGCGCGGCTCCTCGATCGCGCTGGAGCCGGCCAACCCCGCCTATGAGACCCGCGTGCTGGGTCCGGATCGCGTTCGCATCCAGGGCCGCCTCGTGAGCCTCGTCCGCCGCTACTGAAGTCGCTCCGGCAGCGCCTGGGTCGGCGTCCCTTCCTCCGGTTCGGTCTCGGCGGCCGGCGGAACGGTGATGCCGACTCGCGGCGGACCCGTCGAGGCTGTTGCGGCGCGCCAGGGCGGGTTCGAGCCGGGCTTACGCGCCGTCGCGACGACGGGGCCCCCTGGTCCGAAGCGGATCGCTGCCGCACCGTGCGCGGCCAGGAATGTGCGGTCCAGTAGAAGGGGCGCCGCGCAGCCTGGAGGCGCGATGCTGCGCGCGATCAGGATGCTTGCGCGGGCGCAATCCTCGGCGAAGGCGCGCTTGTCCCTTGTCAGCGCGACCTGTCCGCCGCCGACGGCCTCGATGGCGCAGCCGATCCGATCGCAGCGCGCGCTCGTGGCCGCGAGGACTTCTGCAGGCTTGCGTGGATCGCCGTCGGCCTTCAGCCATTGCTCCAGAACGAAGGAGGGCGGCCGCCCGAGCGCCGCGAGCCGGCCGTCCCGGCCCCGGACGACGGCCCCGGCGCCCTCTCGGTCGACATAGATGTCGTGACGTTCGGGCGTGGCCGCGAAGGCGAGCCCGAGGGTGGCAGGAAGAAGCCCGAGCCAGCGCAGCCGCGACACCGGCACCGTCAGGATGATCAGCGCGGCCGAGAGCAGCCCCAGCGCGCCCGCGCCGAAGGCGGGCACGACGATCGTCGCCTGCGCGAACCCGGCGATCCAGCTGGAGATCGCCAGCATGCCGCGCACGGCGAGCCCCATCGCCCACCAGACCGGCTGGTCCAGGGCGAAGGGATAGGCGAGGATGCCGAGGACGGCGCAGGGCATCACCGCGATGGAGACCAGCGGCAGGGTGAGCGCGTTGCCGACGATGCCGAAGGGCTGGATCGTCTGGAAGTGGTAGGTGGCGAAGGGTGCGGTCGCGATCTGCGCCACGAGCGTCGTCGCCAGCGTCCCGATCACCGCCGCGGCTGCCAGGGACACCGCCCGCCCGAGCCATCCATCGGTATCCCGGCGCAGGAGATCGCCCTGGAGAAGCCGCGCGCAGGCGATCAGACCCGCGACCGCGCCGAAGGACATCTGGAAGCTCGGTCCCAGGAGCGCCTCCGGCTCGCGGGCGAGCGCGATCAGCGCGGCCAGTGCCAGGTTGCGCATGCTGAGCGCCGGTCGGTCGACCAGGATGGCGCCGAGCATGACGAGCGTCATGATCAGCGCGCGCTGGGCCGCGAGATCCCAGCCGGAGAAGATGCAATAGGCGCTGACACCGACCATGGCGAAGCCGGCGGCGATCTTCTTGATCGGCCAGGCGAGGGCCAGACGCGGTACCAGGGCGAGGAGCGCCCGCACCAGCCAGAACACGACGCCGGCGGCCAGCACCATGTGCAATCCGGAGATCGAGATGACGTGGTAGATGCCGGCCGCGCGGAGCACGTCGTTGGTCTCGGCGTTGATGAGGCCACGCTTGCCGGTGACCAGGGCGGCCGCCACCGCGCCGGCTTGCCCGCCATTGGCGTCAGTGATGCGCCGGGTGAGCGCGTTGCGGGCGTTGTCGACGGCCGCCGCGAGGCGCAGCGCCGCCGAGGGCGGCTCGGGCGGAGGGCGGACCTCGACCTTGCCGACGAGGGAGCCGACGGCGCCGATCCCGCGGAAGAAGGCGTCGCGGGCGAAGTCGTAGCCGCCGGGACGCGCTGCCTCGGGCGGCGGCAGCAGGCGGGCGGTGGCGGCGATGAAGTCGCCGGGCTTGAGCGCCTGGGCCGTCTTGTACGAGACCCGGACGCGGCGGGGCCGCAGCTCGGGCGTGAGCGTGCCGAAGCTCTCGACGCACAGGATGAGCCGGGCGCCCTCCTCCCGCTCGTCGAGGGCCTCGATCAGGCCGGTGAGCGGCGCGATGGTGGTCCGGGACAGGACCGGGCTCGCAACCCGGGCGACCCGGGTCGCTGCCGCCGCGAAGCCGAGGAAGGCGGCCGCCAGCGCGAGGACCAGGGCGAGGCTGAAGGGCCTCGCGCCGAGGAAGGGCGCCAGCGCCGCGAGCCCGACGACGACGAGGAGGGGCGCGGCGAGCGCCGGTTCTCCGTCTGCCGCCGTGAAATAGATGAGGATGCCGGCGCCGAAGGCCACGGCGATCCAGGGAAACAGGCGCCGTTGCTCGGCCTCCCGCGTCAGGCCAGCCGCGAACCAGCCCCGGGCGGCGCCGAGCCAGAGGGAGGGAGCACCGGGACGGCCGGGGGCGAGGGCCGCCAAGCCCCATCCCGCCGCCCCTGCCCGGCCCTGCGCCATCGCTCGATCGCCCCGCGGCCCGCCGTGTGATTCCTTAACGCAACCGCCTTCGCATGCTACACGCCCGCATCTGGGCCGGTCGATCCGCTCTTCGCCCCTCCCTCCCCGCTTCCTCGCACGCCCAAGCCCCGATTGATGTCGTCAGCCGTCGTCACGCGTTTCGCGCCCTCCCCCACCGGCTACCTCCATATCGGTGGGGCCCGCACAGCCTTGTTCAATTGGCTCTACGCCCGCCGCTTCGGCGGCCGGATGCTGCTGCGCATCGAGGATACCGACCGCGAGCGCTCGACGCAGGGGGCGATCGACGCGATTCTCGACGGACTCTCCTGGCTCGGCCTCGATTGGGACGGCGAGGTCGTCTACCAGTTCGCCCGCGCCGAGCGTCACCGTGAGGTCGCCGAGAGCCTGCTGGCGTCGGACGACGCTTATCGCTGCTATGCGAGCCCCGAGGAGCTCGCCGCCATGCGCGAGAGCGCGCGGGCGGAGGGCCGGCCGATGCGCTACGATGGGCGCTGGCGCGACCGCGATCCCTCCGAGGCGCCCGCCGGGGTCAAGCCGGTGATACGGCTTCGCGCGCCCTCCGACGGGGAGACGATCGTCGAGGACGGCGTGCAGGGCCGCGTGACGTGGCAGAACCGCGACCTCGACGACCTCGTCCTCCTGCGCTCGGACGGCAACCCGACCTACATGCTCGCCGTCGTCGTCGACGACCACGACATGGGCGTCACCCAGGTCATCCGCGGCGACGACCACCTCACCAACGCTGCCCGCCAGGCTCAGATCTACGGGGCCCTCGGCTGGGCTGTGCCGGCCATGGCCCATATTCCGCTGATCCACGGGGCGGACGGCGCCAAGCTCTCGAAGCGTCATGGGGCCCTCGGGGTCGATGCCTATCGCGACCTCGGCTACCTGCCGGCGGCGCTGCGCAACTACCTCGTGCGGCTCGGCTGGAGCCACGGCGATCAGGAGGTCTTCTCCACCGAGGAGATGATCGCCGCCTTCGATCTGAGGGCGATCGGGCGCTCGCCGGCGCGGTTCGACTTCGCCAAGCTCGAGAACCTGAACGGGCTCTACATTCGCGGCTCCGCGGACGCGGCCTTGGTCGACGCGATCGAGGCCATCCTGCCGGCGCTCGGGCCCGCGCGGGGCCTGCCCGCGACGCTTCCTCCGGAGCTGCGCGCCAAGCTGACGGAAGCGATGCCGGGTCTCAAGGAACGGGCCAAGACCCTCGTCGAGCTCCTGGACAGCGCCTATTACCTCACGGCCGCCCGCCCGCTCGCCCTCGACGACAAGGCCGCCGGCCTGCTCTCGCCGGAGGCCCGGGAGCGGCTTGCCGGGGTGCTGCTGGCGCTCGAATCCCTGCCGGACTGGGACGCGACCGCGACCGAGGGTGCGGTGCGGCAATTCGCTGAGGCCGCCGGCCTGAAGCTCGGCCAGATCGCGCAGCCCCTACGGGCCGCACTGACGGGCCGCGCGACCTCGCCGCCTCTCTTCGACGTCATGGCGGTGCTCGGCCGCGACGAGTGCCTCGGGCGCCTTCGCGACCAGCTGGTCGCCGCCTGACGACCTCCGACGGCGCTGCGAGGGCACTCGGCCGGCCCGGATCTCGCTTGCGGCGGCGAGGGATCGGACGGCGTCGGTTGATGGCGCCCGGTCGATCCGCTAACTCGGTAGGCGTGTGAGCAACTGCAGCAATCGCTGCGGCCGCGCAACGGTGCCGGGTGGTCGATCCGTCGATGCCCGGATCGGCGCGCTTCCCTTCAAGGTCCGCCTGCCAAGGTCTGTTCCTCGCAAAAGTCCGCCCGTCGCCAGGAAAGGGTCCACGTTCCCATGAGCGCCTCCAGCACCATCACCGTGGGCGACAACCACGTCGACTTGCCGGTCAAGACCGGAACGATCGGGCCGGACGTCATCGATATCGGCAAGCTGCACGCCAAGACCGGAGTCTTCACCTTCGACCCCGGCTTCACCTCGACCGCCTCCTGCGAATCGAAGATCACCTATATCGACGGCGATGCCGGGGTGCTGCTCTATCGCGGCTACCCGATCGAGCAGATCGCCGAGCAGGGCGACTTTCTCGAGACCTGCTACCTGATGCTCTTCGGCGAGCTGCCGACGCCGGCCCAGAAGGCCGATTTCGACTACCGGGTCACGCGCCACACCATGGTGCACGACCAGATGAACCGCTTCTTCCAGGGCTTCCGCCGCGACGCGCATCCCATGGCGATCATGGTCGCCTGCGTCGGCGCGCTCTCGGCCTTCTATCACGACTCGACCGACATCTCGGACGACAAGCAGCGGATGATCGCGTCCCTGCGCATGATCGCCAAGATGCCGACGCTCGCGGCGATGGCCTACAAGTATTCGATCGGTCAGCCCTTCGTCTATCCGAAGAACGACCTCGACTACACGTCGAACTTCCTGCGGATGTGCTTCGCGGTGCCGTGCGAGGAATACGTCGTCAACCCGATCTTCGCCCGGGCGCTGGACCGGATCTTCATCCTGCACGCCGATCACGAGCAGAACGCCTCGACCTCGACGGTGCGGCTCGCCGGCTCGTCCGGCGCCAATCCCTTCGCCTGCATCGCCGCCGGCATCGCCTGCCTGTGGGGACCGGCCCATGGCGGCGCCAACGAGGCGGCGCTCAAGATGCTGGAGGAGATCGGCACGCCCGACAACGTCGCGAAATACGTCGCCAAGGCCAAGGACAAGAACGATCCGTTCCGCCTGATGGGCTTCGGCCATCGGGTCTACAAGAACTACGACCCGCGCGCCCGCATCATGCAGCGCACGACCCACGAGGTCCTCGGTCAGCTCGGCATCAAGGACGATCCGCTGCTCGAAGTGGCCGTGCAGCTCGAGCAGATCGCGCTGAAGGACGAGTACTTCATCGAGAAGAAACTCTACCCGAACATCGACTTCTACTCGGGCATCACCCTGAAGGCGCTGGGCTTCCCGACCTCGATGTTCACGGTGCTGTTCGCGCTGGCGCGCACGGTGGGCTGGATCGCGCAATGGGCCGAGATGATCGAGGACCCCTCCCAGAAGATCGGGCGGCCGCGCCAGCTCTATATCGGTCCGGACAAGCGGGAATACGTCCCCATCGACCAGCGGGGCTGAGGCGACGGGAGACGCGAGGGCGCGCCTGCGGAACGGGTGCGCCTATCGCCGCCGCAGCGCGGGGACGAAGTCCCTGTCCGTCAGGGCGGCCGCGAGGAGCGCGAACAGGCCCGCATGCAGCACGCCCGCCGCGAGGCCGGCATCCTGCATGCGCCAGAGCGCCACGGTCCCCGCTGCCATGAGGGACGGGCCGGCGACGTAGACGAGGCTTCGCCACGCCGCTGCGGGGCGCGCCAGTCGCCAGAAGCTCGCAACCGCGGCGAGGAGCAGGAAGGCGCCCTTCAGGAGCGCCATGAAGCGCATGAGCCGCACGAGGTCGGGATCGGCCCTGGCCGCCGCGGCGCCGTCGATGCTGCCGGCGATGGCGAAGGCCGCGATCAGCCCGAGCAGGAGCATTGCCCGCTTCGCTCGCGCCGAGACGGCCTGTTCATCCCGCGCCGCGGCCTCGCGCCTCGGCGGGCCGGACTCCGTCGCGTATGGCGTGATCGTCACCATGATCATCCTCCCGGAAGGTCGATCCCCTCAGGATAGCCGCAATGGGCCGCGTGACCAGGGCCGGCCGTCGCGCCGTCGTCAGGCGATCGCGGCGACGCCGCGTCGGGTCGTCCCCAGCACGATCCGGGCGGCGCTCCGGCTCGGATCGTCGCCGCAGGGAAGCCGCATCAGGTCGTCGATGCGCTCCAGGGCCTGCACCTGCGCGTCGCGCTGCGGTCCGCCTGAGAGGAGTGGCGCGAGCGCGTCGGCAAGCCGCGGGGCCGTGCATTCGGCCTGGATGAATTCCGGCATGGCGTTCTGGCCGAGGATGAGGTTCGGCAGCACGATCGTCGGCACTTGGATGAGGCGGCGCGCCACCACCTCCTCCAGGCGCGAGACCTTGTAGGCCACCACCATCGGCACCCCGGCGAGCGCCAGCTCGAGGGTGACGGTGCCCGAGGCCGCGAGCGCCGCTCGCGCCCGCCGGAAGCTCGCGTACTTGCCCGGCTCGCCGTGTACCAGGCGAACGGGTGCCTCCCAGGGGATCGTCAGGCGCTCGATCAGCGCACGATGGCGCGAGACCGCCGGCAGCACCGCGTCGACCGGGCCGAGGCGCTCGGTCAGCAGCTTCAGCGTCGCCCCGAACACCGGCATCAGCCGCTCGATCTCCGAGCGGCGCGAGCCCGGCAGGACCAGGAGCGTCGGCGGCCGGCTCTCCCGGGCCGCAGCCTCCCCCGGGCCCGGCCGCAGCTCCGCGAGGCGCTCGATCAAGGGGTGACCGACATAGGTGCAGGCAGGCCCGTTGAGGCGGCGATGCGCCTCGGGCTCGAAGGGCAGGAGCGCGAGCACGTGGTCGATGAAGGGCCGCATGCCGGCTGCCCGCCACGGCCGCCAGGCCCAGACGCTCGGCGAGACGTAGTCGACGATGGGCAGGTCCGGCATCGCCTTGCGCACCCGCGAGGCGACGGCGTGGGTGAAGCCGGGGCTGTCGATGATGACGAGGATGTCGGGCTGCGCGGCGACGACGCCCTCCACCGTCTGGCGGATGCGGCGCATCAGGGTGCGGAGGCGCGCGAGCACGGGCAGGTAGCCCATCACCGCCACGTCGTCGATCGGGAACAGCGAGGGAAACCCCTGCGCAATCATCGCCTCGCCGCCGACGCCGCCGAAGGCGATCGGTCGGTCGGACAGGGCGATGAGCGCCCGCATCAGCTTGGCGCCGAGCTGGTCGCCGGAATCCTCGCCCGCCACCAGCCAGATTTTCTTCGCGGTTCCGGCGTTCACGGATCGACCTTCAGGCCGACGACGAACAGGCCGAGACGATCGGCGGCCGCGACGGTCGCCGGGCGGTCGATGATGAGCGTCAGCCCGGCCTGGATCGCGAGCCCGGCGCAGCCGGCGGCGGCGGCCTTCACCACCGTGCGCGGGCCCACCGCCGGAAGGTCGACGCGCAGGTCCTGGCCCTCCTTGGCGAGCTTGACGAGGACCGTGCCGGGCTGGGCGTGGCCGAAGCCGAGCGGACGGCGCCCGAGCGCACGGGCGCGAGCGAGCATCCGGTCGGTGCCCTCCGGTCCCTCGACGGTGATGGCGCGCTGGGCGCAGACGACGGTCGCCTGGCCGACGTCGAAGGGCGAGAGCGCGCCGAGCAGAGCGCGCCCGGTGGCGATCGAGGCCAGCGAGGCCGGGTCGGGCGCGTGCCGCCCGAGCTGGCCCTCCGGGCTCAGGAGGTCCGGCGCGACCGTGTGGACGCCCAGGACGCGATGACCGTTCTCCTCCAGCAGCGCCAGGGCCCCGCGCAGGAGGCGGTCGTCGCCGCCGCTGGCGATGGCCCGCAGCGCCTCACGGTTGCGCAGGGCCGCAGCGGCGTTGAAGATCGCGGCGGGGCTCGGGCGCGAGACGCCGCCGGCCGGAACGATCTCGGCCGGGCCCCAGAGCTTCAGGACCTTGAGGATTCCTGCGATGTCGAGGAGGTCGACGCTGGCCTCGGCCCGCGCCCGCATCGACCGTTCCGCGAAGCCGCGGATCGCGAGCACGCGGAAACGACGGCCCGCCTGCTCCAGCGAGGTCGCGACGAGCTCGGGAAGACGGCCGGCGCCGGCCACGAGGACGAGGGGTAGGGACGCGCTCATCGGAGCCGGACGAGACCGAACGCCGCTTCCCTTCCCCCTGTGCGGGAGAGGGTTGCCCCTGCGTCGGCGAGGGTCGGCTGAGGGGAGCGCGACGTATCCGGAAGGGGCGATGCTTCCCTCCTCCGCCTGCTCCGCAGGCACCCTCCCCCGCGGAAGGAGGAGGGAGATGCGCGCCTCTCGTTCCGGCTCATCCCGCTGCCGGCGTGCCGCGGGGCGTGCAGATCGAGCGCTTGCCGCCGGCGCGGATGAACGCGATGATCTCGCCGACCGCCGAATGCCCGTCGAATTCCAGCGCGACGTCCTCCAACCGCTCCATCAGCGTGCCTTCGGGCGCGAAGAGCAGGCGGTAGGCCCGGCGAAGCGCGTGAATGTCGTCGCGCGCGAAGCCGCGGCGCTGCAGCCCGATGATGTTGAGGCCCGACAGGTAGGCGCGGTTGCCGAGCGCCATGCCGTAGGGGATGCAATCGTTCTCCAGCCCCGACAGGCCGCCGACGAAGGCGTGGGCGCCGACGCGCGCGAACTGGATCACAGCGGCGCCGCCGCCGATGATGGCATAGTCGCCGACATGGCAGTGCCCGGCGAGCATGACGTTGTTCGAGAACACGACGCCGTCGCCGACATGGCAATCGTGGCCGACATGGGAATTGGCAAGGAAGGCGCAGCGGTCGCCCACCACCGTCTCCAGGCCGCCCCCGGCCGTGCCCGGACTCATGGTGACGCCCTCGCGGATCAGGCAATCGGCGCCGATCGTCAGCGTCGAGGCCTCGCCGCGGTACTTCAAGTCCTGCGGCGGGTGGCCGATTGAGGCGAAGGGATAGAGCTTCGTACGCGGCCCGATGCGGGTCCGGCCCGCCACGACGACGTGGCTCACGAGCTCGCAGCCCTCGCCCAGGCTGACCTCGGGCCCGACATGGCAGAAGGGACCGATCCGGACGCCCTCCCCGATCGCGGCGCCGTCCTCGACGACCGCGCTCGGGTGGATCGCGGCGGGGCCGCTCACTCCGTCACCAGCATGGCGCCGATCTCGGCCTGGGCCACCACCGTGTCCCCGACCCGCGCTTCGCCCTTGAACCACCACATGGTCTTCCGCTGGTTCACCTTGGTCATGTGGTAGCGGATCGTGTCGCCCGGCACGACCGGCTTGCGGAACTTGCACTTGTCGATCGTCGTGAAGAAGACCTGCTTGGTGCGCACGGTCTCGCTCATGATGTGCCGACAGCAGATCGCGCCCGCCGTCTGGGCCATGCCCTCGATCAGGAGCACGCCGGGGAAGACCGGCAGACCCGGGAAGTGCCCGGTGAACTGGGGCTCGTTGATCGTGACGTTCTTGATGCCGATACAGGATTCGTCGCGGTCGATCTCGATGATCCGGTCGATCAAGAGGAACGGGTAGCGGTGAGGCAGGAGCTCCAGGATTGTCTGGATGTCGGCCGAGCCGAGCTCACGCGGCATCTCGTTCATCGATCAAAGCACTCCGCTACGCGCGCCGGCGTTCCCCGACGCCCGCCCAGTCTCGTCCGTCATGACGGTGGAGCCGCCCTCTTCGACAGAAAAAGGGGCGGATGCAAGGCCTGCATCCGCCCCTGAGCCAGGTATCGCCCGGGTTGCGTCGCCGGAAGGCACGCCTCAGCGGCCGCCGAACAGGCCCTTGAGCTTTGCCAGGAAGCCGCGGGGCTCGGAGGTGCTCTCCGACCGGGCCTCGCCCGCCGACGTTTGCTTCGCAGGCGTCCGGATCAGGCCGAGCGCTGCGGTGTCGGTGGTCTCGCGGTCGATCAGGATAAGGCTGCCCGTGTCGCGATTCGAGGCGTAGGCGTCGAAGGCGACGGACCGGTCGAGGCTCAAGGTCACGTCGCCGATGTCGTTGGCGGAGAGGCGATCCGCCGGCTCGGCCCGCCCCGTCTCGGGGTCGATCCGGGTGCGGATCGACGAGGCGACCGCGTTCACGGTGACGGTGCCGATCTTCGCGAGGAGCGCCGCGCCCGGGTTCAGTGGCGTCTCGGCCGCCCAGAACAGGCGGACCTCCAGGCTGTCGGCGCTCTGCGGCGGTGAAGCGGCCGCCGCGATCACGGAGCCGCGCGAAGCGTCGATCTCGTCGGCGAGCACCAGGGTCACGGATTGGCCCTCGGCGGCCCGGGGCAGGTCGCCGTCGGCGGTGAAGATCCGCGCCACGGTCGAGGTCCGGCCGGACGGTGACACCACGACGGCGTCGCCCGGCGCGATGCGGCCGCTGGCGATCAACCCCGAGAAGCCGCGGAAATCCGAGTTCGGGCGATTCACCCACTGGACCGCCATGCGGAAGGGCGCGGCCTGCGCCTCGACATGGACCGGCACCTCCTCGAGGTATTGCAGCAGCGGCACGCCCGCGTACCACGGCGCGGCGGCGCCGGGCAGAACGACGTTGTCGCCGTTCTTCGCGGAGAGCGGGATGGCCCGGACCTCGCTGAAGCCCAGCGGCGCGGCGAAGTCGTCGAAGGCCCGGGTGATCGCCTCGAAACGGTCCTGCGACCAGCCGATCAGGTCCATCTTGTTCACGGCGAGCGCGACACGCTTGATGCCGAGGAGCGAGACGAGCAGCGCGTGGCGCCGTGTCTGCCGGCTCAGGCCGTGGCGCGCATCGACGAGGAGGATGGCCACGTCCGCCGTCGAGGCGCCGGTCGCCATGTTGCGTGTGTACTGCTCGTGGCCGGGCGTGTCGGCGACGATGAAGGAGCGCTTGTCCGTCGAGAAGAAGCGGTAGGCGACGTCGATGGTGATGCCCTGCTCGCGCTCGGCCTGGAGCCCGTCGACGAGGAGAGCGAGGTCGATGTCCGCTCCCTGCGTACCGTGCCTGCGGGAATCGCGCTGGAGCGCGGTGATCTGGTCGTCGAAGATCTGCTTGGTGTCGTGCAGCAGGCGCCCGATCAGGGTCGACTTGCCGTCGTCGACGGAGCCGCAGGCGATGAAGCGCAGCACCTCCTTGCCCTGATGCGCGGCAAGGAAGCTCTCGAAGCCGAAGGCCTCCGGGGACTGATGGATGGTCATCAGAAATAGCCCTCCTGCTTCTTGCGCTCCATGGCGCCCGCGCCGTCCTTGTCGATGACGCGGCCCTGCCGCTCCGAGGTGCGGGCGGCGAGCGTCTCGCCGATGATCTCCGGCAGCGTCGTGGCCGGGCTCTCCACGGCACCGGTCAGCGGGTAGCAGCCGAGCGTGCGGAAGCGGACCTGCCGCAGCTGGGGCGTCTCGCCGGGCTCGAGCGGCAGGCGCTCGTCGTCGACGAGGATGAGCTGGCCGTCGCGCTCCACCACGGGGCGCTCGGCCGCGAAGTAGAGGGGCACGATGGGGATCCGCTCCTGCTCGATGTAGAGCCAGACGTCGAGCTCGGTCCAATTGGACAGCGGGAAGACGCGCAAGCTCTCGCCGCGTTTCTTCTTCATGTTGTAGAGGTGCCAGGGCTCGGCCCGCTGGCGCTTCGGGTCCCAGCGGTGCTGGGCGGTGCGCAGGGAAACGATGCGCTCCTTGGCGCGCGAGGCCTCCTCGTCGCGCCGGGCCCCGCCGAAGGCCGCGTCGAACTTGTGCTTGTCGAGCGCCTGCCGCAGGGCCTGCGTCTTCATCACGTCGGTATGGACTTCCGAGCCGTGGCTGACTGGACCGATGCCGCGGGCGAGGCCGTCCTGGTTCGTGTGGACGAGGAGGTCGAGGCCGAGCTCCTTCACCCGTGCGTCCCGGAAGGCGATCATCTCGCGGAACTTCCAGGTCGTATCGATGTGCATGAGCGGGAACGGCAGCCGCCCCGGCGCGAAGGCCTTCAGCGCCAGGTGCAGCAGGACGGAGGAATCCTTGCCGATGGAGTAGAGCATCACCGGGTTCTCGGTCTCTGCGACCGTCTCCCGCATGATGTGGATGCTCTCGGCCTCGAGCCGCTGGAGATGGGTGAGGCGCTGGGTGCGCTGCTGGACGAGGGCGGCGCTCATCGGGCCATCTCCGGGGTTCTGTCGCGGGAAACGGTCTCGAAGGCGGCGGCCTCCCGGCCGGGCCCGATCTCCGTATCGGCGCTCTGCGGGGCGTGAACGTGCAAGCCGCACTCCTTCTTGGATTCCTGCTCCCACCACCAGCGGCCCGCGCGCTCGGGCTCGCCGACGCGCACCGCACGGGTGCAGGGCGCGCAGCCGATCGAGGGGAAGCCGCGATCGTGGAGCACGTTATAGGGAATGAAATTGTCCCGAACGAAGGCGGCGACGTCTTCGCGGCTCCAATCGGCGAGCGGATTGATCTTGATCAGGCCGCGTGCGGGATCGGCCTCGGCCAGCGGCGTGTCGGCGCGGTTCTGCGACTGGCCGGCTCGCAGGCCCGTGAGCCAGGCGGCGGCGCCTCTGAGGGCCCGGCCGAGCGGCTCGACCTTGCGGAAGCCGCAGCATTCCTGCCGCGCCTCCACCGCATGCCGGAAGCCGTTGATGCCGCGCTCGCGCACGAAGCGCTCCTGGGCGGCCCGCTCGGGCGCGTAGGCGCCGATCCGGATGCCGTAGACCGCTTCGGTCTCGGCCCAGACGTCGTAAGTCTCCGCGAACAGCCGGCCGGTATCGAGGGTGACGATCTCGACCCGCGACTTGGCCATCGCCAGGGCATGGGTCAGGGCCTGATCCTCAATGCCGAAGCTGGTGGTAAAGACGAGGCGGCCCGGAATCGTCGCCGGGATCAGGTCGACGCGCGCGGGGAGATCGAGGGCGCGCAGGGCGTCCGAGAGTTCGCTGGCCGTGCGTTCGAGTGAAGCCGTCATCGGACCTGTGGGAAACCCCGCTTGTCGAAGAGGTGAGATGTTCGCTATAACGAACGCTGTCAAGGCATAGCGGCCATAGGCCCGCTTCATAACAGCGCTTCGGTCAATCGCGGGTGCAACCCGCCGTGCCAGCGATCAGTTGCCGGGCGGGAAGATCCTTCTCGCGTCAGCAGCCCGTGCCGGCCCCAGCCCATACGGAAGAAGACGAGGTTCCCTTGGATTCGATCGACCTGAAGATCCTGGCGCTGCTCCAGAACGATGCGACGCTCTCGATCGCTACGATCGGCGAGCGCGTGGGCTTGTCGCAGACGCCGTGCTGGAAGCGGATCCAGCGCCTGGAAGCCGAGGGCGTCATTGACCGCCGCGTCGCCGTGCTCGATCCGGTGAAGCTCGGGCTCGGCCTCACCGTCTTCGTCTCGATCGAGACGGCGGACCATTCGCGCGAGTGGCTGGAGCGCTTCGCCTCCACCGTCTCGGCGATGCCCGAAGTGCTCGAATTCTACCGCATGGCCGGCGACGTCGATTACATGCTGCGGGTCGTCGTGGCCGACATGCAGGCCTACGACACCTTCTACAAGCGCTTGATCGCAACCCTGCCCCTCAAGAACGTCACCTCGCGCTTCGCCATGGAGAAGGTGAAGTCGACCACCGCCCTGCCGCTGCCGAGCCTGCCCACCACGGGCCGGTTCACGCCGACGCTGTCCGTGGTGGCCGGAGAATAATCATCTCTTTCGCACCGCAATAGCGGGCGACCCCTTCTACCGCGAGCTCGTTCTGTAAAACGGACAACCCCGTTGACAGGAGGCCTTCGCAGGACGACATGGCTTCCCGCATGGCACGACACGCGATCCTTCCCCGCACGGCTCCCTTTGGCGACAGCGAACGGGCGAGCCTCGATGCGGTCCTCGGCACGGCGACGCCGGTGCAGCGGGCATGGCTCGCGGGCTTCCTCGCGGGCCTCGACGCCGCTGGGGGCCAACCGGCCGCCGTGCCGGCCGCGCCGCCGAAGGCCGCCGAGCCGCTGACGATCCTCTACGCGAGCGAGTCGGGCAATTGCGAGAAGCTCGCCGGCGACATGGCGAAGCTCGCCCGCAAGGGCGGGTTCAAGCCCAGGATCGTGGATTTCGCCGACCTCGACGTCGCCGCGCTTCCCGCCGAGAAGCGCGTCGTCGTCATCGCCGCCACCTGGGGCGAGGGCGAACCGCCGGCGCGAGCGGTCCGCGCCTACGACGCGCTGATGGGCGAGGCCGCCCCACGCCTCGACGGTGTGGATTTCAGCGTGCTCGCCCTCGGCGACACCTCCTACGCCGAGTTCTGCGCGATCGGGAAGGCGATCGATGTGCGCCTCGAGGCGCTGGGCGGCCGCCGCGCCTATGATCGGGCCGATCTCGACCTCGACTTCGACAAGCCCGCCGCCGACTGGATTAAGGGCGCGCTGCAGGCGCTTACGCCGCCGAGCGCCGACAACGTCGTCGCCGTGGATTTCGCCGCCCGCGCCACGGCCGAGGACGACGAGGTGGAGCCCAGCCGCGAGCCGGTCCTGGCCGAAGTCGTCGATCACGTGAACCTGAACTCCTCGCGCTCGGACAAGGAGACCATCCACCTCGCGCTCGCCTTCGAGGACGGCGCGCCGGCCTACGAGCCGGGCGATTCCCTGGAGGTCTTTCCCGAGAACGATCCCCTCCTCGTCGAAGAAATCTTGAGGGCCGCGGGCCTCACCGGCGACGAGATCCTGCGCCGGTTGCTCCTGACCGAGCGCGACATCACCACGCTCTCGGCGACCACGGTCGAGCGATTCGCCAAGGCGACCGGCAACGCGGAGGCTAAAGCCCTCGTCGAGAGCGGCGAGGTCCGCGCCTGGATCGAGGGCCGGCAACTCGTCGACCTGATCGAGGCCTACCCGTCGGCGCTGAACGCCGAGCAGCTGACGGCGATCACCCGTCCCCTGCCCCCGCGCGCCTATTCCATCGCCTCATCGCGAAAGGAGGTCGGCGACGAGGTCCACCTCGTCGTCGCGGCGGTGCGCTACGAGACCCACGGGCGCGCCCGCACCGGCGTCGCCTCCACCCACATCGCCGACCGCATCCGCAACGGCGCGACCGTGCGGGTGAAGCTGAAGCCGAACCGTCACTTCCGCCTGCCCTCGGACCCGGGCAGCGACATCATCATGGTCGGGCCTGGCACCGGCATCGCGCCGTTCCGCGCCTTCGTTCAGGAGCGCCGGGCGACCGAGGCCACGGGCCGCGCCTGGCTGTTCTTCGGCGACCGGCACTTCACCCACGACTTCCTCTACCAGCTCGAATGGCAGGAAGCCCTGGAGGATCGCTCGCTGACGCGGATCGACGTGGCCTTCTCCCGCGACCAGCCGGAGAAGATCTACGTGCAGGACCGGATCTACGAGCACCGCCGGGAGCTCGTCGAATGGCTCGACGGGGGTGCCAGCTTCTACGTCTGCGGCGACGCCAAGAACATGGCCAAGGACGTGCGCAACGCCGTGGTACGGGCCTATGCCGAGGTGAAGAGCCTCGGTGCCGACGGCGCCGAGGCGGCCGTTGCGGCGCTGGAGCGCGCCCACCGCTATCAGCAGGACGTTTATTAGAGCGCCTTCCCTCCCCCGTGCGGGGAGGGATCGAGGGTGGGGGTGGTTCCGCCGGCCTGGACGCAGCGTCGCCTAGCCACCCCGACCTCCAACTCCTCCCCGCAAGGGGGAGGAGAGCCCCCTGACCGGATGCCGCCATGGACGATCAGACCCCGCCCCGGATCTACGAGACCCCGCCCACCGAGCGTCCCATCGACGAGGCGGAAGCCGCGCGTGCGGCAGGGCTCGCGGCGAACGAGCACATCAAGATCGCGAGCGGCTACCTGCGCGGGACGCTCGCCGACGGCCTCCTGAAGCACGCCACCGGCGCGATCTCGGAGGATGACGGGCAGCTCGTGAAGTTCCACGGGATGTACCTGCAGGACGACCGGGATCTCAGGCCCGAGCGCACCAGGAAGAAGCTCGACAAGGCCTACAGCTTCATGATTCGCCTGCGCATCGCCGGCGGCGTCGTCACCCCCAAGCAGTGGCTGGCGCTGGACTACATCGCCACGACCTATGCCAACGGAACGCTCCGGGCGACGACGCGCCAGACCTTCCAGTACCACGGCGTCATCAAGTCGAACCTGAAGCGGACGATGGCTGCCATCGACGCGGCGCTGCTGGACACCATCGCCGCCTGCGGCGACGTCAACCGCAACGTCATGGCCGCGACGAACCCGGCCCAGGCCGGCGCTCACAAGGCGGCCTACCAGCTCGCCAAGGACATCTCGGATTCGCTCCTGCCCAAGACCAATGCTTGGCGGGAGATCTGGCTCGACGGCGAGCGCGTCGTCGGTGCCGAGGAGGACGCGGTCGAGCCGGTCTATGGCAAGACCTACCTGCCCCGAAAGTTCAAGACCGTGATCGCGGTGCCGCCCTCCAACGAGGTCGACATCTTCGCCCACGACCTCGGCTTCATCGCGATCCTCGACAAGAAGGGTCGGGTCACGGGCTGGAACGTCACCGTGGGCGGCGGCATGGGCATGACCCACGGCGAGACCGACACCTTCCCCCGCACGGCGGACGTGATGCTGTTCTGCGAGCCCGACGACGCGCTCAAGGTCGCCGAGGCCGTGATGACGGTCCAGCGGGACTGGGGCAACCGCAAGGTCCGCAAGAACGCCCGCCTCAAGTACACGATCGAGCGCTATGGGCTCGCTGCCTTCCGGGCCGAGGTCGAGAAGCGCGTCGGCCGGGCCCTCCCCGATCCCAAGCCCTTCAAGTTCGAGAACAACGGCGACCGCTACGGCTGGACCAAGGGCGACGACGGCCGCCACCACCTGACGCTCTACGTCGCGTCGGGCCGCATCAAGGACCACGAGGGCGCCGGGCCGAAGATCCTCACGGGCCTGCGCCGCATCGCGCAGGTGCACGAGGGCGATTTCCGGCTCACGGGCAACCAGAACGTGATCGTCGCCAATGTGCCCGAGGGCAAGCGGCCTGAGATCGAGGCGATCGTGGCCGAGTGCGGGCTCCTGAAGGGGGCCAGTGCCCTGCGGCGGAACTCCATCGCCTGCGTGGCCCTGCCGACCTGCGGCCTCGCGCTCGCCGAGAGCGAGCGCTACCTGCCCGATCTCCTGACGGAACTCGAGACCAGCCTCGCCGCGCACGGCCTGTCCGAGGACGAGATCACGATCCGCATGACCGGCTGCCCGAATGGTTGCGCCAGGCCCTTCATCGCGGAGATCGGCCTCGTCGGCCGCGGCCCCGAGCGCTACCACCTTTATCTCGGCGCGGCGTTCGACGGCTCGCGGCTCGGCAAGCTCTACGCCGAGGACGTGAAGGCGTCCGAGATCAAGACGGTTCTCGACCCGCTCTTCGCCGCCTACGCGAAGGAGCGGACCAAGGGCGAGCGCTTCGGCGATTTCCTCGTGCGGGCCGGCTACGTGGCGCGGACCTTCAACGGGCCGGATTTCCACGCGAAGACCGGTGCGCTGAGGAGCGCAGCCTGAAGCAGCGCGCCCGCCCTGTCCTATTGCGGTGCAGCGCGATGCGCTGCACCGTGAGATCTTCTTTACCTTAATCGATTTTCAATCCCGCTGGCCCATTGGTGAACCAATCACGGCGTCGACCGTTATGGAATCGACCCGCCTGAGAGGCTGCCATGGCCAAGCATGAGATTCTGAACTACTTCGAGCATCGTCGCGACGGCGCCTGGATCTGCGTGAAGCCGTTCAAGCTCACGACCAAGAGCAGCAGCGTCAACATCCGCCAGGGCATGCGCTTCGATTACGGCAAGCAGGTCGGCGGCGTCGACCTCGCCGAATACCTGGAGCAGCTCGGCTCGCAGTTCGGTTCCTGAGCCATCCAATACGGCATCTGTTCTGCCAGGAGGTCGGAGTCTTCGGACTTCGACCTTCTTCTTGCGCTCCCCATCAGGTTTCTGCCCGATCGCTTGGGTCTCGCGGTCCTGTCCCCGACGCGTGGAGCGTCAGCGGAAGGTGATCCGGGATCCGGCGAGTAGACAGGCCGCGTCAGCGGCCCCTGATCGACGGCGCTGAATTCCGACGCCTCGCGGTGCCCTGCGCAGGCTCCCGGACCGGACTCCGCCGACGCTCCACCCGTCCGAGAAAAGGCGGCCGTGAGGCCATCGAAGCGATCGATCAGAAATCCCGTCAGGCAGCGGAGGCCACCGCCGGCGAGATCCGCCGCACCTTCCGGTCCGTGCCTTCGAGGAAGGCTTGCGCGTCCTCCTTGCGCTCGAAGACGTGAGGGGCAAGACCGCGGCGACTGAGCGCCTCCTCCATCTTCAGGCGCAGGAAGGCGCTCGTCGCGTAGCGCGTCGTCGAGACGTAGTAGTTGGCGAGCAGGTACTGCACCATGCCGGCATAATCGTCGTAGAGGTTCTCGTTGATGCGGAAGCCGTCGTGGTTGACCACGGAATGGACCCGCTGCCCGGCCTTCCGGCAGACGTCGACGATGGCCATGCGCAGGTCGTCGAGGTCGCTTTTGACCCGGCAGTACCAGCCTTCGAGGTTGATGAAGAGGATGTTGCGCTCGGCATCGTAGCTGACGCGGTCGCTCAGGTTGAGGTTGAGCAGGTCGGCGACCAACTCCATCGGCTCGTCCCGGAAGATGCGGGCGTCCATCGGGACCGGGTTCCGGATGATCGGCTTGAAGGCCATGTGGGGCAGGATGTCCCGCTCGATGTCGATGCCCGGCGCCACCTCGATGAGCTCGAGCCCGTCTCCGGTGAGCTGGAAGACGCAGCGCTCGGTCACGTAGAGGACCGGCTGCGATCGGCTCTGGGCGTAGGGTCCGCTGAAGGTGTTCTGCTCCACTTGGCTTACGAACTTCTGCGACTTGCCTTCCTGGACGATCCGGACCTTGCCGTCGTCGACCTCGACCTCGAGGCCGCCGACCGTGAAGGTGCCGGCGAAGACGACGCTACGCGCGTTCTGGCTGATGTTGATGAAGCCCCCACAGCCGTTGAGGCGCCCGCCGAACATGCTGGTGTTGACGTTGCCGAGCGCGTCGCACTCGGCCATGCCGAGGCAGGTCATGTCGAGGCCGCCGCCGTCGTAGAAGTCGAACATCTGGTTCTGGTCGATGACGCAATCGGCGTTCGTCGCCGAGCCGAAGCTCGAGCCCGAGGCGAGCACGCCGCCGACCGCGCCGGCCTCCGTCGTCAGGGTGATGTAGGGGGTGATCTTCTCCTCGTTCGCCACCGCCGCGATGCCCTCGGGCGCGCCGACGCCGAGATTGACGACCCCGTTCGGCGGCAGCTCGAAGGCCGCGCGCCGCGCGATGACCTTGCGGGCGTCGAGCTTCATCTTCCTCATGCCGGCCACCGGCACGCGGATCTGCCCGGCGAGCGCCGCGTCGTGCTGCACGCCGTAATTCATGCGGTGCATCTCCGGCTCGGCCACCACCACGCAATCGACGAGGATGCCGGGCACCCGCACGTCCTTGGGCAGGAGGAAGCCGTCATCGACGATACGCTCCACCTGCGCGATCACGATGCCGCCGTTGTTGCGCGCCGCCATCGCCTGGGCGAGGCAATCCAGCGTCAGTGCCTCCTTCTCGAAGGAGATGTTGCCCGAGGGGTCGGCCGAGGTGCCGCGGATGAAGGCGACGTCGATCTTGGTGGCCGTGTAGAACAGCCATTCCTCGCCATCGACCTCGACGAGCTTGACGATGTCGTCGGTCGTCAGCGTGTTGACCTTGGCGCCGCCGTAGCGGGGATCGACGTAGGTCTGCAGCCCCACCTTCGAGAACAGGCCGGGCTGGCCCGCGGCGCAGGCCCGGTAGAGCTGCGAGATCACGCCCTGCGGGAGGTTGTAGCCGCGGATCTTGTTCTCCTGCGCCGCCTTGGCGACCTTCGGCATCCGGCCGAAATTGGCGGCGATGACGCGCGTGAGCAGCCCGTCGTGATGCAGCCGCCCGGTGCCGAGCCCTTTGCTGTCGCCCGCCCCCGCCGTCATGATCAGGGTGAGCCCGCGCGGCGATCCGGTCTCGACGAAGCGCTTCTCCAATGCCGCGTGCAGGGCCTCGGGGATGCAGCTCTGCACGAACCCCGTCGTGGTGACGACGTCGTTCTGCCGGATGAGCGCGATCGCCTCGTCGGCGCTGATGACCTTGTTCTTCTTCACGAAGGCGTTCCCCGACCCGGCTTCCGCGATCGGCGCGCGTCGGCAGGCCCTGCCGAGGTCGCCGCGGAGGAAGTCCTCTTCTCGCAATCGGGCGGAGCGTAAAGTCCAAGCACAAGCGTCGCAAGGGCAAGGTGCGACTTATTGCGCCGCAGCGACGACGTTCTTGCGATGCGGCAGGATTATTCGAAGCTGCTTTGGTGATGAAGGCGCGGGACGTTGCTGAATTTGAAGAAAACTTATTGCCTTCGGAAAGAAAATTACTGTCCTGGGCCGGTGCCGCCGCAATCATAATTTTGCATTCAGTTGAGCCGGGTCTTCACGCTCGGGCGACGTCCCGACCCGCGGCAAGGGCGTCAGGTGAAGGTCTTGCGCGGGTCGAAGGCGTCGCGCACCGCCTCGCCGGCGAAGATGAGCAGGCTCAGCATCACGGCGACGACCAGGAAGCCGGTGAGCCCGAGCCAGGGCGCCTGGATGTTGTCCTTGCCTTGCGCCAGCAGCTCGCCCAGGGAGGCCGAGCCGGGCGGCAGGCCGAAGCCGAGGAAATCCAGCGAGGTCAGGGTCGAGATCGAGCCGTTCAGGATGAAGGGCAGGAAGGTCAGCGTCGCCACCATGGCGTTCGGCAGGAGGTGCCGGCTCATGATGCGCACGTTCGAGAGGCCGAGCGCCCGGGCGGCGCGGACGTACTCGAAGTTGCGGGCGCGCAGGAACTCGGCGCGGACCACCCCGACGAGGGCCACCCAGGAGAACAGGAGCAGGATGCCGAGCAGCACGAAGAAGCCCGGCGCGATGAAGGCCGAGATGATGATGATCAGGTAGAGCGTCGGGATCGCGCTCCAGACCTCGATGAAGCGCTGCAGCGCGAGGTCGACCCAGCCGCCGAAATAGCCCTGGACCGCGCCGGCGATGACTCCGATCACCGAGGAGACCAGCGCCAGGATCAGCCCGAACAATACCGAGATGCGGAAGCCGTAGATGATGCGGGCCAGCACGTCGCGGGCCGTGTTGTCGGTGCCGAGCCAGTTCCACTCGACGTCGGCGCAGCCCTTGCCGCCGGTGCGCTCCGCGACGGGCCGGCACTGCTCCTCCGTGAGGAGCCAGGTCGGCGGCGAGGGCGAAGGCGTCGGCAGCCCGTTGATGATGGTGTCGTAGGAGTACGGGATCGGGGGCCAGACCGCGAAGCCGTGATCGGCGATCTCCTTGCGGGTCTCGGCCGAGCGGTAGTCGGGCCGCGCGTAGAAGCCGCCGAACTTCTCGTCCGGGTAGTCGACGAGGACGGGGAACAGCCACTCGCCCTTGTAGGAGACGAAGATCGGGCGGTCGTTGGCGATGAACTCGGCGAACAGGCTGAGGACGAACAGCGCGGCGAAGATCACGAAGGACCAGAAGCCGAGGCGGTTGCGCCGGAAATTCGCGAGGCGCCGCCGGTTCAGCGGCGACAATCCGCGACCCGCCGTGACCGGAGGCGATCCGACCGCCGTGGATTCGGCGGCGATGGGGCGGGCGATCTCGTTCAAGGGCGCCCTCCCCCGGCGTCCGTCGTGAGCCTCAGTCGAGGCGCACGGCGGTGCCCTCGATCTCGTTCGGCCGAACCCCGCCGTGCCGCTCCAGGTGGCGGCGCAGCAGGCGGACGTTGCGGCGGTTGGCCTTGAAGGCCGCGTCGAAGATGTCGCCCGCCAGCGGCACCGAACCGACGACGCCGTCGAAGGCGACGTTCAGCGCCATCCGCGCCAGCAGCCATTTCGGCACGCCGAGACGGCGCGCCTCGTAGACGATGTAGGACGAGAGCAGCATGCCGGCGACGTCGCCGATCACCGGCACCAGGCCCATCACCGAGTCGAGCCCGATGCGCCGGTTGAGCCCGGGGATGACGAAGGCGCTGTCCATGAGGTGGGCGAGCTGCTCCAGGCGCAGCAGGCTCGCCTCGCGGCTGTTGTCGGTGAGGGGAAAGGGCTGTGCGGTGCCGGTCTGCGTGAAGGCCATCGCGGGGCTCCGAGGGTCTCGCGTCGTGCTCATGGAGCAGGATGTGGCCCCCGCTCCCGCGCCCCGCAAGCGCGACTCCCGGTCCGGCGCGCATCAGGCCGCCTTCCGGGCCAGTCCGGCGAGCCGATCGAGCGCCGCGTCGAGCGTGGCGTTGCTCTTGGCAAAGCACAGCCGCACGACGTTTCGCACCGGGTCCTGCGAGTAGAAGGCGCTGACGGGGATCGCGGCGACGCCGTGCTCACGGACCAGGGCCTCGCAGAAGGCCGCGTCGTCGGCAAAGCCCAGCGGCGCGACGTCGATGTTGAGGAAATAGGTCGCCTGCGACGGCAGGACCGCAATTCCGAGATCGCGCAAGCCAGCGGCGAGGCGGTCGCGCGAACGGGCATAGGCCCGGCGCATCCCGACGAAATAGGCGTCCGCCTTGCCCAGGCCGTAGGCCACGCCCTCCTGGAGATTCGGCGGTGTCGTGAAGGCGAGGAATTGGTGCGCCTTGGCGACGACCCGCAGCAGGGGCGGGCTCGCCATCACGAAGCCGACCTTCCAGCCCGTGAGGCTGAAGATCTTGCCGGCCGAACCGATCTTGACCGTGCGCCCGCGCATGCCGGGCAGGCCCATCAGCGGAGTATGCCTGCGCCCGTCGAAGACGAGATGCTCCCAGACCTCGTCGCAGATGGCGATGACCTCGTGCTCCACGCAGAGCCGGGCGAGCAGGGCAAGGTCGGTGTCGGGAAAGATCGTGGCCGTCGGGTTGAGCGGGTTGTTGAGGACGATCGCCCGCGTCCTTTCCGAGAAGGCTGCCCGGAGCGCCGCCTCGTCGAGGCCGAAATCCGGCGGCGTCAGCCTCACGATGCGGGGGATGCCGCCGGCCTGCCGGATCAGCGGCAGGTAGGCGTCGTAGGCGGGCTCCAGGACGATCACCTCGTCGCCCGGCGCGATCAGACCGAGCAGCGCGGCGGCCAGCGCCTCCGTCGCGCCGGAGGTGACCATGACCTCGCTCTCCGCCTCGAGGTCGAGGCCCTGATGGCGGGCGTAATGGTCGGCGATCGCCCGGCGCAGCACCGGCAGGCCCATCATCGAGGGATACTGATTGAAGCCGTCCCGCAACGCCTCGGCTGCGCGAATCCGCACGTCCTCCGGCCCCGGATCGTCCGGGAAGCCCTGCCCGAGATTGATCGCCCCGAACTCACGGGCGAGGCTCGACATCGCCTCGAACACGGTCGTCGGCAGGGTGGAGAAGATCGGGTTCATGCAGGGGCTTGCGGCGGGTCCGTACCGACGGCCGAGGCGGCGCCGGCCATGCGTCACCGGTCACGCGTAACACGTGGGGCGGCCCGCATGAAATGTGCGGGAGCGCACGCCCCCGCGACGGCGAATCGGCGCCGACGCCTGACGATTGTTGACAATCATCATGCGTGACTTATCCCTAAAAGCACGGCTGGAGCGGCGAGCGCTCGAACGGGACTCCGCCCCCTCGTTCTGTTCCTGCGGCGTACCGCTCCGGTCGTTCTCAAGGCCGTCCCAAAAGGGGCGGCCTTTTGGTTTGCGCGCCTTGCCCCGACCGAGCCCCGGCGCTACCCGGCAGCTCACGCCGCGCCCGGATACCAGATCGTGTCGACCCGCCTTTGCGCCCTCCTTGCCGCCGCGGTCGCCCTCCTCGGCGTGGCGCTCCGGCTTGGACTTCCGGTGGAGCCGGTCGACGAGGCGTTCCGCGACGTCATCCGGTTCTATCGATCCCTCGAACGCTCCTGAGCGGGACCGGCAGCAACCGAGGAGAAACCTGGGTGCCGCACTGGCGACGCATTGCGTCGGCAGGGTCCGCAGACCTCAGAGTGGGTCCGGATCGGCCTGTCGTCCTGCGACATCGGAGGAGAGTGTCGCGCGAGGCGTCCAGCCCCCATCTCAGAGCGATTGGACGGTGGGCGAAGTCCGTTTCCCCGGGACAACGTGGAATGATTCAAGCGAACGCGCATCGATCGGCCTATGCTCCGCGTTGGGCGGCGGGCGTCTCGGCCGTCGCCCGGACGCTCCCGGGGCCGCGGGCCTGAGGCGGTCGGATTTCAGGGAATGAACGAGAGCTCACCCATCCGGACGGAGACCGCGCGAGAGTTTCCCGTCGAAGCTCCGGTGGTCGCGCCGCGTCGGGGCCGTGGTCTGCTCTGGCTCATCCTGCTCGCGGTGATCGCCGGCGCCGGCTGGTATGCCTATCGCACCTACTATGTCCCGAAGGCCGAGACGGCTGGCGAGGCCGCGCCGGCGCGGGGCAAGGGCCGCGGCGGTCGCGGCGGCGATCCGGCCCAGGCCGTCGGGATCGCGACGGTGACGACGGGCGACGTTCCCATCGTCCTGTCCGGCCTCGGCACCGTGACGCCGCTCGCCACCGTCACCGTGCGCTCGCAGATCAGCGGCTACCTCACCGAGATCGGCTACCGCGAGGGGCAGATGGTCAAGCAGGGCGACTTCCTCGCCCAGATCGACCCGCGGCCCTACGAGGCGCAGCTCGCCCAGTACCAGGGCCAGCTCATGCGCGACCAGGCGCTCCTGCAGAACTCGAAGCTCGACCTCGCCCGCTTCCAGCGCCTGTCGCAGCAGGACTCGATCTCGAAGCAGAACGTCGACACGCAGGCCGCCCTGGTGAAGCAGAACGAGGGCACGGTCGCCGCCGACCAGGCCCTCGTCGACCAGCAGAAGCTCAATATCACCTACACCCGGATCACCTCGCCGGTGGAGGGCCGGGTCGGCCTGCGCCAGATCGACCAGGGCAACTACGTCACCGCCGCCTCGACGAACATCGTCGTCGTCACGCAGCTCCGCCCGATCTCGGTGATCTTCACCCTGCCCGAGGACGACGTCGCCCGCGTGATGAAGCGCGTGCGCGAAGGCGCCAAGCTGCAGGTGAGGGCCTACGACCGGGGCGACACCAACGAGCTCGCGGTCGGGCAGCTGCAGACCGTCGACAACCAGATCGACACCACGACCGGCACCGTGAAGCTGCGCGCCGTCTTCGAGAACGACGACGAGACGCTGTTCCCCAACCAGTTCGTCAACGCCAAGCTCACCGTCGACACGGTGCGCAACGCGCCCATCGTGCCCACCGCCGCGATCCTGCGGGGCACGCCGGGGCCTTACGTCTATCTCATGGAGGGGGGGGACAAGGTCGTCGTCCGCCCGATCAAGCTCGGCGAATCCGACGGCCCGCGCACCGTCGTGCTCTCGGGCCTGGCGCCCGGCGACCGGGTGGTGGTGGACGGAACCGACCGCCTGCGCGAGGGCGCGCCCGTGCGCGTGATCGCGGACCCGAAACCGGCCGAGGCAAAGCCGGCCGACGCTCAATCCGCGGCGTCGAAGCCCCAGGCCGCCGACGCGGGCGCGACCGGCGCCGTCACCCCAGCGGCAAGCCCCGAGCCTGCGGCGCAGAAGCCGGAGACCCCCGCCGAGGAGCCGCCGAAGCGTGAGCGCCGCCGCCAGCGACCGGCCAACCCGTGACTAGATCCTATCATCTGAGCTTCAGCCAAAGCCCATCCGCCGGGCACCCTCCCCCGCAGAGGGAGGAGGGCCCGACCCCGTGAACCCCTCCGCGCTCTTCATCCTGCGGCCGGTGGCGACCACGCTGATGATGGTGGCGATCCTGCTCGTCGGCATGGTCTCCTACCTGAACCTGCCGGTCTCGGCCCTGCCCTCCGTCGATTACCCGACGATCCAGGTGCAGACCTTCTATCCCGGCGCCAGCCCGGAGGTGATGACCTCGGCCGTGACCGCGCCGCTGGAGCGCCAGTTCGGCCAGCTCGCCAACCTCAACCAGATGTCGTCGCAGAGCTCGGCCGGCGCCTCCGTCATCACCCTGCAGTTCAACCTCGACCTCGCCCTCGACATCGCCGAGCAGCAGGTCCAGGCGGCGATCAACGCGGCGGGCAACCTGCTGCCGGCCGACCTGCCGGCGCCGCCGATCTACGCCAAGGTCAACCCGGCCGACGCCCCCGTCCTGACGCTGGCCCTCACCTCCAAGACCCTGCCGCTGACGCAGGTGCGCGACCTCGCCGAGACGCGGCTCGCCCAGAAGATCTCCCAGGTCTCGGGCGTCGGCCTCGTCAGCATGGGCGGCGGCCAGCGCCCGGCGCTGCGGGTGCGCTTCAATTCCAAGGCGCTCGCGGCCTATGGGCTCAACATCGACGACCTGCGCACGACCATCGCCAACCTCAACGTCAACACGCCCAAGGGCACCATCGACGGGCCGACGCAGAGCTACGCCATCAACGCCAACGACCAGATCCGCGACCCCAAGGCCTACGACGACGCGATCATCGCCTACAAGAACGGCGCACCGGTGAAGCTCTCGGACGTCGCCGACGTGGTCGACGGCCCCGAGAACACGAAGCTCGGCGCCTGGGCGGACGAGACGCCCGCGGTCATCCTCAACATCCAGCGCCAGCCGGGCGCCAACGTCATCGCGACCGTCGACAAGATCAAGGCGCTGCTGCCCCAGCTTCAGGCGACCTTGCCGGCCGCCGTCACCGTCACGCCGCTCACCGACCGCACCACGACGATCCGCGCCTCCGTGCACGACGTCCAGGTCGAGCTGGCGCTCGCCATCGGCCTCGTGGTGCTGGTGATCTTCCTCTTCCTGCGCAGCGTCTCCGCGACCCTGATCCCGAGCCTGTCGGTGCCGCTCTCCCTGGTGGGCGCGCTCGCGATCATGGATCTCTACGGGTTCTCGCTGAACAACCTCTCCCTGATGGCGCTGACCATCGCGACCGGCTTCGTCGTGGACGACGCCATCGTCGTGATCGAGAACATCGCCCGCCACGTCGAGGAGGGCGACCCGCCCTTCGAGGCGGCGCTGAAGGGCTCGCGCGAGATCGGCTTCACGATCATCTCGCTCACCGTCTCGCTGCTCGCGGTGCTGATCCCGCTCCTCTTCATGGGCGACGTGGTCGGGCGGCTGTTCCACGAATTCGCGATCACGTTGGCCGCCACCATCGTCATCTCGGGCGTGGTCTCGCTGACCCTCGTGCCGATGATGTGCGCGCGCCTCCTCAAGCACGAGGCGCCCCGCGCCAAGAAGCGCGAGAACGTCCTCGCGCGCCTGGGCCGCCGCGCCACCGAGGGCACCATCGCCGCCTACGGCCGCGCCCTGCGCGTCGTCCTCGCCTATCAGGGCCTGACGCTCGTCGTCAGCATCGGCACGTTGGCGCTCACGATCTACCTGTTCGCGGTGATCCCGAAGGGGTTCTTCCCCGTCCAGGACACCGGCGTGATCCAGGGCGTGACCCAGGCCGACCAGACCGTGTCCTACGCCGCGATGGCCGAGCGCCAGCAGCAGATCGCCGCGATCCTGCTCAAGGACCCCGACGTCGCGAGCCTGTCCTCGTTCATCGGCGTCGACGGCCAGAACGTGACGCTGAATTCCGGCCGCCTCCTCATCAACCTGACGCCGCGGGCCGATCGCACCGAGACGGCGCCGGCCATCATCCGCCGCCTCAAGGAAGCCGTCGCGGGGGTGCCCGGCATCCGGCTCTACATGCAGCCGGTTCAGGACCTGACCATCGACACCGCGGTCAGCGCGACGCAGTACCAGGTCATCCTGGAGAACCCGAACCTCAACGAGTTCGAGACCTGGGTCCCGCGCTTCGTCCAGGCGCTGCAGCGCTCGCCCCTGCTCTCGGACGTGGCGAGCGACCTCCAGGGCAGCGGGCTGGCCGCCTACGTCACGATCGACCGTCCGACGGCGGGGCGCTACGGCATCACGCCGGCCACCGTCGACAACGCCCTCTACGACGCCTTCGGGCAGCGCATCATCTCGACGATCTTCACGCAATCGAGCCAGTACCGGGTCATCCTCGAGGCCGACCCGGAGCTCCACAAGTCGATCGCCAGCCTGGAGAGCATCTATCTCCCCTCGTCCACCGCGGCCTCGGGCCAGGTGCCGCTCTCGGCCATCGCCCGCGTCAGCGAGCGGCGCGCGCCGCTGCTCGTGAGCCATCTCGGGCAGTTCCCGGCGACCACCGTATCATTCAATCTCGCCCCGGGCGCGGCGCTCGGTGACGCCGTCGCGCAGATCGAGGCGGTGCGCGCCGAGATCGGCCTGCCCTCGAGCTTCCGCATCGTGCCGCAGGGCTCCGTCTTCGCCTTCCAGTCGGCCCTGTCGAACCAGCTCTTCCTGGTGCTCGCGGCGATCGTCACCGTCTATATCGTCCTCGGCGTGCTCTACGAGAGCTTCATCCACCCGATCACGATCCTCTCGACCCTGCCCTCGGCCGGCATCGGCGCCCTGCTCGGCCTCATGCTGTTCGGAATGCCCCTCGACGTGATCGGCGTCATCGGCATCGTGCTGCTGATAGGCATCGTGAAGAAGAACGCGATCATGATGATCGACTTCGCGCTCCAGGCCGAGCGCGAAGACGGCATGAGCCCGCGCGACGCCATCTTCGAGGCCTGTCTCCTGCGCTTCCGCCCGATCCTGATGACGACGCTCGCCGCCCTGTTCGCGGCGGTACCGCTGATCATCGGCACCGGCGTCGGCTCGGAACTCCGCCAGCCGCTCGGCATCGTCATCGCCGGTGGCCTCATCGTCAGCCAGGTGCTCACCCTGTTCACGACGCCCGTGATCTACCTCGCCTTCGACCGGCTCGAGCGGCGGATCAGCGGCCGCCGCGGCGTCGCGGCCGGCGGGGCGCTCCCATGAGCGGGCCTCGCCTCATCGCGGGATCCGCGACGGGCTCCCTCTCCCAGGGGGAGAGGGTTGGGGTGAGGGGAGCGAACTCTCCGGATGGGGCACGCCCCTCACCCTGTCCCTCTCCCCATAGGAGAGGGGACCCGCGGCCGGCCTCCCGACGTTCCGAGGCTTCAGCGATCGTGCCCAAGCGCCCGGGCTCCGGGATGGGGGTCGTCGCATGAACGTCTCCGCCCCGTTCATCCGGCGCCCGATCGCCACCACATTGCTGACGATCGGCATCCTCCTCGCGGGCATCTTCGCCTTCACGAAGCTCGCCGTCGCGCCGCTGCCCCAGGTCGACTTCCCCGTCATCCTGGTCCAGGCCGCGATGCCTGGCGCTTCGCCCGAGACCATGGCGACCACCGTCGCCGCGCCGCTGGAGCGGCGGCTCGGCATCATCGCCGACGTCACCGAGATGACCTCGACGAGCTCGACCGGCAGCGTCCGCATCGTCCTCATGTTCGACCTGAACCGCGACATCGACGGGGCCGCCCGCGAGGTCCAGGCCGCGATCAACGCCGCCCGCGCCGACCTGCCGACGGCGCTCCGGCAGAACCCGACCTACCGCAAGTTCAACCCGGCCGATTCCCCGGTCCTGATCCTCGGCCTGACCTCGAACACGCTGACGCCGGGCCAGCTCTACGATTCCGCCGTCACCATCGTGCAGCAGAAGATGTCCCAGCTGCCCGGCGTCGGGAACGTCGAGGTCAGCGGCTCCTCGCTGCCCGCCGTCCGAGTCCAGCTCGATCCGACCGCCCTGTTCAATTACGGCATCGGGCTGGAAGGCATCCGCGCGGCGCTCGCTTCCGCGAATGCCAACTCGCCGAAGGGCGCGATCGAGACGCCGACGCAGCGCTACCAGCTCTACGCCAACGACCAGGGCAGGGTGGCGGCCGATTACCGCGACATCGTCGTGGCCTACCGCAACGGCGCCGGCGTGCGGCTCTCCGACGTTGGCGAGGTCGTCGATTCCGTCGAGAACATCCGCAACCTCGCGCTCATCAACGGAAAGCCCGGGGTCGCGCTGTTCATCTACAAGCAGCCCGGGTCGAACGTCGTCGAGACCATCGACGCCCTGCGGGCCGCCCTCCCCCAGGTCCAGGCGGCGCTGCCAGGCGACATCGACCTCACCATCACCGGCGACCGCAGCCTGACGATCCGCGCCTCGCTCGCCGAGACCGAGCACACGCTGATCATCGCGGTCGCCCTCGTGGTGCTGGTGGTGTTCGCCTTTCTGCGCTCGGGCCGCGCGACGCTGATCCCCTCCATCGCGGTGCCGATCTCGATCATCGGCACCTTCTCGGCGATGTACCTGCTCGGCTACAGCCTCAACATCCTGTCCCTGATGGCGCTGATCATCGCGACGGGATTCGTCGTCGACGACGCCATCGTCGTCCTGGAGAACATCCAGCGCCACGTCGACATGGGCAAGCCCCGGGTCGAGGCGGCCCTGATCGGCGCGCGAGAAGTGGGCTTCACGGTGATCTCGATGAGCCTGTCGCTCATCGCCGTGTTCCTCCCCATCCTCCTGATGGGCGGGCTGATCGGGCGGCTGTTCGAGGAATTCGCCGTCACCCTGTCGCTCTCGATCCTGATCTCGCTCGTCCTGTCGCTCACCACCACGCCGATGATGTGCGCGCTCTTCCTGAAGCCGGAGGGCCATGCGCGCGTGCCGGGGCAGCGCCCAAACCTCCTCATCCGCGCCCTGGAAGGCGCCTTCGACGCCACTTTGAGCGCCTACGAGCGGACCCTGCGGATGGCGCTGCGCCATCGCCGCCTGGTGCTGCTGACGCTCTTTGCGACGATCGGGCTCAACGTCTACCTCTACGTCATCGTGCCCAAGGGCTTCTTCCCCGAGCAGGACACGGGCCAGATGATGGGCGGCATCCAGGCCGACCAGCGCATCTCCTTCCAGGCGATGAAGCAGAAGCTGGAACAGGCGAGCGCCATCGTCCAGGCCGATCCCGCCGTCGTCAGCGTCGTCGGCTTCACGGGCGGGCGCGGCACCAACTCGGCCAACGTCTTCGTGGGTCTCAAGCCGCTCGGCGAGCGCGCGCCGATCTCCGAGGTGATGGCGCGGCTCAGGCCCAAGCTCTCGCAGGTGCCGGGCGCCCGGCTCTACCTGTTCCCGCGCCAGGACCTGCGCATGGGCGGGCGCCAGAGCTTCGCGACGTACCAGTACACCCTGCAGGGCGACACGCCGGACGAGCTCTACGAGGCGGCGCCGAAGCTGGTCCAGGCGCTCCAGCGCAACCCGATCTTCACGGACGTGACCTCCGACCAGCAGGAGGGCGGCCTGGAAAGCCGCCTCGTGATCGACCGGCCCACCGCCTTCCGCTACGGCCTGACCCCGGACAAGATCGACAACACCCTCTACGACGCCTTCGGCCAGCGCCAAGTCTCGACCATCTACAACCCGCTCAACCAGTACCACGTCGTGATGGAGATCGCGCCGCGCTACCTCCAGAGCCCTGAGACGCTGAAGATGATCTACGTCTCGACCTCGGGCGGGCGGGCGCGCGGCTCGGCCACGACCAACGCGGTCGCCGGGACCGTCGCCGGGCCGTCGGACCCGGGGACCGAGGCCGATCCCTCCCTCGTCGCCACCGACGCGGCCCGCAACGCCGCCGCCAACGCCATCGCCGGCGGCAAGGGCGGCGCCTCGTCGAGCGCGCCGGTGTCGAGCAGCCGCGAGACCATGATCCCGCTCTCCGCCTTCGCGCGGTTGGAGACCGGCAACGCGCCCGTCCAGATCAGCCACCAGGGTCTGTTCGTGGCGACCACCGTCTCCTTCAACCTGGCGCCCGGCAAGAGCCTGAGCGACGCGACCGTGGCGATCGAGCAGGCCATGTCCGAGATCCGGATGCCCGCGACGATCCACGGCGAGTTCGCCGGCACGGCAAAGACCTTCCAGGCCTCGGCCTCGCGCCAGCCGCTGCTGATCCTGGCCGCGATCCTCGCGATCTACGCGATCCTCGGCGTGCTCTACGAGAGCTTCGTGCATCCGATCACGATTCTCTCCACCCTGCCCTCGGCCGGGATCGGGGCGCTGCTGGCGCTCCTCGTCTCGGGCACCGAGTTCACGGTGATCGCGCTCATCGCGGTGTTCCTGCTCATCGGCATCGTCAAGAAGAACGCGATCATGATGATCGACTTCGCCCTCGACGCGGAGCGCACCCGCGGCGCGAAACCGGTGGACGCGATCTTCGAGGCCTGTCTCTTGCGCTTCCGGCCGATCATGATGACAACGCTCGCCGCGCTGCTCGGCGCGGCGCCGCTCATCCTCGCCGGCGGCGAGGGCTCCGAACTGCGCCAGCCGCTCGGCATCGCCATCGTCGGCGGCCTCATCGTGAGCCAGATCCTGACCCTCTACACCACGCCCGTCGTCTACCTCTATCTCGACCGCCTGCGCCGCCGGGACCGCAAGCCCGCGCCGGGCGGGACGGCGCCGCTTCCGGCCGCCGAATGAGGATGGCCCAGGGAATCCGCGCGGGCCTCGCGCTCGCGCTCGCCGGCACGGGCAGCGCCTGCATGGTGGGGCCCGACTACTCGCGGCCCTCCGTCGAGACGCCCCTGGCCTTCAAGCAGGGGGGCATGCGCGAAGACAGCGCGGCCTACGTCGCGAGCCGCAAGGGCTGGCGCCCGGCGAGGCCGAACGACGGCGCCGAGCGGGGCGATTGGTGGCGGGTCTTCAAGGACCCGACCCTCGACCGCCTGATCCGCCTCGTCGACGTGGACAACCAGAACCTCCGGGCCTCCGTCGCCGCCTATCGGCAGGCCAGGGCCTTCGTCGCCCAGGCGCAGGCTGCGCTCTATCCGACGGTGATCGGGGCGCCCAGCATCACCCGGTCCCGGACGGCGGGCAACGAGCGCACCAGCGTCTCGATCCAGGGCCAGGCGAATTGGGAGCTCGACCTGTTCGGGCGCATCCGCCGGGACATCGAGAGCGAGGTCGCCACCGCCCAGGCGAGCGCGGCCGACCTCGCGTCCGTCCGCCTCGCGATCCAGGCCGAGCTTGCTACGAACTACCTGCAGCTCCGCTACCAGGACGCGCTGCAGAAGCTGCTGAACGAGACGGCGGAGGCCTACAAGAAGAGCCTGGCCATCACGGAGAACCAGTACAATGCCGGCGTCGCCGCCCGCTCCGACGTCATCACGGCGCAGACGCAGCTCCAGACGACCCAGGCCTCGGCCATCGCGACGGGGCTGCAGCGGGCGACCTTCGAGCACGCCATCGCGACGCTGATCGGGCGGCCGCCCTCGGAGCTCTCCCTGCCGGTCTCGCCCCTGCCCGTCCGCCCGCCCGCCGTGCCGGTCGGGATCCCCTCCGACCTCCTGGAGCGGCGGCCGGACGTCGCTAACGCCGAGCGCAACGTGCAGGCCCAGAGCGAGCAGATCGGCGTCGCCGTCGCCGCCTTCTACCCGACCGTGACCCTCTCGGCCTCGGGCGGCATCTCGGGGCTCACCCGCAACGGCCTGCTCTCGGCGGTGAACCAGGTCTGGTCGGTGACGGCGGCCGGCAACCAGGTCCTGTTCGACGGCGGCGCCCGCAGCGCGGCGCTCGACATCACCCGCGCCGCCTACGACGCCAGCGTCGCGAACTATCGCCAGACGGTGCTCACCGCCTTCGCCGAGGTCGAGAACGGCCTGGCCGGCGTGCGCATCCTCGCCCGCCAGCAGGTGGCGCAGGACGAGGCCGTGGCCTCCGCCCGCCGCGCCGTCGAGATCACGCTCAACGAGTACCGCGCCGGTACCCAGAACTTCACGACCGTGATCACCGCCCAGGCGCTCGCCCTCAACAACGAGGTCGCGGCGCTCCAGGTTCGGCTCAACCGCTTCACCAACGCAGTGGCGCTGATCCGCGCGATCGGCGGCGGCTGGGACGTGCGCAGCCTGCCCACCGGCGATGATCTGAAGTTGTCCCGCCTGCCGATCGACGTGGGCCAGGCCGTCCGCACGGACGAATGAGGGCCTGGGATCACGAGGAGGCGGTCTCCCGCCTTCCCCGCACGGAGGCGCGGACGGGGCGGAGCGCGGCGAGGTCGTCGTGGTGCAGGAGCAGCACGCCCGTCGCGGCGGAGAGCTTGCGCGCCGCCGGCGTGAAGCCGGCATTCGAGACCACCGCCGCCATGTCGCCGGACCAGTAGCGCGCGGCGGCCGCGACCTCCTGGACCGCGGCATTGCCCACTGGCTTGCCGTAGCGCTTGCACTGGACGACGAGGCGGATGCCGCCAAATTCGGCGACGACGTCGGCCCCCTGGTCGCCGCTGGCCTGGGTGGCGTGGGCGTCCCATCCGGCCGCGCGGAGCCGTTCGGCGCAGTAGCGCTCGTAGGCGACGCCGTCCTCGGGCGTCTCGGTCTCGTCGGGCAGGCGAACGGAAGCGGCGACCCGCTCGACGAGCGAGAGGATCTCCTCCCAGCGGCGCTCCGCATCCTCGGCATGGCCGCGCTCGGCCAAGTGCGGCAGGATCGTGCGCTCGGCGAAATAGGCGCGCTCGCGCAGCCAGCCGTCGCTGATCAGGTTGCCGTAGGCGTCGACGAAGCATTCCTGCCGCCGCCGCAGGGCGAGCGTCCGGGCGTGACGCTGCGCCAGCCGGCGGACCAGGCGGCGGAAGCGGCGCGGGCGGTCGATGCGGTGAAGCAGGATAAGCGCGAGGACGGCGCCGGTCGCGATCAGGGCCGGCTGCCCGAACCACAGGGCGGCGGCACCGCCCGCCACGATGGTCCAGAACAAGCGCGCGACGAGGCTCGACCGACCGGACATGCAGGTTCCCATCCCAGCGCAAGGTCCGGCAGCGTTCGGCCGGGCCTAAGACGTGGGTGAGAGACTCGCATCCAGGCCTTGCCCGAACTCTAATGATCCGGGCGCCGAAGGTGCCGCTCCACGTTCGAGACGGGGAGAACCACTGCGGCTGGCCGCCGCTGCCGCCTCGAATTCCCTGTGGATATTCCTGTGGGCACGCCGTGAACGGGCGCCGCTCGCCCCGCTTCGGCGGAGCGAGACGGTCGGGTCAGCCCTCGGCCGCAGCCTGCTGCTTCCGACGGGGGGCGGGCGCAGCCTTCGTCTCGGCTGATGCGGTCTTGGCACGCGCTTTGCGCCGCTGCTGGCCGAGACCCATGTTCTTGGCAAGCTCGGAGCGCGCCGCCGCGTAGTTCGGTGCAACCATCGGATAGTCGGTCGCGAGGTTCCACTTGGCCCGATACTGGTCCGGGGTCATGTCGTAACGCGTCCGCAGGTGGCGCTTCAGCGATTTGAACTTCTTCCCGTCTTCCAGGCAGACGATGTAGTCCGGCGTGACCGACCGCTTGACCGAGACGGCAGGCGTCGGCGGCTCGGCCTTCTCCTCCGCCTTTGCACCGGACAGCCGCCCCAGCGTCGCGTGGACCGAGGCGATGAGGGCCGGAAGTTCAGTCACGGGCAGAGAGTTGTTGCTCACGAAAGCGGACACGATCTCCGCGGCAAGTTCGATGTTGTCCCCCGAAATATCGAGCTCAGCCGTCATCCTCAACCTCCAGTCGCAGAAAACTATGGGTTCCGTGCCACGCGCCCCCGTTCAACTCACGCGCATCGCTTGCCCGAAACAAACGTAACTTCACCTCAACTATTGTGTTGGAAATGAAAGCGCAAGAGGTCGCGGGAGATCCGCTCCCGTTGCCTAATTTGCCCAAACAATCACCTGCCGGATTTCAGACGGCAGCACACTACGTATTTTCGTCCGGACCGATATGCAGTCGCGATCGAACACGAAATCCGTAACGGGCCAGTCGCCGAGGCAGGAGTTTGCGCCGAGCCAGAAGCAAGCGTCCTGAATGTTTGAAGGATTCAAAAGTAGAGGTCGAAATTCTCGACGCAAAACTTCAGGTTGAATCCCGAGCGCTGCCGTCTGGGCCAAGCTTCACCCCAGAACTGCTAGCGGAATTTGCGGCGGGCTGTCCCCGAGCATGGGCGCGAGAAGACGGATTGTTGCGTCCGCAGGCCGTCGCCAGGACTGATTGCGCAGGATAGTGCTTGGCCGCGGCGCTGGATCAGGAACCTTCACGCGGCTTTTTGCGAGGTCCGTAGGATTTGAAGCGCTCGATCATGCGCCCGATCTCGTCATCGGGTAGGACCACCGGCGCGCCGACCTGAAGCGCGATCGCGTATTGCCGGCAGAGGGTCTCGACCTCGAGCGCCAGCCAAAGCGCTTTGGGCAGGTCGGGGCCCGTCGCGATCATCCCGTGGTTGGCCAGCAGGCAGCAGGTTCTGTCCTCGAGCGCTGCGAGCGCGGCCCGCGACAGGGCCTCGGTGCCGAACGCTGCGTAGGGCGCGCAGCGGATGGTCGGGCCGCCGGCCATCGCGATCATGTAATGGACCGCCGGAATCTCGCGGCCGCAGATGGCGAAGGCGGTGCAATAGGTCGGGTGGGCGTGAACCACGGCGCCGATTTCGGGACGCCGGGCGAGGATGTCCCGATGGAAGCGCCACTCCGACGAGGGCGCGAGGGGATGGTCGTGCGTCCCGTCCATCGACATGGGCACGATGTCTTGCGGATGCAGGGCGTCGGCCGGAATTCCTGAGGGCGTCACCAGGAACCCGTCGCCGTGGCGGATGGAGACGTTGCCCGAGGTCCCCTGGCTCAGGCCGAGCGAGATCAGCTCGCGCATCGCCGCGACGATGGCGGTGCGGGGATCGTCCGGTTCGCGGCTCGGCATGGCGGGCTCCTCCTCGTCGTCATCGGTAGACCATGCCGGCGCCGGCGGAAAACCGGAACATCGAGCCGGCAATCGCCACCCTTGACTTGTAATCGGGGACTTGGAACCTCGATCACCGGCCCCAGCTTACGCCTGCGGCGGCGCGGGCCGGGCTGCGCCTCGCATCGATCGAAGGCCTCCATGAGCACCTATCGTTTCGAGGCGCTGCTCCACCCGCGGGCGGTCGCGATCGTCACGGGCGCGGACGACAGGCTCGGAGCGGCCATTGCCGCCAATCTCGACCGGGGCGGATTCGAGGGTCGGATCTGGCAAAGCGGCACCACGTCCACCGATGCCCTGTTCGACGGACCGGAAGTTCCAAATCTCGTCGTGATCGCCACGCCGCCCGAGGCGGTGCCGCGCGTCGTCGAGGGCGCGGGTGCACGCGGCGCGGCCGCCGCGGTCATCCTGACGGCGGGAATCGACGACGCCCTCTGCGAGGCTGCCCGGGCGGCGGCCCGGCCGCACGGCCTCCGCCTGCTCGGCCCCGGCAGCTTCGGCCTCGCGGTGCCGAGCGCCCACCTCGACGCGAGCCTGTTCGCGCATGCGCCGGTCCCGGGCGACCTCGCGCTGATCTCGCAATCGGGCACCGTCGCGGCGGGCATCGTCGAGTGGGCGGCGCGGCGCGCGGTCGGGTTCTCCGCCGTGCTCTCCCTCGGGCGCGCCTGCGACATCGACGTGGCCGATTGCCTCGATCATTTCGCGAGCGACTGGCAGACCCGGGCGATCCTGCTCTCGCTGAACGTGGTGCCGGACGCGCGCAAGTTCATGTCGGCGGCCCGGGCGGCGGCCCGCGCCAAGCCGGTCGTCGTCCTGCGCACCGGCCGCCATGCGGCGCAGGCCCGCCGCGTCCTCACCCATACGGGCGCGCTGGCCCGTCCCGACGCGGTCTACGAGGCGGCCTTCCGCCGAGCCGGCCTCCTCGCCGTCGAGAATCTCGACGCGATGTTCTCGGCGGTGGAGACCCTCGGCCGCCAGCGGCCCTTCCCCGGCAAGCGGCTCGCCATCCTCGCCAACGGGCACGGCGTCGGCGCGCTCGCTGCCGACCAGCTCGCCGACGGCGGCGGCACCCTCGCCGAGACCCCGGAGGGCAATCCCCTCGACATCGGCGTCGAGGCGGATGCGCCCCGCTATGCCGCCGCCCTGGCGCCCCTGCTCGCCGATACCCGCAACGACGCGGTCCTCGCGATCCACGTGCCCACTGCGCGCTCGGACAGTGCCGGCGTCGCGGCGGCCATCGCCGCGACGATCGGCGAGGCCCGCGCCGCAGGCGGGCGCAGGAAGCCCGTGTTCGCCGTCTCGATCGGCGAGGACGAGGCGGCGCTGAAGGCGCTCGCCGCCGCCGGCATCCCGCGCTTTCCCACCGATGCCGACGCGATTCAGGGCTTCCTGCACCTCGTCCGCCACCGGGAGGCGCAGGACGACCTGATGCGCACGCCCGACAGCCTGCCGCGCGATTTTTCGCCGGACGTCGAGGCGGCACGTGCCATCGTCTCCCGGGCGATGGCCGCCGGCGAGACTTGGCTCGATCCCGGCGCGGTGGCGGGCCTGCTCGCCGCCTACCGCATCCCGAGCCAGCCGCTCGCGCTGGCTCCGGATGCCGACGCGGCCGCAGGCGCCGCCTGGCCGATCATCGCGGCCGGCGGCACCGTGGCCCTGAAGGTCGTCTCCCCGGACATCGTCCACAAATCCGACGTCGGCGGCGTGCGCCTCGACCTGACGAGCGAGGCCGACGTGCACGCCGCCGCTGCCGACATCCTCGCCCGCGCTCGTGAGCTGCGGCCCGATGCCCGCATCACCGGCTTCGCGGTCCAGCCCATGATCCGCCGCGGCACCCGCCGTGAGCTCATCGCCGGCTTGGCGGAGGACCCGACCTTCGGCCCCGTCGTCGTCTTCGGCCGGGGCGGCACGGCCGTGGAGGTCATCGACGACCGGGCGCTCGGCCTGCCGCCCCTCGACCTGCGGCTCGCCGACGAGCTCATCGACCGCACCCGGGTGTCGCGGCGGCTGGCGGCCTATCGCGACGTGCCGGCCGTGGACCGTCACGCCCTGGCCCTCCTCCTCGTGAAGCTCTCCCAGCTCGCCGCCGACCTGCCCGAAGTGCGCGAGCTCGACATCAACCCGCTGCTCGCCGACGCGGGGGGCGTGCTCGCCCTCGATGCCCGGGTCATGGTCGGCCCGGCGCTCGCGCCCGGCGCGCGCCCGCGCGGCGCCTATCACCCGCGCTTCGCGATCCGGCCCTACCCGGCCGAGTGGGAGCGGGCGATGACCCTCAAGGGGCGCTCAATCCGGGTGCGACCGGTGCGGCCCGAGGACGAGGACCTCTTTCGCGACTTCTTCGGCCGGGTCAGCGCCGAGGATCTGCGCCTGCGCTTCTTCGCTCCCGTGCGCGATTTCAACCACGCCTTCCTCGCGCGGCTGACGCAGCTCGACTACGCCCGCGCCATCGCCTTCGTGGCGATCGACGTCGAGACCGGTGCCATGCTCGGTGCGGTCCGCCTGCACGCCGATGCCAACCACGAGAGCGGGGAATACGCGATTCTGGTGCGTACCGACGTCAAGGGCTCGGGCCTCGGCTTCGCGCTGATGCGGCTGATGATCGACTGGGCCCGCGCCGACGGCCTTTCCCGGATCGAAGGCACGGTGCTGAGAGAGAACCGGAGCATGCTGGCCGTGTGCCGCCGGCTCGGCTTCGAGGCGCAGGTGGATGCGGAGGATGCTGCGGTGATGAAAGTCGGCTTGGCCCTATTACCGGACTCGGACCAGAATTTCTCATAGTAGTGCTTCAACAAAATCGTGTGTTGCAAATCGCGTCTCAATATCCTACTTCTGGATTATCGATCTGCGCCAGATTTTCGGCCTTGCCGCCCGTGACGGGCGTGCGTTCCGATACTCTCTCTCCTATCGGTGAAACGGATGAAGGCCGCGCAGATCCCGCGCGGACCCTCCGAGCTATGCCCGCGAGGGCGAAGGATACAAGATGGCTGTCGGTACTGTTAAGTGGTTCAACGAGCAGAAGGGTTTCGGATTCATCCAGCCGGATGGCGGCGGAAACGACGTTTTCGTGCACATCTCGGCTGTCGAGCGCGCCGGCATGCGTGGCCTCGCTGAGGGCCAGAAGGTCTCCTACGAGATGGAGACCGACAAGCGCAGCGGAAAGCAGTCCGCCGGAAACCTTCAGGCCGTCTGAGCCCCGGCCCTCACGGGCCTGACGTCTCAAGAGCCGCTCTCCGACAGGGGAGCGGCTTTCCTTATGTTTCCAGGCCGGTGCTTGGGGCCGCCCCGATCCGCCGGCACGCCATCCAGGATGCTGCGTGAGCCAATTCAACGAAAATTCCATGGCCGACCGTCTCAAGGCGCAGGCACAGGCCCGCCAGGAGAGGACGACCCGCTTCCGTGAGCGGCCGGCGGCCGATGACCCGGCCGTGCTGGCCCGCAAGGCCGAGCGCGAGGCCATCGTCCGCGAGCGCGAGATCCGCGTCGCCGCTCGCGAGGCCGCCCGGCTCGAGGCCGAAGCCCGACGCGCGGCCGAGGCCGATGCCGAGCGCGAGCGCCTCGCCGCGGAAGCCGTCCGCGAGGCGGCCGAGAAGATCGAGCGCGCCACGGCCGCCCGGCTGGAGCAGAAGGCCCAGCGCGATGCCCGCTACGCGGCCCGCAAGGCCAAGGCGCGGAAGTAGGCAACGATGGCTCGCCCTCCCCGCGAGGAGGGGATCGTCGTTCTCGTGGATCGAACCGGAGTGATCGGCCGGACGCCTTCGACACGCGATCAACCGAAGGAGAAAACCGATGTCCCACAAGTTCAAGATCGGCCAGCGCGTGCGCCGCGCGCGGATCGGCTACGCCGACGCCAAGACCGATGCCGGCGACGTGTTCGAGATCATCCGCCTCGTGCCCGAGGACCAGACCGGCGAGCCGTTCTACCGGATCAAGTCCGGCACCGGCGAGCGCGCCGTGCGCGAGGGCGAGATCACCCTCGCCTCCTGAACCCCATCACGAAAAAGGCCGGGCATCGCGCCCGGCCTTTTTCGTTCTGCGTCATGGCCGAGAGATCACTCCGCGGCGGCCGCCTTCGCGGCGGCCTTGTCGGCCTTCTCCGCCTTGCGGGCGTCCTTGACCGCCTTGGCGGCATCGGCCTTGGCGGTCTTCTCGGCCGGACGGTCGGCGCGCTCGACGATGCGGGCCGACTTGCCGCGGCGATCGCGCAGGTAATAGAGCTTGGCGCGGCGGACCTTGCCGCGGCGGACCACGACGATCGAGTCGATCAGCGGCCCATGGACCGGGAACACGCGCTCGACGCCCTCGCCGTAGGAGATCTTGCGGACGGTGAAGCTCTCGTTGAGGCCGCCGCCGGAGCGCGCGATGCAGACGCCCTCGTAGGCCTGGACGCGGGTACGCTCGCCTTCCTTCACCTTGACGTTCACGGTCACCGTGTCGCCGGGCTGGAAATCGGGAATGGTCTTGCCGAGCTGGGCCATCTGCTCCTGCTCAAGCTGCTGGATGATGTTCATGTCATACTCCGCCGTGTCGCGCCCGCACCCCCATCAAGGCGGCATCAGGCGTCAGGATTTCGGCATCCTGTTGTGAGTTGGCGCCGGCCATACAGGAGCCTGTGCCGCTTGTCGATTGCGCGAGGCATGATTTTGGCGCCGGATGACCGTCTCACGGCGTGCGCTGGCGGTTGAGAAAAGCGGCGGCGCGGTCCACATGGAAGGTGGCGCCGGGCAAATCCGGCGCCGTTCCCGGCCGGCCTTGAACCGGCGCAGCGGACGAGGATCTCACGTCGCCATGTTCATCCAGACCGAAGCCACTCCAAACCCCGCCACCCTGAAGTTCCTGCCCGGCCGCGTCGTGCTGCCCGAGGGCACCTTCGAGGCCCGCGACGCCGCCGCCGCGGCCCGGTCGCCGCTGGCCCAGCGCCTGTTCGACGTGCCGGGCGTCTCGGGCGTCTATTTCGGCCACGACTTCATCTCGGTCACGAAGGCGGAGGGCGAGAACGAGTGGCCGCAGGTGAAACCCGCCTTGCTCGGCGCGATCATGGAGCACTTCCAGTCCGGCGCCCCGGTGCTGAGCGAGGGCACCGCCACGGGCGACGACGACGGCGAGGAGTTCTACGACGCGGCCGATCACGACACGGTCGTGACGATCAAGGACCTCCTCGAGACCCGCGTCCGCCCGGCCGTCGCGAGCGACGGCGGCGACATCACCTTCCGCGGCTACAAGGAGGGCGTCGTCTACCTCGAAATGAAGGGCGCCTGCTCGGGCTGCCCCTCATCCACCGCGACGCTCCGCAACGGCGTGCAGAACCTGTTCCGCCACTTCCTGCCCGAGGTGCGGGAGGTCCAGGCGGTCTGATTCCGCAGCAAGTGCGCAACACCCTCCCGCCATCGCGTGCGGGAGGGATGTGTCGCGCTGACGGGACAGGGTTTTTGACTTAGCATCCGGCTCCCAGCGGGATTGAGGGCACGGCGGAAGCCGCCGTGCCGATCGGACCGGGAGTGAGTTTGCGTATCCTAGCGATCGATACGGCGCTCGACGCCTGCTCCGCCTGCATCGCGACGGACCTTTCCGACGACCTCATCGCCGACGAGTCGCTGACGCTGAGCCGTGGCCATGCCGAGGCCCTGCTTCCGCTGATCGAGCGGGTCGTCGCCCGCAGCGAGGGCGGGTTCGAGAGCCTGGATCGCGTCGCCGTCACCGTCGGTCCGGGCAGCTATACGGGCCTGCGCGTCGGGCTCTCGGCGGCCCGCGCCATCGGGCTCGCCACCGGCATCCCCGTCGTTGGCGTCACCACCCTGTCAGCGCTGCTCGCGCCCCTGCTGGCCCTCAACGGCGAGGGCCTGATCGCCGCCGCGATCGATGCGCGCCACGGCGCCGTCTATCTCCAGGCGATGAGCCTCACCGACGGGATCGTGGTGCCCCCGAGCCTGGTCGGACTGGACGAGGCGGCCGAGCGCCTTGGCCGCAACCGCCTCACCCTGGTCGGGTCGGGCGCCCCGGCCCTGGCCGCGACCCTGCGGAAGGGGGGTGTCGAGGCGGAGATCGCCGGCACAGCGCCGCCGGAGATCGCCTGGATCGCCTCGCTCGGGATGCTCGCCGACCCGGAACAAGCGCTGCCGCGGCCGCTCTACCTGCGGGGGCCTGACGCCGCGCCCCAGGACCATGCGAGGCTCGCCCGTCGATGAACCGTCCCGCCTCCCCGTTCTGGCCCGTCGAATGGTGGCTCGCCTGGTGGGATGCCTGGGGCGGCGAGGCCTACGTCGCCCCCTTGCGCGATTCAGGTCAGGCTTCCGCCCTCGCTCGCCTGCATGCGACCGCCTTCGCGCGCCCCTGGGACGCGCACGAGTTCGAGCGCATGCTCTGCGAGCGCTCCACCGAGGCACACGCCCTATGGCGGGCCGGCACGATCCAGGGCTTCGTGCTGTCGCGCAGGGTCGCCGACGAGGCGGAGATCCTGACGATCGTGCTGGCGCCCTCGATGCGGGGCTCCGGGCTCAGCCACAAGCTTCTGCGCGAACACCTGCAGCATCTCGGCAATGCCCGCGTGAGCAAGGTCCACCTTGAGGTGGACGAGGGCAACGCTCCGGCCCTGAAGCTCTACGCCCGCCACGGCTTCCGCCGGATCGGCGAGCGCGTCGGCTACTACACGACCGCCGATGGCGGCCGTACCACGGCGCTGACGATGCAGGCGATCCTGCCGTGAGGGGCGCCAACGGAAGCCCTTCTCGCGCACGATGACCCGCCTCGGCACCGCATTCCGCCTTCTCCTCTGCGCCCTGACCTTCGCCATCATGGTCGGACCGCACGTCCTGAGCCTGCGCTTCGGGCGCGGTCGCCTCGCGGCTTGGTGCCCGACCCTGTTCCACCGGACCTTCCTGCGCCTGTTCTCGGTGAGGGTGACGGAGAGCGGCAGCCCGCCAGGCGCCGGCGAGCCGGCCCTGGTCCTCTCCAATCACATCTCCTGGCTCGACATCCTGGTGCTCGGCTCGCTCCGGCCCCTCTCCTTCGTGGCGAAGTCCGAGATCGCGGGCTGGCCCGTCATCGGGATGCTGGCGCGACTCCAGCGCACGGTCTTCATCGACCGGGCCCGCCGCGCCGCCACGGCCGACGTGAACGCGACAGTGGCCGACCGCCTTGCGGCGGGCGACCTCATCGTGCTGTTCGCGGAGGGCACCACGGGCGACGGCAACCGGCTGCTGCCCTTCCGCTCCTCCCTCGTGGGCGCGGCGCGCACCGCCATCGACCCCGGAGCGGGCGGCCTCGGCCGCATCCGCCTGCAGCCGCTGGCGATCACCTATCCGCGCCGCAATGGTCTGCCGGTGGTCCGCTCCGAGCGGCCCGAGATCGCCTGGTACGGCGACATGGAGCTCGCCCCTCATCTCGCCCTCTTCCTCAAGGGCGGCCCGATCGACGTGCACGTGGTCTGGGGCGCGCCGATCACCTTCGACGCCGGGACCGACCGCAAGCGCGCGACGGCCGTGGCCGAGGCTTCCGTACGCGCCGCAATGCGGGGTGTCCTCGCCGGCCGGGCGATGGACCCCGCACAGAGCCAGGCCCCTGCCCAGGCACCCGGCTTCGCAGGCTCTGGCCTCCCAGCCATTTGAGGACAGGTCGTCGCCGCGACGCCCCTTGCAAACTGTGTTAGATGCGGGCGCCTGATCGCCCTACAGGACCCCGCACGTTGAAGAAAGCCTTCGTCAAATCCTACGGCTGCCAGATGAACGCCTACGATTCCGCCCGGATGGCGGATCTGCTCGGCGAGGAGGGTTACGCGGCGACCGACCGGGTCGAGGAGGCGGATGTCGTCGTTCTGAACACCTGCCACATCCGCGAGAAGGCGGCCGACAAGGTCTATTCCGAGCTCGGGCGCCTGCGAGTCCTCAAGGGCGAGCGCGGGCAGGCCGGGCAGGACACGCGGATCGTGGTGGCCGGCTGCGTCGCTCAGGCCGAGGGCGCCGAGATCCTGGCCCGCACGCCCGCCGTCGACGTGGTGGTCGGCCCGCAGAGCTATCACCGCCTGCCGGAGCTGCTGGCGCGCTCGCGGCAGACCCGCGTCGTCGACACCGAGTTCCCGGTCGAGGACAAGTTCGACGCCCTGCCGGCGCGGCGCACCGGCGGTGTCTCGGCCTTCCTCACCGTCCAGGAGGGCTGCGACAAGTTCTGCGCCTTCTGCGTGGTGCCCTATACCCGCGGCGCCGAGGTCTCGCGCCCGGTCGCGGCGATCCTCGCGGAAGCCGAGCGCCTCGTCGCCGGCGGCGCCCGCGAGGTCACGCTCATCGGCCAGAACGTCAACGCCTATCACGGTGCGGGCCCGGACGGGGTGCCCGTGACCCTCGCCGGCCTGATGCGGGCGGTGTCGCGGCTGCCCGGGCTCCTGCGGCTGCGCTACACCACGAGCCATCCCAACGACATGGGCGAGGACCTGATCCGGGCCCACGGCGAGATTCCGGGCCTGATGCCCTACCTGCACCTGCCGGTGCAGTCGGGCTCGGACCGGGTGCTCAAGGCCATGAACCGCAAGCACGACGCCGACACCTATCGCCGGCTAGTCGAGCGGGTCCGCGCGGTCCGGCCGGACATCGCCCTCTCTTCGGATTTCATCGTCGGCTTCCCCGGCGAGACCGACGCGGACTTCGCCGAGACGATGCGGCTCGTCGCGGATGTCGGCTTCGCGAGTGCCTACTCGTTCAAGTATAGCCCGCGCCCCGGCACGCCGGCGGCCGAGCGGGCAGACGCGGTGCCCGAGGCCGTGAAGGCCGAGCGCCTCGCGGCGCTGCAGGCCCTCCTTGACGGGCAGCGCCACGCCTTCGCCGCGGCGATGGTGGGACGTGAGGTGGAGGTGCTGGTGGAGAAGCCGGGCCGCCATCCGGGCCAGGTGGCCGGCAAGACGCCCCACCTGCTCGCCGTCCAATTCGACGCTCCCGCGACGACGATCGGGACGCTGCAGCGGGTCCGGGTCGCCGCGACCAGCGCCAACAGCTTGTTCGGCGAGAGAACGCACGCCGACGCGGTGGCCGCGTGAGGTCCCCTTCCAAGAGCCTGATGTCTCCGAAGCCTGGCACGGGTCATCCCCCTCCGGGAGAGGAGGGCCGTCGCCGGCGGGGCAGCGATCGCTCGGACAGAACTCGAGGAACACGGCGTGGCAGCACCTGACGGCCTGAGCGGACGCGGCGGCCCTCTGCGGGGCCGCGGGCCGGCCTCGCGCGCCGGCGAGATCATCGAGACCGTGGAGGTGGCGCTCACCTTCGACGACAACCGGCTCGCAAGCCTCGTCTTCGGTCAGTACGACCAGAACGTCGCCCATATCGAGCGGCGTCTCGAGGTCACGGCGACGGCGCTCGGCAACCACCTCGTGATCAAGGGCGCGCCCGACGCGGCCGAGAAGGCCCGCCGCGTCTTCGAGCGGCTCTATGCCCGCGTCGCTGCCGGCGGCACCGCGCTGACGCTCGGCGACGTCGATGGAGCGATCAAGGAGACGACGCAGCAGGGCACCCTGTTTCCCTCGGCCGAGATCGCCGCCGAGCCCGACCGCCCCGTCTTCGACCAGATCGCCACGCGCCGAAAAGGCGCGGTGCGCGCCCGCAACGCGGCGCAGGACGCCTATATCAAGGCTCTGCGCGCCCACGAACTCGTCTTCGCCGAGGGGCCGGCCGGCACCGGCAAGACCTGGCTCGCGGTCGGCCACGCCGTGTCCCTGCTGGAGCAGGGACACGCCGAGCGGCTGATCCTGTCGCGCCCGGCGGTCGAAGCCGGCGAGCGTCTCGGCTTTCTGCCCGGCGACATGCGCGAGAAGGTCGATCCCTATCTCCGCCCCATCTACGATGCCCTCTACGACTTCATGGAGGCGCGCCACGTCGACCGCGGCCTGCAGACCGGCATCATCGAGATCGCGCCGCTCGCCTTCATGCGCGGGCGCACGCTGACCAACGCCGTGGTTCTGCTCGACGAGGCGCAGAACACCACCTCCATGCAGATGAAGATGTTCCTGACGCGATTGGGCGAGAACTCGCGCATGATCATCACCGGCGACCCGAGCCAGGTCGACCTGCCGCCGGGCCAGAAATCGGGCCTCGTCGAGGCGGTCAGCATCCTCGACGGCGTCGAGGGCATCGGCCGCGTCACCTTCCGCGATGTCGACGTGGTCCGCCACGACCTCGTCCGCCGCATCGTCACCGCCTACGAGGCTGCCGCCCACGGCGGGGCGGACACCGACCGCAATCCGAACCCGCGGCGGCGGCCGCTGGCGTGAAGGCCAAATGCCTCTCGTCGGACGACCTGCCCGTGCCGGCGCAGCAATCGCGTTCGGTTTCACCATGACGGTCTGCGCCGCCCTTCCGGTCGCCGCGACCGAAGAGGCTGTGGAGGTGCCGGGGCCCCTGGCCGCCTTGCGAGGCACCCTGACGAGGCCGGGTGTCGCCTCCGCCGCCGTCCTGATCATTCCGGGGTCGGGTCCGACCGACCGGGACGGCAACAATCCGCTGGGCGTTGCGGCCTCCACCTATCGCCTCCTGGCGGAGGGGCTTGCGGCGAAGGGCGTCGCGACCTTGCGCATCGACAAGCGCGGCATGATCGGGAGTGCGGCGGCCGTCGCCGATCCGGATGCCGTGACCGTCTCGGATTATGCCGGCGACGTGCAGCACTGGGCTGACCTCCTGCGCGCGAAGACAGGGGCTGCCTGCGTCTGGCTCGTCGGGCACAGCGAGGGTGGTTTGGTCGCACTTTCCACGGCCCAGAAGGCTGAGGGGATCTGTGGCCTGATCCTCGTTGCGACCCCGGGACGGCCCCTGGGCCAGGTTCTCCGCGACCAGCTCACCGCCAATCCGGCCAATGCACCGCTTCTGGCGCAGGCATTCGGCACGATCGCGTCGCTCGAAGGCGGGCGGCGCGTCGATGACGGCGCGTTGCACCCGGCGCTGGCATCTCTGTTCAGGCCGGCGGTGCAGGGCTTCCTGATCGACGCGTTCGTCCTGGACCCGTCCAAACTCCTCGCGGCATGGCAGGGTCCGACGCTGATCGTGCAGGGCGAGCGAGACCTTCAGGTCTCCGCTGCGGACGCCCGGGGCCTGCATCAAGCAGCGCTGCGTTCCGAGCTCTTCCTCGTTCCCGACGCGAACTACGTCCTGAAGACGGTCGTCTCGCCCGACCGGGCGGCCAATATCGCGACCTACCGCGATCCTCGGTTGCCGCTGGCGATCGGGATCGTCGAGAGGATTGCGACCTTCGTCACGGCGCCACGAGCGCGTTGAGGTGACCGTGCCGCAGCCACAGACCCCTGACCACGAGATCGATATCGCCGTCGAGGACGAGCGCTGGGCGGGCGCCGCGCCGGATCTCGAACGCTTCGTCGTCCGCGCGGTCGAGGCCGCCCTGGCGGTCGCGCCGGAGGTTCCGGCGCACCCCGTCGAGGTCAGCATCCTGCTCACCGACGACGCCACCGTGCAGGACCTCAACCGGACTTGGCGAGGCAAGGACAAGCCTACCAACGTCCTGTCCTTCCCCGCTCCGCTGCAACCCCTCCATGCGGGCGCCGCGCAGCCGCTGGGCGACGTGGTTCTTGCGTATGGCACGATGCTGCGCGAGAGTGAGGAGCAGTCGAAGCCGCTCCACCACCATCTTGCCCATCTCCTCGTCCATGGCATTCTCCACCTTCTCGGCCAGGACCACGAGACCGGCGAATCGGAGGCCGAGGCCATGGAAGCCCTCGAGACGGCCGCCCTTCGCAGCCTCGGCATTCCCGATCCTTATTGCGATGCCGACTAAGGGCTTTAGCGGGCGATCCTGCCCTGAATTTCAGATCAGAGAGACATGACGAACGATCGAAGTCGCGGCGCGGCCCAGGCCGCGTTCAACGGCGCCGACGGCGAGCCCCAGGCCCGCGAGCCCTGGTACGACCGCCTGCTGCACGCCCTGCATCTGCGCCCGCGTGATTCGCTGCGCGACGACATCGAGGGTGCCTTGGCCGAGCCGGCCTCGGCCGAAAACGGATTTTCGCCCCTTGAGCGGGCCATGCTCAAGAACGTGCTCGGCCTGCACAAGGTGCGCGTCGACGACGTGATGATCCCCCGGGCCGATATCGTCGCCGTCTCGATCGACACCGGTCTTGGCGACCTGCTCAAGCTCTTCCGCACGGCCGGCCATTCGCGGCTGCCGGTCTACGGCGAGACTCTCGACGATCCCCGCGGCATGGTCCACATCCGCGACTTCGTCGATCACATCGCCGCGCGTGCCGAGGCCGTCACCCGTCGGGCGGCGAACGGCACGGCCACCACGCCGCTGACCGAGGATGTGGCGACCCCGGCGGTCACCCGCCCGCGGCGAGGCACCCGGGCGCTGCGCGCGCTCAACCTCGGCAATGTCGACCTGTCCGTGACCCTGGCCTCCACCCGCATCCTGCGGCCGGTCCTGTTCGTGCCGCCCTCGATGCCGGCCATCGACCTGCTCGTGCGGATGCAGGCGACCCGCACGCACATGGCCCTCGTCATCGACGAGTATGGCGGCACCGACGGCCTGATCTCGATCGAAGACCTCATCGAGATGGTGGTCGGCGACATCGAGGACGAGCACGACGTCGCGGAGGGTCGCCTCGTTCAGCGCGTCGAGGGCGAGGCCGAGGTCTTCGTGGCCGACGCTCGCGCCGGGCTCGCCGAAGTCTCGGAGGCGAGTGGGGTCGATCTCGTCGCGGCCGTCGGCGAGATGGCCGAGGAGATCGACACGATCGGCGGTCTCATCGTGACGCTGGCCGGCCGGGTGCCCTCGCGCGGTGAATTGATCACCGGCCCGGGCGACCTTGAATTCGAGGTGCTCGACGCCGATCCGCGCCGGGTCAAGCGCCTGCGCCTGCAGCGCGGCCAGGCCCGGATCACGGCCGTGGTGCCCCTCGCCCTGCCGCCTCCCAAGGCTCTGCCCGCCGTCAGCGACGCGCCCGGCCCGTGACCCATCAGGCTCGGGCCGCGGAGCCCGGATTGCGCGTCGACGCGCGGCCCTCGATGCCCGCGAGCGGCCCCCTCGCGGGCATCGCGCAGTGGATCATGCTGTCGTCGGGAATCGGCCGGCTGGCGATCGCCCTTCTGGCCGGGGCGCTCGGGGCGCTGGCGATGCCGCCCTTCGGGCTGTTTCCGGCCCTCGTCGTATCGCTCTGCGTCGCCGTCTGGCTCCTCGACGGAGCGAGCGCCGGCCGCCTTCGGCGCACGCTGACGGCCTCGGTCGTGATCGGCTGGGCCTGGGGCTTCGGCTATCTCACCGCCGGCCTGTGGTGGCTCGGCGCCGCTTTCCTCGTCGAGGCCGAGGAGTTCGCCTGGGCCCTGCCGCTCGGCGTGATCGGCTTGCCGGCTGTGCTCGGCCTGTTCTACGGCGCGGGCTTCGCCCTGGCCCGCCTCGTCTGGTCCCAGGGCGCGGGCCGGATCGCGGCCCTCGCCCTCGGGCTCGCAGGCAGCGAATGGCTGCGTGGGCACCTCTTCACGGGCTTTCCCTGGAACACGCTGGGCATGGCACTGGGCCAGAACCTCTGGCTGATGCAGGGCGCCGCCCTGTTCGGCCTCTACGGGCTCACCCTCGTCGCGATCCTGGTCGCGGCCGCCCCCGCCACCCTCGCCACGGCCGGCACCGCGCGCGGGCGCTTCGCCCCGACGCTTGCCGCCGCCCTCGCGCTGGCGCTGCTCGCCGGCTTCGGCGCCGCCCGCCTGCCCGCCGGCCCGGACCCGGTGGTGGCCGGCGTGCGCCTGCGGCTGGTCCAGCCGAACCTCGAGCAGGATGCCAAGTTCCGTCCCGAGAACCGCGAGGACATTCTCGACCGCTACATCGAGCTCAGCGACCGCGCTGCCTCGCCCGACCGTACCGGGCTCGCCGACGTCACCCACGTGATCTGGCCGGAATCCGCGTTTCCCTTCCTGATCCAGCGCGACCCGAAGGCGCTGGCGAAGATCGCCAACGCCCTGCCGCCGGGCAAGCAGCTCATCACCGGGGCGGCCCGGGCCGAGGAGCCGCTGCCGGGGGAGCGCCCACGCTACTTCAACTCGATCCTGACCATCGCTTCCGGGCCGACGCTGGGGGACATCTACGACAAGGTCCACCTCGTCCCCTTCGGCGAGTATCTGCCGGGCCCGCTCGACGCGATCCTGCGGGCACTCGGCCTGCGTCAGTTCGTGTCGATCCCTGGCGGGTTCACCGCGGGCAGCCGCGCCGGCCAGCAGATCCTGAAGGTACCCGGCCTGCCGCCGGTCGCAGCCACCATCTGCTACGAGGCGATCTTCCCCTCCGAGATCGTGCCGGCTGCCGCCGCGGGCGCGCCACCGCCCGTGCCGGGACTGATCCTGAACCTGACGAACGACGCTTGGTTCGGCGACACGCCGGGGCCGCGCCAGCACTTCGCCCAGGCCCGGCTGCGCGCCGTCGAGGAGGGCCTGCCCCTCGTGCGCGATGCCAATACCGGCATCTCCGGCGTCGTCGACCCCCACGGCCGGGTCACGGCGAGCCTGCCGCTCGGCGTCGAGGGCATCCTTGATACCGCCCTGCCGGAGCGCCTGCCCGGGCGCACGCTGTACGCCCGGCTCGGCGACATCCCCTTCGCCCTGATGCTGGCCACCGCCCTGACCTTCGCCCTGGCGGCCAGGCGGCGCCGGGCGTGAGGGGCGGCGCGCGTCCCGCGGCTCCACGAGAAGTGTCCGCTTGAGCCGGCGAGAGGGCCGACCCATCCATCCCGCGCTCGTCGGGCTCGGGATGATGCTGGTCGCGTTCAACCTGCGCCCGGCGCTGACCAGCGTCGGGCCGCTCCTCATCGAGATTCGGGCCGCTACGGGCCTGAGCGCGTCCGGCGCGGCACTCCTCACCACCCTGCCCGTGCTCTGCCTCGGCTTGGCCTGCGCTCTGGGGCCGATGGTCGTGCGCCGCATCGGCGCGGATGCGGGCGTGCTCCTGGCGATCCTCGTCGTCGCCCTGGGCAACGGCCTGCGCGGGCTCGGCGGCCTCGCGCTGCTCTACCTCGGCGTCTGCCTCGCGGGGGTGGGGATCGGCCTTGCCGGCGTGCTTCTGCCCGGCCTCGTCAAGCGCGACTTCGCCGGCCGGGCCGGGATCATGACCGGCCTCTACACGATGGTGCTCTGCCTCGGCGCGGCGGCCGGGGCCGGACTCACGGTGCCGCTCGCCGAGGCCGGTGGCGGCTGGCCCCTGGCGCTCGCGGCCTGGAGCCTGCCGGCGCTCGCGGCGGCCCTGGCCTGGCTCCCCTTCGTACGGGCCGCGCCGTCCGGCCTCAGCGCCGGCCCCGCGCGACGACCGCTATGGCGCGACCCTCTCGCCTGGCAGGTGACGGGCTTCATGGGCCTGCAATCCTCGCTGGCCTACGTCATCTTCGGCTGGCTGCCGGCCGTGCTGCAGGACCGGGGTCTGAGCGCATTGGAGGCCGGCCTCGTCGCCTCGATCCTCAGCATCGGACAGATGCCGAGCGCGCTCCTCGTGCCGGCACTGGCGGCGCGGCTGCGCGACCAACGCGGCCTCGTCGTTGGCCTGATTCTGCTCTGCATCGCGAGCTTCGCTGCCCTCGTCCTCGGGCCGGTCTGGGCGGTGATGCCGATCGGCATCCTGCTCGGTCTCAGCGTGGGCGGCCTGTTCGGTCTCGGGCTGACGATCATCGTGCTGCGCGCACCCGACGCTGCGGCCGCCGCCGGCCTCTCCACCCTGGCGCAGGGCGTGGGCTACAGCCTCGCCTCGCTCGGGCCATTGGGCTTCGGCCTCGCCCACGATCTCAGCGGCGGCTGGTTCTGGCCGACCCTGCTGTTCACCGGGATCGCACTCGGCAGCCTCGTCTGCGGGCTCGGTGCCGGGCGGGCGGGCTACGTGGGCGAGCCCTCGTCGCAAAGGTCGTAGCCCTGACAAGCGCGAGCGTTACGGCTTGCGCCTCAAGCGATCGACGATGCGCGGCCGATCTCGCCGTCCGGGGGCCTTGGATCATGGAAAAGCCCCGCACGGCCAAGTGACCGTGCGGGGCTGAAGCCTTCCGTCCTTGATGCCGCCCTACTCGGCGGCGACCCGATGCGCCTGGGTGCCGTCGGTGTAGGTTTCGGCGTGCAGGCGCTTGCCCGGGGCGGCGCGGCCGGGAAGCGGCGGCAGGGCGAGCGCCTTCTGCAGGTCGATGCCCGCGCCCTCGGCGACCCGACGACCGTAATCCTCGTCCGCGTGCCAGAAGTGCCAGACCATCCGAAGCTGGATGGGCTCCGGGCACTGCTTCATGTCGCCGACGAGGTTGCTGATGAGCTCGTCGCGCTCCCAATCCTGGAACGAGCGGTAGCGAACGCCGGCCTGGGTGTAGTCGTCCTCGGTGCGCGAGGTCTGGTAGCGGCCGAGCTTGCCCTCCACCGGCTGGTGGTACTCGTGGGCCGGCTTGTCCGCCTCGCGAAGGCCCTGGGCCAGGGTGCTCGGCTCGTAGTTGATGTGCCGGTTCGGCCCGGTGCCGTCGACCGAATAGGTCATCTGGCCGTCGCGCTGGTTCGAATAGACCTTCACGCCGGGCTGCGGCGCGTTGATCGGCAGCTGCAGGTAGTTGGCGCCGACGCGGTAGCGCTGGGTGTCCGAGTAGGACAGCGTCCGGCCCTGGAGCATCTTGTCGTCCGAGAAGTCGATGCCGTCGACGAGCACGCCCGTGCCGAAGGCCGACTGCTCGACTTCCGCGAAGAAGTTGTCCGGCACCCGGTCGAGCACGAGGCGGCCCACCGGCAGGAGCGGGAAGTCCTCGACCGGCCAGAGCTTGGTGTCGTCCAGCGGATCGAACGAGAGGTGGTCGTTCGGGCCGTCCGGCATGATCTGGACGCAGAATTCCCACTCGGGGAAGTTGCCCGCCGTGATGTTGTCGTAGAGGTCGCGCGTGGCGTGCCCGACATCCTTGGCCTGGATCTCGGAGGCCTGCGCCGAGGTCAGGTTGCGCACGCCGAGCTTGGGCTCGAAGTGGAACTTGCAGAGCACCGCCTCGCCCTTGTCGTTGACAAGCTTGTAGGTGTTGACGCCCGAGCCCTCCATCTCGCGGTAGTTCGCGGGGATGCCCCAGGGCGACTTCAGGTGCGTGACCATGTGGATCGACTCGGGGTGCTGCGCCACGAAGTCGAAGAAGCGCCAGGGCTCCTGCCGGTTCGTCACCGGATCGGGCTTGAAGGCGTGGATCATGTCGGGGAACTTGATCGCGTCGCGGATGAAGAAGACCTTGAGGTTGTTGCCCACCAGATCCCAGTTGCCGTCGACGGTCTTGAACTTGACCGCGAAGCCGCGCGGGTCGCGCTCGGTCTCGGGGCTCTCCTTGGCGCCGGCCACGGTGGAGAAGCGCACGAAGGTCGGGGTCCGCACGCCGGCCTCGGTGAGGACGCGGGCGCGGGTATACTTGGAGGCGGGCTCGTCGCCGATCTTTCCGTAGGCCTCGAAGTAGCCGTGGGCGCCCGCACCCCGGGCATGGACCACGCGCTCGGGGATGCGCTCGCGGTCGAAGTGGGTGATCTTCTCGATGAACTGATAGTTCTCGAGCGTCGCGGGCCCGCGCTCGCCCACCGTGCGGGTGCTCTGGTTGTCGCGGACCGGGTGGCCCTGGCGGGTGGTCAGGATCGGACGTTGATCGCTCATGCGTGATGGTCTCCTCGTTGCGGCTCGCGCCCGGGGAAGCGGGGCGGACCCTGGAACGATTCCGGTCAGACCTTATCGCCGCAGCGAAGCCCTAAGACAAATGCATCGTTGCAAAGACTCTGATAGACACAGTCTATGAACCTGTCGGGCCTCTCCCTGCGCGATCTCGAATATGTCGTCGCCATCGCGGACGAACACCATTTCGGGCGGGCGGCGGAACGCTGCAATGTCAGCCAGCCGACGCTGAGCGTGCAGGTGCGCAAGCTCGAGGCGGCGCTCGGCCTCGTCCTGTTCGAGCGCGGCAACCGCAGGGTGATGCTGACCCCGGCCGGCCAGGGCATCGTCCGGCAGGCTCGCGCCGTCCTGGCCGAGGCGCAGCGCCTGCTCGTGCTGGCGAGCGAGGGCCGCGGCGCACCGCTCACCGGCCGCCTCGTCCTCGCGGCGATTCAGACGCTGGGACCCTACTTCTTCCCCCTGGTGCTGCGCAGCCTGCGGCAGGAATTTCCGCTCCTGGCCCTGGCACTCAGCGAGGCGCGCACCGCCGAGATCCTCGAGGGCTTGCGCGATGGCCGGATCGATGCCGCCCTGGTCTCCCTGCCGGTGCCCGTCTCCGGGCTGACCGTCTCGCCGCTCTTCATCGAGCCCTTTCTCCTCGCCTGCCCGGCCGACCACGCGCTCGCTCGCGGCGGAGCCCTGCGCGCGACCGACGTCGCCGGACCGGACCTGCTCCTCCTCGACGAGGGCAATTGCCTGCGCGACCAGACCGTGGCGGCCTGCGGCGCCGGCAACGCCGCCGGCCGACACGCGACAAGCCTCGAGACGCTGCGCTCCATGGTCGCCGCGGGCGCGGGCTATACCCTGCTGCCGGCGCTGGCCGTGCCGAGCGGGCCGGACCCGAGCGGCCTCACCGTGACGCGGAGCTTCGACGTCGACGGGCCCGGCCGCACCATCGCGCTCGCCTGGCGCTCCAGCGACCCGCGCGCGCCCGGTCTCGCCCACCTCGCGGCCTTCTTCCGGGCCCACGCGCCGTCCAACACCATGGCCTGCGCCGACGATGCCGGCCTGCGCCCCAGAGCGCCACGCCGTGACGGTGTGGGCAATCCGGTATAGCGGAACCTGGAAATCGCCTCCGCTGCTCCGGCACGTGAGCCCGCACCCGTCCCACCAACGTCCCCCGAGAGCCTCGGCCTTCCTTGACCGACATCCGTTCCCTCGGCTCCTGGGCGGCGCTCCTTGCCGTGTCGGCGGTGCTCGCCTACGGCCTGACCCTGGCGAGATTTCCGGCCGCTCTCCTGCTCGGCCCGATGCTGGCCGCCATCGGCTTCGGCGTGTCCGGCGCCAGGCTCAAGGTGCCCAAGCCCGGCTTCCTCGGGGCACAGGCGATCATCGGCTGCCTCGTGGCTCATTCGGTGAACCCCGAGATCGTCGGCACCCTGCTCGGCGACGGCTTCCTGATCCTCGCCGTCGTTCTCGTGACCGTGGCGGCGGGCGCCGCCGTCGGCTGGGGCCTGACGCGGCTGCAGGTCCTGCCCGGCACCACCGCCGCCTGGGGCTCCTCCCCCGGTGGCGCCGCGGCGATGGTCGCGATGGCGGAGGAATACGGCTCCGATCCGCGCCTCGTCGCCTTCATGCAATATGTGCGCGTCGTCGTGGTGGTGCTCTGCGCCTCGGCGATGGCGCGGCTGCTCGCCGATCTCGGCGGCGAGACCGGCGCGAAGAGCGTGGTCCCCAAGGCGCCGGGCGCGCTCACGGTCGCCGCGACCCTAGGGATTGCGGCCGTCGGCGCGGGCCTGGCCCTGGCCCTGCGGCTGCCGGCCGGCGCGCTCGTCGGACCGATGCTGCTCGGCGCCCTCCTCCACGCCACCGGTTACGCCACGATGGCGCTGCCGGCGCCCCTGCTCGATGCGGCCTACGCGCTGATCGGCTGGTATGTGGGCCTGCGCTTCACCAGGGAGACGCTGCGGGAGATGGTCCACGCCCTGCCCGGAATCCTCGCCGCCACCCTCCTCGTCGTCGCGCTCTGCGGCGGCTTCGCCTTCGGGCTCACCCGACTCCTCCCCATCGATTTCCTCACGGCCTTCCTCGCCACGAGCCCGGGCGGGCTCGATTCGGTGGCGATCATCGCGGTCGGGGCGAAGGCGGACGTGTCCTTCGTCCTCGCGGTCCAGACCCTGCGGCTCTTCACCGTCCTCCTCACCGGTCCGCTGCTGGCGAAATGGATCGCCCGAGCCGCGCCGCGATCCGGGACCCTCGAACCATGAACGCGCTGCGTCTCGCCTTCCTCAATTCCTGGCGCGGCCTGCGCTACGGCGCCCGCACCGAGCGCGCGGTGCGCCAGGAGCTCGTCCTGCTGCTTCTCGGCGTGCCGCTGGCGATGATCATCGGATCGGGCCTCTGGGTGCGGGTCGCGCTCGCGGGAAGCCTGCTCCTGATGCTCTCGGCCGAGTTCCTGAACACGGCGATCGAGAAGCTGTGCGACCATCTCCATCCGGCCCGGCACCCGGCGGTCGGCACCGTCAAGGACATGGCCTCGGCGGGCGCCTTCCTGGCCCAGGCGCTGGCCGCCCTCGTCTGGCTCGCGGCTCTCATCGAGCGCCTGGGCTGGGGGTGACCGATGCCGCGGGCCCGAGCGCCGCGGCGCGTTGCAGGGCTGGGCTTCGCGCGGCGCGGGCCGCGGCGTGCTAAAGGGGCACATTCGCATCCCGACCACGGACGGTTTAACGGTGGGCGCGCGCCCCACGAGCCGTCCCTCGCTCGAACCCGTGATTTTCGTGACCGACTACATCCGCAAGATTCTCACCTCCCGCGTCTACGACGTCGCCATCGAGAGCCCGCTCGACCCGATGCCGCGCATGTCGGCGCGCCTCGACCGCCCGGTGCTGCTCAAGCGCGAGGATCTGCAGCCCGTGTTCTCGTTCAAGCTGCGCGGAGCCTACAACAAGATGTCGGGGCTGCCCCCCGAGGTGCTGGCGCGCGGCGTCGTCTGCGCTTCCGCCGGCAATCACGCCCAGGGCGTGGCGCTCGCCGCGGCCAAGCTCGGCGTGCGCGCCGTCATCGTGATGCCGCGCACCACGCCGGCCATCAAGGTCGATGCCTGCCGGGCGCGCGGCGCCGAGGTCGTGCTGCACGGTGACACCTTCGACGAGGCGCTGGGCCACGCCCGCGAGCTCGAGGCGGCGCAGGTATTGACCTTCCTGCATCCCTTCGACGACCCCGACGTGATCGCCGGCCAGGGCACGATCGGCATGGAGATCCTGACCCAGCATTCCGGGCCGATCGAGGCGATCTTCGTGCCCGTCGGCGGCGGCGGCCTCGCCGCCGGGGTCGCCACCTTCGTGAAGTATCTGCGCCCCGAGACCAAGGTGATCGGCGTCGAGCCGGACGACGCCGCCTGCATGGCCGCCGCACTCGCCGCCGACGAGCGGGTCATCCTCCCCACGGTCGGCCTCTTCGCCGACGGCGTCGCCGTGCGCCAAGCGGGCGCCGAGACGTTCCGGCTCTGCCGCGAGCATCTCGACGGGGTAATCACCGTTGACACCGACGCCATGTGCGCGGCCGTGAAGGACGTCTTCGACGACACCCGCGCCATCTCGGAGCCCTCCGGCGCCCTGGCGCTCGCCGGCGCCAAGCTCTACGCGGAGCGCCAGCCCGGGTCGGGCACCCTCGTGGCGATCTCCTCGGGGGCCAACCTCAACTTCGACCGCCTGCGCCACATCGCCGAGCGCGCCGAGGTTGGCGAGGGCCGCGAGGTCCTGCTCGGCGTCACCATCCCCGAGCGGCCGGGTGCCTACCGCGCCTTCATCCGGACGCTGGGACCCCGCGCCATCACCGAGTTCAACTACCGCTACGCCCGCGAGGCCGACGCGCAGATCTTCGTGGGCGTGAACCTTTCCGGCGGCGCGGCCGAGAAGCGCGACCTGATCGCCTCCCTTCGCGACCAGGGCTACCGCGTCCTCGACATGAGCGACAACGAGATGGCCAAGGTCCATATCCGCTACATGGTGGGCGGGCGCACCGCGGGACTGTCGGACGAGCGCATCTACCGCTTCCAGTTCCCGGAGCGGCCAGGCGCTCTCATGCGCTTCCTCGACGGGCTCGGCGACGGGTTCGACATCACCCTGTTCCACTACCGCAATCACGGGGCCGATTACGGCCGGGTGCTCGCCGGGATCGGCGTGCCCCAGAACGAACGCGCGCGCTTCGACGCGGCGATGGACGCGTTGGGCTATCCTTTCGTCGACGAGACCGACAACCCGGCCTACCAGCTGTTCCTCGCGCACGATGGGGCGGAGACTGAGCGTCTGGCGGTTTGATCAGCCCGGCCTAGCGCGTCCCCCTCTGGAAGGGCGATCGCAGATGAGATGGCTCGTTGGCCGGCGGCCTCTATAACTCTCCTCGTTGTCATTCCGGGGCTGTGCAGCAGAGCCCGGAACCCAGAGCCGCCGACGAAGCAGGCTGGATCGCGACCTGCGGTTCTGGGTTCCGGGCTCGCCTGCGGCGCCCCGGAATGACAAAGGGGGGTTGAAGAACCCCATCTGCCATCGCCCCGCCCTCGTGGAGGGGGCACAGGCGGGGGTGGTTCCGACTGCCTGAGTCCAGGGTCACCCACCCACCTCCAACTCCTCTCCGCAAGGGGGAGGAGAGCGCGGCGGCGATCAGGCACCGCCGTCACGGAGACAGCGGCGCGGGAGCCCGTGGCCGGAGCCTGGCGAGACCGGCCGAGATGAGCGGCCAGAACAGCATGGTCAGGGCCAGCGTCACGATCGAGCCGACCAGGGGATTGGCCCAGAAGATCGACACGCTGCCCTGCGAGAGCAGCATCGCCTGGCGGAAGGCGCTCTCGGCCATGTCGCCGAGCACGAGGGCGAGCACCAGCGGCGCCAGGGGATAGTCGAGCTTCTTGAACAGGTAGCCGATCACGCCGAAGACCAGCATGACGGCGATGTCGAGCAGCGCGTTGTGCACCGTGTAGGCGCCGACCGCACAGATCACGAGGATGATCGGCGCGATGATGCTGAAGGGCACCCGCAGGATCGCGGCGAAGAAGGGCACCGTCGTCAGCACGACGATGAGCCCGGCGACGTTGCTGAGATAGATGCTGGCGATCAGGCCCCAGACGAAATCCTTCTGCTCCACGAACAGGAGCGGGCCCGGCTGCAGGCCCCAGATCAGGAGGCCGCCCAGCAGCACGGCCGCCGTCGGGGAGCCCGGGATCCCCAGCGTCAGCATCGGCAGGAGCGCGCTGGTGCCGGCGGCGTGCGCCGCCGTCTCGGGGGCCAGCACACCCTCCGCCTCGCCAGTGCCGAATTTCGACCCCGTGCGGGAGAAGCGCTTGGCGAGCCCGTAGCTCATGAAGGAGGCCGGCGTCGCGCCGCCTGGCGTGATGCCCATCCAGCATCCGACGATCGACGAGCGGATCGCCGTTGCCCAGTACTTCGGAAGTTCCTTCCAGACCTGGAGCACGACCCGCGAGTTGATCTTGGCGGTCTTGCCCTTGAAGGCCAGCCCCTCCTCCATGGTGAGCAGGATCTCGCCGACGCCGAACAGCCCGATCACGGCGACGAGGAAGTCGAACCCGCGCAGGAGCTCGGTCGAGCCGAAGGTCATGCGCAGCTGCCCCGTCACGGTGTCGATCCCGACCGCGGCCAGCGCGAAGCCCAGCATCATGGCGGCGATGACCTTGAGCGGCGATTCCTTGCCCATCCCCACGAAGCTGCAGAAGGTCAGCAGGTAGACTGCGAAGAACTCGGCCGGCCCGAACTGCAGCGCGAAGCGCGCGATCAACGGCGCCAGGAAGGTGAGGAGCAGCGTGGCGACGAAGGCGCCGAGGAACGAGCCCGTGAAGGCGGTGGCGAGCGCCTCGCCCGCCCGGCCCTGCTGGGCCATCGGATAGCCGTCGAAGGTCGTGGCCACCGACCACGGCTCGCCCGGGATGTTGAACAGGATCGAGGTGATCGCCCCGCCGAACAGCGCGCCCCAGTAGATCGACGACAGCATGATGATGCCCGACACCGGCGACATGCTGAAGGTCAGGGGCAGGAGGATCGCGACGCCGTTCGCGCCGCCCAATCCGGGCAGCACGCCGATCAGGACGCCGAGGAAGATCCCGACGAACATGTAGAGGATGTTCATCGGATCGGCGAGAATTCCGAAGCCGTGGATCAGAGAGAGAAGCGCGTCCAAGGCAGGGGCTCCAACCATTCTCGTGCGGCGTGCCGAGCGTTTCCGGCACCATCCGCGATCATCGACGAAGGACGCTCATGCGTACCGTGCCGTCATTCCCCACCGAGCGAGAACGTCGCCCGGTGATTCTCTCAATAGCCCAGCGCCGCTTCGATCGGACCCTTCGGTAGCGGCACGAGGAACCAGATCTCGAACATCATGAAGAGGAACAGCGGCGTCAGCACCGCGATCGGCAAGATCTTGTAGAAGGGATACTTGCCGAGCCAGCGCATGAAGAACAGAATGAAGAGCCCGGATGCCAGGTAGATCCCGAGGAAGCCGATCGAGATCACGAACACGATTGTCGGAACGAGCACCTGCAGGACTTGGCGAAGCTGCGTGCGATCCACGAAGGTCGGGTCGGCCGCGTTCAGCCTGCGCAGATGAATCGCGAAGGTGGCCGCGCTGACCGCGAACATGATGACGCCGATCCTGAATGGGAAATAGCCGGCGCCCGGCCCGTCCTCCTGCCAGCTCGCCCCGAGCCGCCAGTTGTCGACCATGATCAGGGTCGCGAGCGCCATGAAGAGGCCGGCGACGACCAGCTCCATGCTGCGCTTGGAGACCGTGTTCTCGGAGGCGGTGTTCCCGCCGTGCTCGGTGTCGTGGGCCATGTCTCGTCTTCCCGGCACGTCGTGCCGATGCCTGATTGATCTTGCCGGGAGGGCCGGGCACGGAGGAGCCTCCGCCGCGTTCAGTCAGCGGACGCCTGTCCTCACTTCGCGAGGAAGCCGGCCTTCTCCATGAGCGAGCGGTGGAGCGCGGCGGCCTTGCCGAGCCAGCCCTTGAACTCGTCACCGGCCATGAAGGTCGTGTTGAAGGCGCCCTTCGCCATGAAGTCCTTCCACTCGGGCGTCTCGCGCACCTTCTTGAACAGCTCGACGTAGTAGTCGACCTGCTCCTGGGTGGCGCCTGGCCCCATGAAGATCCCGCGCAGCATCAGGTACTCGATGTCGAGGCCCGATTCCTTGCAGGTCGGGATGTCGCCCCAGGACATGGAGGCGGTGACGTTCTCCTTGAGCGGGATGCGCTCCTTGTCGAAGACGCAGAGCGGCTTCAGCTCGCCGGCCCGCCACTGCGCGACCGCCTCGATCGGGTTGTTGACGCTCGAGGTGATGTGGCCACCGACCAGCTGCGCCGCGACGTCGCCGCCGCCCTTGAAGGGGACGTAGGTCATCTTCGTGCCGGTCGCCTGCTCGATGGCGGCCGTGATGATCTGATCCTCCTGCTTCGAGCCGGTGCCGCCCATCTTGACCGAGTTCGGGCCCTCGGCCTTGGCGGCCTCGACGAAGTCCTTGGCGGTCTTGTGGGGCGACTTCGCGTTGACCCAGAGGACGAACTCGTCGAGGCCGAGCATCGCGACCGGCGTCAGGTCCTCCCACTTGAACGGCACGCCGGTGGCGAGCGGCGTCGTGAAGAGGTTCGAGAGGGTGATGATGATCTTGTGAGGGTTGCGGTTCGAGACCTTGAGGTCGAGGAAGCCCTCGGCGCCCGCCCCGCCGGCCTTGTTGATGACCACGAGGGATTGCGGCATCAGGCTGTGCTTCTGGATGATGCCTTGGAGCATGCGCGCCATCTGGTCGGCGCCGCCACCGGTCCCTGCCGGGACGATGAACTCGACGGTTTTGGTAGGCTGCCAAGCCGCGTGCGCCGCGCCCGCACCGAGGCCGGCGGATGTCAGGCCAGCGAGGGCTAGGCCACGCACGAGCGAGCGCGCGATTCCAGTCTTCATGAGGTTCCTCCAGCCGGGTCCTTTCAGCGCCCCGGACCGGTACGCCTTGGACTCTCGGACGATTATTGTGCGATCAGCATATTGTATATCTGAAGCAGGACAAGGGTCTTCACTGCGCCGGTAACAGCTGTTGCATACCGCACTGCAATATAAGTTGTGTCCCTCATGCACGAGGCAACCGAAGAACGTAGCCCCTCCGTGTCCTCCGATCTTGAGTTGCCTGAACTTGGCTCGCGGCGGACGGCACGTCGGGGCTGCAATGCCCCCTCTTCCGTGCGAGCTCTCAGGACCGTTCCTCCTGGTTCTGCTCCGAGCCGTGGACGATCCTTTTCGAACGGCGCCGCAGCTCGGGGCACGGTGCGGGTCGTCGTCAGATCCCCCGTTTGGCCCTTGGCTCTCTCACATCCCGGCAACAGGCCCGCATGCCTCGGCCCAGCCGTGAACCGCAATGCTGATGGAGGTCGTCGCGTCGCCTTCGCAAACATCCGATCACCGGAGCCGAGCAGCCCAAGCGTCTGAGGTATTCAATATTCATTGACTGGCGAGTGCAATTTTTTTCGAAGACGATCCGAGCGTTCCGCCTCATCTGAAATCATCATCTGGAAGACCGGAAACAGCTCGGTTTCTTAACATCTTCGCTCTACCCAATCGGTCTTTCTCAGGCCCGGTTTTCGCCCATGTCGCTCTTCACCAGTCTCAACGTCCGACTGCCGGCGGCGACGGTGGGCCTCGCCCTGCTCAGCGCCGCTGCCATGGGAGGATTGAGCTGGTACGCGGCGCGCGCCGGCCTGACCGAGGCGGCGCAGGAGCGCCTGCAATCGCCGCCACGGCCCGCAAGACGGGGATCGAGCTGGTGGCCGACCGTGCCAAGGGCGACCTGACGACGGCGGCGGGCAATCCGCAGGTGGCAGGCAATTTCACGGACCTCATCGAGGCCCTCGACCCGGCCAAGCCAGACTATGCCGGACTTGTTCAGTCCTTCACGAGCCCGCCCACGGCCGAGGCGCGCATGGCCGTCGAGGGCGGCGGCACCATGTACGGACGCCGTCACGCCAAGGTCCAGGAGGCCGCGCGCAAGCTCCTGGAGCGGCCGGGCTACGCCGACTTCATGTTCCTCGATGAGGCGGGCCGCATCGTCTACACGACGACGAAGAGCGCGGATTTCGCGCATTCGCTGACGGAGCCGGCCTTCGCGGCCACTGGTCTCGCCAAGCTCGTCGAGCGGCTCAAGGCCTCGGACGCCGACGCCACCCTCTACCAGGATTTCGCGCCCTATCCTGCCGAGGCTGGACCCTCCGCCTTCATCGGCCGGGCGATGACGCGCCGCGCCAACGTCGCCATGGGGACGGGCCAGGCCGCCTCCCGGGTCGGCTTCCTCGTCCTTCGCCTGACACCCGCCCTGTTCGATCACACCCTCTCCGAGCGGGCGGGGCTGGGCGCGACGGGCCAGGTCATGACGGTGGGGGCCGATGGCACCTTGCGCAGCAATCCTCCCCTGACGAGGATCGGCAAGGCTGGCCTGCCCGCCGCCGAGCTCGGCATCGCCACGCCGGCACTCAAGGCGGCTCAGCCCTTCACCTATGACGTGGCCGACGGCACCCGCATGGCCGCCACCGCCGCCGTGGCGGTCCTCGACGCGCCTTGGACGATCGTGGCCGAGCAATCCGAGGGCGAGGCGCTGGCGGCCGTGGGCACGCTGACCCGGACGCTCGCCGTCTCGGCCCTCGCCGTCCTCGCAATCACGGCCCTCGTCGGTCTCCTCTTCGCCCGCGGCATCGTGCGGCCCCTCGGCGCCCTGACCAACGCCCTCCAGGCGCTTGCGCGCCGCGAGACCCTGGCCGAGGTGCCCGGCAGCCGGCGCGCCGACGAGATCGGCGACATCGCCCGCGCCGTCGTGACCATCCGCGACATCTCGCTGGAGGAGGCGGCCCGGCAGCTCGAGACCACGCAGGCCGCCCGGATGCGGGAGGAGAGCGAGCGCCGCGCCCTGCTGCGCGACCTCGCCGACGGCTTCGAGCGCTCCGTCGGCCACATCGTCGACGGCGTCTCGCAGGCCGCGACCGGCCTCCAGGGCGCCTCGGGCAGCATGAGCGCGGCGGTCGAGGGCACCGCCCGCCGCTCGAACGCGGTGGCCTCCGCCGCCCGGGAGACCTCCGGCAACGTCAACGCCGTCGCCGCCGCGGCCGAAGAGCTCGGCGCCACCGTCGCGGAGATCGGCCGTCAGGTCGAGCAGGCAGCCGAGATGTCGCGCAAAGCCGTCGGCGAGGCCGGCCGCACAGCCGGCACCATGCAGGAGCTGTCGGCCGCCGCCGCCCGGATCGGCGACGTCGTCGGTATGGTCTCGCAGATCGCCGCGCAGACGAACCTCCTGGCCCTTAACGCGACGATCGAAGCGGCGCGGGCCGGCGAAGCCGGCCGCGGCTTCGCGGTCGTGGCGGCCGAGGTCAAGAGCCTCGCCGAGCAGACGGCGCGAGCCACCGACGAGATCGGCCAGCAGGTCGAGGCCATTCAGGGCGCCACCGGCGGCGCGGCCGCCGCCATCCAGGGCATCGTCGTCCGGATCGAGGGCATGAGCGTGGTGACCGCGAGCATTGCCGCCGCGGTGGAGGAGCAGGGCGTGACGACGCAGGAGATCGTTCGCAACATGGGCGAGGCCTCGACCGGCACCGGCGCGATGACCACCGAGATCGGCGAGGTCGCCCGCGCGGCGGCCGAGGCCGGCGCCTCGGCCGGACAAGTCATGCAGGCCTCGCAGGACCTCTCGCGGCAATCCGACCGGCTGCGCATGGAAGTCGGCCAGTTCCTCGCCACGGTGCGCGCGGCCTAGGCCGGAAACTTCGCTCTCAGACGTGGACGGAGCCGTCCTCCGTCTGCGGGGACAGCGGCCGCAGGGCGAGAACCACGAGCCCGAGGTAAAATGCCGCGATGGCGCCGGTGACGATGATCCCGGGGACGGGGCCCAGCGCCGCGTTGGTCAGGGCCGCCGCCAGATCGAGCGCAATGCGGTCTCCATCGGGGGCCGAGCCGGGGCCCGCGCCCGCGACCTTCAGGATCCAGGCCAGCAGCAGGATCAGGAAGATCCAGATGTAGTTGCGCCTCAGCCGCCGGGTCAGGGCATCCGTGAAGCTGATCCGGAACATGGGCTGGCGCAGATCGGCTGCGAGCTCATGCGCCCAGGCGCTCGGGTCGGCCGCCGCGCCCGCGAAGATGGGCGCGTAATAGTGCCGCTCCAATCGGCGGACCCGGGCGCGGTAGACGTCGAAGAACCGGTACCGTCGCGCCTCGATCGCCAGGAGCAGCAGGACGAGCAGCATCGCGAAGAGCAGGACGCTGTGGTGGGCGGCCGGCGCCGACAGGGAGACCGAGAGCATGGCGGCGATGACGGTGATCGCCCAGTTCGTGGTCCGATCGATCCGGTCCCGCCACCCCGCCATGCGCTGGATCTCGGCGCGATGGTAATGCGCCACCACCGTCGTGGTCTCGCCCGAGCCTCGCGGCAGCCCGAACGAGCCCGGCTTGCCCACCTCCGGTGATTGCCCGTCGCTCACGCCGACATCGTCCTCTCGATCTCGCCCGCCAACCCTCACCCGGCGTCGCTGCTTCGCAGGCCGCGGCGCCGAATCCCGGCGCGGACTTGACGCTCGCGGGGCCGGGTGTGCAATGCCCGCCCGTTCTCCGGAGGCTCGCCGATTTCGCCGCTCCTCGCCCTGCCCTTCCCGGCGATCGATCCCGTCGCGGTCGCCATCGGCCCGATCGCGATCAAGTGGTACGCCCTCGCCTACGTCGTCGGCCTCGTCGGCGGCTGGTACTACGCGCGCCGGCTGGTGGCGGCCGAGGGCCTGTGGGGCGTGGTGCGCCGCCCGACGCTGAACGACGTCGACGACCTCATCGTCTGGGTCGCGCTCGGCGTCGTCCTGGGTGGCCGGCTCGGCTACGTGCTGTTCTACAACCTGCCTCTCTATCTCGGCGATCCCCTGGAGATCCTGGCGATCCGCAACGGCGGCATGTCGTTCCACGGCGGCTTCCTCGGCGCGATCCTGGCGATCCTGCTCTTCGCCCGGTCGCGCAAGCTCGGCGGCCTTGTGCTGCTCGATCTCGCGGCCGTGGTCGTCCCGATCGGGCTGTTCTTCGGCCGCATCGCCAACTTCGTGAACGGGGAGCTCTGGGGCCGGGTCGCGCCGGACTTCCCCTACGCCGTCGTCTTTCCGACGGGTGGACCCCTCCCCCGGCATCCGAGCCAGCTCTACGAGGCTGCCACGGAAGGCGCCCTGCTCTTCGTCGTGATGGCGCTCTGCGTGCGAGCCTTCGGGTTCCGCCGGCCCGGGCTCCTGGGCGGCATCTTCGTGCTCGGCTACGCCGTGACGCGCACATTCTGCGAGTTCTTCCGCGAGCCGGACCGTCAGCTCGGCTACCTGTTCGGCACGGAGGACGGACCGCTCGGCGGCCTGACCATGGGCATGCTGCTGTGCCTGCCCATGGCCCTGGTGGGCCTCGTCGCGATCGTGCTGGCCCTTCGCGGCGCGACCCGTCCGCGCGCCGCGGCCGGGGAGTCGGTCCGGGCCGACGCGGCGTGAGCACGCCGCTCTTCGACGAGATCAGGAGCGAGATCCTGAGCGAGGGGCCGATGAGCCTCGCGCGCTACATGGCGCTCTGCCTCGGGCACCCGGTCCACGGCTATTATCGGACCCGCGACCCTCTCGGGACCCGGGGCGATTTCATCACCGCCCCCGAGATCAGCCAGATGTTCGGCGAGCTGATCGGCCTCTGGCTCGCATCGGCCCGGGCCGCGATGGCGGCGCCCGCGAATCTGCGCCTCGTCGAACTCGGGCCCGGCCGCGGCACCTTGATGACCGATGCGCTGAGGGCCCTGCGCCAAGTCGCGCCCGATCTCGCCATCGACCTCCACCTCGTCGAGACGAGCCCGGTGCTTCGCGCCGCGCAGCAGGAGCGCCTCGGGCAGGTCGGACCGACCTGGCACGCCGAGATCGGCACGCTGCCCGAGGGGCCGGCCCTCGTCGTCGCCAACGAGTTCTTCGACGCCCTGCCGGTGCGGCAGTTCCAGCGGACCGAGCGGGGCTGGTGCGAGCGGCTGGTCGGCCTCTCGGATGAGGGCCTCGCCTTCGGGCTCGCCGCCGAACCCGATCCTGACCTGACGACACCGGCCCCCGTCGGCGCCCTGATCACCGTGCCGGGCCCCGCGCTCGACCTCGTCCGCCGCCTCGCAAGGCGGCTCGTGGCGCAGGGGGGCGCCCTGCTCGCCGTCGATTACGGCCACGTGCGGCCCGGCTTCGGCGACACGCTGCAGGCGGTGGCCGGCCACCGCTTCGTCGATCCGCTCGCGAGCCCGGGCGAGGCCGACCTCACGACGCATATCGATTTCGCGGCGCTGGCGCGCGCCGCGACTGGCGAGGGCGCACGCGTCCACGGCCCTGTCGAGCAGCGCGACTTCCTGCTCGCCCTCGGATTGTGTGAGCGCGCCGAACGGTTGGCGTCGAGGGCGACGCCAGGGCAAGCGGAGGCGATCGCGTCAGCCTTCGATCGCCTGACCGATCGCGGATCGCGGGGAATGGGTCGCCTGTTCAAGGTGATGGCGGTCGCCGATCCCTCGATCACCGCGCTTCCGGCACTTCCGAATCCCCTGTCATCACCTGGGTGAATCCGCTCGCCATGATCATCGAAGCTCCCGAACTCAGCGCCCATGCCAATCTCCGGCACGCCTTCTTCACGCGGGCCGGCGGCGCGTCCGAGGGACTCTACGCCACGCTCAACGGCGGGCTCGGCTCGAACGACGAGCCGTCGCGCGTCGACGAGAACCGGCGGCGCATGTGCGCCCGGCTCGGAGTGGCGGAGGCGAACCTTGTCAGCCTTTACCAAGTGCATTCGGCCGAGGTCGTGGTCGTGGAGGCGCCGTTCGCCCGCGAAGAGCGGCCGAAGGCCGACGGCATGGTGACGCGCGTGCCGGGGCTCGCCCTCGGCATCGCCACGGCGGATTGCGGCCCGATCCTCTTCGCCGATCCCGACAACGGGGTCGTCGGGGCGGCGCATGTCGGCTGGAAGGGCGCCCTGACTGGAATCGTCGAGGCGACGGTCGCGGCGATGGAGGGGCTGGGCGCCGGGCGGAGGCGTATCGTGGCCGTCCTCGGGCCCACCATCTCGCAGGCGGCCTACGAGGTCGGGCCGGACTTCCTCGCGCGGTTCCAGGACGAGGCTCCGGGCTCCGAGCGGTTCCTCGTGCCGAGCGACCGCCCCGGCCATGCGCGCTTCGACCTCCCCGCCTTCGTGCTGTCGCGGCTGGCGGCGGCGGGGATCGCGCAGGCCTCCGCCCTCGGATTGTGCACCTACGCCGATCCCGAGCGCTTCTTCAGCTACCGGCGGACGACGCACCGCGGCGAGGCCGATTACGGCCGCTTGATCTCGGCGATCGCGCTGGTCTCCTGAACCCGACCAGTGGGTGCGACAATCTGTCATCGCGAGCTTGGCGGAAAAGCGGCGATCCGGATTGAACCTTGACCATTCGAACGGGTTGGGGGTTCAAGCAATCAAGGTCGAACGAAAACCGCAAACGTCCGGACATCGCCACAAAGGGGTCGCCTTCGAAGCGGCTGGCGTGATCGGATAGCAACAGCTTCGGCCAGGCTGCTGATCTAGAACCGGGGAATTACGCCAGACGTCTCCATCAAGGAGGGGCGGCGTCAATCGAGAGGACCAAACCATGAAGTTCTTGCTCCTGGGCGCCACCGCCCTCGCCGGCCTCGCCTTCGCCGGCTCGGCCTCTGCTGCTGACCTCCCGCGTCGTGCGGCGCCGCCG
>NZ_BPQP01000010.1 GCF_022179305.1 Methylobacterium iners
ACGAAGCTGAACGCTGCCGTCGAGCCCATGGGGGCCGGCAGGGCCTTCACCAAAGATACGACCGGCACGAAGATCGTGCTCAACGGCAGCGCCGACATCGAGTTCGCCGCGCAGATCGATCAGACCTCGCTCGGCTTCGCGTCCGGCTCTGCGCCGGCAGCTAAGTACGGCACCACACAGGCGGCTGGCCTGAGCGGCGATCTGACCGTCAGCGGCGTCAAGGAGCGGGCCAACCTGGCCAAGCAGTATAACAGCCTGCTGACCCAGATCGACCAGCTCGCCAGGGATGCCAGTTTCAACGGCGTCAACCTGCTCTCCAGCAGCGCGGCAACCAACAAGCTGTCCATCGCCTTCAATGAGAAGAACACCTCCAACCTCGACATCCAGGGCGTCGACGCAACCTCCGGCGGCCTTGACCTCAAGGCGATCACCAAGGACTCGGGTGCCACGGCGGACGGCAGGGGCGACTTCCTGCTCGACGACAACATCAAGGCGACGCAAACGAGCCTCACGACGGCCTCGGCGACCCTCCGCTCGCAGGCCTCGACCTTCGGCTCGAACCTGTCGGTGGTGCAGAACCGCCAGGACTTTACAAGGAACATCATCAATGTCCTGGAGACCGGTTCGTCCAAGCTCACCGACGCCGATCTGAACGAGGAGGCTGCGAACTCCCAGGCGCTGACCACCCGTCAGTCGCTGGGTATCTCGGCGCTTTCGCTGGCCAACCAGGCCCAGCAGGGCATCCTCCAGCTCCTCCGCTAAGCGGACCCATCGATCGCGGAGAATGGCCGGGCTTTGCCCCGGCCTTTTTCGTTTTGATCAAAGCGGACTCGAGAAGACATCCGACCGTATCAATAGGGCGTCTCCCATCCATCTACCAGGAACGGATGCGACAAGGCAGGAAAGCCCGAACAGCCGATGTTACTGCGTATCCGGCAACCCTCTCGCTGAAAGCTTTCGTTTGAGACGAGCGAACACCTGTTCCGCTGCTTCGGTGAATACTTCTGCGAAGAAGTTCACGCACTACGCCCTCTATCAACTGCCAACTTCGTTTCTAGTCAGACCTAACGCCCTCTAATACGATTGAAGGGTTGGCGCTCGCGCAGCGGCTTCCATGTAACGACAGGGCCGAGTTCGAGCCCGCAGAGCGCCGCTCCTTGGTAAACGAGGGTGGGCAACCACGACCGCTCCATCAGACGCAGATCATAACCTCGGCTTGCCTCGGTAAGAAGATCGCCGCTTTGAGAGGTCGTCGTTTCTTCCCGTGGACGTCCCGATGTGACGTGTCGTCCGTAGCACCTCCAGGCCTCCGCGCAGACTTGCACGACCTACTCTGAAAACGTGTGCTTCGGCCGTGCGTGGGCTCGTCATATCTGTCCTTCGCCTCGCGGATGCACGCGGAGGATGCAGTGCTTTGTGCAGGATTTTCGCTCGAGGCTGCAGACGCATGACGTAAGAGCGCGAACCAAAACTCGTCGCTCACAGAGACTTAGACAGATGGCTACAACCGTAGAAGCAGAAAGCTTGAGTATAATGCCAGCAACTCACTGAAATTAACATATGTTTCTACATAGGCAGCCACATATTCACATAGATCAATAAATATTGAGACTTGATCAATTTCTCCGACTGCGCATAAAGGTATGTACGTCGACAGGGCCATTGCCTCGGCTTTCTGATCCGTCAGGTGGTGAGGCGATGGTAAAACGTTCGACCAAGACTCCCGTGGGGCCATCCCAAGCCCCTGCATAATCGAGCGAAAACGCCGCGGCTGTGCTCAAGCTTCGGCCGGGCGTGAACTGATGCCGGCGCGATGGAGACGATCCATGACCGACGCTACCTCACGGTGATGCGGCCCGGTCATCCGCTTGGCGTCCGGTCGTCCTGGCCTTTGCAGGGGACTGATGACGCATCGCGACGCGAGGCGGATGTCAGCACCCCCACGCCCGTTCCTCGGGTGCCCGACCTTCTGAGAGGATGCACGATTTGAAGGAAACGATCCTCATCACGGGTGGCGCCGGGTTCATCGGGCGGCATCTGGCCCTGGCGCTGCGCCGCCGCGGCTACGGCGTGCGCATCCTCGACAGCCTGATCGAGCAGGTGCATGGGGCCGGCACGTTGCCGGAGGGAATGGAGGGCAACGTCACCTTCGTCCGAGGCGATGTCCGCGATGGCGAGGCCCTCGCCCGGGCGCTCGAGGGTGTCGGCGCCGTCATTCACCTCGCGGCCGAGGTCGGCGTCGGGCAGAGCATGTACGCCGTCGAGCGCTACGTCTCGGTCAACGATTGCGGCACCGCCGCCCTGTTCCAGAAACTCATCGAGAAGCCCGTGCGCCGCGTCGTCGTGGCCTCCTCCATGAGCATCTACGGCGAGGGTCTCTACCGGGCCGAGGGCGGAACGCTGGTGCAGGATGCGCAGCGCAAGCCGCGCAAGGCCGGAGATCCGTGGGACCCCGTGGACGAAGGAGGCATTCCCCTCGTCCCCGTCCCCACGCCCGAATGGAAGGCCCCGACCCTCGCCTCGGTCTACGCCCTGACGAAATACGTGCAGGAGCGCCTGACGCTGACCTTGAGCCCCGCCTACGGGATGGAGGGCGTCGCCCTGCGCCTCTGGAACGCCTATGGCCCCGGCCAGGCGCTCTCGAACCCCTATACCGGCGTTCTCGCGATCTTCGCCTCGCGGCTCCATAACGGGCAGCCGCCGATGATCTTCGAGGATGGCGAGCAGCGCCGCGACTTCGTCCATGTCGAGGACGTGGCGCAGGCCTTCGTGCTGGCACTGGAGCATCCTGCCGCCCCCGGCAACGTCTACAATGTTGGCAGCGGCGAGGACCGCTCGGTCAGCGAGGTGGCGCGCATCCTCGCGGAGGCGATGGGCCGGTCCGACATCGCGCCGGAGATCACCGGCAAGGGGCGTCTCGGCGACATCCGGCACTGCATCGCCGATATCGGCAAGATCCAGCGCGAGCTCGGCTTCCGGCCGCGGCGCGACTTCGCGCAGGGCGTCGCGGAACTCGCCGCCTGGGTCGCGGACCAGCAGGCGGTGGATCGCGTCGAGCAGGCCCGCAGCGAGCTCGAGATTCGGGGCCTCGTCGCGTGACGGCGAGGGGAGCGCCGGCCACGAAGCGGACCGTCCTGATCACCGGCGGGGCCGGATTCATCGGTTCGAATCTCGCCGACCGGCTCGCGGCCGAGGGCCACCGCGTCATCGTCTACGACGCGCTGACCCGGCCGGGCGTCGAGGCGAATCTCGCTTGGCTGCAGGAGCGACATAAGGAGCGGATCGAGGCCGTCATCGGCGACATCCGGGACGGGGAGCGGCTCGGGGCGTCCGTAGCCGAGGCCGACGCGGTCTTCCACCTCGCCGCACAGGTGGCGGTGACGACGAGCCTGGTCTCGCCGATGGAGGATTTCACGGTCAACCTCGGCGGCACCCTCAACCTCCTCGAAGCGCTGCGGCGCCGGGGCGGCGCGGTGCCACTCCTCTTCGCTTCGACGAACAAGGTCTACGGCAACCTGCCGGACCTGCCGTTGAGCGCCACGAACGATGCCTACGTCCCCGAGGACCGCGCCCTGCGCGAGCGCGGCATCGGCGAGGACAGGCCGCTCGATTTCCACACGCCCTATGGCTGCTCCAAGGGCAGCGCCGACCAATACGTCCTCGACTACGCCCGCAGCTACGGCATTCCCACGGTGGTGATGCGGATGAGCTGCGTCTATGGGCCCCGCCAGATGGGCACGGAGGACCAGGGCTGGGTCGCGCATTTCCTGATCTCGGCGCTCGAAGGCCGGCCGATCAGCATCTACGGCGACGGACGGCAGGTCCGCGACATCCTCCACGTCTCGGATGCGGTGGCGGCCTATCTGGCGGCCTGGGACCGGATCGAGGCGGTAGCGGGCCAAGCCTTCAATCTGGGCGGAGGGCCGGCCAATGCCGTCAGCCTGCGGCAGGTGCTCGCGCAGATCGAAGCGGTGGCCGGGCGCCCCCTCGACCTGCGCTTCTCCGACTGGCGGGCAGGCGACCAGCGCTACTACGTCTCCGATACCCGGAAGATCGCGGCAGCCCTCGGTCTGCCCCCGGCCCTGTCCTGGCGGGAGGGCATCGCCGACCTTGCCGCCTGGCTCTCGCAGGCGCGCGGCCTGAATGGTTCAGCCGGCGACCTCGTCCTGCTGGGAGCGGCCGAATGAGGGTCGCGCTTGTCAACCCGGCCTGGAGCTACCGCAACAGCATCTATTTCGGCTGCCGGGAGCCGCATCTCCCGCTCGAACTCGGCTACGCGAAGGCGCTGCTTCAGGCCGCCGGCCACGATGTGCTGATGGTCGACGCGCATCTCTGCAGCCGGACGAACGAGGACGCCGCCGCGACGGTCGCGGATTTCGCGCCCGCCATGACCGTGGTCGCCACCGCGCCGACCTACCTGTTCTGGCGCTGCGCCCCGCCGGAGCTGCGGGTGCCGCACGACTTCCTCCACGCCCTGAACGGTCGCGGCGGCCGCACCGTCGCGGTCGGCCCGCACGGTTCGGCGACGCCGCGGCCGACGCTGGAGAAGCTCGGCGTCGACGTCGTGGTACGCGGCGAATGCGAAGAGATCGTTCTGCGCCTCGCCGGCGCGGACGACCTGCGCGGGGTCCCGGCGATCGCCTATCGGGAGGGCGGAGGTGCCGTGGTGACGGGCGCGCCCCATTCCGGGCGCTTCATCGACCTGCCCGCCCTGCACTGGCCCGCCGAGTGGATCGCGCGGCACCACCATCACCATCACCGCTTCGACCGGGAGCCCGATGGCCCGGGCGCCGAGGTCGAGGCCTCGCGGGGCTGCCCCTACACCTGCACCTTCTGCGCGAAGCTCGACTTTCGCGACGCCTATCGCCGCCGCGACCTCGCGCATGTTCTGGATGAGATCGACGGGCTGATCGCCCAGGGCGTCACCTACGTCTACTTCATCGACGAGATCTTCCTGCCGCAGAAGCCGCTGCTCGAAGCCCTGGTCTCGCGCGACCTGCGCTTCGGCATCCAGACGCGCATCGACCTCTGGAAGCCCGACATGCTCGACCTGCTCGGGGCGGCGGGCTGCGTCTCGATCGAGGCCGGCGTCGAGAGCCTGACGCCGGAGGGCCGCGCCGCCCTCGACAAGAAGTGCCGCGCCACCACGGACGAACTCGCCGAGCGGCTGATCCATGCCCGGCGCAGCGTGCCCTTCGTCCAGGCGAACCTGATTAAGGTCGCGGGCGACGATCCCGCCCTCGTGGCCGAGTGGCGCGACCGGCTGCGGAGCCGCGGCGTCTGGGCGAACGATCCCGTGCCGCTCTACCCCTATCCGAGCTCGCCGGATTACCGTCACCTCTGGGGCGAGCCCGACGACGAGGCCTGGGAGCGGGCGCACGCGCATTACCTCGGCCAGTTCGACCGGTTCAGCGACATCCAGGAAGAGCGCCCCCTCCCCTTGCGAGAGCTGGAGGCCGCATGCGGGTGCCGGTGAGCGCGATGCCGCGGCATGTCCTGATGAGCGCGGACGCGCTCGGCGGCGTCTGGCAATATGCCTGCGACCTTGCCGGCGGCATCGCCCGCCAGGGGATCGGGGTCACCCTCGCGGTGCTGGGGCCGGCCCCGACCGGAGCCCAGCAGGAGGATGCTGAGGCGACCGGCTGCCGCCTGATCGTGACCGGGCTGCCCCTCGACTGGACGGCCGCCCTCCCTTCCGAGATCGAGGAAGCGGGCGAGACCCTGGCGCGGATCGCCGAGACCCTGGGCGCGGACGTCGTCCACCTGCACAGCCCCGCCTTCGCGGCCGCCGCGGACTTTGCCGTTCCGGTGATCGCCACCTGCCATTCCTGCGTCGCGACCTGGTGGGAGGCCGTCGAGACCGGGCCGCTCCCGCCGGACCTCGCCTGGCGGCGCGACCTCGCCGCCCGCGGCTGCCGCCGGGTCGACGCGCTCCTGGCGCCAAGCGCGGCCTTCGCCAATGCCACCGCCCGGCTCTACGGCCTGCCCTTGGCGCCAGGGGTGATCCATAACGGCCGCCGTCCAGCGAAGCCGGACACTGCGCAAGCGGATCCGGCCCCCTTCGCCTTCACGGCCGGGCGCCTCTGGGACCGAGCAAAGAACCTCGCGGCCCTCGACCGCATCGCTGCCCGGCTTGCGGTCCCGGTTCACGCGGCGGGTCCCGTCGAAGGTCAGAACGGCGAGCGGATCGCCCTTCCCAATCTCCGTCTTCTCGGCCGCCTCGACGACGCGGGCATCGCGCGCCAATTGGCGCAACGGCCCGTCTTCGTAACGCTCGCCCGCTACGAGCCCTTCGGTCTCGCCGTGCTCGAAGCTGCCCAGGCCGGCTGCGCCCTCGTGCTCGCGGACCTGCCGACCTTCCGCGAGTTGTGGGACGGGGCGGCGGTTTTCGCGGACCCGGAGGACGAAGCAGGCACGGCGCGCGTTCTCGACGCCGTCATGGCCGACCCGGAGCGCCGGACCGCGCTCGGGGAGGCCGCTCGCCAGCGCGCCGGCCGCTACAGCGTGGATGCGATGGCCGCAGGCGTGGCAGACACGTTCCGCGCCGTCCTAGCGATGCGCGCAGACGCGTCGCGCAAGGAGGCGGCCGCATGAGGATCGCCTATTTCACCCACTCCCTGGCCTCGTGCTGGAATCACGGCAACGCCCATTTCCTGCGCGGCATCCTGCGCGAGCTGACCGCCCTCGGGCACAGGGTCGAAGCGTTCGAGCCGGAGGGCGCCTGGAGCCTGTCGAACCTCCTGCGCGACCATGGCGAGGCCGGCTTGTCCGCCTACCGCACCAGCTACCCGGAGCTGCGTTCGACCGCCTACGCCGCGGTCGCGCCGACGGTCGAGGCGGTTGCCGGGGCCGACCTCGTCATCGTGCATGAATGGAACGACCCCGCTCTCGTCGCGGCGCTCGGCGCGGCGCGAAAGGGCGGCGCCCGCTACACGCTCCTGTTCCACGACACCCATCACCGGGCCGTGAGCGAGCCGGAGGCGATGAAGGCCTACGATCTCTCCGGCTATGACGGGGTGCTCGCCTTCGGCGAGACCCTGGCCGAGGTCTATCGCGACTGGGGCTGGGGCGCCCGCGTCTTCGTCTGGCACGAGGCGGCCGACACGCGCCTGTTCCGCCCGCTCCCGCAGGAGGACGAGCGACATGGGCTCGTCTGGATCGGCAACTGGGGCGACGACGAGCGCAGCGCCGAACTCGAGACCTACCTGTTCGCTCCGGCCCGCGACGCCGGCCTGCCGCTGGACGTCTACGGCGTTCGTTATCCGGAGGCGGCGCTTGCCACGCTCCGCGCCTACGGCGCGCGCTACCACGGCTGGGCGCCGAACGCGGAGGCGCCCGCCCTCTTCGCCCGCTATCTTGCCACGGTCCATGTGCCGCGGCGCTTCTATGTGGAGCGCCTGCCGGGCATCCCGACGATCCGGGTGTTCGAGGCGCTGGCCTGCGGCATCCCGCTGGTGACCGCGCCCTGGCACGACAGCGAGGAGCTGTTCCGGCCCGGCGACTACCTCGTCGCCGCGAGCGGCCTCGACGTGGAGCGGCACCTGCGTGCGCTACACTCCGATGCCGCCCTGCGCCGCGACATCGTCGACCGGGGCCTCGCCACGATCGAATCCCGCCACACCTGCCGTCACCGCGCCGACGAGCTTCTCGCGATCCTCGCGAGGCTGCGCGGCCCTGCCCTGCCGCAGCCTGCCCTGCCGCAGCCTGCCTTGTCGCAGCCTGCCCTGTCGGAGAGTGCCGCGTGAAGATCGCCTTCTACGGATCGAGCCTGCTGTCGTCCTATTGGAACGGCGCCGCCACCTATTACCGGGGGCTGCTGCGCGACCTCGCGGGGCGCGGCCACAGCGTCACTTTCTACGAGCCGGACGCCTACGACCGGCAGCAGCACCGCGACATCGACCCGCCGGACTACGCCGAGGTCCGGGTCTATCCGGCCACCATCGAGGCGATGCGCGCGGTCGTGGCGGAGGCGGCCGCCGCCGACGTGGTCGTCAAGGCGAGCGGCGTCGGGATCTTCGACGACGAATTGCTGGAGGGCGTCATCGCCGCCTCGCGGCCGGAGGCGATCCGCATCTTCTGGGACGTCGACGCGCCCGCCACCCTGGCCGAACTCGGCGCGAATCCGGGCCATGCCCTGCACCGCGCGATGCCGGCGCTCGACCTCGTCCTCACCTATGGCGGCGGGCCGCCGGTGATCGCTGCCTACGAGGGCTTCGGCGCCCGCCGCTGCGTGCCGATCTACAACGCGCTCGATCCCGACACCCACCATCCCGTCCCGGCCGATCCGCGCTTTGCGGCCGACCTCGCCTTCCTGGGAAACCGCCTGCCCGACCGCGAGGCGCGGGTGGAGACGTTCTTCCTCGACGCTGCGGCGCGGCTGCCCGGGCGCTCCTTCCTGATCGGCGGCAACGGCTGGGAGTCGAAGCCGATGCCGGACAACGTCCGCCATCTCGGCCACGTCTACACGCGCGAGCACAACGCCTTCAACGCGACCCCGCTGGCCGTCCTCAACATCGCCCGCGACAGCATGGCGGCGGTGGGATACTCACCGGCGACCCGCGTCTTCGAGGCGGCCGGCGCCGGCGCCTGCCTCGTCACCGATGCCTGGGTCGGGCTCGACCTGTTCCTGGAGGACGGCGCGGAGGTGCTCGTCGCCCGCGACGGCCGAGACGTCGCCGATCACCTCGCGGCCCTCACCCCCGCCCGCGCACGGGAGATCGGCGAGGCCGCCCGCAGGCGGATCACCTGCGAGCACACTTATGCCCATCGCGGCGCCGAGGTCGATGTCATCCTGCGCGACGAGGCGGCTGCCAAGCGCGAGCGGAGCGCCGCATGATCCCGCTGCGCATCGTCGTTCTGGGCTTGAGCCTTTCGTCCTCCTGGGGGAACGGGCACGCCACCACCTACCGGGCCCTGCTCAGGGCCTTCGCGGCGCGCGGGCACGAGGTTCTCTTCCTCGAACGCGACACGCCCTGGTACGCCGCTCACCGCGACCTGCCGGAGCCGGATTTCTGCCGTCTCGCCTTCTACCGCGACCTCGACGACCTCGACCGCTTCCGGGACGTCATCGCGGCGGCCGACGCCGTCATCCTCGGCTCCTACGTCCCCGACGGCGTCGCGGCCGGCACGCGGGTGCGATCCTGGACGGGAGGGGTCTGCGCCTTCTACGACATCGACACCCCGGTCACCCTGGCCAAGCTCGCGTCCGGGGACCACGAATATCTCGCGCCGGAGCAGATCCCCACCTACGACCTCTATCTCTCCTTCACCGGCGGGCCGACGCTCGGCCGCATCGAGGAGCATTACGGCTCTCCCGCCGCGAGGCAGCTCTACTGCTCCGTCGACCCCGAGGCCTACCCCGCCCTCGACCGCACGAAGCGTTGGGACCTCTCCTATCTCGGCACCTACAGCCCCGACCGGCAGCCGACCCTGACGCGCCTGCTGATCGAGCCCGCGCGCCGGGCGCCGAACCTGCGCTTCGCCGTCGCCGGCCCCCAATACCCGCGCGACCTCGACTGGCCGGCGAACGTCGAGCGCATCGAGCACGTGCCGCCGTCAGGCCACCCGGATTTCTACGCGGCCAGCCGCTACACCCTGAACGTCACCCGCGCCGACATGATCCGGGCCGGCTACAGCCCGAGCGTGCGCCTGTTCGAGGCGGCGTCCTGCGCGACTCCCATCCTCAGCGACCGCTGGGACGGGCTCGAGACCGTGCTCGCCCCAGCCTCCGAGATCCTGCCCGTCGATGCCGCCGCGGACGTCCTCGGCATCCTGAACGGGCAGCCCGAGAGCGAGCGCATCGGCATCGCGCGGGCCGCGCGAGCGAGCGTGCTCGCCCGCCATAGCGCGGCGCACCGGGCCGGCGAGCTCGAAGCGCACTTACGCGAGGCGGCCGCCCGCAAGGGCACGTCGACCGACATCCGCGATGTTCAGGATCGATGGCCGGCCAAGGACTTGCTGAAGGGCGCGGCGAGGGAGAAGTCGTCCATGACGAGAGACAAGGCCTCACGTGTTCTCGTCGCCGGCGGCGCGGGCTTCATCGGCTCGCACTTGATCGACGCGCTGCTCGCGGGTGGGGCGCGGGTGACCTGCCTCGACAACCTCGAGACCGGGCGTCACGCCAACCTCGATCATCTGCGGAAGGAACCGCGCTTCGACTTCATCGAGGCCGACCTCGTCGATCCGTTGCCGAAGCTGCCGCGCTTCGACCGGATCTTCAACCTCGCCTGCCCGGCCTCTCCGCCCCATTACCAGGCCGACCCCATCCACACGATGATGACGAGCGTCATCGGCACGCACCGCCTGTTGGAGCTCACCCGCGACGCCGATGCCCGCTTCCTCCAGGCCTCCACCAGCGAGGTCTACGGCGACCCCGAAATCCACCCCCAGAAGGAGTGCTACTGGGGCAACGTGAACCCGACCGGCCCCCGCGCCTGCTACGACGAGGGCAAGCGCGCGGCCGAGACGCTGGTCTTCGACTTCGAGCGGGTCCACGGCACCGACATCCGCGTCGCGCGCATCTTCAACACCTACGGCGCCCGGATGCGCGCCGATGACGGCCGGGTCGTCTCGAACGTGATCTGCCAGGCGCTCTCGGGCACCGACATCACGATCTACGGCGACGGAAGCCAGACCCGCTCCTTCTGCTACGTCAGCGACCTCGTGGAGGGCCTGATGCGCCTAATGGGGGCCGAGGCCTCGCCCGGCGGCCCCGTGAACCTCGGCAATCCGAGCGAGATCACCGTGGAGGAGCTCGTCGAGCACGTGGTGCGGCTCACCGGCACGGCCTCGCGCCTCGTCACCCGGCCGCTACCCGTGGACGACCCGCGTCGGCGCCGCCCCGACATCGCACGGGCCAAGGCGCTGCTCGGCTGGTCGCCGAAGATCGGTCTCGAAGCGGGCCTGGAGGCGGCCATCGCCTGGTTCTCCAAGGAGATCACGCCGCCGCCATCGGTGCGGTCGCGGCGGCTGGAGAGCGATGTCCTGGCGGCGGGCTGAAGACGCCGGGGGGATGACGGACGCGGGCAGGGAGAGACAGTGATGGGCCGAGCCAAGATTCGAGTCGGCATCGTCGGGGTCGGCAACTGCGCCTCCGCCCTGGTGCAGGGCCTGCACCATTACCGCGGCGTCAACACCGAGGCCGCCGTGCCCGGCCTGATGAACGTGGCGCTCGGCGGCTACCACGTCGACGACATCGAGATCGCCTCGGCCTTCGATGTCAGCGCCGGCAAGGTCGGCCGTGACCTGTCCGAGGCGATCCTGGCGCCGCCCAACAATACCCAGCGTTTCGCCACGGTCCCGCCCTGCGGCGTCACCGTGCAGCGCGGGCCGACGCTGGACGGCATCGGCCGCTACATGCGCGAGGAGATCGAGGAGGCCGACAGCCCACCCGTTGACGTGGCCGCGGCGCTGGAGAGCGCCCGCACCGAGGTGCTGGTCTCCTACCTGCCCGTCGGCTCGCAGGCCGCGACGGAATACTATGCCGGCTGCGCCCTCGATGCGGGCTGCGCCTTCGTCAACTGCATCCCGGTCTTCATCGCCTCCGATCCCGCCTGGCGCCGTCGTTTCGAGCTGCGCGGCCTGCCCCTCGTCGGCGACGACATTAAGAGCCAGGTCGGCGCCACCATCGTCCATCGGATGCTGGCGAACCTGATGCGCGAGCGCGGGGTTCGCCTCGACCGCACCTACCAGCTAAATTTCGGCGGCAATGCCGACTTCAAGAACATGCTCGAGCGCGAGCGCCTGGAATCGAAGAAGCTCTCCAAGACCCGCGCGGTGACGAGCCAGCTCGACGTGCCGCTCGATGCCGACGACATTCATGTCGGGCCGAGCGATCACGTGCCCTGGCTCACCGACCGCAAATGGGCGCATATCCGCCTCGAAGGCACGGCCTTCGGCGGGGTGCCGCTCAACATCGAGCTGAAGCTCGAAGTCTGGGATTCGCCGAACTCGGCCGGCATCGTCATCGACGCGGTGCGCTGCGCCAAGCTCGGCCTCGACCGGGGCATCGGCGGCGCTCTCACCGGCCCGTCGAGCTACTTTATGAAGGCGCCCCCGCGCCAGTTCACCGACAACGAGGCCCGCGAGCGCACGCTCCGCTTCATCGCCGGCGACTCCGACCCCGAGCCGGTCCTCAGAACGGAGGATGCATGAGCCGGGTCTACCTCGTGCGCCACGCCTCGCACGACCGCGTGCACAGCGTCCTGTGCGGGCGCATGCCGGGGGTCGAGCTGAGCGAGGAGGGGCGCCAGGAGGCGCGCGCGCTCGCCCGACGGCTGCTCGGTTGCGGGGCCGAGGCCGTGGTATCGAGCCCCCGCGAGCGGGCGCGGGAGACGGCCTCCCTCGTCGCCGAGGAACTCGGCCTGCCGTTCGAGCTCGCTCCGGACCTCGACGACATCGATTTCGGTGACTGGACCGGGCGCAGCTTCGTCGACCTGGCGGAGGATCCGCTCTGGGCGACCTGGAATGCGGCAAGGTCCACGGTCCGACCGCCCGGCGGCGAGAGCATGGACGAGGCCGGTGCCCGCGCCCTCGGGCTGCTGCGCGAGCTCGCCGGGACGAGCGTGGTCGTGAGCCATTGCGACGTCATCCGCGCCGTCCTGCTCCAGATCCTCGGGCTGCCGATCGATTCCTACGACCGCATCGCGGTGGACCCGGCCTCGCTGAGCATCCTCGACCTCTGGCCCGGCGGCGGGCGGGTCGCGGGCCTCAACGAGCGGCCGGGCGCGGGATGAGGCGGTCATGAAGCTCGTCGTCTTCGGCCTCACCATCAGCTCGTCCTGGGGCAACGGCCACGCCACCCTCTGGCGCGGCCTCGCCCGCGCCATGGCCAAGCGCGGGCACAGCCTCACCTTCTTCGAGCGCGAGGTGCCCTATTACCGCGACCATCGCGACCTCTTCGCGGTCTCGGGCGGAGAGCTCGTGCTCTTCGAGGAGTGGGAGGATGTCCGCCACCGTGCGGCCCGGGCCGTGGCCGAGGCTGATGTCGCGATGGTCACCTCCTATTGCCCCGATGCGGGCCCCGCGACCGAACTCGTCCTCTCCGCGCCGCGGGCTCTGCGCGTGTTCTACGACCTCGACACGCCGGTGACGCTGGCGCATCTGCGCCGGGGCGAGCCGGTCGGCTATATCGGCCCGGACGGGCTCTCTGGCTTCGACCTCGCGCTCAGCTACACCGGCGGGGCGGCCCTCGACGCGCTGAGCGACGAACTCGGGGCGCGGCGCGTCGCGCCCCTGTACGGGCATGTCGACCCGCTGGTGCATCGGCCGGCAGAACGCCTCGATCGGTTCAGGGCCGACCTCTCCTATCTCGGCACCTACGCCGCCGACCGGCAGGCCGGCGTCGACGCCCTGCTGATCGAGCCGGCGCGGCGATCGCCCGAGGGGCGCTTCCTCATCGGCGGGGCGCAATATCCGCCCGACTTCCCGTGGACGCCCAACATCCACTTCGTCCACCACGTGACGCCCCAGGAGCACCCGGCCTTCTTCGCCTCCTCGCGCCTGACGCTCAACGTCACGCGGGCGGCGATGGCCGGGATGGGCTGGTGCCCGTCGGGCCGGCTGTTCGAGGCCAGCGCCTGCGGTGCGGCCGTCCTGAGCGACGCCTGGGATGGACTCGCCGCCTTCTACGAGCCCGGCGAGGAGATCCTGATCGTCCGCTCAGCCGACGACGTATCGGCGGCGCTGGCGCTCTCCGACGCCGAGATCCGGCGCATCGCCGAGGCCGGGCGCGCCCGCACCCTCTCGGACCACACCGCCGCCCATCGCCTGGACGAGCTGGAGCGCGGCCTCGACGCGGCGCGGCGTCCGGCGGCGGAACATGCGCCGCAAGACCGGGAAGAGGTGTGAGATGTGGGGAATCGTGCCCGCGGCCGGCCGCGGCAGCCGCATCCAGCCCCTCGCCTTCTCGAAGGAGCTGCTGCCCGTGGGCGCGCGGCTGCGCGACGGCGCAGAGCGTCCCTGCGCCGTCAGCGAATACCTGGTGGAGCGCATGCTGCGCGGCGGCGCGACGCGGATCTGCTTCGTGATCTCGCCGGGCAAGTCCGACATCGTCGAGTACTATGGAGCCGGCTACGGGCACGTCCCGATCGCCTATGTCGTCCAGCCCCAGGCGAGCGGCCTGTGCGACGCGATCTTCCGCGCCCTCCCCCTGGTCGCGCCGGACGAACCCGTGATCGTCGGGCTGCCGGACACAGTCTGGTTCCCCGAGGACGCCCTGACGGCGCTGCCGGAGGACGCGCTCTCCTTCCTGCTCTTCCCCGTCGATCACCCGGAGCGGTTCGACGCGGTCGTCCTCGATGGCGACGACCGCGTGCGCGAGATCCAGGTGAAGCGGGCCGACGCGACCTCGAACTGGATCTGGGGCGCCTTCAAGATGCCGGGCCGCGTGCTCGGCGACCTGCATGCCCTGTGGCAGGCGCGGCTCTGCACCGACGAGTACATCGGCACCCTCGTCAACGCCTACCTTGCGCAGGGCGGCCGCGCCTTCGGCGTCAGGGCCGGGCGCTCCTACGTCGATGTCGGGACGCTGGACGGTTACCGCTCGGCGCTGGCGCTCCTCGCGGAGTCCGGTCCCGACGGCAGGCCCGAGCGGCTGTCGCTGGGCGGGCCGGCGGCGCATGACGCCTCCCGCTTCTCGCCCGGTCCGTCGATGAGGGGAGATCTCCGCCCATGAGCCTCGATGAGGACGACACGGCGCTTCGCCGCCAGATCGAGTCGCTGGGCGAGTGGTTCCACAACCTCGACCTGAACGGCGTCGCGACCGCCCCCAACCATTTCCTGGGCGATTACCCGCGGGTGAAGTGGCGCTGCTTCGCCGACGCGATCCCTGCCGATCTAACCGGCAAGAGCGTGCTCGACATCGGCTGCAACGGCGGCTTCTACGCCATCGAGATGAAGCGGCGCGGCGCGGCCCGCGTCCTCGGCCTCGATTCCGACGAGCGTTACCTCGCACAGGCCCGTTTCGCCGCGGCCCAGACTGGGCAGGACATCGAGTTCCGCAACCTGTCGGTCTACGACGTCGGGGCGCTGGGGGAGCGGTTCGACGTCGTCCTGTTCATGGGCGTGCTCTACCACCTGCGCCACCCGCTGCTCGCGCTTGACCTCATCCGCGAGCATGTGGCCGACGACCTCCTCGTCTTCCAGTCGATGCAGCGCGGCGCCACGCACGTGGAGCCGGTGGCGGAGGATCGCGACTTCTGGGACGTCGCGCAATTCGATGCGCCGGGCTACCCGAAGCTGCACTTCATCGAGCACCGCTACGCCAACGACTGGACGAACTGGTGGGTGCCCAACCGCGCCTGCACCGAGGCGATGCTGCGCGCCAGCGGCTTTTCCATCGTCGCCCACCCCGAGGACGAGGTCTATGTCTGCCGCACCGCGCCTCTCCCCATGGGCGCCGGCGCGGTCCACCCGGCCCGCCCGCCAGCCGAGGACGAAGGCCCGTGATCGAAGCGGTGATGCTCTGGAACGAGCCGAACAACAAATCGCATTGGGACCCGGAGGTGGACCCGGAATGGGTGCGCTTTTCCGAGATGGCGAAGCTCGCCGGCCAGGCGATCCACGCCGTGAATCCGTCGCTACCGCGGGTGCTCGGCGGCATCTCGCCGATCGATCCCTCCTTCATCCGGCGAATGGAGACGAACGGCGTGCTCGATGCGGTCGACGCGGTCGCCGTCCACGGCTTCCCCCTCGACTGGAACCTCTGGCAGATCCACGAATGGCCGGAGAAGATCACCGAGATCCGCGCGGTCACGAACCTGCCGGTCTGGGTCTCGGAGGTCGGCATCTCGACCTTCGGCGCCGAGGAGGTGCAGCTCTGGGGCCTGAACCGCACCGCCGAGCTCATCGTGGGCCAGGCGCCCCGCATCCACTGGTACAGCCTCTACGACCTGCCTCGCGAGTGGGAGGCGACGACCCGCCACCGCGAGGCGGAGGGCTCCTCCTATTACCGCCACTTCCACATGGGCCTGCTGCGCCAGGACGGCACCCCGAAGCTGGCGCTCGAGGCCTTCGCCAGGCACACCCCGGCGCTCGGCCTTTGCCAGTGGTTCCACTTCGAGGATCACCGCCTCGACGAGGCGGTCGCCTGGATGAAGCGCCTCGGCGTCACCTACCTGCGCACCGGCCTGTCCTGGGCCGACAGCTTCCGCCCGAACGCGCTGGACTGGTTCGACCGCCAGATGGCGGCGCTCGCCGACTTCGACGTCACGGTCACCTTCTGCTTCACGCCCGAGCACCGGGGTCTCGCGCCCCATCACTCCAGCGCGCCGGTCGACCCCGCGGAATTCGCGGCGTTCTGCGCCGCCATGGTGCGCCGCTACGCACCCGGACAGGTCGAACGGGCACGGTAGGCCTCCATGCTGGTCTACGGAGAGACCACGCGCACGCATGACCCGCACGAGAGGCTGGACGGCCTGGCCCAGACCCTTCGCCGGGCGGCGGCCGAGCCGGGGGGCATCCTCCGCCACGAAAGCCTCGTCTGCGCCCTGATCGAGGCCGGCGAGCTCCTGCAGGGCATCGCCGATGCCGACCGCGCGGAGATGGGCCGCGACGCGCTCTCGCCCTCGCAAGCGGCCGCGACGGCGTTGCTGATGCAGATCGCCCATGCGGTCTTGGACTCCTGGCAGCGCGGTTTCGAGGGCGACGTCCCAACCATGGCGGAAAGCCTGAGCGCGCTCGCCGCGATGCCCCTCCCCTCCCGCATCACCACGAAATGGGCCGAGGGCTTCACCTTCTACGCGCTCTATCCCGAGAGCTATGCCCTGGCCGCGGCACGCTCCGGCTTGCCGCCCGAAACCCAGGTCGTCGGCATCCGCAGCATCGGCGCGCCGCTCGGCGCCATAGTCGCCGCCGGCCTGGGCGCGGCGCCTCCCGTGACGGTCCGGCCCGGCGGCCACCCCTTCCGCCGCGAGATCGGCCTCGATGCCGTGCTCTCCGCACGGCTCGCCGGCGCGAAAGCCGCGGGCGCCGCGATCGTGGACGAGGGGCCGGGCCTGTCGGGAAGCTCCTTCGGCGCCGTGGCCGATAGGCTGGAAGGGCTCGGCGTGCCGGAGCACCGCATCGCGCTGTTTCCGAGCCATGCCGGCAGCCCGGGTCCGCAGGCGAGCGAACGCCATCGCGACCGCTGGGGCCGGCTCGCCCGCCACCTCGTCCCGTTCGAGGCGATCGTTCTCGATCCCGAGCGCGGTCTGACGGCCTGGGCCGAGGACCTGATCGGCTCGCTCGACGGCCCCGTCGAGGAGATTTCCGGAGGCGGCTGGCGGCACCGGCATTACGCCGGCGAGGCCGATTGGCCGCCGGTGAACGCGCAAGGTGAACGGCGCAAGTTCCTGTTGCGCGCGCAGGGAGAGACCTGGCTCGCCAGGTTCGCCGGTCTCGGCCGGGCAGGCGCGGACAAGCTCGACCGGGCGACGAGCCTGCACGCGGCGGGCTTCGGGCCGCCGGTCGCCGGCTACCGCCACGGCTTCCTCATCGAGCGCTGGATCGACGGGGCGCTTCCCCTCGACCGCCGCCCGGCGGACCCCGATCGCCTCGTCGACACGCTCGGCCGCTATCTCGGGTTCAGGGCGCGAACCTTCCCGAGCGGACCGGGACGCGGTGCGTCCCTGGCCGATCTCCTGGCGATGGCGCGCCACAACACGGCCGAGTCCCTCGGCCCGGATGCGGCGCGTGCCTTCGATCGCTGGAATCCCGAACAGGTGGAGGCGCTGCAGCGGCGCTCGCATCCCGTCGCTGTCGACGGCCGACTGCAGTCCTGGGAATGGCTTGTCCTGCCCGATGGCCGGCTGCTGAAATCCGACGCCCTCGACCACCATGCCGGGCACGACCTCGTCGGTTGCCAGGACATCGCCTGGGACGTGGCGGGCGCTTGCGAGGAACTCGACCTGTCGCCGGAGGCAAGAGGTGACGTGCAGGCGCGCGTCGCCAGGGAGGCCGGAAGTCCGGTCGATGCCAACCTACTTGAATTGCTGACCCCTTGTTACCTGGCATTCCAGCTCGGCGCCTGGACGATGGCCGCGGGCGCCGCGACGGACCCGGCCGAGGCGGGCCGCATCGACCGCCTCGTGCGGCGCCATGCGCGGCGGCTGGCCCGAGTCCTCGCGGAAGGTGCATCGCGATGACGCCGCATTCCGTCACCGGACGCTGATCAGGAACCGATCCCATGAGCGAGACGCCGGTCGAAGCGGCCCGCTTTCCCGAAAGCCCCACGGCCGGCCTGCCTCCGACGAGCAGCTTCAGCTCCGTGCTCGGCCGCAACATCCACATCCTGCAGGAGCGGCGCCGGGCCGAGCACCGGGCCTCGACGCTGCAGGACCGGATCGCCGCGGCGGTCACCAGGTTCACCGGCAGCATGAGCTTCGTCGCGGTGCACCTCGCCGTCGTCGGGCTCTGGATCGCGGCCAATCTCGGCTGGCTCCCCGGCGTGCCGAAATTCGACGAGAGCTTCGTGATCCTGGCGACCGCCGCCTCGGTCGAAGCGATCTTCCTGTCGACCTTCGTGCTGATCAGTCAGAACCGCGCGGCGGCCGCAGCGGAGTCGCGTGCCGACCTCGACCTGCAGATCAGCCTGCTGGCGGAGCACGAGGTGACGCGGCTGCTGACCTTGACCATGGCGATCGCGGAACGGCTCGGGATCGAGGATGCCCGCGACCCGCAACTCGGCGAGCTTCAGGAGAACGTCGCGCCCGAGAAGGTGCTGGACGAGATCGAGGCGAGCCGCCGGCAGGACCCTTCCGGCCTCGCGTGAGCTGCGCTCACGGCTCGCGGTAGGCGGAGCCGTCCTCGGGCCGGGCGGGATGCTCGACGTAGCGTCCCGTCTTCGGCACGGCCACGACGTCGAAATCCCGGGCGAGGGTGTCGAGGGCGCGACGCATCTCGGGGCCCTGGAGCGGACGGCCATGACCGGTGATCACCCGCTCCGGCGCGAGCTTCGCCAAGGTCTGGACCGAGGCGCGGCCCGCATCCCAGTCGATGGTGAGATACATCGGCGGACCGTGGATCTCGGGCTCCTGCGTGGCGACGGCGTAAGCGGATTCCTGCGCCGTCGTGACGAAGGCGTCGCCCGCGACCAGCATCCGGTCGGCCTCGCGCCAGAGCGAAATGTGCCCCGGCGAATGCCCCGGCGTGTGGATCCAGCGCCAGCCCTCCATCGGCGGCACGCTGCCGTCCTCCGGCAGCAGCCGGAGCCGACCCGACACGTCGACGGGCTTCGTCGGATAGAGGGGCGAGATCCGGCCCATCAGGCCGCCGCCGACGCTCGGGTCGGGCGCCGGATAGGCGGCGCTGCCGTCGAGATAGGGCTTCTCGAGACGATGCGCGTAGACCGGCACGTCCCATTCCTCCGCGACGTCCTCCAGCACGCCGACATGGTCGAAGTGGCCATGGGTCAGCACGATCGCCGAGGGTCGAGCGCCGGCGCCGAAGCGCGCTTCGGCCGCCTCCTTGATCCGCCCCTTCGTCGCCGGCAGGCCGGCATCGATCAGGACCCAGCCGCGATCCCCGGCATTCGGCGGGCCGTAGAACACGACGTTGACGAGGACGAGGCGGCGATAGGCGAGGTCTGGCGTGATCTCATGGACGCCGTCGTCGCGGGCCGCATCGGCGCTCGGATCGTCGGCGCGGGCGTTGCCGCTGACGGGGACTTGCTGGGACATGACGCATGACCCTCCAACCTGGGAGTGGGTGACGGCGCTCAGCCCTGGAACAGGTGCAGGCTGAAGCTCCGCTCCGGATCGAGCCAGAGCGCCACGGGCGACCAGCCGTTCTGAGCGGCCAGCGCCCGGAAGGCGTCCGGATCGTACTTGTGCGAGGTGTCGGTTCGGATGCTCTCACCCGCCTCGAAGGTGATGGTCCGGCCGCCGAGCCGATACGTGGCGGCTCGGCGTGCCACGAGATGCGCCTCTACGCGGAAGGGCTCGTTGCAGATGCGGACGCCGTGACGGAAGTTGCCGAGGTCGAAATCCGCCCCGAGCTCCCGGTTCATCCGCGCAAGCAGATTGAGGTGGAACGCGGCCATCAGCCCATCCGCGCCGCCATAGGCGCGCCGCAGACGATCCTCGTCGCGCGTCGGGTCGGCGCCGACGAGGAACAGGCTCGGCCCAAGGGTCCTGCGTGCCTCCGCCAGGAAGGCGCCGGCCTCCTCCGGACTAAAGTTGCCGATGCTCGTGCCGGGGAAGAAGCCGAGCACGGCCCGCCCGGGTACGCCGGCCGGGAGTTCGACCGCCTTCGAGTAGTCGGCGTGAACCGGCATCATGACGACTGAGGGGTAATCCGGCGCCAGCCGGTGGATCGCGGCGTCGAGGTAATCGCCGGCGATGTCGAGGGCGACGTAAACCGCCGGCCGTTCGAGCGCGTCGAGAAGAGTGCGGATCTTGCGGCTGGCGCCGCTTCCGAACTCGACCACCTTCACCTCCGGCCCGATCCGCCGCGCGACATCCGCCGCCGCTTCGGCGAGGAGGCCCATCTCGCGCCCCGTCGGGTAGTAATCCGGGGCGTGGCAGATCTGGTCGAAAAGGTCCGAGCCCGTCTCGTCCCAGAGGTACTTGCCCGGAAGGATCTTGGGGCTGCGCGTCAGCCCGGCGACGGCGTCGTCCAGGAACTCCGACGATCCGGGCTCGGCCGGAGCGCAGGCCGCCGCCTTGCTCATCGGGTCGCCCGCGATGCGGTCAGAACCACGAGGGCGATGCGCTCGGCGCGGGCGTAGCCCGGTGTGTCGAGCTCCTCGCCGTAGGCGTCGGGATCGAACTCGCGATACGACCAGTCGAGCCCGGCCTTCGAGCAGATCTCGGAGGCCGCATCGCGGAAGAGATCGGCGCCATCGACGATGGGCGAGCCCGTGAACAGCACGAGACTGCCGCCGGGCGCGAGCCGCTCGGTGGCGGTCTGGATGATCCGGAGCGAGAGGTCGGCCCCGAGTTCGCCGCCGCCGTGACGGTAGGCGCGGGCGCCGGGATCGATCATGAAGGGTGGATTCGAGACGATGAGGTCGAAGACCCCTTCCACCTCGCTCAGCATGTCGCTTTGGCGGAACTGGACCCATTCGGTGCCCGCGAGCCGCGCGTTGACGCCGGCGGCGCGAAGAGCCGCGGGGTTGATGTCGACGAGGACGACCTCGGCCTCAGGCGCGCGCTTGGCGACGAGGATGCCGGCGGCGCCGGAGCCGCAGCCGATATCGACGACCCGGCGCGGCGGCGTGCTCCGCTCGGCCAGGTGATCGAGGACGGCCGAGACGAAGCGGACGGTGTCGGGCCCGAAGAACACGGCGTCGGTCGCCGTCGGCGGGTAGGCCGAGTGCATAAAGAGCTCGCCGTCGAGGCTTGAGAGGCGGAGCCTGGCTCGAACCCCCTCGTCCATCTCCTCAAGGGCGTCGGCCCGGCGCATCAGGGCCGTCAGACCCTCCGGCAGAAGATCGTGATCGCCGGGGCGGCTCCAGCCGAGCACGTCGCGCAGGCTGCGCGCCCGCGCATTCTCGGGCCGCGCGTTGACCCGGGCATGGGTGGCGGGGGTGACAGTGGTGAAGGTGTAACCCGTGTCACGGACGGCGCGGGCGACCTCCAGGAGAGCGTCGGGATCGGTCGGGATGCTAGTCATGCGGCTGCTCGCGGGCACCGGGACGGATCGAGGCGTCGTTCACCTGGCGCACGGGCCCGTCGCGATCCTCGGGTCTGGTCGGCGCCTGGGGGGCGAACGGTGCCCCGGTCTGCTCGTCGACGATGAAGGCGCCGGAGCGCAGGTCGGCCGCCACCTGACCCGCGTCCCAGGCCGGGGTGTCGGCCGACCGCTGGAACGGGCAGCTCCAATCCTCCGGGACGGCGCGGCCGCTGAACTGCCGGGCGGCCGAGCGCTCGCCGTGCTGGGCCAGCATCGGGTTGGGCGAGCCGGCCAGCGCGATGTCGCGCTCGACGATGGCGTCCCGCATCCGCTCGTAGCGACCGGCCGCGCGCAGGCGCTCGAACTGGTCGTGCAGGTTAAAGATGAGGCAGGGCGCCTCGAAGCGGCGCGCCATGCGGCTCGCCTGCGGGTGCAGACCGACGATGAAGAACCCCTCCCCGCCGAAGCTCATGGAGAAGCGCGCATCCTCCGGATCGGCGGTGACGCGCGGATCGTAGCTCTGCCCCACGACGCTGTCGCGATCCGACAGGGACTGCATCCGCGACCAGAGCGCCGCCTCGAAACCCTGCTCCGCCAGCTTCCGCGGCCCATCGAAGATGACGGCGAAGCTCTGGAACAGGGCCGGTTCGGCCCGGTAGCCCGCGATGAAGGCGAGGAGGGCGGCGTAGATCCGGGCGTCATCGCGGTCGGACTCGATGTCGCGGGCGACGATGATCCGGATCTTCCCCCGCGACAGCGCGGACTTGGCCCCGACGCAGGGAAACGGCGGGTCGAGAATCAGGCTCCTGAGCCGGTGCGCGAGGGGATGGTCGGCATCGTTGTTCGGCAGCAGCATGGTCACTCGGCACGCAGGGACACGAAGGGAGGGCTGGATTTCCAGCCGAGCGGCTCCGAAAGCTGGACGGCGGGGAAAGACCAGGAACCGCCGAACATCCTCGACCTCGAAAGCCGCTGCGGTAAACTCGGTCTAACTGGCGATGTTCCCTGTGTATCCACAGGCGCCTAAATTAACATAGCTTAATTTCTACGCTTAGCCGTATGATCTATCTTTGTCACATGATCGTCTCATCAATTTATATTGTCGATTGATCTCAGCCTATTACTTGATCGCTTTTCAGGAGGAAATCTCATAGTGAATCGGCTTGAAGGCGTGGTTGTTCGATTGGAGGGCGGAGCACGCCGTCAGACCGATGATGAGGTCGAGCTTGGCCTCAAACACGATCCTGTCACCGGCGCGGCTCAGCGGCGGCCTGACGGCGATCGCGCCGCTCGATCCGTCCACCTCCACGTTCATGAAGACGTTGAACGCCACGGGAATGCGGTCGGGCGGGATGCCGTAGGGCTTCAGCGCGTGGGCGAGGTTGCCGAAGCAGCCGCGGTGGGGCTCCTTGTCCCCGTAGATGATGCGGAAGGTGTCGGCCGAGCAGGGCGTCAGCAGGAAGTCGTGGCGCCCGACCGTGTCCTCGACGATCTCGAGGAGCACGTTGCTGCGGTTGGAGTAGAGGGGGTCGCCGGTGGTGAGGAAGATGCGCGAGGCGTAGTCGATGGTCCGGCCCGACGAGATGACCTCGTCGATGTCGTCGGCCCTGAAGGCGACGAGGTCCGCCACCTGCTCGCCGCAGGGATCGATCACGGTCAGGCGCTGCCCCCGCGCGAGCGTGAAGGCGGTCCCGGACCGGGGCGGAATGACGTTGGCCATCGTGACACCTTCTCCTTGCGCCTGACCCCGGGCGATCCTTTAGCGAGCTCTCCGGGTCCTGCCCTAACACTCGGCAACCCGCGGTCGGCGAGGCCGTGGCCAAATGTCCCTCGGCCGGCGGGGTCCGCCTGATGGACGCTCGGTCGGAGCTCCGGGCGCATGCCGCGGAGCTGACGCTGCGCGGGCTGCTGCTCGGGGCCGTGATCACCGTCGTGTTCATGACGGCCAACCTCTATCTCGGCCTCAAGACGGGGGTGACCTTCTCGACCTCGATCCCGGCCGCGATCCTGGCGATCGGGCTGCTGGGGCTCGTCGGCGGCGGCAGCCTTCTCGAGAGCAACATCGTCCAGACCCAGGCCTCGGCCGCGGGGACGCTGTGCAACGTCATCCTGGTGATCCCCGGGCTGGTGCTCGTCGGGCACTGGCACGGCTTCCCGTTCTGGCAGACGACCGGGATCTGCCTGATCGGCGGCCTGCTCGGCGTCGCCTACTCGATCCCGCTGCGCCGGGCGCTGGTCCTCCGCGCCGGCCTCCCCTTCCCCGAAGGCGTGGCCGCGGCCGAGGTGCTGCATGCCGGCGAGCGGCGCGACGGCGGCGGCCTCCGGGCGCTGCTCTGGGCCGCGGCGGGCTCAGGGCTGGTGGGCCTCTCGACGGCGGGCTTCAAGCTCCTGGCCGAGGGGATGCACGCCACCGTCGCGGCCGGCTCGGCCCTGTTTCGCGTCGGCATCGGCTTCTCCCTCGCGCTCTTCGGCGTCGGCTACCTCGTCGGCATCGGCGCCTGCCTGGCGCTGCTCGTCGGCGTCGCGATCGCCTGGGGCGCGGCCGTTCCCCTCCTGACCGCCCTGGGCGAGGGACCGGGCGGCGCGCCCGACGCCGCGGCGCGGGCGGTGTGGTCGGGCCAGGTCCGGCTCATCGGCGCCGGCATCATCGCGGTCGGCGCGGTCTGGACCGTGGCGACCCTGGCCCGCCCCGTCGGCGCCAGCATCGGCGCGGCATTCGCGGCCTCGCGCGGTCCCGCGGGCGTGGACCTGCCCCGCGAGGAGCGCGACCTCCCGATCGGCTGGATCGCCGGCGGGGCGGCGTTCCTGACGCTGCCCCTCGCCTGGCTGTTCGGCGGCTTCGCGGCCGATGCCGAGCTCGGCCGCCTCCTGCCCGTCCTGATCGGCGTGGCGACGCTCTTCGCCGTCCTGTTCGGGTTCCTGATGGCCTCGGCCTGCGGCTACCTCGCGGGGCTCCTGGGCTCGTCGAGCAGCCCGATCTCCGGGATCGGCATCCTCACGACGATGATCACGGCGCTGCTCATCCCCCTGGTCATCGGCCGGGAAGCCGGCCCCGAGGGCGACCGCTTCGTGATCGCCTTCGCCCTGCTCGCGGCCTCGGTCATCGTCACCGTGGCCTCCATCGCCAACGACAACCTGCAGGACCTCAAGACCGGGCAGATGGTCGGCGCGACGCCCTGGTGCCAGCAGCTGGCTCTCATCGCCGGCGTCTGCGTCGGCGCCGCCGTGATCGCGCCGCTCCTCTCGGTGCTCTACAACGCCTACGGCTTCGTCGGCGCCCTGCCCCGCGAGGGCATGGACCCGGCCAACGCCCTGCCCGCCCCGCAGGCCGCGCTGATGGCGCAGATCGCCGGCGGCATCGTCCACGGCGAGCTGCCCTGGCGCATGGTGCTGATCGGCGCGGGCCTCGGCGCCGTCTTCGTCGCCCTGGAGGCCTGGCTGCGCCCCCGCGGGATCTCCTTCCCCGCCCTCACGGTGGGGATCGGCATCTACCTGCCGCTGGAGGTCGTGGTAACGATCGCCTGCGGCGGCCTCGTCGGCTGGCTGACCGAGCGCCGGCTGCGCGCCGCGAAGGCCGACGCGGAAGCGCCGCGGCGGCGGGGCGTGCTGCTGGCCTCGGGCTTCCTCGTCGGCGAGAGCATCGTCGGCGTCCTGCTCGCGACCCTCGACACGCTGCTCGGCCGCAGCTCGGGCCTGGTGCTGTCGGGTCCGGGCGCCCTGGTCAGCCCGACCTGGCTCGGGCTCATCATTTTTCTAAGTGCGATGGCCCTGTTCTACCGCCTTGTGGTGCGGGCCCGCTGATAGCGGCTCACTGGAAAGCGCAAGGGCACAGTAGGGCTCAGGAGCGCGACCTGGCGGTGAACTTTTTTGCCGAGCTTCCGGGCGCGCCTGGAGCGTTCGAGGGTAACGAGGCGGGTGGAAGCAGGCGCCTTCTTCGTAGATTAACGTCCTTCGGAACACAGGGAGGATCGTTCAAGCGGTTGCGCGGTTTCGATCCTGGCCGACGACCGGCCAGGATCACGCGATAGCTTGACAACATACCGAAGAGCGACTGGTTCTTCTTCTCTAACCTGCCGCTGGGTTCTCGGAAAAATCCGGAACGGTCCGTCCGAACTCCGCGTTGCTGGCTCTCCTAAAGGGAGGAAACATCCATGAAACGCCTCTCGATTGCCGTGGTGACCACGTTTGCCCTCGCCGGAGCTGCCCTCGCCGCCGAGCAGGGTGCCTCGTCGAAGGCACCGGGACAGCAGATGCAGGAAAAGGGCAGCGTGCCTGGCAGCCCGGGTGCATCGGGCTACGCACCCGGTCAGGAGAAGAAATCTGACACCACCGGCTCGACCTCTGGAAGCGGTCAGTCAAGGGACATGAGCTCAGGCAACTCTGGTTCACCGACCCGGCGCTGAGCCAAATATGGCTCAGCATTCTTGCTAGCCTGAATATATTGGGCGCTCCCTCAGGGGCGCCCACCTTTATTTACAATTTCTTAGACACGTGTCGATGCTTACAAAATTAGGTCAAATTTTGAACGTCAGCTTTTAGGAACATAATAAGTCCGGGACATTTCACTCAAAGTGCAAAGCGGCATCTTGCTTTCGATCAGCTCAATGAAGCGCTCAGCGGAAGTTGCTATTGGATAATTCTGCTCGACTGCTTTCAACCAAAGGTCTGGATAGTACCTACAAAAATTTCCTAGCATATACAAAGCTAAGTAAATATAGCAAAAATCATTTTGAGGTGTTTCATTCCTGCAAAACACAACCTCGTCCTCATGAGTGTTACAACAGTCGGGCGTCTTAGCTACTGGGAAGCCAAAACTATCTGATCTAATTTGAATATGGCCGCCATTTCCAAACTCCGCAAAATCGAAATTATCAGGGTTGGGCCGCACCATCTTGAATCTGTTGAGAACCGAGTTTAAGTTGTATTGGGTTGTGAGATTTATGATTAGATCTATTTGCATTAAGCCGTTGAAGTAACGGCTTAATGCAAATAGAT
>NZ_BPQP01000011.1 GCF_022179305.1 Methylobacterium iners
GTTCTGACGGGTCGCGGCGGAGAGCGTGACGTTGGCAGCCATGATCGGAGATCCGTCTCAGGTGAGATACCGTTAGGCTTAATGAAACATGAGGTTACTTATTTTTGGTTAAGGCTTTCCGAAGCATAGCGATCTAACGGCATTCCGCCTTGCGCGAGGCGTTGTTGTCGAGCCGAGGCGATTGGGCGAACGAAAAAGCGGCCGGGGCATCGCCCCGGCCGCCTTGTTTTTCTTGATGGCTCTTCCGGCTTAGCGGAGGAGCTGGAGGATGCCCTGCTGGGCCTGGTTGGCCAGCGAAAGCGCCGAGATACCCAGCGACTGACGGGTGGTCAGCGCCTGGGAGTTCGCAGCCTCCTCGTTCAGATCGGCGTCGGTGAGCTTGGAGGCGCCGGTGTCGAGCACGTTGATCAGCTGCTTGGTGAAGTCCTGGCGGTTCTGCACCACCGACAGGTTCGAGCCGAAGGTCGAGGCCTGCGAGCGGAGGGTCGAGGCGGCGGAGGTCAGCGTCGTCAGCGTCGTGTTGATGTTGGCATCGAGCAGGAAGTCGCCCCTGCCGTCCGCCGTGGCACCCGAGTCCTTGGTGATCGCCTTGAGGTCAAGGCCGCCGGAGGTTGCGTCGACGCCCTGGATGTCGAGGTTGGAGGTGTTCTTCTCATTGAAGGCGATGGACAGCTTGTTGGTTGCCGCGCTGCTGGAGAGCAGGTTGACGCCGTTGAAACTGGCATCCCTGGCGAGCTGGTCGATCTGGGTCAGCAGGTTGTTATACTGCTTGGCCAGGTTGGCCCGCTCCTTGACGCCGCTGACGGTCAGATCGCCGCTCAGGCCAGCCGCCTGTGTGGTGCCGTACTTAGCTGCCGGCGCAGAGCCGGACGCGAAGCCGAGCGAGGTCTGATCGATCTGCGCGGCGAACTCGATGTCGGCGCTGCCGTTGAGCACGATCTTCGTGCCGGTCGCGTCCTTGGTGAAGGCGTTGCCCGCTCCAAGATCCTTGACGGCAGCGTTCAGCTTCGT
>NZ_BPQP01000012.1 GCF_022179305.1 Methylobacterium iners
GGCGCGCGCCGGCGAGGCGGGACGGGGGTTTGCGGTGGTCGCCACCGAGGTGAAGGAGCTGGCGGGCCAGACCGCTAAGGCGACGAGCGAGATCGGCGAGCGGATCACCGAGATCCAGGCGGCGACGCAGGAGGCGGTGGGCGACATCGAGGCGATCAGTCGGATCATCGACGAGATGTCGAGCTACGCGGCGGCGATCGCGGCGGCGATGGAGGAGCAGGGTGCGACCACGCTCGAGATCACCCGCAACGTGCAGGAGGCGGCGCGCGGCACCGAGCAAGTGACGACCAACATCTCCGATGTGCGTCAGGGTGCCGGTCAGACGGGTGCGGCCGCGTCCCAGGTGCTGAGCGCGGCCCAGGAGCTCTCGCGCCATTCCGAGAGCCTGACGCAGGAAGTCGCCAGCTTCCTCGCCAACGTCAAAGCTGCGTAACCTCTGGACTGATCAGGAAGGTGCCAGGGCCATGCTTCACGAGGGACAAGTTATGTTCGACCTCTCTCGTGAAGCCAACGCGCTACAAGATGCCATGAGGGTCCGAGCAGAGCTGAGATTTCGCTTCCATCAGCTTACTGAGCTGCAGACAACGCTCGATGCGTTTTTGCAATCGGTTAGACGAGCGGAACTCGGTGCTCGGAGTGTTGGATTGCGCGAGGCTGTCGTAGTGCAAGCAACCAATTATACCGATCTTGATAGATCTGTCGGATTTCAATCAGAAACAAATGAAGCATTTCGGATGCTTAATAAAAACCTAAATCAAGTATCGAATTATATTCTTTCAATGAAGATTACAATTTCGAAATTGGACGAGGCTGTGGAATTGCTGCGGGAAGCATCGGTAAGCTCCAGTCATGGCTGCGCGTGATAGCGTTCATCGCTGAGAAGACTGACGACAAGAGCGCTACTATGTCCTCGCGCTTTGCCACAGGCTCTGAATTGCTAAGATGATCGCCGACTGCCGAGACTTAGGTGCAATTCGCTGTGTAGTCCGTTGTGAGCGTAGCGTTCTGAGCAGAAACGTCGGTGTGGTGCCAAAGAAGATCGGAACTTGCGAAGTCCGGCGCGTCGATCGGACGGCCGGGCTCCATGGCGGCCCACCACGTGTCACCAGGCGTCAGCGCGATTAGAGCCCGGTCTCAAGCCTAGCTCCTGTCAAATTGAGGCAGGATGGTCAGCGGCGGATGAGGAGTAAGACGCCGGCCAAGTGGGAGCCGGGTGGCAGAGGGGTGCTGGAACGTCACCGAGCGTTCGTAGCCGACCCTCCCAACCGGTGTTCAACGCAGCTCGACCTTGTCTCTGATTGCGAGGTAGGCGTGGCGCGAGATGACCTTGCGCTCGATGAGATCCGAAACACTGTTGTAGGGCCGGCCCCGCACAATGGCGTAAGCCCGGCCCCGCGTGATCTGCGGAAGCTTGCGAAGCTCGCTGATCCCTGCCGTACTCAGATCGAGCCGCAGACCTGACGCTGAGGCGACACCGGATGCAGCCGCGATGTCGCTGGACGGTATGGCCGCTAACCCATGGTTGACCGTCGACAGCTGACCGCTCAGCGACAGCGCCGTGGGCGCCCCACTCACCTGGGGCACGGCAGCAGTGGGGCTCGGCACCAGTGCAGGCGAGACGGCGCTGGTGGCAGAACGAACGACCGGCGCAGCGAGCGGAGTGCGCACCGCCTGACCTGCCGCAGGTCCCTGACCGGCCGCGTTGCCGAGCTTAGGCGCGGCCGCAGCAAGCAGCGCGACCGCACCAAGACCCAACAGGCCCGAGATCGGCATGGCCCAGGGGACAGCAAGCTTGCTCATGATGCGAGGGACCTTGAGATGGGACAGCCTGGAGCGGCTACTTTGAATAAATGGCGGAAGGCGGCAGGCCGCCGCTCAGAGAAGGCAGGCTGTTGAGGCGTGCCCGAGCCCTAGCATTGTCGCAGCCCCAGCCCAGAGCAAGCCGAGCCAAGCTCTGGCCTGCTCATGCATAGCCCTGGAACACCGCCCGCAGCAGAGCAGCACCTGCCGGATCGCTGTCGAGTACAGAAGCGCAGAGCACAGGCATCGGAGCAGCCTCAGCGCACCGTGCTGTCGTGCGAGGGGTTGATGACCCGGGCCACACGCACAGGAGCATCCTGCATGGCAGCCTGCTGCAGGACCTGCCTGCCCTCGCGGTCGATGACGCTCGCTGGCGTGGCCCGCACCGAGACCTGGCTGAGGCGCGTGAGAGCGGGCGTGGCCTGGATAGGATCGGCGTGTCCCGCAGCCACCAGCGACAGCGAGACGTAGGCAGTCAGCCCGGCCGCAAGGCCCATGGTGGCCGCGAGTGTGAGTGGTGAAGCGCAGCGCGTCATGACAGCCCCCTGTCAGTCGAATTATCGTTAACCAATCCTTAGAAGCCTAACCGTTAGCGTGCAAGCGGATATTGCGCTATGCCTTGTGGCTCAAACGGTCGCAGCGATGATCTGGGTCTGAAGGGGGCGGTCAGCCGAGGTAGCGAGAGGGGGATGGCGTAGTCGCCGGGACTGCTTCAGCCTCTTCCTGCATTGAGAGGCTTGGCGGCAGCCCGAGTGCGCGCCGGTAGACGCGCAAGCGGCGCAAGCCATGTTGGCTCTGCGACGTGACGGGGGCGAGCATCAGGTGCTGCTCGATCAGACGCAGCACGACGTCGGCGTCGCGAGGCGAGAGCCGGGACAAGGAGCGAAGACGCGGGATGATGACGGGAGCATCCATGCTCCAGCAACCCAGCACGCCCCTCGATCGCCCAATCGCGTGTGCCAGCAGGGTTGAGGATCCCTTCACAGGCTGGGCGAACCAGCGTCGGCCCTCCCGCTGACGCGTACAGCTTGTTCTGGTTACAGGCGTGCGACGACAACCTTTGCCACCCCCGACACGCCGATAGCGCGGGCAGAGGCGTTGGAGAGATCGATCACGCGACCACCGATGAAGGGCCCACGGTCGTTGATGCGCACCACAATGGAGCGCCCATTCGTCTTGTTGGTCACGCGAACCCGCGCACCGAAGGGCAGCGTGCGATGGGCAGCGGTCAGGGCATGCGTGTTGAAGCGCTCACCGTTGGCGGTGCGCTTGCCGTGGAAGCCGGGACCGTACCAGGACGCCATCCCCGCCTGACCTCGTGCAGCCGTGTCGGCCTGAGCCTCGGTCGCAGCACCAGCGGAAGCGGCAGTCAGAGCAATCGTCGCGAGTACAATCTTTGCGTTCATCAGGCTTTCTCGTTGTGTATCCAACGAGGCTGCAAAATGAAGCGGATTGCGGCGACAGTATGGGTGACCACAATGTGGCGACTCGAGCTGGAAGACCGCCACATATTTGGCTGCCGACACGCAGCGGTCAGCAGGAAAGATCAGAGAAGTACTCTGAATGCCAGACAAGCACCTGGAAACTACCAAGCGCTGGGGTCAAGCGATCGCGGTCAGGAGCAGAACCATCAGCACGGTCGAGCCCAAGAAGCCGAAGGCTGCGCGGGACAGCGACTGCGGCTGATCCGCAGCGAGGCTGGGAGCGGAAAGCGTGCTCATGCAGCTCACCGGGACGTGGTGGGGCCGGCATACACAACACGCACTGTGCGCTGGCCGTCACGACCCGTCGCTAGAAGAGGCGCAGTGTTGATCTGAACCAGAACGGACTTGGGCTGCACCGGAGCGGGCTTTGTGGCAGCAGGCGTATGGATCTGGTCGGGGCTGGCGAGCAGCGGGGTCGCCACGGCAGCAAGGCCTGCCGATGTGCCCAGGATAGCAGCCAGCGTCAGAGTAGATGTGGTGATGCGCGTCATGTCAGCCCCCTCGTCGATCTTTGCGATCGTTGCCTAACGCTTAGTGTGCTAATTGTTTGAGTGCAATCCCATAAACAACTATGGCATCGCTTTCGTCGCGTGTATGGTGCGCCTATGAGCAAGACAGATGACATCGTGCCCCTGGAGCAACAGCTCTGCTTCTCCGTCTACTCGGCCGCGCACGCCTTCACGGCGGCCTACAAGCCCCTGCTCGAGCCGTTCGGGCTGACCTACCCGCAATACCTGGTCCTGCTCGCGCTCTGGCAGAAGGAGGGGGTGAGCGTGAAGGAGATCGGCGCCCGCCTGCATCTGGACTCAGGCACCCTGACGCCGCTTCTGAAGCGCTTGCAGGCATCCGGCTACATCCATCGTGGTCGCGATCCTGCCGACGAGCGTCAGTTGCGGGTTGAGCTGACGGAGCAAGGACAGCAGCTGCGCTGGAAGGTGGCGGGGGTGCGCCAGAGCCTGGTGTGCTCGCTTGGCGTGACCGAGGCGCCGATCCAGGCGCTGCGTGAGCAGGTCGATGAGATGACTCAAGCCCTGCGTGCCATGGCGGGTAAAGCTCAGACCGCTGAGGGTGCTGGCCTCTGAGGCCCGCATGAGCGTCGGCGCGGAACTGCTGCGCTTGGCTCCAGTTAAGAGGATCATTCGGCCACTGGCGTGGCTGTTTGCTCTGGAGAGGTCATGACGCGGATCCGTGCTCACCTCGATCTGCGTCGCAGCCTTGCGGTCGTGACCACAGCTGGTCTGATGCTTGGGGCGGGCAGCACGGTTGGCTTGGCCCAGGATGGGGGTGGAGGCTTGTTCCAGCGCCTGTTCTCGCCGGCCCCGCATGAGCAAGCGGTTCAGCCCGCGTCGCCGCTGGCGGCCACCATCCCACAGGCACGAACGCTGACGTGGCGCGAGTACGCGGCGCGTCGCTCCGCAACGCGTGAGAGCCAGCGTCGGCGTCCGAGCATCCGCTACGCGGCCTTGCCCAAGCCGAAGTCGGAGCCGCTCAAGATCCGCATCAGCGATCGTAGCGATCGTCAGGTGCCCCTCGACATGAGTAGGGGTGCAGCGGCTGCCCTCCTGAAAGACCCGACGCTGCGGCCTGGTGACATCGTGGTGCTGAAAGACGGCGCACGGGTGTTCACGGGTCAGCCCAACAAGCTGCACTCGGTCAAGGATTTTGAGAGCATCGGACGCTCGGAATTCGTGGATCGCCGCACTCGCGCGCTGTTGAGCGCGCTGGTGGTGCCCATCGGGGCGATGACGCCTGCTGAAGCGAAGAAGCAGATGGCCGTGCTGAAGGCCGTGCCGTCGCTGATCGCCGCGCCTGCACCGCTGCAAACCGCCGGCATACGCGTCATCTATCCCGGCCCCATAAACCCGTAGGCGGCTGTCAAAGGCCACGATGTCAAAGGTCTTGCTGGGCACGCTGCTGCTCGCGATTGTCGTGAGCGTGTTGCTGCGCGGCGGGCCAACGACTGGAAGCTGAACGGCTGCTTCGGGACATAGAGCCTCAATCCGCTTTCCACCCTTCTACGACGTTCGGCTGGTTGAACGAATGTCTGGTTCGGAACAGCCGTCCAGTCCGGCTTGATGGCCAGATTGGCTCATACCGACATCCTCGCTTCGCGCTCTCTGACCGGAAAAAGCTGCTTTCTTCCGACGGTGCTACAACATTGCTACGTTAGGTGTGCGGAAGCAGCGCAGCCGGCGCGGGTCGCGCAGCTGAACGCTTCATCGGCGTCTTTGCCGCTGCGCTTCGACTGGACTGCAGGTTGATAATTCGTCCGTCGGTAGAGGCTTACCCTCTCAAGAACGATGATCAGGTCTCCACCAATGTTTGTGATCTGCCTGCTGCAAAGTTGGGTCGCCAAGCGCAATACAGGAGGTAAAGCCCCAAGCTTGATAATGCCGTAATAGGGATGCCAACAATCCACCGTCCACGCCGGCGCGCCAAGGCGCGCAGATGGTCTTGGACGAAGCGTTCTCCACGGCCCATCTCGTTGTATGTCTGCTGAAATGAGGAGGCTCGCCGCAGCTCGTCCTCGCGCAGCATCTGTCCCCGCCATCGCGCGTCACGCTCCAACTGCCCTAAACGCTCAACCTCGGCTCGGTGGTGCCGCTCTGTCTGGTACGCCTCGTGAAACACACGTCGTTCAGCCTCAGACAAGAAGAGCTCGGGTCCGAGTCCCATTTTGTCTTCGACAAAAGCAAGCAGAGGCTGGTCGCCTGCGGGGTGGATCATCAGCCACATCCCTTGGGCAAACACGGCGACGAGGATTGTGATCCCGGACGCCACTGCTAGCCGCCATCGGTTCAGACGCTTCGATGTGGGGGCTGCGAAGAAAAGGACTTTCAAAATTGCGGCAACAAGCAATGTCCCAGCAAAGGTGACCACCATTGTTGCTCCTGTTGGCAAATCGAATGTAACAGAAGCGGTAAATCCTAAAAGGCTAGCAACGACTCCGGCGCTCCAGCCAAGCCCAAGTGCTACGGTAATTTTTGTGGAGAACAGGAAGCCGATCACAGCAGGAATGATCAGGAAGGAGAACACGAGCAGCACGCCAGCAAGTGCAACTGAGCTGGTCACCACCAGCCCGAAGGTGGCGTAAAACAGGAAGTCCCATAGCATGGTGGACTTCCTGCCAGGCAACACGGCACTGTTCGCTGCGGTCGTGAGCAGCTGCCGGTAAAACAGCGCATGAGACAACCCAACCAGCCCGTAAATGAGTAAGAGTTTCAGGAGATCGGGAACGCTTACGGTCAGGATGTCGCCAACCAGCATGCGTTTGACGTGTTCGGCACCTTGCGGCGATCGATCGACCACCAAGATTGCGACGGCGGTTGCAACGACATAAACGATACCGATGACTGCCTCTTGGCCGACTTGGGCGGAGACGCGTCGAGTAAGGGTCAGAACTCCCGCACCGAAGAGAGTCAGGGCGAACGCGTAGCCGAACCCACCAAGACTACCAGGCGGATGCCCGACTGCGACTGCAATCGTGCCACCAAGTGCTGACAACTGCGCCAAGGCGAGGTCTGCAAAGACGACCTTGCGGCGCAAGACTTGTAGGCCAAGCCAAGTGTGCATGCCGACAAATAGGCAAGCGGCCAAAAATGGCGTGAGAAGAAGCGCGACGAGGTCTGACATGAGGATCTCAGCTCTTCGCGGCTTATTGAGCCTCGGCCAGAGCTTTAGCGAGGCGGTCGACGTTGACGTCGAACAGAGCTAGGTAATCTGTCGCCTCCGGAACCGAACCCACCGAGGAGGCGAGCACCACGACGCGTGCGCCTGTACGTTCTGCCAAGTAGCGAGAGGGCTCCAAGGGCTCAAAGGGTTCATGCAGGATGGCGCGCGCACGGCTCGCACGCATGCGTCCGGCCAAGCTGGCGAGACGCGCAGGGCTCGGGGCAACACCTTCCTTAGGCTCTATCAGGTCCACGATGTTGAGACGAAAGCGGCGCGCGAAATAGGGCCAACTATTGTGATAGGCGACGATCGCTGCCCCTTGGAAAGGGCTGAGAGTTGCTACCCAGCCCTTCAATCGCCGCGTCAGGTCTGTAGAGAAGCGAACCTGAGCAGCGGTTATGGTATTCTTCATCTCTGGTACTACACGTCCGACCGCTTCGGCGATACGCGCTGACATCGCCTCTGCGTTCTCAGGGTCGAGCCAATAATGCGGGTTTGCTGCGCCGTGGGCATGGCCAGAGCGCGCCTCGATGCTGCGAGACTGCACCTCCAGCAAAGCGATATCGGTCGAGAGATCAAGAATGCGTCCTTCGCGTACCGGTCGTGCATCGCCGGTTTGTCGAAGGAGCTTATCTAGCCACTCGTCATAGCCGAGCCCGATCCGTACCACGAGAGCAGCGTCGCGTATCAGCGCGACATGGCTCGGGCGCAGCACAAATGCTTCTGCGTCCGCGCCAGGTTGAACCAGACTTTCAACCCGTACAGCCCCTCCTGACACAGCTTCTGTGATGCTCTTTAAATCGGGCGTCGTAACGACGACGAGGACTTCAGCCCTGGCCTCCTCAACAAGCGGCAGCCCGGCAAGTGTAAGGACGAGCGCGGCGAGTATGGCCGCGCATCTCTGCGCCCATCCTGCGAGGCAAGCCATACCTACTTTGTCCAGAGGCTTTTTGGCACCATGCAGTGGACAACCTTATCGCCCTCAGAGTGAGGAGCAATTCGGCAGTCCATTGTCATGCTGACAAGGCCATAGGCATCAAGTCGCGACAAGCCCTTCTTCTCAACGAGGGCATTGATCATCGCCATCGAGGCTCCATCCATTGCCTTTCCGAGATGAGCATTTCGATCGACGGTCACGAAGGCTTCTGCAGTCTCCTGAGTTGGGAGGGGCGCTGGTCGTGCCGCATTCGCCGCCTTCGGGATCATGCAGTAGGTGCCTTTGACGATGTTGACGACCTCTGAGATGGGACAGTTCCAACCATCCAGCATTGCTTGCTGCGCCTGCTCGCGAGGCACGTTGCGTTGCTCGATCAAAAATTTGGTGGTTTCAGCCTTAAGCAGGTCGAGTGCCCTGTTGAGGTCCTCATCATAACCAATCGTGATCCAGTCAGTTTGTGTCTCAATGCGCGGCCATTCAAGCTGCTGCCCTTTGAGTACGTCGATCGTAAGGTTCAACTCCTTGTAAGCGGTCTCAAGCGCCGTCAGGTTGACTTCGCCATTGCCTTGAACGGCATGAGAGTCGCCTGACCAGAGAAGCGCACCTTTGACGAATACCGGCACATATAGTGTCGCGCCTTCGCCCATCTCGCGGATGTCGAGGTTACCCGCGAACCTTCCTGGCGGAACTGATGAGTAGCGTCCAGGCTCAGCGCGAGCAACGCCGAGGGTTCCGGGAAAAGGCTTCAGCGGAATGACAATACCTGGTGCAAACTCAGTTTGCATCTTTTCAAGATCAAGATAAAAGAACTTGATCTGACCTTCCGGAAACTCCTTCGGGAATTGGCCAAACATGCCAGGTATATTGAAGTTCATGCCGTAGGCTCGTGGCACGACCTTGTTGATACGAACTCGGAGCACATCACCTGGCTCTGCTTCCTCGACGTAGATCGGTCCGGTCAACGAGTGTGGCCCACGGCCAGGATAGTCGGTGCGGGTCTTCTTCACCTGCTCGATGGTGATGCCTGGTACGAGCTGGTTGTGCGAGTGCATCATGGTTTCCATGACGACCGTGTCACCAGAGCGGATGCGCAGCACGGGCGGTTCGGCATTGTCGAACCAACCCCATTGCGTCGTGGCAGGCGTCGCAGAGAGCAAGTAGGTGGTGGGCTGTCCCCCGCTCCCTTCCGCCTTCATCCCAGGCTGCCCCAAAGGGCCGTAAACAAACGGAAGAAAGGTTTTGGAGTTCTGAAGGTCAGGTTGTGTAGCGACCGTCGGCTGTGTAGGCCGCAGTGTCTGTCCTTGCGTTGCGTCTTTGGCTGCCCCAGGAAGCTGTTCTTGTTTCTTTGTATCGCCAGCATCTTGTTGGGTCTGTGGGGTGGACAAAGCAGGAGGTGAACCCTGCGCTTCCACGCCGCTCACCATAGCGAGACTTATGCCTACGCTAGCAACCACCGCTACCGAGCTGGATTTTCGCATTCCCATAGTCCTTTGGACGAATTATAGGCCAAGACAGCACAAGAACTCAGGTGCTCGCCAACCAGCTTGAGCGTAAACCGATATGGACCTTCGTCAACAAGGTTTCCCTCGGTACCAGCTAATTTCTTGGTCTTCTAACAGCTGCTGTCGAGAGTGACCTACCCGCGGTGGAGTTGTGGCGTGTTGCTTCCAAGGGTTTGGAGGCAGAGGAGGACGACATCTTCATGGGGTTGCAAAGTGCCCCGGTCGGCAAAGATGCGAAGAGCTAGTGCGTTGCGAAAACAAGGACGGGAGAACGTCTACCTTGGGGAACCGCTCGAGCTAGCTTCGACGGTTGAGTTGCGGGCAGAGGCGGAATCTCCGCTTCCGGGCGTATGGCCAAAGTCCGGTTGCCACCCATCTCAGACATTGAGAATGTCCGCTTCCGGGTTGTCTGATCAGACCCGAACATCCAGCGGTCCGGAGGCGGTGTCCAACGATCCGCCTTTGGCGCAGGTGCGGTAAAGTAGACACAACGAAGGTGGGAGGCTTTGCCCAGGATACCGAGGTCGGCTGGGCAGCTCCGCCCTACGAAGTCTTGCAAAGGTCGCTCGCCATCCATCCTTCTGCAGCGCGCTGCCTTGCAACACAGCCGATCAATTTCGCGTGAGCTGTGCAGTCGTGCTGATCACCTTGCGACACAGCCATGGTATCTAGCAAATAGCCTAGCTTACCGCGTCGTGTCGACCGCCTGAAGGAACGGCGCGGATCCATGCCGAGGATCTCGCTATGCCTGTTGCCGTCTACCCGCCCGGTAAGGACAGCGTCAGCGACGGCCGCAACGCGCTGCAGTACATCGCCTCCTACCCTGATCTCACGCAAAGCCTTAGCCCATCCTCTAAGAGTGGTGTCGATCACTACAACGCCTTCGGCCTGGCCGAGGGCCGCGTCGTCAGCTTCAGCGGGCTCGAGTACATCGCCTCCTACCCCGACCTGATTGCCGTCCTCGGCCAGGACGGGGAAGCGGGCGCACGCCACTTCCTCACATTCGGTCGTCTGGAGGGCCGCAGCGTCACCTTCAACGCGCTCGAGTACATCGCCTCCTACACCGACCTGACCACCACCTTCGGCGCCAGCATCAACGACAGCGCCCTCATCAACGGCGCCTCCAGCCACTTTCTCACCTTCGGCCGCTTCGAGGGACGGACGGTCAACTTCGACGGGTTGGAGTACATCGCCTCCTATGCCGACCTGAGTGCCGCCTTCGGGCCGGACGATGATCTTGGCGCCAAGCACTTCATCGAGTTCGGCCGCTTCGAGGGCCGGGCCACCACCTTCGACGGCCTGTAGTACATCGCCTCCTATGCCGACCTGATCACGACGTTTGGCGCGAACGCGGATCTTGGTGCGCAGCACTTCATCCAGTTTGGACGGGCAGAGGGGCGCGCCGACAGCTTCGATCCTGAGGCCTACCTCGCCCGCTATGCTGACCTGCGCGCGGCCTTCGGCAGCGACCTGGAGGCGGCGACGCGGCACTTCATCCAGTTCGGCTTTGCCGAGGGCCGGACCGGCGTGGCCGACGCCGAGGCGCCTGTCTCCACGCTCAGTGTTGACGATGCGGCGCTGAACCTCGGCGACGACGCGCTCCTGACGATCCGCTTCACGGAGGCGCCGCTTGGATTTGGAGCGGAGGACCTTGTGCTCTCGGCGGGCCTGCGCCTGCGCGCGGGCTCCTTTGGTCAGGTGGATGCGCTGACCTACACGGCCGTGCTGGAGCCGGTGGCCGGCTTTGCGGGCAGCGCCACGGTGGCTGTGGCGGCGGGCGGCTATGGGGATGCGGTGGGCAATGTCGGCGCGGGCTCGGCAGCCTTGAGCCTGGCAGTGGATGCCACGCCGCCCGCAGTCCCCACTCTCACCGGCTTCACGGATGACACCGGCACGGCGAGCGATAGGCTGACCAGCGACACCACACCAACGCTGGCAGGTACGGCCGAGGCCAACAGCACCGTCACGATCCTTCGCAACGGCGTGGCGGTGGACAGCGTGCTGGCGGACGGCGCTGGCGACTGGAGCTACGCCTCGCCCACTCTGGTGGATGGCAGCTACAGCTTCATCGTCACCGCCACGGATGCCGTCGGCAATAGGGGGGTGGCCTCGGCAGCGCTGACGGTTGTGGTGGATGCCACGCCGCCAGCGGTGCCGACCGTCACCGGCTTTGCAGACGAAAGCGGCTTGGCGGGCGATGGTCTGACCAGCGACACAACGCCGACGCTAACCGGTACGGCGGAGGCGAACGCGGCGGTGACCATTTTGCGCAATGGCATTGCTATCGGCGCGGTCACAGCGAACGGTACCGGTAATTGGAGCTATGCCTCGCCCGCGCTGGCGGACGGCAGCTACAGCTTTACGGCACAGGCCACGGATGCGGCCGGCAACACGAGCGTGGTCTCAGTGCCCTTGGTCGTGACGGTGGACACTACACCACCCGCGGCCCCAACGATCACGGGCGTTGCCGACGACACCGGCACGGCGAGCGATAGGCTGACCAGCGACGCGACGCCCACACTGACCGGCACGGCCGAAGCAGGTGCCGCGGTCACTGTTCTGCGGGACGGTATGGTCGTCGGCACCACGACAGCCGATACTGCCGGCAGCTGGAGCTACACCTCACCCGCACTGGCTGACGGCAGCTACGGTTTCACCGCGACCGCAACCGACGCTGCCGGCAACAACGGTCCTGCCTCGTCTCCCCTCGCGGCCACGATCGATGCCACAGCACCAGCCCTGAGCATCATCTTCGACGAGGCAGGTCCCCTCGACGATGGCGATCCGGCTGCGACGGTGACCTTCACCTTCTCTGAGTCGCCGATTGGCTTCGAGAGCAGCGACGTCACCGTCGGCGGCGGCACACTCTCGGGCCTCGTCCTCGACTCTGCGGATCCGAGCGGGCGCACCTACATGGCTCAGTTCACCGCCACAGACGGGGCGACCGCACCGGGAACGGTGTTGGTGGCAGCGGACACCTACGCGGACCTGGCCGGCAACGCAGGCCTTGCCTCGAACGCGGCCAGCGTCGCGATCGACCGGCTCAACCCAGGTTTGTCGATCACCACGGACGATGCGGCGCTCACGCCAGGCGACCAGGCGCTGCTGACGTTCACATTCACGGAGGCGCCTGTCGGGTTCGGCGAGGCCGATGTTACGCTCTCGGCGGGCTTGGTTCTGGTTGCGGGCTCGCTGACGCAGACGAGCCCGACGACCTACACTGCTGTCGTCCGGCCGGCTGTCGGCTTCAGCGGCACGGGCAGCATTGCGGTGGCCGCGAGCGCCTACGCGGACGCGGTCGGCAACGCCGGTGATGCTGCGGCAAGCCTCAGCTTTGCTATGTCCGCGAGTGTAAACCTGGGCAACCTCGACGATGCCGGCATCCGCATCGATGGTGCGGCAGCCCGCGACTACGCCGGCGAGAGCGTATCAGACGCAGGCGATGTGAACGGCGACGGCTTTGCCGACTTCATCGTCGATGCCGCTGGTAGCGATCCAAATGGTCGATACGGCGCCGGTTCGAGCTACGTGGTGTTCGGCAGCGCCACACCCAGCAACGTCGACCTCGCCAACCTCGGTTCAGCCGGCTTCCGCATCAGCGGTGCGGTGTTGGGTGACGCAAGCGGCAGCAGCGTTTCGTCTGCCGGTGACGTCAACGGCGATGGTTTCACTGACCTGATCGTCGGCGCACCTGTGGCTGATCCGAACAACGCGACAAGCGCTGGCTCGAGCTACGTGGTGTTTGGCAGTGCTACACCTGTCGACGTCGACCTTGCCAATCTCGGCTCTGCCGGCTTTCGCATCGATGGTGCGGCGACACAGGATCGCGCTGGTGTCAGCGTGTCGGATGCCGGCGATGTGAACGGCGACGGTTTTGCCGACCTTATCGTCGGTGCCTTCGGTGCTGACCCCAGCGGGCGGAACGTCGCCGGCTCAAGCTACGTGGTGTTCGGCAGCGCAACGCCGGTGAACGTCGATCTTGCCAACCTCGGTTCAGCCGGCTTCCGCATCGACGGTGCAGCCGCAGTCGATCAGAGCGGCTTCAGCGTATCGTCGGCGGGAGACATCAACGGCGACGGCCTTGCCGACCTCGTCGTCGGCTCACCCTATGCCGATCCTGGCGGCGGAAGCGCCGCCGGTTCGACCTACGTGGTCTTCGGGAGTGTCGCCCCCGTCAATATCGATCTCGCCAACCTCGGCTCCGCAGGCTTTCGCATCGACGGCAGCAACACGAATGACTTCACTGGTTCCAGCCTCTCGTCTGCAGGAGATGTCAACGGCGACGGTTTTGCAGACCTGATCATCGGCGCAAGGTCTGCTAGTCCAAACGGACTGACCCGTTCCGGTTCAAGCTTCGTGGTGTTCGGAAGCGCCGCGCCGGTCAACATCGACCTCGACAACCTCGGCGCCGCCGGCTTTCGCATTGATGGTGGTGCGACCCTCGACCAGAGCGGCACCGGCATTTCGGCAGCGGGCGATGTGAACGGCGACGGCTTTGCCGACCTTCTCGTCGGGGCAAACGGCGCCGATCCGAATGGGCTTGGCAATGCTGGTACGAGCTATGTCGTGTTCGGCGGTGCTGCGCTCAGCGACATCAATCTCGCCAATCTCGGCCCTGCCGGCTTCCAGATCGACGGCGCGACGGCGGGCGATCAGAGCGGCCGCAGCGTGTGTGCAGCCGGTGACGTCAACGGCGACGGCTTTGCCGATCTTGTCGTTGGAGCGTTCTTCGCCGATCCGAGCGGACGGTCGGACGCCGGTGCCGGCTATGTGGTGTTCGGCGGTGCCTTCGGTGGCGATGCGGGGCCGGTGAGTCCCGTCGGCACGGCAGCAGCCGAGGTCCTGATCGGCGGGGCGGGCAACGACGTGCTCACCGGCGGCGGTGGCGCGGACGTGTTGCGAGGCGGAGCCGGCGACGATCGCCTCAGCGTCGGCGACCTCGGCTTCCGCTCCGTCGATGGTGGCCTTGGCACCGACACGCTTGCTTTTGCTGGGACAAGCAGCACCGATCTGTTCGACCTCGGCAGCGATGTCGGCGAGCGCCTCCAGGGCATCGAGGCCTTCGACTTCTCCGGCTCCGACAACGACACCCTGGTGCTCTACGCCGAGGAGGTCTTCCGCTTCTCCGACACGCCCAATGCCACCTTTACAGGTGCTGCGAGCCACAACAGCCTCGTGGTCACAGCGGATGTCGGCGACACCCTGGATCTGCGCGACTTCGATCCGGATGGTGCAGGGCCGACCGTGGCCGCGCTCTGGAGCCAGACGGGCAGCGATGTCGGTCTCGACGGCACGCCAGGCGGTACCTTCGACATTTGGAGTCTTCAGCGGGGGACAACGCTCCTCGGGCAGATTGCCGTCGAGAACGGGATCACCGTCCTCTAGCCTCAGCGCAGACGGCCAGGTGAGCGGGAACGGGCTGAGCATGACGGAGAGCCTCAACGGCGCGGCGAGTGGTCAGCCCGCCACGCCTGAGCCGCCGCTTGCCATCACGACCTCGCGCCAGTTCGTGAGCTGGCTTGCGGAGGCCGGCGCCAGCCTGGCGTTCACCACCTACCAGAGCGGCAAGGTCTTCCTCGTCGGCACGCAAGCCGGTGGGAGCAAGCTGTCGGTGTTCGAGCGCTCGATCGAGCGGCCGATGGGCCTGGCCTTCGACGGCCGCCGGCTCGTGCTCGCCTCGATGATCCAGATCACCACCTTCGTCGATGCCGCCAACGGCGTGCTCACGAGCGACGGCACCGACGCTGTGTTCGTGCCGCAGGTCGCTCACTACACGGGGGACGTGGACGCGCACGATGTCGCCATCGACGCGACAGGCCGCATCGTGTTTGCCAACACGCTGTTCTCCTGCCTGGCGACGGTGAGTGAGACGCACTCCTTCCGGCCCGTGTGGCGCCCGCCCTTCGTCTCGCGGCTGGCGCCGGAGGACCGCTGCCACCTCAACGGCTTTGCCATGGATGGGCAGGGCCGGCCGGCCTACGCCACGGCGGTGGCCGAGACGGATCTGGCGGATGCCTGGCGCGAGCACCGCACGGGCGGCGGCGTGGTCGTCGATGTCGCGGAGAACCGCATCGTCTGCCGTGGGTTGTCGATGCCGCACTCGCCCCGCCTGCACGAGGGCGTGCTCTACGTGCTGAACTCCGGCACGGGCGAGTTCGGTCGGGTGGATCTCGCCACTGCTCGCTTCGCACCGATCGCCTTCTGCCCGGGCTACCTGCGGGGACTGAGCTTCCTTGGCCGATTCGCGATCGTGGGTCTGTCGGAGCCACGCGGCAACCGCACCTTTGCCGGGCTGCCGCTGCAGGCGCGGCTGGAGGCAGAGCGGGCCGTGCCGCGCTGTGCGCTCTACCTGATCGACACGCAAACGGGCGACGTGGTGCATTGGCTGCGGCTGGAGGGGGTGGTGTCCGAGCTCTACGACGTCGTGGCGTTGCCGGGCATCCGCCGCCCAGCGATGATCGGCTTCAAGTCCGACGAGATCCGCAGGACGATCTCCGTTGAGGTGACCTGAGGAAAGCTGGGTCGCCTCAGCAATCGAGCGCGCCTGACGGTGCCATCGCATGAAGGTGCGCATCAACTGCGATGGCGGGTTTGGAGAAGATGTCTGAGCGGCGGGACGCTTGTCATAGACAATCAAGCCCAACATCAGCCTGAGTCGACGAAGATGCCGACGCAGGCGAGATCGAGATAGGCCCTGATGGCATCTGCCGCCGGGATCTCGCCCCCGAACAGCAGTGGCGCGTAGAGCGGACCATAAAGCAGGGACAAGGCTGCGGTCGGCTCTACACCCGGGCGCAGCTCACCTGTAGCCGCAGCGTGGCTCATGCGCTCGAATCCCCAGCGCCGGCGCGGTTCCAGCCACCGCTGCCCTAAAGCCTTCGCCAGCGCTGGATCGGTCCGGGCCCCGCCCAGCATCGCGGCAAGTGCCTGCCCGCGCTCGCCTCGCAGAAGCACGCCGAGTTCCAGGATCTGGCTGCGGAAGTCCTCGCGCGCAGAACCCGTGTCGGGCAGCCGCAGCTCTTCTCGGGTGGCGTGGAAGAACGCGTCTACGGCCAGCTCAGCCTTTGACCGCCACCAACGATAGACGGTGGTCTTCCCACATCTCGCTGCGGACGCGACCACCTCGATCGCGAAGCCACCATAACCTCGCTCGACCAAGAGCTTGAACGCTGCCTCCAGAATGGCTTCGCGCGAACTTTCGCTACGAGGGCGTCCCATATGTCTCGACTCGGACATACGATACGGTACCGTTTCACTCGCGTGCTGACAAGGAACCGTTCGTCCATGGCCGTCGTTCCCCACCCCATCGACATCGTCGTTGCCGATATGGGCGTTCTATCGAACGCTCGGACTTCCCGTGCCGGACGGCCCAGACAACGAGCCTCAGATCCAGATAGCGACGCCGGGCGGTTCGACGCTCGGCTTCTTGACCGAGGGGATGGTCGGGCCGGTCAACCCGCACTGGCCGACACTGGTCGGCCAGCGTGTCACCTTCGCCTATCGCTGCGACAGCCCGAACGAGGTTGACGCGACTTACGGGCGTGTCACCGCTGCAGGCTACGAGGGCCGGCGGGCGCCCTGGGTTGCGTTCTGGGGCCAGCGCTACGCGATGCTGAGCGACCCGGACGGCAGTCGAGGCGACCTGTTCGCCGCTCTGACCTCGGAGGGGCAGGCGTGAGCGGGTCCAAGTACACGGCCTCGGTTGTCCTCATCACGGGCGGGGGCTCAGGCATCGGCGCAGGTCTGGCCTCAACCTTCCACCAGAGAGGTGCCAGGGTTGTAATCGCAGGCCGCACCCGCGAACGCCTCGAAGCCGTCGCTTCGAAGCATCCTGGCATGGAGATCGAGGTCGTTGATGTGGCCGACCCCATTCAGGTGGCCGCCCTGGCCGGTCGAATCGGCGCGCGCCACCCAAGCCTCGACACCCTGATCAACAATGCCGGCGTTCAGACCCTCGTCGATTTTGCCGCGTTAGAACCGCACGATCCGCTCGCCCTGGGTGCCGAGGTCGACGTCAACCTCAAGGGTCTGCTCTACGTCACGAATGCCTTCCTGCCGCTGCTCCGGCAGCAAGGGGCGGCACGGCTAATCAACGTGGGCTCCGGCCTCGGCTTCGTGCCGTTGGCGGCCGCGCCGATCTACTCGGCCACGAAGGCGGCCGTGCACAGCTTCACCGTCTCGTTGCGTCGGCAACTCGCGCGGACGTCTGTCGAGGTGGTCGAGATCATCCCGCCGGTGGTCGAGACCGACCTGCACCGGGGTCTGGCGAGACGGCCACCTCGGGCGATGCCGCTCGATGCCTTCGTGACGGCCGCCATGGCAGGGCTGGACGCGGGCCGGCCGGAGATCGCGGTGGGTCTGGCCAACGTGCTCAGGATCGGCAGCCGTGTATCGCCGGCCTTGTTCCTGAACATCGTCAACAAGGGCGATCAATAATCGGAGAACGACAACTCGGGCCCGAGATCCGGCCTAACCTCACCCGACAATGCGGTCGCGAACCGATGATCTGCCGCTGGGCGATGCAGTCGATAGGAGCTTGTCCTCGAAGGCGCGGTGGCGTTTGTGCCTGGGCAGTGAAGGCGGCACGAGACCTTGGGAGCGCTCGTGCCGCAAGTCACAAGGTCCATGGGTGTCCAGACCGGACGCGCCAATAGGTTCGGGAGGGAACAGGGCGTGTGATGCAGGATCCGCGTGACGGCTCTGTGACGACGCGAGCTCCCGTCGCCTTAAGCTTCTCAGGGTATCACGTGCGATGCCTCTTTGCGCCTGCGCTTCTTGCTCAGCTTGAGCGGCATCGGTGGGTCCTCCTCGTCGGCCGAGCGCTAACCGAGAGCAAAGGCGTGAAGTTGACGGTCACGGTCCGTACTCGCGTCGGGACGCTCCAGCAGTGCGTAGAAGGCAGCCATCACGATCTCCTTCTGGAGGCCTGCGGGTGCTGCTCGGGCACGGCGGCGATAGGGTCCTTGTGCGTCATACCCGGTGCGGCCACGCTTCGCAGGGTGGCGGCAATTCTCTGGATCTCAGACGTCCGAATTCTCGTCCACTAGGAGGTCATGTAAGCTTCATAGTTTAGATTGTGACGGAAGGCTGAATGCGCGCAGAGTCCTGCAGGGCGGACAGCGACAGTTGTAGCTCAGAGTGTCGTCCAAATTCTCACGTCCGTTGGCGTTCGCGGCTCTCCTCGGTGCGACTGGGGTCACGTCCAAGGTCGAGCAGGCGACTTGCGGCAGCCGTCATTACCGGAGTGGCAGCCATGCTGAGGCCGATGCCGACGACCATGAAGCTTGCGGCCTCCGCCGAGACAAGGCGATAGTCTTACCCCAGTTTGACGACGATGAAGGCGAACTCGCCGGCCTGGGAGAGGGCTGCCCCCACCCACAGGGCTGTGGTGAGACTCTGGCGGAACAGGAGGCAGAGGAGCGTCAGAAAGACCGCCTTCAGGGTCATAACCGTCAGGAGGAAGAGGATCAGGTTCAGGGCCTCCCGACGGATCAGGTCGACATCGATCATCGACCCGACCGTGACGAAAAACAGGGCCAGCATCACCGAACGGATGGGCTCGACGGTGGCCTCGACCCGATGGCGCAGGTCCGTGCCGGAGAGCAGCAGTCCCGCCAGTAGTGCCCCCAGCGCGAAGGATAACCCGCCCGCCTGCGTGAGTGAGCCGACGCCGAGCACGAGCAGAAGGACGGCGAAGGTGAAGAGCTCGCGCGCGCGCGATGCCGCGACCACCCGCATTGCAGGCTCGACGGCGAACCGACCGACCGCAACGACAGCCAGGAGCATCAGCACGGCCTTTCCCATCGCGAGGAGCAGAGCTTCGGCGAGGCCCGTTCCGCTCCCGGCCAGGACGGGAAGCAGGACGAGCAGGGGAACGACCGCCAAGTCCTGGAGAAGGAGCACCGAGAAAGCGACGCGACTGCGGCGGCTCGTCCCGTCGCCCTCGTCGCGCAGGAGCTTCATCACAACCGCCGTCGAGGACAGCGACAAGGCACCGGCGAGCACGAGCGCCTCCCTGAGGGGTACCCCTGCCAGGTCATGGAAGACCGCGAAGAGCGCGGCGGCCGTCAGGACGACCTGGAGGGTGCCGAGCCCGAAGACCTCGCGTCGCAGGACGGCGAGGCGCCGCAGCGAGAGCTCTAGGCCGATGGAGAACATCAGGAACACGACACCGTACTCGGTGAACGTCATCGCCTCCTTGGGATCGGCGATGACGTTCATGACTGAGGGGCCAAGGATAGTCCCAGCGGCAAGGTAGCCGGCCACCGGCGTCACCCGGAGGCGCTCGAACACCGGCACGACGATGAGGGCGACCGCCATCACCACGAGCAGGATCGAGAGGCCGTCTTCCTGATGAGGCATGGGTCGGCGTTCTTCGCGGAGATGGCTGCCGGCCGCCGGCGCCGGAGATGTGGTGGCGCGGCGGCCGGCCCCGTCGGAGGTCACCGAGCCTTGCCTGGCACCCGGGCACGCTGGGGGGCGGTACGTGACGGGCGGGGCAGGATCGGTCGCACGGGTGCGTGCGTCCGACGAGCAGTTAGGATGATCGAACGGTTCGACGGTCCAACTCGTGAACCGGCCTTCACGTAAGACCATCCGACGGGGGCCGGCGCGTCACTCGGATGTGGAGCCTGCGCGGGCAACCGTGGAGAACCTGCGCCCTTCGAGCGCGTCCAAGCGGCGATGGGCCGGTCAAATCCCGCGTGGGCCTTAGAAGCGGTAGTTCAGGCCAGCGCGGACGATGGCGATGTCGCCATCCTCGCCGCGACGCCGGAGATTCACCGGCGCAGCAGTGCCGGGCACGAACACCGTCGTCGCGCGCCGCTTGCCCTCGTCGAGGTTGACGTAGAGGCCCTCGACCCTGACCGATACGTTATCGGTGACGGCATACTCGACGCCGGCGCCCGCCACGAAGCCCGTCTTGATGCGGTCGCGGCGCCCGTCGAAAGTAGCCGGCCCGTTCGGCACGAGCGCGAAGCCGGCCGCGCCCGGATCGCGGCGAAGGTCGCCAATGGCGAGACCGCTCGTCCCGTAGACGAGGAAGCGGTCGACGGCGTAACCGAGGCGGGCGCGGAAGGTCGCCACGAGCCCGCCGTCGTCGTCTCTGCGCCCGAACGTGACGCCACCGAGACGGCCTCGCCTGCGCTCGCGGCCGACATACTGCCCATCACCCTCGACACCCACGACGAAGCCGGAACCCGGTGTGAACTGCTGCAGGTAGCCGATCTGGCCACCCCCAACGAAGCCGCCCTCGCGGCGACGGTTGCTCGGGAACACCACGCCGGCGCCCGGGACGAACACGGGATCGGTGCTGCGCCGGCCAGCGTCGAAGCCGTAGCCGCCGTTCACGCCGGCGTAGAACCCCGTCCAGGTGAAGACCGGAGGCAGAGGCGGCAGCACCGGCGCTGCCCGGACCGGCAGGTCGGCCGAAAAGGCCGGAGAGGCCAGGAGCATGCCGGCAACAAGCAGGCTTACGCGTTCCGGGACATAGATCGACATCGTAGCGGATCCTTCTGCGAGACAAGTTCTGCTGGGAACAGGGTGTCACCGCGCCAGGACACGCCGCTTTGGAGCAGCGGCTATCGGGCGATGATTCGGCCGACCTCGGCAGCGAATTCCGGCAGGAGATCGCGGGCATGTCCGGTCTCGGAGTAGAAGCCGAGCTGACCGGAGAAGCGCTTCTCGTCGGCCCAGGTCAGGGCCGCGACCCGGCGTCCGGTCTGCCCGTCGACGACCTCGGCCTCGGCCGCCGCACCACCGTTTGAGAGCGGCGTGGCCACGGCCGTCATCGCGACGTTCAAGGCAACATTGGCCTTGGTCACGCCCGTGACCGCCGTGCGCACCCGCAACACGCCGGGGCCCGGACTTCCGACCAGCGGCCAGGTCTTGCCGACCTCCTCGGCCAAGGACCGGTTCATGACTTCCGCCAGCGCGGTGGTCTGCTCGGCGTCGAGTCCGGAGACCGTGATCACGACGGGATCGAGATAGGCGCCACGATAGCGGGCGAGCACCGCCGCTTCCGGCGCCTGGAGCGCGATACGGGCCTTCATCTTGTCCGAACCGTCGGAGCTGGGACGCAGGCTCGAATAATCCCGAAGGAAGCCCGACTGCGTCGAGGCCTGGGTCGCGCATCCCGCCGCCGCGACGGCGACGCTCAGCCAGAGAGCTGCGGAACCCAGCCTGTATCTCACTTCGGACACCATCGGTTCGCCTCGCATCGCTTGACCGGCTTGCATATACCGTCTGGTCGGTCTACTATACAGTCCAGATGGTTTGGTCAAGCTGCGTTCTGAACGAGGCGCACGGCCTCGCAGAGGGCAGGAGGAAGCGATGACAACAGAGCTGAAGCAGGGTTCCGCCGGCGCTCGTGGCGCCCGGGGCAACGTCCGGGCGAACGCTCGCGACGACATTTTGGCCGCGGCCGAGGAGGTCGTGGCCGCGCTCGGCGCACAGGCCCTGACGCTCGATGCGGTCTACCGGCAGGCCGGCGTGAGCAAGGGCGGGCTTCTCTACCACTTCCCCAACAAGGAGGCGCTGCTTCACGCCATGGTCGACCGCTACGTCACCCGCTGCTTCGCGCAGGAAACCGAGTTCCTTCGGGAAATCGGAGAGGATGCGCGCGGCGCAGGCTCGCGCGCTGCTATCGCCCAGCTCGCCGCGGATGATCCCGGTGCCGACCGGCTGAGCGCCGCCCTGCTCGCGGCCGTAGCCACCGACTTGGAGTACCTGGCACCGCTGCGTGATCTCGTCCGACAGCGCTTCGAGGCCATGAAGCAGTCCGACGTCCCCTTCGAGACCGCCGCCATCATCGAGCTTGCCGTCAACGGTCTCGCCTTATTCGAGCTGTTGCGGCTGCCCCCGCTCACGCCGGAAGACCGCCACCAAGTACTCGCTACCCTCGACCGGATGGCGGGCGGCAGCGGCGACCTGCCCGAAGCGGGGTCCCGCCCGAGCTCGCCCCTGAACCCGGGCCCGGCGAAGCGATGAGCCCCTACGTCCTGCTGGCGGTGGCCATCGTGTTCGAGCTGGCCGGAACAACCTCGCTCAAGGCGTCGGACGGGTTCACCAGACCCGTCCCGACCGTGATCATGATCACCTCCTACGTGCTCACGTTCTGGCTGATGGCGCTCATCGTGCGCGATCTGCCCATCGCCACCATGAACGCAATCTGGGCAGGAGCCGGCATCGCCGGCACCGCCGTCATTGGCGCCCTCTTCTTCCGCGAGGCGCTCTCAACGTCCGACTACCTCGGGATCGGCCTCATCCTGGCTGGGACCCTGGTCCTGACGCTGCTTTCCAACAAAGGCACGCACGCATGAACCGCTCCTTCGGCTCCCGCCCAATCGCCGGCGGCGTCCTGGCCACGATCCTGGCACTGTCGGCCGCTGCTGTGTTCTCCCCCGACGGGACCGCGAACGTGGCCGAGGCGCAGGAGGTCACGGGCTCGCTCGACCCGGCCGCCGGCCCGCGTCCCGGCGGGAGGGTGGCGGACGCGCCGCTGACCGTGACGAGCGCCTTCGCGCAGCGCGACGTGGTTCCGACCGTAGTGACGGCCTCGGGCTCGCTCGTCGCTCGGCGCGAGGTGCCGGTCGGCTTCGAGATCGGCGGATTCAAGGTCGCGGCGGTTCTCGCCGACGTCGACGACCGGGTGACGGCCGGCCAGGTACTCCTGCGCTTCGACACCGACCTGCTGAGCCTGCAGCTCGCGCAGAACGAGGCCGGCGCGGCCAAGGCCGGGGCCGCCGTCGCGCAGGCCGAGGCCGCGGTGCCCGAAGCCGAGGCGAACCTGCGCGTCGCGCTGGGCGACTACGAGCGGGCGGAGTCGCTGCGGGGCTCGAATGCGATCTCGACCCAGGTGTTCGATCAGCGTCGCGGTGCTGTGGATCAGGCCCGCGCCCGCCTCGCCTCGGCCAAGGCTGCCGTCACGGTCGCCAAGGCCGAGCTCGCCTATGCGGAAGCCGTGAAGGCCGAGACCCGGGCGCGGATCGAGAAGGCCGTCGTGCGGGCGCCGGTGGCGGGCGTGATCTCCAGGCGCAATGCGGAGCCCGGCGCCGTCATCCAGCAATGGGCCACCGAGCCGCTGTTCCGGATCATCGCGGACGGCGAGGTCGAGATGGCCGCCGAGGTCCCCGACCTCGACCTTGCCGAGGTAAGGCCAGGACAGGCCGCGCACGTGGTCCTGGCGGACGGCAGGCTCGTGGAGGGCCGCGTACGTCTCGTTTCGCCTCTCGTCGAGGGTCGGACGCGCATGGGCACGGTCTACGTGTCGCTGAAAGCGGATTTTGGCTTGCGCCCCGGGGCCTACGCGCGTGCCGATATCACCACCGACCAAGTTGATGCGGTGACCATGCCGATGAGCGCCATCGAGGTCCGCGACGGCCTTGCGACGACCCTGGTCGTCGGTCGCGACGGGCGCGCCGAACGCCGTAAGCTGAAGCTTGGGCGCAGTGCCGAGGGGCGGGTCGCCGTCCTCGACGGCTTGGCCTCGGGCGAGCAGGTGGTGTCGAGTGCAGCCGGGTTCGTGCGTGAAGGCGCTCGGGTCCGCACCGCCGTCGCTGACCCCCGGGACTGATCCTGCAGGGCGATCCTTATCGGCCTGAAGCGCACTCGATCTTGGTCCGAGCACACATGTCCGGCATCTCCTCCTGGTCGATCAGGCATCCGATCCCGCCCATCGTGCTGTTCGTGCTGATGACGGTCGCGGGCCTTGTCGCGTTCGGGCGCCTGCCCATCAACGCCAACCCGAACGTCGACATCCCGACCGTCACGGTCACCGTCACGCAGGCCGGAGCGGCGGCCTCCGAGATCGAGACACAGGTCACCCGCAAGATCGAGGGCCAGATCGCGGCCGTCGCCAACGTCAAGCACGTCACCTCGACGATTCAGACCGGCGTCTCGACCACGACCGTCGAGTTCCAGCTCGGCACGCCCATCGACCGTGCCGTCACCGACGTGAAGGACGCCGTCGACCGCACCCGGTCGGACCTTCCGCGAACCATCGACGAGCCCGTCGTTGCGCGGCTCGACGCCGAGGGCGCAGCCATCCTGACCTATGCCGTCGCCGCTCCCGCGATGGCGTCGCAGGACCTGTCCTGGTTCATCGACGACACGCTCTCGCGCGAGTTGCGTGCGATCCGCGGGGTCGGCCAGATCCTGCGCAAGGGCGGCGTCGACCGCGAGATCCGGATCGACCTCGACGCGGACCGGCTCGACGCGCTCGGCTTAACCGCATCCGAGGTCAGCCTGCAGTTGCGCGCCACCAACCTCGACGTCGCCGCCGGGCGGACCGAGGCCGGTAGCCGCGAGCAGGCCATTCGCGCGCTCGGCGGAGTCCTCACGGCGGACGCGCTGGCCCGCACCGAGATCGCAACGCCGCGGGCCGGCTCGGTGCGGCTCGGGCGGATCGGCACCGTCTCGGATGGTGCGGGCGAGGCACGCCAGATTGCGCGGCTCGACGGCGAGCCCGTCATCGCCTTCGAGGTCCTGCGTGCCAAGGGGTCGAGCGAGGTCGCGGTGGCCGAAGCCGTCGAGGCCCGCCTCGCGGAGGTCGTCGCCCGCAATCCCGGCCTCAAGCTGACGAAGATCGCGACCACTGTCGCCGACACCCTCGACAGCTATCATGCCTCCATAGAGGAGCTGCTGATCGGCGCGGGGCTCGCCTCGGTCGTTGTGCTGATCTTTCTTCGAAGCTGGCGGGCAACCCTGATCGCGGCCATTGCGATGCCGCTCTCGCTGGTGCCGACCTTCGCGGCCATGCTCGCCTTCGGCTTCTCGCTCAACGTGATCAGCTTGCTGGGGCTGACGCTCGTCGTGGGCATCCTCGTCGACGACGCCATCGTCGAGATCGAAAACATCATCCGCCACGGCGGCATGGGCAAGCGGCCCTACCGTGCGGCGCTGGACGCCTCCGACGAGATCGGACTTGCGGTCGTGGCCACCACGATGGCCATCGTGGTCGTCTTCCTGCCGGTCTCAGCCATGGGCGGCGTGGCGGGTCAGTACTTCCGGCAGTTCGGCGTCACCGTGGCGGTGGCCGTGTTCTGCTCGCTCCTGGTCGCGCGCCTGCTTACGCCGCTGATCGCGGCCTACTTCCTCGAGCCGCAGGCCGAGCACGGGGGCGAGGGTGCGATCCTGCGCCTCTACCGCCGCCTTCTCGGCCTGTGCCTCGACCATCGCTGGGTCAGCCTGACCGTGGCAGGCGCGATCTTTGCCGGTTCCGTCGTCCTGGCAGGCTACATCCCGGCGGGCTTCCTACCGCGCAGCGACAAGGCGCAGACGACGCTATCGCTGGAACTTCCGCCGGGCGCCACGCTCGGCAGGGCGGAGCGGACCGCGGACGCCTTGACGAGGGCACTCAAGGGCCATCCTGCGGTCAGGAGCGTGTTCGTCGAGTTTGGCGCACCGCCGGTTGGCTCGACCGTCAACGCGGCCGGCAGCCTGACACAGGGCTCGGCCACCGTGGTGCTGAAACCGCAGAGCGAGCGAGGGCGCAACGCCGTGGGCGGCTCGCTCTCGCTGCAGGACTTCCAGACCTCGATCCGTCCGATGCTCGTCGGCATCCCCGACCTGCGGGTTGCCTTCCCCAACGACCAGAGAGCGCGCGACGTCTCGGTGCTCTTCGTCGGAGGGGACCCGGCGGAGCTGACGCGTGCGGCCGAGACCTTGGCCGCGCAGATGGGCGCGTTGCCGATGCTGGCCTCGGTGCGCTCGACCGCACCGCTTCCGCGCGCCGAGGTCCAGATCCGTCCCAAGGACGACGAGATGGCCCGCCTCGGGATCAGCGTCGACGCCCTGGCGGCGGCCTTGCGTGTTGCGACGCAGGGCGATCTCGATCAGAGCTTGGCGCGGTTCTCCGCGGGAACCCGACAGGTCCCGATCCGGGTTCGTCTCAAGGACGCCGCACGCGACGACATCGCCGTGCTGCGAAACCTCAAGGTGGCGGGATCGTCCGGTGCGCCCGTGCCGTTGCGCCTCATCGCCGACGTCGAGCTCGGTTCGGGCGAGGGCAGCATCGAGCGATTCGACCGCGAGCGTCGCGTAGCCGTTGAGGCTGATCTCGTCGGTGGCACTACGCTCGGCCAGGCGCTCGCTGCCGTACAGGCACTGCCGGGCTATACGAACCTTCCGACGGGCGTCCGCATCCCGCTCTACGGCGATGCGGAAAGCATGGCCGAGACCTTCAGCGAGTTCGCCTTGGCCATGGGAGCGGGCCTGCTCCTGATCTACGTCGTTCTGGTCCTGCTGTTCAGGGACGTGCTTCAGCCAATCACCATCATGACGGCCCTGCCGCTGTCGCTGTCTGGCGCGTTCGGCGCCCTGCTGCTCACCGGCATGGCCCTCGACGTGCTGTCCCTGATCGGGCTGCTGATGCTGATGGGCATCGTGACTAAGAACTCGATCCTGCTCGTTGAGTACGCGGTCGAGGAGATCCGGGCGGGGGTGGGCCGCCGCGACGCCCTGCTCGACGCGGGCGTCAAGCGAGCCCGGCCCATCGTCATGACGACGGTGGCGATGGTCGCCGGCATGATGGTGCCTGCGCTGGGGTTCGGGGCGGGCTCCGAACTGCGGGCCCCCATGGCAGTGGTGGTCATCGGCGGACTGCTGACCTCGACGGTGCTGAGCCTGCTCTTCGTGCCCGTCGCCTTCACCTTCATGGACGACCTGCGCGGTGTCCTGGGCCGGCCCTTGTCGCGCCTGACGACGCTGCAGGACGGCGATCGTGAGGAGCTTGGTGGAGAACCGAACCGATGAACCACTTCATAGCACGGTTGATCGAATTGGCCGACCGCCGGTCGTACGCGCGAGGCACTGCGCCTTCGTTCGGATACTACGCGGGAACTCAAACCCGGTACGAGTCAGGTAACGCGTCCTCGATGGGGACGCGTGCGATCACGACTACGGCTCTTGTCGAATGGGCCCGTGAGGATCGTATCCTCTCAGCGAAGGCGGTCGGATCGGTTCGCCATATGATTGCGGCCACACGTGTCGAAGTTCCCGATCGCTGTGATCACCCGCGCCGACCAAGCCGCCGGTTCGCTTCGCCGAGCTGATTACCCGACACCTGGCGAGCGTCTGAAGCTGGCACCTGGCAAATGGCGGATGTTCCGAGTCCCAGCTTTCCTGTCACCACGATGCTGAGAGGGTGTCTGTCGGCTCGGCGGCATTCCTGCCCGCCGCGCCGGTTCATCAGGACAGCGCTTGGGCCCTCGCTTTCTTAAAGCGGAACCCAGGAACCGCCTCACCTTTCGTGCCATCTCGCCACGGCAATCGAGGACGCGGCGCGCATCCGAAGGTGATCGAGATGCGCCGATCGGCGGCGCGACTCCTCGGCACGGCGCGTTTGAAATCAAGTGCGCCATTGAGTTGGGATGAAATGGACGCGCCTCTCCTCGTATCGCTGATTGGCTTGGCGCTTCTCGACAGCCTCAATCCGTTCACTGTCGCGGCCCAGGCCTATCTGCTCGGCACCCGCGATCCGATGCCCCGCTCAATTGCGTTCCTGCTGGGCACATTCGCAGCCTACTTCCTCGGGGGCGTTCTCCTCCTCGAAGGATTATCGCTGTTCCTCGAATGCCTTTGGCCTGTCATGCCGCGTTGGGCGGTGGGAGCCGGCGAGATGACCCTCGGCTTGGCGGCGGCCGTATTGGCGATCACGATGAGCCGCCAGGCCAGCAGGGGCGAGGCATTCACACTTCCGTCGAACCTCGGCGTTCTGGCGACGCTGTTGTTCGCGGTCGCCTCGACCCTGAGCGACATGGCGACCGCTTTGCCGTACTTCGGCGCGGCAACGCAGATCGCCGCGGCGGAGTTAGGGTTTGTCGGCCGATGGTTGCTGCTTGCGCTTTACAATCTGATCTACTGCGCGCCGTTGATCGGCCTCATCGTTGCTCGTGCGGTGATGTCGTCCGAACGCAGCGACGTACTGTTCGGCCGATTGCGGAGGTTTATCGACTGGGCGTTCGCGAAGCTACTTCCGTCCGCCCTGGCTTTGATCGCCATTACTTTTCTCATTGACGGCGGTCGCCGGATATACCGACTGTCCTCTTAGGCTTTGTTGATCAACCCTGTTCAACCGGGCCTCGAAGGGCTCGGTACGCCAACGGTGTGAGCCTGAAGGCTCGCGCGGGCCGGTCAAGGCACCTGAAGGTCGTCTCGGGTAGTTCTTGAAGGGCAGCAAGGCCTCGAAGTGCGGAGGCATGAACAACACTTTGTAGGTGAGTACGCTCAATTTCCCGACGCCATGCAACGCGATCCAGCCGGTCAAATCGTGCGTGAAATAGCTCATGCCGCAAGCTTGTTGTGCTCGTAAGGATTAACGCCCCGAGGCGGCCGGCCGACAACCCGCCCGTTGTTGTCCCGGTGCGGCGGCTCGGAGAATGCCCTCAAGCCAGCAAGGTCCTTGCGATGCATCTCCCGTGTCCACTTCGACAGGCCTGCGAACTTCCAGATCGCGTTGAACGGACGCGGCAGCTCGTTGACGAAGTGCGCCAAGACCTGCGTGCGATGCTCAGTGAGGGCACGCAGTTCGAATGTCAGCTCGGGCCGATGCGGGGGACCGGGACCGTGAAGGACCAGCGCAACCTCCTGATCCTCCTTCAAGCTGACGACCTCCTGGTAGCCGACGCGCTTGCCTTTCGTGAAGAAGGCCGTCTTCGCCCCGATCTGTCCATCTGCACCTTCGACCGTACAGGTGGACTTCGTCTCCTTTGGCCATGCCGACCAGCGCATCAGATGCTCCTGGATCCGGATGTCGTCATATACGTCGCGGATAGGGGCCTCGACGATGATTTCTTCCGTGTAGGCGACGCGAACAGGAGCAAGAGCCGACAGCACGGCAATCAGGGTGACAAGGATCATAAATCCGTAGATTGCGGTCTCCAGCATGATCTTTCCTCAGTCCTTGCACAGAAGGGCAAGCTGAAGGATGACTGTCATCAAATAACTTGATTGTCAAGTTACATGGAGGTAGAATGTCTCCCCATGCGCGACCGGCGCACCCTCAGGACCTCGTGGCCGCTTGCCGACGGCTCTACAAATCAATTGATCGGATTGACGCAAAGGCGGCGGCTATCGCTGGCGTCAGTCGCAATGACCTGCGCTGCCTGAACATGCTGGCTGAAGGCGCGACCCGCCCCAGTGTGATCGCCGCTGAACTGGGTCTGACGACAGGCTCAGTCACAGCGCTCCTGGACCGGCTCGAAAAAGCCAATCTGGCTAAGCGGGCGCGCGACCCTGCGGACCGAAGAGGTGTGACCGTCCACCCCACAGAACAGCTGTTCCAGACGCTCGGGCCCCTCTACCTCAGTGTGGCTGCCGAAATCGAACGGATCGCCGAGACTTACGGGGCGGTAGAGCGTTCAGCTGCGGTGAAGCACCTGAACGATGCTTCTTCTGCGTACGAGTTTGCCTTGGCTCCGGGATAAGCTCTGCTCTTGGTGCATAGTCCTTGAGTTCTGGGGCGAAATCTTAAGATCAGAAGCTCATCGAACCTCCCGCAAATCGAGGGTAGAAATCCACTCTCTCCGATCATTCGAAGGCGTTCGGTCAGGCTGCCGAAAAGCAGATCCTTTGAAGGCGCGACAGGGCTCGACACTGAAAGATCACCTACCTGCAAGTGAATGTCCGCTTCAGGGTGGTGGGTCAATGTCTGCTCACAACCCTTGTCGGACCTTCAGAGCGTCTGCTTCTGGGCAGTCTGATAGAACGAACGCGTATGATCGCGATGGGTGGAAAGCTGCCCATCTGCTTCCGGGCAGGTGAGGGATTCGAAGGCACTGACGGCCTTCAAGTTACAATCAACTCCATCTAGAACATTCTAAGGTCTCACGGACTTCAGATATCGCGAAACGAGGTGTCTATCCGGTCAATAGCTGCTTCGGGATGCTTCTACAGCGCATCCTTCGCAGCATAGTGATCGAGCCTGCCGCCACGCCACGGGATCAAACACCTAGTTCGGCATCTCTCCGAGGATCTCGCCGGTCTTCGGATCAACTTCGAACTTCATCTTCTGTCCCTCCTTGATGCCCTCGCCGTCCCAGTGACCGTCATCCGCCTCGATCTTCGTGATCGACGTATAACCTGAGGCCACCAGCTTCATCTTGACCTGCTCCGCGGTCATCCAATCAGCTCCCGGCTGGTCGGCAAACGAGCTTACAGGCAAGCTTCCCAACAGAGCGGCAGCCACAGCGAGCATGTAAATCTTCTTCACGAGGTTGGTCTCCGAAGTGTGGGCACCCGCTCACCTAGAGCGCGCCACGGCCCTCCACCACCTCTCTGTTCAGGTGCATAATCCGTTGCAGGAAGACGTCATCCCGTCCCGATCACGGTCGTAAACGGCAGCGCTAGTTTAGAGGGCCTCTAAGGTCATCAAACTGTCGTTTAACCCTTTGTACACCGGGGCGCGCACCGGGAGCCGGTGCCTTGCGCTGAGCGCCCGGAGTTCCCCATGATCGGCCCCTCCACCACCCAGTCGCCCTACCTCGTCGGGACCGCTAACAACGTCACCTTCACCTCGATCCTGAGCGCCGGTGATGTGGTGGCCGGCTCGACCACGGTGAACGGGACGCCCTACCGCATGGTCGGCATCCCCGACGGGCTCGGCGCCTTCGACAATGGCGACGGCACCTTCACTGTCCTGATGAACCACGAGATTGGCGCGACTGCCGGCACCGTGCGCGCGCACGGCTCGACGGGGGCCTTCGTCTCCCGCCTCGTGATTGACTCATCGACGTATCAGGTCCGCTCGGCGAGCGATCTCGCGCAGACGGTCTTCACCTTCAACGACGCCGCCGGCACCTACGTGCAAGGCACCACGGCCTTCGGTCGGCTGTGCTCGGCCGACCTCGCCGACGTCTCGGCCTACTTCGATGCGGCGACCGGCCTCGGCACGCAGAACCGGCTCTTCCTGACGGGTGAGGAAGTCGGTCCCGAAGGCCGTGCCTTCGCCTTCGTCGCCAGCGGCCCCAGCGCCGGCCAGGTCTATGAGCTCCCGCGTCTCGGCCTGTTCTCCTGGGAGAACGCAGTCGCCAGTCCGACCTCCGGCCCACGCACCGTCGTGATAGGCACCGACGACGCCACGCCGGGACAGGTCTACCTCTACGTCGGCAACCGTCAGGCGACGGGCAACGACGTCGAGCGCGCCGGCCTGACCAACGGCGCGCTCTACGGCATCCGAGTGCCCGCCTTCGCAAACGAGACAAACGCCACGACCGTGGGCGCTGCCGGCACGCCCTTCGTGCTGCAGGAGATGGGACCGAACGGCGACGTCACGCGCCTGACCGGCGCGCAGCTCCAGGCCGAGAGCACCGCCGAGGGCGTGACCGAGTTCCTGCGCCCTGAGGACGGCGCCTGGGACACGGTCAACCCGAACCGCTTCTACTTCGTGACGACCAACAACCCGACGAGCCCCTCCCGGCTCTGGGCCCTCGACTTCACCGACGTGCAGCGGCCTGAGCTCGGCGGCACGGTGCGGTTGCTGCTCGACGGCACTGAGGGCCAGGTCATGCTCGACAACATGACCGTGACCGATGAGGGCCGGGTGATCCTGCAGGAAGATCCGGGCAACAACGCCCGCCTGGCGCGGGTCTACGAGTACAATCCCGTCACCGACACGCTGACCCAGCTCGCCGAGCACGACCCGGCCCGCTTCAGCGCACCGGTCGCGCCCTTCACCCGCGACGAGGAGTCTTCGGGCGTCATCGACGTCACCGACATCCTCGCCCGGCCCGGCGAGCAGGTGCTGCTGCTCGACGTCCAGGCGCACTATCCCTTCGGCCAACCCGAGATCGTCGAGGGCGGCCAACTCCTTGCGATGACGATCGATCGTCGGCTCTCCGGTACGTCGGGCAACGACACCCTGGCCGGCACGGCGATCAACGACCTGATCGAGGGTGGGGCGGGCAACGACACCATCACCGGTGGGGCCGGCAACGACACGGCGAACTTCAACGTCTCGCTGGACGGCACCGACACCACCGACCTCGGCGCCGGCTCCGACCTCGTCAACGTCTCGGCGGCGACGGCTACCAGCCAGATCCGCCTCAGCTTCGTCTCGGCCCAGGTCGGCAACGGCAGCGCCAACGATGCGGCCGGACCGGCGCCGCAGGACGGCGGCCTTGCCGTCCGGCTGCAGGCGGAGGGGGCGAACGACGCCCTCACGGGTGCGGTCAGCCGCTTCGACGACGAAGGCATGACCTTTGTCGCCGACCGGCCCGGCCTCACCTTCGACGTGCGTGATCTGCTTGCCGGCACCCAGCGCGGCGACGCTTTCGAGGTCGTGACGCTCGGCACCTCAGGTGCCGACACGCTCACGGCCGTGCAGGGCGGGCGCTCGTACTACTTCAATGCCGGCATGGGCAACGACAGCGTCACGGGTGGTCTGGCCAACGACTTCCTCGTCGGCGGCGGCGGCAACGACACGCTCTCGGGCGGGGCGGGCAACGATAGCTTCATCGGGGGTGCCGGCAACGACAGCTTCATCGGGGGTGCGGGGACCGACCGCGCGATCTTCAGCTTCGGGCTATCGGCCGCGACCGTCGGTGCCGCGGCCAAAGGTGCCACGACAATCACCGGACCCGAGGGTACGGACACCTTCCGCGGCATCGAGGAGTTTCAGTTCAGCGACCGCACGATCAACAATGCCGACGGTGCGCCGCTCGTCGACGATCTGTTCTACCTCGCCAACAACCGCGACGTGGCGGCCTCCGGTCGGGACGCGGACGCGCATTACGCCGAATTCGGCTTCCGCGAGGGTCGCGACCCCAACGCCTTCTTCTCGACGGACGGCTACCTCGCGGCCAACCCGGACGTGCGTGCAGCCGGCCTCAATCCGCTCACCCACTACGACACGAACGGCTTCCGCGAGGGCCGCGATCCGGGGGCGAACTTCGACAACGAGTTCTACTACGCGCGCAACGCCGATGTCCGCGCGGCCGGCGTCGACCCGTTGCGCCACTACCTTGAGTTCGGTCAGGCCGAGGGGCGGACGATCAACGAAGCGGTGGGTCGGTCCGCCGACATCGGCGCGGCGCGTGGCTTCGATGCCGAGTTCTACCTGCTGAGCAACCCGGACGTGGCGGACGCGGCCATAGCTGCCGGCGGCGACAGCTACGCCTTTGCCCGCCAGCACTTCACCAACTTCGGGGCCCGCGAGGGCCGGGACGCCAACGCGATCTTCGACACGGATGCCTATCTTGCCGCCTATGCGGATGTGCGAGCGTCCGGCATCAACCCACTGACGCACTACACCCAGTTCGGCTTTCGCGAGGGGCGTGATCCGTCGGTGGAGTTCGACACCACGGCGTACCTGGCGGCCAACGCCGATGTGCGGGCGGCGGGCATCGATCCCATGACCCACTATCTGCAGTTCGGCCTCTACGAGGGACGCTCGGCGCAGGGCGACACGACCTTTGGTGCAGGCAACATCGGGTAATCTTTAGCGGAAAAAGACTCAACCGGAGCATGGCTCCGGTTGAGTGAGCTCTGGGAAACCTAAACGCCACGGAGGAGGCTGCGCAGCTAAGCTGTGTGCTGTGCCGGCATTTCCTAAGGCTCGCTTCTGAGAACTAAGCAGTCAAGGGAGAAGTCGTTGATCCGTGCTGTGCTCCCGATCTCCACGATTAGTCTGCCAGCTCGCCCCCTTTGACGTCAAACCTTCGATCTTCCGGTTGCCATAAATGTGGATGACTCTGCTATTGCTGGCTTATTGGACAGCCGGTCACTCCAATCTATGGCTGAGGAAGATGTGCAAGAGGACCATCTAAATTAGCCAGCGCGGATTGTTCGGACGCTCGCGGCCGACATGAATGACGTGGTGTCGCCTGACGCTTTCCATGCAGCCGAACCAACTTCTCGCTTCGACCGTTGTAAGCTGCTCCTTGGCGGGACCTTCGAGCGGGTCGGAGGCGGAAACTTATGCCTGGCAGTGCCACGACCAACTTGCCAGGCTCATCCGTTTCCAGTCTGGCCGGCTCTGAGCATGGTTCGAAGTCGAGCCTCTGGACGCTGACGCTGGGCTCCATCGGTGTCGTGTACGGCGACATCGGCACCAGCCCGCTCTACGCCCTCAAGGAGTCGCTGCATGCGGCCACCGCCGGGGCCGGCCATCACAGCCTCACCCGCGCGATGGTGCTGGGCGTCGTCTCCCTGATCCTGTGGACGCTCATCCTCATCGTCACGATCAAATACGTGCTTATCGTGCTGCGGGCCGACAACCAAGGTGAAGGCGGCACCCTGTCCCTGGTCGCCCTTGCCCAGCGGGCGCTGGGACGTCGCGGCGGCGCGGTCATCCTGATCGGCATGGCAGGCGCGGCCCTGTTCTACGGCGACGCCATCATCACGCCGGCCATCTCCGTCCTCTCCGCCGTCGAGGGCCTGAAGCTCGTCACCCCGGCCTTCGAGCCCTACGTGCTGCCCATCAGCCTCACGATCCTGATCGGCCTCTTTGCCGTGCAGAGCTACGGCACGGCGCGCGTGGCCACCTTCTTCGGTCCGATCACCGCCCTCTGGTTCCTGGTCATGGCCCTTGGCGGCCTGAGCCACATCGCCGACGACTGGAGCATCCTCGCCGCCTTCAACCCGGCGCATGGCCTCAGCTTCATCCTGAACCACGGCACGGCCGGCCTGCTGGCGCTTGGGGCCGTGTTCCTGGCCGTCACCGGAGCCGAGGCGCTCTACGCCGACATGGGCCACTTCGGCCGCACACCGATCCGGACGGCCTGGTTCGTCCTGGTTCTGCCTGCCCTGGCGCTGAACTACCTAGGCCAGGGTGCCATGCTGCTGGCGCACCCTGAGCACATCGAGAACCCGTTCTTCTTGCTCTACCCGTCCTGGGCGCTGCTGCCGATGGTGCTGCTGGCGACGGTGGCCACCATCATCGCCAGCCAGGCCGTCATCACCGGGACCTTCTCGATCACGCAGCAGGCCATGCACCTGGGGCTACTGCCGCGGTTGCGCGTCCTGCGCACCTCCGAGACCGAGAAGGGGCAGATCTACATACCTCTGGTGAACTGGTGGCTGCTCATCGCGGTCGTGTTCCTGGTCGTGCTCTTCAAGTCGTCGAGCGCGCTGGCGGCGGCCTACGGCATCGCGGTCACGGGCGACATGGTCATCACCTCCTGCCTGCTCTTCATCGTGGCCTGGAGGTTCTGGCGCTGGTCGCCCCTTCTGGCCGCCCTCGTCATCGCGCCCTTCCTGCTGATCGAGCTCGTGTTCCTGTCCGCCAACGCTCTCAAGCTGCTCCAGGGCGGCTGGTTGCCGCTCATGGTCGGCGCAGGGCTCGTCTTCGTCATGTGGACGTGGCGCAAGGGCTCGGACCTGATCGTCGAGGAGATCCACCGCGCACGCCAGCCGCTGTCCGCATTCATGCAGAAGACCGAGGTGTCGTCGCTGCAGCGGGTCCCCGGGACGGCGGTGTTCCTGACGGGCACGCCGGGCGACACGCCCGGGGCGTTGTTGCACAACCTCAAGCACAATCGCGTTCTGCACGCGCACAATCTGATCCTGACGGTGCACACCGAGGATGTGCCGCGTGTGGCGGAAGGCGAGCGTGTCACGATCGAGCGGCTGGGGGATGCCTTCTCCTGCGTGGGCGTGCGCTTCGGCTTCATGGAGCTGCCCGACCTGCCGCGGGCCCTGGCAGGTGCTGGGCTCGATGCGAACAACCTCTCCTACTTCCTGACGCGGCGGGTCCTGATCGCCTCACCGGAGACCGGTATGCCGGTGTGGCAGGACCGCCTCTACATCGCGCTGGCACGCAGCTCGACGGATGCCTCCCGCTACTTTCGCATCCCCGTCGACCGTGCCGTTGAGATTGGGTCACAGATCAGCATCTGAAGCTCTCCGCCTCGTGATGTCCCTGATGCCTTGCGGCCCTGGTCACGCGGGGTTGAGGGATCAGTACCGGATGATCGCCCGCAGGCCGAACACCGCGGCGTTCTTGATCCGCCCGCCCTCGGGGTCGCGCGGGTTGGGGATGCCGCCGCTCGGACGAAAGACGTACTGGAAGTTCGGCTGCACCGTGATGCCGGGGCCGATCACGGCCTGGTAGGTCGCCTCGATTACCGCCTCGCTGCTGCGGCGCGGGCCGGCGACGCCGGTGAGGAAGATCGAATCCGTGTCGAAGCCCCGCGCGGCGCGGGAGATCCGCGACAGCGCGTAGGCGATGCCCACCGTGTCGTCGGAGCGGCCGGGCAGCAGGCCTTTGTAGGCGATGCCGGCATCGAGGTAGAAATCGAGAAGGTTGCGGTCGGTCGGCGAGCCGGACAGGCGCAGGAAGACGCTGGCGCCGTCGTTCGAGTCGCCGGGCTCGCGGTGGTGCCCCTGTCGGCGCACTGTTGACAGGACAAAGACGGCGCGAGCTCCCGCTTTCCGAACAGCGCGAGCCGGATCTTCCGACAAGGTTGGGTCGAGAACGCACCAACGCCTCAGCTCGTGCGTGAAAGCGGCTCGCCGAACTCCAGGACGTTGCCTTCCATGTCCTTGACGAACCCGACGCGCCGCCGAAACGGCGTCCCATCGAGGTCGTAGGTCTCGGCGCGTACGAAGGTGGGCACATCCTTGCCTGCAAGTCCTGAGATCACCGCATCAGCATCGTCCACCCTGAAGCAGAGGTGCCCGTAGCCGGTGCGCCCGAAATGCTCGGCAAAGCTCATCGGCTCAGGCAGGCCGATACCTCCTGTGTCGGCCTCGACGAGTTCGAGCACGGTGTCGTTCAGGCGCAGATAGGCCAGTCGCTTGCCGTTCAGCGCGCCCACCCGCCAGGCCACCTCGACCTGGAAGCCCAGCTTCGTCTGATACCAGGCGAGTGCGCACTCGAAGTCGCGCACGTTCAGCGAGATATGGTCGAAGCGCATGTCCGCGGTGACCGCCGGCGCGGTTTCGACGCTTCCGGGAACGCTGAAGGCGGCGAAGGTGGTGGCGGTAGGGGGCATGGGGCTGTCGTTCATGACTGAGGTCCTCAAGAAGTCCGGGGGAGGATTCACGCGTTGGCAAGGGCGCGCACATTCTCTTCGAGATGCGCGATGCTCGTCGTGCCGGGGATGACGATGATGTTGGGCGAGCGGGCCAGCAGCCAACGCAACGCTTCCGCAGGATCAAGCCGCGCACCTCTTTGCATCGGATGGGCGCCAAGTGGGCCATAGGGGATGAAGGCGATGCCCTTGGCCGCCGTGTAATCCACCAGCGCCTCGCTCCCGCGCTCCTCGCTGTTGAGGCGGTTCTGGATGGACGCGATGGGGGCCACCGCAAGTGCGCGGTCGAGCTCCTCCCGGGCGACGTTCGAGAGACCGATGTGGCGTACCTTGCCAGCCCGCCGGGCCGCGTCGAGAGCGGCGACGCTCTCCTCGATGGGCACGGCGGGATCGACCCAGTGAAGCTGAAATAGATCGATCTGCTCGACCCCTAGTCGGACGAGGGCCTCATCAACCTGGCGGGTCAACGTAGCGGGCGACGCGTCGCGGACGAGCTGCGTGGGCGAGAGCTTATCGATGCCCCCCTTGGTAGCCACGACGATCCCGTCGGCATACGGGTGAAGAGCCTCAGCGATCAGCGCCTCGTTGTGACGGGGTCCATAGGCAAGCCCGGTATCGAAGAAGCAAACGCCGAGCTCGACGGCGCGGCACAGCAGCGCCTTGCCCCCATCCCAGTCCGCATAGGGACCGAAGTTTCCCGGCTGACCGGTCAGCCGCATCGCGCCGAACCCGATGCGGGGCACGACAAGGTCACCGCCGATGGCGAAGGTGGAGGTCATGGATCTCATCCTTGGGTTGGAGCTTCAGGCGGTTAGGCGATCGACGAGGGTACGCACGCGCGGCGCCAGGAGCGTCACGGCGGGGAAGGCGAAGGACCAGGCGAGGGCGTAGGCGTGCAGCCAGCGCCCGAGGAAGCCTGCGTCGATCCCGGTGTTCACGGCCGTGATGGCCGCCGACAGTGCGGCGGACAGGCTCAGGGACATGATGAGGGCGAACAGCACCGAGGCGTAACGGCGGGGGATCTTTGGAAGAGTTGCGGTTTGGTTCGTGTGCATGGGGTCGTGCTCCAGCGGCTGCGTTGGTCAGCAATCTGGGCTTGTTGACGCTTCGAGAGAATGCCGCTCCTATCGACAGCAGATGTTGATGTGGTCAAACAATGCTGGCATGACAGCCGACATCCGCCTCGTGGCCACCTTCGTCGAAGTGGCCCGACGTCTCTCCTTCTCGGGTGCCGCCCGCTCGCTCGGACTGACACCGGGCTCGGTGAGCCTCAACGTTCGGCACCTTGAGGAGGTGCTCGGGGTAAGGCTGCTGACGCGGACGACGCGCCAGGTGCAGCTCACGCCCGAGGGCCAGCTCTATCTCGATCGCTGCGCGCCGGCCCTGGAGGCGCTTGCCGAGGCCGAGGGGGCGGTGCGCGACGAGCGCAACGCCCTCTCGGGACGGCTGCGGGTCACGAGCACCACCGCCTTCGGTCGGGCGCACCTGCTGCCCGTGATCTCCGACTTCATGACGGCGCATCCCGCCGTGGAGGTGGAACTCTCGCTCTCGGATCGGTTCGTCGACTTGGTGGCGGAGGGCTTCGATCTCGCTATTCGCGGCGGAGTGCTGCCGGTGAGCGACTACGTCTCCCGGCTGATCTTGCCGGTCGCGATGCTCACCTGCGCCTCCCCGGCCTACGCGGCGCGGCACGGCATGCCGGGGACGCCCGAGGACGTCGACAGGCACCGTTTGATCGGCATGCGCAGCAACCCGTCGCAGGAGGTTTTCGCCTGGGAGTTCGCCAAGGGCGGCAAGGAAGTCTTGCATAAACGGATCGAACCCACCTTCGTCGTGAACGATCCGGAGGGTGCGGCGCTGGCGGCGGCGGCCAGCATGGGCCTTGCTCAAGTCGGCTCCAACATCGTGCTGCCGAAGGTGGCGACCGGCTCGCTCGTGCTCGCGCTTGAGGAACATACGGTGCGAGCGCGCGGCCTCTATGCCGTGTACCCTTCGCGTCGTTTCGTGCCGCGGCGGCTCACCGCCTTTGTGAATGCGGCAGCGGAGGCATTCGCACAGCGCGCAGACCTCGTCTGGTCGCGATGAGATTGCAGGTCCAACGTCCTGTCAGAGCTCCGGCCAGAGTCGGCTCTACGGTGCCGTTAAGCCCAGAGCCGAAGGTCGGCTTTCAGGCTGCGCGCCAAAGACTGCTTTCCACCGATTGTGTTGAAAAACTCAGGAGGTGGTCGAAGCGGCCCCTGCGACGTAGCTCAGAGCAGAAAAACTTTCCGCCAAGCTCCTGAAGATCTGCTCGCTGGGGCAAGCGAAATTCTTTGGTGAGAAGATTGTTCCTCTCCGCGGTAGGGCGCATGCACTGAAAAGTGCCGCCATGGAGTTTTTCAACACAATCCACCCCTTGCGGACTGACCTCGACGGGGTCCGCGACGGCCTCGGTCGGACCCAGTCTCGGACAAGGTGATATGACCACGGCGGACTTGAGTGGACACATCGTGCTGATGACCGGCGCCGGGCGCGCCGCGGGGATGGGACGCATGATCACCCCACGACTCGCCGCGGCGGGCGCCGACGTCACCGTGACTAACATCGGCAAGGCTTCCGACAAGTTCAGCGTCGCGGGAGTCTGCCTCGGCAACAGACTTGGCCCTCCAACCCGACTTTGGCTGACTAAAGGGGAGCGTCTGAGGCCGTGCTCACGCTACTTCGACTCCGTCTCGACGTGGCGGGATGCCTCCTGGCGGAGAACTTCTCGGCTTGGCGGATGATGCGTAGGCGTTTTGCGCCGAACCGGTGGGCCCGCTGGTCGGTTGAGTGAATGGAAAAGCTCGCGACGCAGCCGAGGTTATGTTTGGATAACGGGCTTCGGGGTTAATCAATGGCATCGCTGTTGAGCAAGGTTAGTGGGGTAGCTGAACGTCCGCTTTTCGGCGCGACGCCTATTTCCGCTCACCACCCTGAGCTGAAGTTCGTGATGTCTGCTTCTGGTGTTGTTGTTTCCCTCGAGCTGCTGCAGCAGGAACACCCTGCGTTCAGCCTGCTCGGCTCGCGCCGCGGTGGGCTTTTTGTTGGCGATTACAACGCTCGCACATACGGGCAATTGGGCGGCGTGGTGTCAGTTGAAGCGTTCTGCGCACTTGACTTTTGCTCTTGCCGTGGCAGCTCTCGGGACTAAGGCTGACCCCATCGCGGTCCCAACCCTCGGCACGCTGCGCATGTGGGACCTATGTGCTCCCGCCTGTTCAAGCGCGGACAGCCATATGGCCCGCTACTTCTTCGACGTTCATGACGCGGCGCTTGTGCGTGACGAAGTCGGGAGCGAGTGCCTCGGCCAGGATGACATCCGCAAGGAAGCGATGCTCATGCTGCTCGCCCTGGCAAAGGACGAGATCCCAAAGGAGGGCGACCGGCAGGCGTTCATGGTGCTGGTGCGCCTTGAGGCGAATTCCACGGTCTAGACGGCAACCCTGACCTTCGCAGGCTTGTGGCTCGGCGAGGACATCCCTCCTGCAGAGGAACCAACCGACTATGGCCTCGGCTTCATCCCTCGAGGGGCGAGAGTTGGTTAATCGAGGGGCGCGTTGAGCCGCTGAAGTGAAAAAGGCTGCGCATCGAATATGCGTGACAAGTTGTGGGTTTGGTATGACACTCGGCCCGACCAGAGAGGGGCGCGAAACAGCCTCATCATGACGGGGGTGCTGCAGCGGAGTCTGTCATGTCCCGGTACTTCTTCGATGTGCTGTCTCAGAAGGGTCTGGTATGCCTCGACCATGAGGGGCTCGATTGCGCCTCGGATGAGGCCGCGCTGATCGAGGCGCGTCACGGGGCCGGCTTCGCCTCGCACAGCGCCTGCGAACGCAATCCGCAGCTGAGTCGCTACCGTTTTGCCGTGGCCGATGCAGAGCACCGGCCCCTGTTCACGGTGCCCTTTACCGAGCTGCTGCCCGACGACGATCGCCCGCCGCCCTCCGCTAGGAGACGGCCTCGCTCATCCGGACAGCAGCCGAATTCGACACGCCACGCGCAATAGGTCCGAAGAGCCGGCTGCTCGCTTGGCTGCGTTATGGTTCTCACATCAAGGTAGCACCGATGAGCGCGCAATCGAGCCGATCAGCGGACGAGTTGGGAGCCATCATCGCGGAGGCCTACGCGGAAAAGACGCGCCCTCCGCTGACCCCTGGTCTGATCGGTGAGATGCGAGAGATCATCACCGAAGCTGTCAGGGAAGCACAGGCGGCCGGCGCGTCGCAGGCGGAGTGGTGTGAGCGGATCAACCTGACGCTGGACCGCACCGAGATGTCCCTCCACTCCGCCGTAGGCCCCCGGTTGGCAGCGCTCGATGCGGATGTGGGGGTCGCGCAGATGGTTCATCGTTCCGAGGCCGGACGCCCCCTGCGCGCGTTTGGTGGTCAGTAGCTGAGTAAAGCGCGCAAGGCGGCTCGGTGCTTGAGGCTGATGAGATGGCGAGTGAGAAGACGATGCAGTCAGCGAGCAGCCCCGCCGTGCTCCCACCTGATGCCGATTGGGCAGCCGTGCGTGAGTGGCGCAAACAGACACGAGCGGCGCTGATCCAGCAGCGGACCGGGATCTCTGCCTCGGACCGTGCAGCCTGGAGCGACAACATCAGTCGTGCACTCCTGGAGGCGCTGGACTCCAGCAACGCAACGATCATCGGCGTCTATTGGCCCTTCAGGGGCGAGTACGATCCACGTGAGGTCATGGCGAACCTGCGGGATCGGGGAACGCGCCTGGCCTTGCCGGTGATCGTCGAGCGCGGGCAGCCTTTGGTCTTTCGGGAGTGGCAGCCCGGCAGCCTCATGACCCAGGGCGTATGGAATGTGCCCATGCCTGAGAGCGGTCAGGCGGTGATGCCTGACCTGCTCGTTGTTCCGTTCGTTGGCTTTGATGCGAAGGGCTACCGGCTCGGCTACGGGGGTGGCTTTTACGACCGCACCATTGCGGCCATGCCGGCAAAGCCGCGTACCATCGGGGTTGGTTTCAAGTTGGGGCGCCTGGAGACGATCTACCCCCAGCCCCATGACATCGCCCTGGAGCGCATCATCACGGAATGACGGCGAGCCCAAGTGGGTCACCGATTAGCGCCGCCTGTCCAGGCACGTAAGGCTCGCCTGCCCCTTAGTTTCGTGCGGGCCGCCAGCCTGCCGCCTCGGCTTCGTCTTCCAAGCAGATGACGCGCTCAGCCACCCGGTCGTTGACCCGGGTGCGAGCATCGTCTGGCGAGCCTGCTATCGGAGTTCCTGAAGCGCTCACGAACGCCAGCCCGGCACCGAACGGGATGTCAGGACAATCAGGCACATGACGATGACGGCAGGCTCAACCATCAGCGACGGGCCCTTGTTGGTGAAGCGGCGTTTCATGCTCTCAAGGGCCGCGCGAGCTGGATTGCCGTCTCACCGTCAGGAGGGCTGCTCCTGCGTGGTCTTCTCACCGGTTTCCACCCGCGCAATGGCGATGCCCCAGGGCGTCGACCTCGGTCCCTGATCCCGGGCATCGCGAAGGTTGTCGTGAGACGAGCTTGAACGGTCACTCCATGGCTTCAGCCATGATGACGACCGGGCAACTGCTTACCACCGCAACGAGACCTTGATGGATCGAACGCGGAACGACGGACGGGCTCTGGCTTTCGCCCTCACGATGGGTGGGGCCAAGCCCCTCATGCCGCGCAACAAACCCGGCCCGCGGGCGATCTCCGCATCGTCTTCTCCATCCCGCATGGTCCCGACGCCGGGCTGCCATCGGCTGGGCTTGTGAGCCTCGCGGTCATGTCTGCCGCGTGATGCCGGTAGGCCTATCCGAGACTGGCTGGTTGGTCGTACATGAAGTTAAGCACTGATCATCAACCTCATCACCGATTGTGTCTTGAAGCCCACGCGGTTTCGCGAGCTCTCTTATCATAAATTAAATTTTGCTCCGGGCTTATGGCCGGATGCTTCCAACGAAGCAGCTGACGGCGGTGGGGCATGACTGAGGGACCGATCAGAAAAGGAAAGTCTTTCAGCCAGCTTCTGTCCCGACAGGTCTGGCCGATGGCGGCTCTGTGCCTGCTGACCTTCGGTTGGGTCGGCGCGACCCTTATGTGGACCAGCGACAGCACGAACCGCACGGCCGCCGAACGGGAAGTCGAACAATTGGCGGCCGCGATGGAGCAGGGGCTGATCGGCATGCGCCTGCGCCTGGCTGGCGCGACAGCTCCTGGGCCGGCACTCGACTTGCTCTTGAACGATCCCGTGATCGCGAATGCCGAGCGGCCGCTGGGATTCCTGGAGTTCACGGGTCTCTTCATCTTCGCTCTTCCCCTCGGGCCGGACAATGACGAGATCCCCCTCGCGATCCGGGAGCGTGAGCCCCTGCTCGGCGCGGTCGTGGCCAAGCTACGCACCTCTCTCGCCGTGAATGACGGTGCTGGCCAAGTCAGCGTTGAGGAGCGGGCCACCCAGGGCGTATCACGCCTCATCTACGATGGTGGCGTCTATGCCATTACCGCCGTGCCGTTGCCTCCCCAAGCCGACGGGCGACGGTTGGTGGCAATTGCCTGCAAGCATTTCACCGAAGGCGACCTACGCAAAGTTGCGGAGCTGCACGGCATCAAAAATCTTAGGCTCGGCGAGTTGCCGGCCGAAGCCGGCCACATGTCGCTTCCGCTTTTCGACGGTCAGGGTCGGACTGTGGCGTACATAACTTGGCAGCCGAGCCGACCCGGCGACCTAATCCGAGCGCGGCTGCTTCCCAGCACGCTTGTTGGCAGCCTACTCGCCCTCGGCCTCGTCGTCCTGATCCTTGTCTGCATGCGCTGGGTTGCCCGCGACCTCGCACGCCACGAGGCGCAGATGCACGCCATCCTGAATCAGGATCCACTTTCAGGGCTGCCGAACCGACGGCTGTTCGGTGAACGGCTTGATAACGAGCTCGGTCGGATCGCGCAGGGCAGCGGGAGCGTCGCTGTTCTCCTGCTCGATCTAGACCGCTTCAAGGAGATCAACGACACCTTCGGGCATGGAGCCGGCGACGCCGTAATCAAGCAAGTGGCGGAGCGTATCAGTGTCTTGCTGCAGGAAGGGGATACGCTTGCTCGCCTCGGCGGCGACGAGTTCGCTATTCTTCTCTCCGCGCACCCCTCGCACAGCGATGCGGAGAACCTTGCGCGACGCATCCTGGCTGCGGTGAAGCAGCCGTTCGTTGTCAATGAAACGAACATGTCCGTCGGCATCTCGGTCGGCATCGTACTCGCGCCGATTCATGGCAGTGGGCGAGAGACGCTGATGCGGCGGGCTGACGCGTCGCTCTATAAGGCGAAGGCGAACGGCCGGAACGACTACTGCTTCTTCGAGTCAGAGATCGATCAGACCATTCAGATGCGAAAGCTCGTCGAGGATGAGCTGCGCGGGGCCATCGAAGGCGACGGCCTTGAACTGGCCTACCAGCCAATTGTCTCGGCGGACGGAAGCAAGGTCCTCGCAGTCGAAGCGCTCGTTCGCTGGCGCCATCCGGTACGCGGCCTCATCGGCCCTGGCGAGTTTATCCCGATAGCCGAGGAACGAGGCTTGATCATACCCCTTGGAGAGTCGGTGCTCAGGCGAGCCTGTACGACCGGCGCTCGCTGGAAAGACCTCACGATCGCCGTCAATCTCTCTGCGCTGCACGTTTTGCAGGCCGATTTTGTCGAGGTTGTTGCGCGCATTCTGGAAGAAGCCGGCCTCGATCCGAAGCGCCTGGAGATAGAGCTGACGGAAAGTGTTCTGGTAGAGGATCCCGTGACGGCTGAGCGAGCGATCAACCGCTTGCGCGATCTTGGCGTCCGGTTCGCCCTGGATGATTTTGGCACGGGCTATTCGAGCCTGCTGTACCTTCGTCGGTTCGCCTTCGACACGATCAAGATCGACCGCACCTTCGTCCAAGACATCGACGCATCGGAACATGCTTCGATCCTGCTCACCTCAATTGTCTCGCTGGGCCGAACGCTCGGCCGGACGGTGACAGCGGAGGGAGTTGAGACCTCCGAGCAACAGAAGCTGCTTCAACTCATGGGGTGCACACAGCTCCAAGGCTATCTTTTCTCAAAGCCAGTGTCGCCCAACGAGATCGATGGCATGCTGAGAACCGACGTTCTCAACGCGGCAGCTTAGGATCTGGGCTTAGCTGGGTGATCTGCGTAGTTCCGCCTTCAAGTCTAATCTAACCTTTATGGCAATAGCGATTTTGCCGAGTCAGGATTAGGGTGCGGAAGCGGCGGTGGGCGCGACGGCCGAGGTGTCGTTGCGACAGCGCTTGGCATCCGCTGCCGAACGCTCTCTGCGCCCATCGGTGGGTTGTAAGTGCGGAACGGCCTCCACCATAAAGTTTCAGGTCGGACGTAGGCGCTGGGCGATCGGCCAATCATCAACCGTCCTCTTTCTGACCAGAGTTTCAAGGGGGAGGGCTCAAGCCGCAACGACCGCTTCAGCACAAAAGGTCACGGGCCGCTTTCGACCGATTGTGTTGAAAAACTCGGTGGCGGCACTTTTCAGTCCATGCGCCCTACTGCAGTGAGGAACAATCTTCCCTTAAAAGGATTTCTTTTACCCCGGCGAGCAAATCGTCAGGAGCTTGGTGGAAAGTTCTTCTGCGCTGAGCTGCGTCGCAGGAGCCGCTTCGACCGCCTCCCGCGTTTTTCAACACAATCCACCCTAGTCGGACCTTCAGAGCGTCCGCTTCGAGGCAGCCTGATGAACCAGAAACCCACGACTGGGATGGATGGGTTTTTGTCCGCCCGTAAGCGGGCGGAAAACTGGTGAAGCGGACGTCGTCATTTGCCCGATGGTGCATTGACCCGAAGCTCGCCGCTTCTCGGGATCTTTAATCGGCTCGCGGCGGAACCTGCCGAAGCTGTTGGCCTGTCATCCGTCTAGGAGGGCGGCATACCTGCAGGACGCCGCGAACCCACATCAGCCAACCCGCTATGATGCGGTCATGAGCAACGTGATTCGACCAACCTTCGGCAACTGAGTGCGGGGTCGCGTTGGCTGGGGCTGCGCAAAGCACGAGAAGGCGAGGGGCTACGTGAAGTGAGCGACCCGACCGGCTGTTTGCATGGCTAAGCGTATCGTTGTTCACGTCCCTCATCGTCTCGGCATTGAGGAAGCGCGACAGCGTCTCAACGGCCGCGCTGATTGGGCTCAGCAGAAGCTGCGGAGGGAAGGCGTCCGGCTCGTAATTGCAGACTGGAAGGGCAACGATCGGCCCTTTACCGCACATGCGCTCGGACAGCACGTTGATGGGCTTGTGGCGGTCACCGAGCGCAGCCTCCGGTTCGAGATTGGGGTGCCCTGGATGCTGAGTGTGTTCTCACCCAAGATCGAGGCTGCAGCGAAGCACTATGCCGCCCGGCTGATGGCCTAAGGACGAAGGGCCTGGCGTGTGGCTGCGGAAGGCTCAGGAATGATCACTGGATCTCAAATCCGGGAGGCCCGCTGCTTGCTGGGCTGGACTGAGAAGGAGCTCGCTCGGAGGTCGAAGCTGAGCCTCGGCGCGCTAGCTCGTGCCGAGAAGAGCGAGGGCGAGCCAATGATCACGATCGTACAGCTGGACGCCTTGCTGAAAACCTTTCGAGAGGCGGGCGTCGAGTTCATGCCTGAGAACGGTGGCGGGCCGGGCGTGCAGCTCAGGAAACTCTGAACCCTGGCACGCTCCCTGCTCCCATGCCACGCCCTTCCTCACGTTGGGCGATTGACTCGACTTCAGCCCCGCCGGCAGCCGCCGCGTGGGGCTTTTTCGCGTTGTTCTGGCCGGGCCCCTGCTTCATCCACGGCGATGGAAGTTCACTGACACTTCCACATCCTTGAACCCGCCCGGCACACGCCGCGTCGGGCTTTTTGTGGCTACTCAGCCGCAGATCCGACGCTGAAGTCGCGAGTTGCCTTGGCCCTCCTCAGTCTCAGGCCCCAGCTTGCCTCAGGGTCAGCACTGGATGGATAGCTAAGCGTCAAGGACAGAAATGTCCTTTGCGGTGATCGTCGACTCACTCACTTGGCCGAGATGACTATCGCTGCGGCCCTAGATCGTACCCTGAACAAATGGGTCGGTGACAACGTCAGATGCCAATGCAGAGCGGTCAGTCCCGCCGCCTTTGCTGCCCATCGGGTATGGTAGGTGTAGGCGTTCAGGCTGATCCGGTGATCGCCACCGTGGATCTCCCACGTAAACAGCTTCGGATTCAGCGGACATGGCGTGACGACCACTGAGTGGTGTTGCTTGGGCTGACGCATGGGCGGCTACTGTCCTCGACGTCCGGCATTTGCTTGCAGCCTATCTTCGAACCAAGCTTGACCACAAGAGCAAGGCACTCTGATCCTCGGCCGCCGACGCGGTGCAAAACCGCAGATCGAGGCACCGAAGCCCTGATCGAGCATCCGTCAGGCCAGGACCTTTCGGACCTTGCGGGCGAGTTGGTCCAGCGTGAACGGCTTGGTCAGAAGCTCGATGCCGGGATCCACCACGCCGTTATGGACGATCGCGTTCGGCGTGTAGCCGGTGGCATACAGCACCCTCAGATCGGGATACTTGGCACGCGCCGCCTCGGCCAGCATCCGCCCCGTCATGCTCGGCATCACGACGTCGGTCAGAAGCAGGCCAATGCCGGGCTGCGCGTCGAGGAGCACCAGGGCCTCAGGTCCGGAGCATGCGTGCCGAACAGTGTAGCCAAGCTCCCGCAAGCTGGCGACGGTGGCGAGCCGGACGCTGTCCTCGTCCTCTACCACGAGGATGATTTCGCCGGCCGAGCCAAGCGGAATCGGTGATGCCTCAGAACGGGGGCTCGGGCTGACCGCAACATCGGCCATCATCTCCCGACGCAGATAGAGCTTGACCGACGTGCCGCGTCCGGCCTCGCTGTAGATCTTCACGTGCCCGCCAGATTGCTTCACGAAGCCGTAGACTTGGCTGAGGCCGAGGCCCGTACCCTTGCCGGTCGGCTTCGTCGTGAAGAAGGGGTCGAAGGCACGCGCCACCACCTCGGGCGGCATGCCCTCACCCGTATCGCTCACGGCGACGACGACGTACTGCCCCGGGCCGACCTCCGCGTGAGCGCGGGCGTAAGCGTCGTCGAGGTGTGCGTTCATGGTCTCGATCGTCAGCCGCCCGCCCGAAGGCATGGCATCGCGCGCGTTGACGACGAGATTGAGGATGGCGTTCTCAAGCTGACCTTGATCGACGCGAGTTCGCCAGAGACCACCACTGAGCACGCATTCGAGTGCAACCATCTCGCCGAGGGAGCGACGCAGGAGGTCTTCCATGCCGCGGATCAGTCCGTTCACATCCGTGATCTCAGACGTCAGCGGCGTCTGGCGCGAGAAGGCCAGGAGGCGTTGCGTGAGCGCTGCGCCCCGCTGCGCCCCTTCCATCGCGAGATCCAGATAGGTCCCGATACTCCCCCTGCCATCGGCGAGACGACGCCGAGCGACGTCGAGGCTGCCGATGATGATGGCGAGCATGTTGTTGAAGTCGTGCGCGATCCCTCCGGTGAGCTGGCCAACTGCCTCCATTTTCTGGGCCTGCCGCGCCTGCGTCTCAGCCGCGAGGCGCGCTTCGCTCTCGGCCTCGAGCTTCAGGTTCGCCTCGGCAAGCTCGCGCGTGCGGCACTCCACCCGCTGTTCCAGCTCGGCGTTCAGCTGAGCAAGAGCGCGGCTCGTCGCGCCGAGTTGGTCGAGTGCCTGGTTCAGCCAGCCGACCAGCAGGATGATCGTGCCGCAGACGGTCAGGAAGAAGCCGAACCCGATCCAGTCGGACGGCGTCGTCGGGAGGGCGTAGCCGAGCGGTTCGACGAGGAAGTAGCCCGCGAGAAGGGCCGAGAGCAGCGCCGCCGTTGCGCCTGCACCACGGTTCCCGATCAGAGCGGTCAGCAGAACGGCAGGAAAGAAGGTCAGGAAGGGATAGCCGACGAGCCCCTCACCGAGGCCGAGGCGGATGGCCAGCGCGAGGCAGGGGGCGAGGAGGGCGACGAGGTAGCCCAGCCAGCGACGGGCACGGACCGCTCGCGTCGCTGCCAGCATGTCCATCATCCGGTCGCCTCCCTCGCGTGACGGAGTGGTCACTTGTCTGCAAGCTGAGCCATAGCCAGACTGTCTAAATCCTTACACTTGGCAACGGCCCTCATCATCGCAGAGGCCTCAGCGGAAGAGCCGCGAGCGAAGTCCATCAGTCCTGAGGCCCACTGACCCTGCGGCCGCTCTGTCAAGCCAGGTTGACTGACCTACATGACAGCTGGCGCTAGTGGATCGAGGAGCGTCGTGAGCACAGCTGAGTTTTCTGAGCCTCTACCCGACGCGATCCGTCAGCACCTCGGCCAAGCTCTTGCTTTGGCCTATGCCGGCCTCCCTGATCTGCAGAGCACCGATCGCTTCCGCAGCTTGCTCGCGCAGCTCGAGCGCTCGCTCATCGCACACGGCGATCGTAACGAGCGCGAGTTCCGCGAGGCCTTGCTCGCGTATCTGCCGAACCTCGTACGCTACGCCATGTCGCTGACAAAGGATCGCACGCGCGCCGATGATCTCGTGCAGGAGACGCTGTTCAAGAGCTGGCGCCACCGCGGCCGTTTCGAGCCAGGCACCAACCTCGGTGCCTGGCTGACCACGATCATGCGCAACACCTTCTTCTCGAGTTTCGGCAGGGCGAAGCTGGAGGTTCAAGATCCGTATGATTTGGCTGCCGACCGCATGGCGACCCTGCCACAGCAGGGTGCGGGCCTGGATCTGCGTGACCTGCAGGCGGCCATGGACAAGCTCCCGCCCGCCATGCGCGAGGCGCTCGTGCTCGTCGCGATCAACGAGGTCAGCTACGAGAAAGCGGCGGAGATCATGGGCTGCCAGATCGGCACCGCGAAAAGCCGGGTGCACCGCGCGCGTGCGCAGTTGGCAAGTCTGCTGGAGCAGGACGCTGCTGGCTTTGAGGGTGATCGCATCATGCTCGCGGCCTGCAGCAACAGCATGGTTTGATGAGCGCTGCCGAGGCACCCGGGGAAGATCCCTCAACGGAAGAGCTGCGTTCTGGGCCTCAAGGTCAAGTCCCGGCACAGCAGAATGTCTCGGATCGTACAGTGAGGAAGCTGCGCTGAGGGCTAATCCGTTAGTGTATTGACCACCCTCATCACCGGCAGCGTCGCAATGCGCATCTTCAATCCCAAGACTGGCACGCACACCACCATCTCGGATCGAGCACCGCGCCGAGTGGAGGCGGACCGACGGGCAGAAGCTCAGGCCAGGGAAGCGCCGACCGATGTTGCCGATGGATTGCCTGATCCGGAGATAGCGAAGGGACGGACATCCGGCGTCTCGACCAACGATCGTCGTGGCTGATCGTTCGCTTCACCGACAGCCCGTCACGTGATCGCCGTCAGCGCTGGGCCGCTACTTGGACGGATCGGGCGTCGGGAAATGGTCGATGAAGCGCAGGCCTGCCCACAGATCGACGGCGTGGCCGTCCACGAGGGCCTTGGCCTTCTCACGTGCTTCGACATCATCACCAGCCAGGATCCGAACGGCTGAAACCACGGCACCCTGCTCGTCGATCAGGTTGGCGCGATACATCGGCTCATCATTATCAGGGGATCTGCTCACACCAGCCGACCCCCATGCGGCAGCCTTCCAGAACCTCATGGCCGAGCTAAATAGCGACGGTGTGGTTTTACACAAAGGCGCCGTTCGTCGCGGCGAGCGATGGTGGAGTGGGATGCGGGCGTCCTGCGCCAAGGTCACGCCTTCACCGGTCGCTCCAGCAGGATCGCCGTGCGGATTGCATTGCGCTTGGAGGCCGGCCTGGCATGGGGGTTCATGACCACGCCGAGTGCAAACGGGCTCGCAGCCACGGCATCACGCAGATCCAGCGCATAGTCTTTGCCCAGCGGGAAGGTCGTGGTGCTCGGATTGGCCATGAAGGCATCCACTGCGGCGGCCACGTCGTCCTTCGAGACCAGCTTCGCCTCGGAGAGTTCGCTGGTGGTCGGACGTGTTGTCATGGGCACTGGGCAAGCGATCCGTGAGGGCTGAGCTGCGCCTCGTCCGGAACTAGACGCCTACCGCTGCGCGCGCATGCGGCCTCGCCGCCAAGGACATCACGTCCTCGCGAACCGCTGCCAACTCAGCCGATGATGCCGGCACTAAAGTACCCGCGCGACCTGTGTGGCTGACCATTGGCCGCCGCGCGGCGCCGGGATCCCGCGCCTGTTCAGCTCATCGGCGATCCCCACAAGCAAGGTGTTCCCACGCCGCCTCATCGCGTTGATCATCACCATTAGCTGCGCTCGACGTTCGTTCACCGAGGCACTCCGCTTGGCGCGTCCGATCAGCAGGCCCGAGTCAGCGGCGTGAGCTGTGTCGTTCTCGATCCCGCTTCCAACGTCCACGTGAGAAGGCATTGCGTCTCCGCCACAAGATCGAACGGCGTGATGCTAGCGGGTCAGGCGACTGATCCAAGCAGAAAACGTCGCCGGCGACCGTTCACAGACGCGATGCCGCGCTCCGGTCTTTGCCTGCGTTAGCGGGATTGCGGTGCGGGCCCTACCCGAGCCAAGTTCCCGCGCTTGCTGGCTTCCTCAGCGGCCACAGCCTCAACGGCGGCGATGGCGTTCTCAAGCTCCGCAATCCGCTTGAGCGTGCTGTCGGCGGGCATCGTATCGTGCTCGGCAGCCTGCAGGATGAGGTCGCGTTGGCGCGCCTTCAGGCGGTTCAGGAGTGCGTCGAGCTTGTCCATGATTGCCCTGTAGCGATCGACGCCCTTTGCAAACAACGTACTCGACGCTGGCGCTCCTCGCGGCAGACCATCTCGTATTCCGTGCCTATCGTGCCCAATCTGCTCCCGAAGCTCTTCAAGCTCAACGTTCGCCGAACCCAGACAGCAGCTTCTCAATCTGGGCTAGGCCATTTTCGCGAGCTTTATCCTCGCTCCCGGCGTTTCGATCTGATCGTTGAACCAGCTTCCCGTTCTCGCGAATGGCCCATTGGTACGAGCCGCCCTCCGCTTTGGGTGGAATGATCTCCAGGGTGTAAGGATAGGTATTTGCCAAGCTCATTGGCCAGAGATGGGGCGGCCGGAGCATAAGTAAACTTCGGCTCGGGTGCGGCTCCGAAGCGGCGGCCAAGCGGCCTCGCCGCCCGATCTGGTCATGGGTTGGCGGGGTGTTTGATCAGGGGAGCACGACTGATCCGACCCGACTAACCTCGGCTTGATGCAGGCCTCACGGCCGTGCGCTTGTTTCAAGGAGCTTCAAACTCATCGCTGATAAAGCGAGCAGCGGCGCGGGTAGGCCTACACCGGCTCGGCGCATCTGCTGGGCCGCGCTGCGGCACGTGCCCAAGTCATTCTCACGGGCGGCTGCCTCGACCTGTTCGACCGCCTCCTGTGTCGGCTTGGGCGCCACAGGAGCAGGAGGAGGCACAGACGGAGCGACTGCCGCTTGAGCCTGTCCCGCCTGAGGTGCTGGCGCGGCAGGAGCAACGTTCGCTGTGGCCCCGGAGGGAGCCGCTGCGTTCTGTGTGCTGCCCTGTGGACCTGACGCACCGGGACCGGACGAAGTAATCTGCCCCGACTGGCCGGAAGTCTGCTGCGCGGTCCCTTGTGCCTGTGGCTGGAACTCGGGACTATTCGCCTTGGGCGCCTGCACCGCCGTGGCAAGCTGCGCGGGCTGAGGGTCGGCCTTCTTGGCAGTCTCAGGCTGCCGGACGAACGCGACGAGTTCCTGACACAGATTGGCTGGTTTGCCGGACCCTGACCCTGGCAGAGGTGCAGGAGGGCCGTTCTGCGCCGTGACGCTGAGCGGCATACCGACCGCAGTCACGAGCAGTATCGAACTGACGAAGCCTCTCACGATCCACCTCTCGCAGGGAACGCTGAACGGAAAAGACGCGCGCCTCTGTCGATGCCCTAACCTAACGAGGGAGAAGATAGGTCCCGCGCAAAGCTGGTGAATTAGCCGGTGGTCTTCCGATGCCGGAAGCACCTGGTGGGGCGTCTTCTATCGAAGAGTTCGCAATCAGTCAGGAATTATAGGTAACAAGGGCTGCTGCCCACGTCCCATGCTCATCAACGAGGGCCTGTGCGTCAGACTCGCTCACGGTGGCGCGAGAGGAGCCAGATGGCTCGATCTCGTAGACGTCGTAGCTCGCAGACGGACTCGTGCGTCCCACGTGACCGAAGCCTCGTGGCGCGCGGCCATGTTGGCGATCGAACAGGAAAACCGCGTCGACTGGCGAGCCCACATTCCCCGCTTGTCCAAAGCGAGCCGTATCGCCATAGACCCGACCTGTGCCTTTTTCTATTGCGATGAAGCGTGCCATGCTGAACTCCTTACCATCTGCCTATTCCATGCAGGGCATGCCCGCCGAGCCCGAGTACAATCAGACCCGCTTAGGCTTCAACGGCCAGTGCACCGTGATAAAGTAGTCGCACATCACCGACATCGTCACGATGCAAGCCTGAAGAACTTCGTGAACTTATGTAGGAAGAACAGCCCGCTCAGGATCACACCGTATAAGATGCTTTTCAAAAATCCTCGGGTCGCTAACGAGAAGCAGTCGATAGGCAAGCACTGATCGATACGTTCATAATTTATCTGCTACAACAACCTATGTTGGTGGTAAAAACCAACCTGCACCCCATGTGAGAAGCATCATCAGCGGGACCGATACAGGTGCTGATGCCTGGGAGAGCCGTGCGCTTCCGCCTGCAATGCAAGGCGACGCCACATGGCCTCGACCCCCACTCACGCCCTATCCCCGCTCCTGCGCAAGCTGGAGAGCATCGCCACCCTCACGGATGAGGAGCGGCACGCCGTCGAGAGCCTGCCGGTCAAGACGCGGATGCTCGCCCCTCGCCAGGACATCGTGCGGGACGGCGACCATACCTCGCAATGCTGCCTGATCCTCGATGGTTGGGCCTGCCGCTACAAGCTGACGGGGAAGGGGCAACGCCAGATCTTCTCCTTCCACATCGGCGGCGACATTCCGGACCTGCAGAGCCTGCTCATCCCGGTGATGGATCACAGCCTCGCCACGCTGACGTCCACGACCGTGGCCCTGATCCCGCACGCGGACATGCGCGAGCTGACCCTCCGCTTCCCCAACATCGCCGCCGCGCTCTGGCGCGACACCCTGGTCGACGGAGCGATCTTTCGCGCGTGGATCATGTGCATGGGCCAGCGCTCGGCCTTCGACCACATCGCGCACCTGTTCTGCGAGCTCTACCTGAAGCAGGAGGCGGTGGGGCTGGCCAGCGAGCATCGTTGCCCGCTGCCGTTCACCCAGCTCGACCTTGCCGACGCGACGGGGCTGTCGAACGTGCACGTCAACCGCGTGCTGCAGGAGATGCGACGCAACGGGCTGATCACGTTGCGCAGTCAGACCCTGGTCGTCGAGGCTTGGGAGAGGCTGGTCCAGACATCCGAGTTCGATGCCGCCTACCTGCACCTTCAGAAGCGCGCTGCGCCATGACCCTGCGCCTGCAGCCCGTACGCTTGGCCTCGGGCAACGACGATAGTGAAGCCCAGCTCGTGTTCGCGGGCAATGCTCTCGTTGCGGTGCTGACGCACTTGGCCGAGCATCACGACGGCGAGGCGGGCAGGTGGTTCATGGAGGCCTGGTTTGGACCTGGATACGTGTTGAACCGGCCAACCTTCGCCAGTCTCGATAAGGCGCAGGACTGGATCCTGGAGCGGCTCGCCGAAGTCTGAGGCTTTGATGTCTGCCAAAGCCACTCTGAAAAGGCTGACCAAAGTTGTTCGAGGAGTAGGCACGTGGGTGCAGCACAGGGTCAGGCAGAGGTCGTAGAGATTGACGGCGAAACGGGCGCTCCCGAATGGGGTGCCGACCATCTTCGCTCGGCAGTGACGGCCGCGGGCATCGCCCTGTGGTCGTGGAATGTAGACGACAACACCTTCGCCATGGACGAGCGCGGCTTCGATCTATGGGGCCTGACCAGAAGCCGGCAGGTCACCTTCGAGGAGATGTCGGCCCACATCCATCCCGCCGATCGGGATCGGGTCCGAGCAGCCTTTGCTGCGACCCGTGCGATCGTTGGGGACTACGAGATCGACTTCCGCATCATCACCAACGAGCAGATCCGATGGATCTCCGCCCGCGGCCAGGGTAACGACGCCGGTATCATCAGCCGGGTCGTGTTCGGCGTCTTCCTCGACGTAACCGGACGCAAGCAGGCGGAGGAAGCCAACGAGCTGCTGGCGGGCGAGATGAGCCACCGGGTCAAGAACCTTCTGGCGATCGCCTCCGGCCTGACCGAGATCACCAGCCGCTCGACGACGACGACGGACGACATGGCTCGCGAGCTAACCCAGCGCCTTACGGCTTTGGGCCGCGCCCATGACCTCGTGCGTCCGCTACCCGGTCAGGAGGGGAAGGCTGCGCTTCTCGGGGACCTGCTCACGATCCTGCTCGCGCCCTACGACGATATCGGCGCCTTCAGCGGACGGGTTCGGGTCTCAGTTCCGAGGATGGGCGTTGGCGAGGCGGCCGCCACGACCCTGGCCCTGGTGGTCCACGAGCTGGCAACGAACTCGCTCAAGTACGGGGCCTTGTCGACGCCAACGGGCACCCTCGACGTCTCCTGCTCATCGCGCGAGCGGGAGGTCGTCGTCGTCTGGACCGAGCGGGGTGGCCCTCCCGTCCTGGCGCCCACCGGGCCGGGCGGCTACGGCAGTCGCTTGGTGACACGGGCGATGTCGGCGCAGCTGGGCGGCTCCATCGACCGCAACTGGTCCGAGCAAGGCATGATCGTCACGCTGCGGATGAACAAGCGCTACCTCGCGACATAGAGCGGCCCACGGGCCTTCTTCGGGCAACCCACTCATTCCGCGTCGTTACCGCGGAAAGGAAATAAGCCATGAGTTCAACCCCTAATGTACTCATCGTGGAGGATGAGAAACTGCTGATGGATATCTTGGTGGTTGAGATCGAGGACGCAGGGTTCAACGTCCTGCAGGCACCAGACTACGAAGAGGCATTGCAGCACTTGGGGGGCGAAGCGCCAATCAACGCACTGATCACCGACATCCGCCTTCCCAGGTGGCGCAGTGGATGGGAGCTTGCCGAGAAGGCTCGCAGCATTCAGCCGGATCTGCCTGTGATCTACGTGTCAGGCTTCAGCCCAGAGCAACCACGTCAAGTCGCAGGCAGCCTCAGGTTCGCCAAGCCCTACCAGATCAGCGCATTGATCCAGGGTCTTCGCGATCTCGGGGTTGCTCCAGGTCCTGCTTACGTCTGAGTCGACTGGTGCCAATGGTAAGACAGAGCAAGTAAGTGCCCGATTTCATGACACCAAAACTGCGAATGTCTGCTTGCGAGGACGGAGCATGGCGCCTTCTGCGGCGAGGCTGTTTCGAAAGCAGAAGGTCTGCTTCGGAACTAGAAGCTTCAGTCCGCTTTCCACCCATTGGGACGTTTAAACTGTCCGCTGCGGGATCGGTGGTCACTGATATGATCAAGGGACATCGGCTCCACGGAGGATGCGATCCATCCGTGTCCTCAGCGCCTGAAGGCTCCGGTAACCGACGGCATTTGCGATCTGCCGAGCGGAGCGTCCCTCGGCCTCAAGGGTCAGTGCCCGCACGACGCGAGCTCGGGCGCGCCAGTCGCCAAAGCTCATCCCGGTCTCCTCGCGAAACCCTCGCGTGAACGTCCTTCGGCTGACACCGACATGATCTGCCCATGCATCAAGGTCAAGGTCCGCCGAAGGCTCCTCGATCAGGCGCAGGCAAGCTTTCCTCAAGCGATGATTGGTCGGAAGCGGCAGGGTGAGCGGCGCCTCGCGTGCGCGCCTGATCTCGTCCAGCAAAAGCGCGGCCAAATGTCCGCCGCGTCCAGCTACGTCGTAGAGAAGCGGCTCTTCGGCAAGCGCCGCCAGCACGGAGGCGAGAAGCGGCGAGACCTCAATGACCCGTGCATCGGATGGCAGGTCAGTGATCGCCTCCATGTCCAAATACGCGCTGCACATCGCCACGGGGCCATGCATCGCCACCAGGTGCGGCAGGCGCGGCGGTATCCAGAGCGCATGGGCTTCCGGGATGACCCATGTGCCGACATCGGCCGTCACGGTCATGAGCCCTGAGACCGCAAAGAGCAGTTGGGCACGATGGTGCTCGTGCCGCCCGGTGTCGCTGCCTGCCCTGAAAGCCTTGGGCATCACCGCCACAGGTCTGGGAACGCGCTGGTAGTCCTCGGAGGCGGTCGAGCGCATCAGGTCAGCTATCTTGGCCCGTCTGCGTCGAACTTTGGCCCGACAGCGTTCAGCGGGTCAATTAACTGGCTGGGTCACTTCTCGGGGAAGCTCGTCCATGGACGCCGACACGCTGTCGAGGCACACTGTCTGGTTCGTGAACATTGCCCACGCTCTCGATCACTTCATCCTGCTAATCTATCCGACTGCCGTCATCGCCGTCGCAGCGCAGACGAGCTTGGGCTACGGCGAACTCCTCGGACTGGCGACTGGAGCGTTCGTTGCGTTCGGCTTGTGCTCGCTGCCGATGGGCTGGCTCGCCGACCGCTTCGGCCGCCGCAACATGCTCGCGGTCTTCTTCCTCGGCTACGGCGTATCGTGCTTCGGTGTCGCGAGCGCGTCGAGTCCGACCGCCTTCGCGATATGGCTCTGCGTGCTCGGCCTCGCCTCGGCGATCTACCATCCGGTCGGTTCAGCCATGCTGGTCACCCACGCCCGGCGGCTCGGGCGTGACCTCGGCGTCAACGGCGTCTGGGGGAACCTCGGCGCGGCCTCGGCCTCGGGGGTGACCGCCCTTCTGACCGCTTGGTTCGGCTGGAAGATCGCGTTCGTCGCACCGGGGCTGTTCTGCATCGCCTGCGGGCTGGCGTTCCTCGCGCTCGTTCCAAGCGACGGCAACGCAGCGGGGGGTGAGGCTGGCAAAGCGGCGGCGATTCCTGTCTCGCAACCCCTGCCGCTCCTGATCGTCTTTGCGTGCTCGGTCGTCGCGGGCGGCCTGACTTTCAACACCGCCACGATCGCTCTGCCGAAGGTCATCGACGAAGGGTTGGGGGCGACTCTCTCTCTCACCATGATCGGATCGGTTGCCACGGCCGTGTTCGTGTTCGGTGCGATGACGCAATTGCTGATGGGCCGCCTGATTGACCGCCTCTCCCTCCCGAGCCTCTACCTCGGCTTGGCGGCGCTTCAGCCCCTCGGGCTTGCCATCGCGGCATTGTCGTCCGGCCTGCCCCTGCTCCTGGGCCTCGTCCTGACGATGGCTGCGATCTACGGGCAGGTGGTGATCAACGATGCGATGGTGGCCCGGTATGTCCCGGCCGCCTACCGTTCGAGGGCTTTTAGCGTGCGCTACTTCCTCGGGTTCACGGTGAGCGGCCTCGTCGTTCCCATGATCGCCTTTCTGCACGAGAGAGGTGGCTTCGCTCTGGTGCTCGGCATTGCTGCGGTATGCGGCGCTGTCGTTCTGGCGTCCGCCGTTGGCTTCTACGGGCTCACGTACTTCGACACGAAGCGGAAGCTTGCACCAGCCGAGTAGCCCTGAGGACGATAGTCATGAGCGGCTGCGAGCGCGGTTGGAACGTCCGCTTCGGGCAGTAAGGCCAAGGTCCGCTTCCACCCCTTGCGGACGTTCCCAGCGTCCGCAAGGGGTGGAAGCG
>NZ_BPQP01000013.1 GCF_022179305.1 Methylobacterium iners
CCCTCCCGCCCCAAGCCCACCCGGTCGGTCACCGGACAGACACCCTCAACTACCGGGCAGCGGGAGGGAGGGCGCAGCACGAGCGGGGAGGACATGCCCCGCCGCCGCTTTCACCCTGGCGTGCGGGCGACAGCCTGCGGTGACCGCCCACAACGAGGCGGCACGCGAGAGAGCCTTGCAGCGGCCCGGGATGCAAGAGAACCGGGGTTCAGCGCTGGCGCAGGGCGAGGGCCGCCGACACACCGCGACGCGTGAGCAGTGCGGGCCGACACCCGTGCTGCGGGACGCCGGGGGACCGGCATGTACTGACAACTCAGGTGGTTCCGCGGCGTCCCGCGTCACCCCTCGCCAGCCATGCCTCCGGCGCTCGCAGCGCGCGGGGTCAGTCAGGCACGCCTGCCATCCACCGGGGTCGCGCTCGACCCCTCAGGCCGCGCAGCCGAGAAATTCGCTACGGATCGCCTCCGCATCGAGCTTGCGCCCGATGAACACCACCCGCGACACCCGCGGCTCGTCGGCCTTCCACTCCGCCTGAAGGTCGCCGTCGAGGATCATGTGCACTCCTTGGAAGACGAAGCGGCGCGGCTCGTTGGGGAAGGCGACGATGCCCTTGCAGCGCAGGATGTCCGGCCCCTGAACCTGGGTCAGGTTCGAGATCCAGGGCAGAAATTTCTCCGGGTCCACGGGTCCGTCGATCCGGGCGGCGATCGACTGGATGTCGCCGTCGTGATGGTGATGGTGCCCTTCCTCCAGGAAGTCGGGCTCGACGTCGAGGATGCGGCCGAGATCGAAGGCGTTGCGGTCGAGCACCGCGTCCAGCGGCACGGCGCAGCGCTCGGTGCGATGAACCTTGGCATAGGGATTGATCGCGCGGATCTGCGCTTCGACGCGGTCGAGGTCCTCGCCTCGGACGAGGTCTGCCTTGTTGAGGAGGATGACGTCGGCGAAGGCGATCTGGTTCTTCGCCTCCGGCGCGTCGCCGAGGCGGTCGGAGAGCCACTTGGCGTCGGCCACGGTGACGATGGCGTCGAGGCGGGCGGCGTCCCCGACATCCTGGTCGACGAAGAAGGTCTGGGCAACGGGGGCCGGGTCGGCGAGGCCCGTCGTCTCGACGATGATCGCGTCGAACTTGCCCTTGCGCTTCATCAACCCGTCCATGATCCGGATGAGGTCGCCGCGGACGGTGCAGCAGACGCAGCCGTTGTTCATCTCGAACACTTCCTCGTCGGCGCCCACCACGAGGTCGTTGTCGATGCCGATCTCCCCGAACTCGTTGACGATCACGGCGTAGCGCTTGCCGTGGTTCTCGGTGAGGATGCGGTTCAGGAGCGTGGTCTTGCCGGCCCCGAGATAACCGGTGAGCAGGGTGACGGGGATTTTTTGAAGCGCGGCGCTGTCGGACATCGGGACTCTTTGCGGTTCGTGCGTGTTGCGACCTCATATCGTGTCACGATCCTGACGTGGAAAGGCGTCCGCGCGGCGTGCATGACGTTGAGCCGAGCGCGCGATCGGACGGATCGGTCGGCCAATCGTGATCAGTCGACACGGATGACACCAACACAGTCATTCCGGGGCGCCGAAAGGCGAACCCGGAATCCAGAGCCGCCTTCGGCGCCTCAGTTCGCACAGGTCGCGGTTATGGATCCCGGGTTCTGCTGCGCAGCCCCGGGATGACGCGTCTGGGGCGATGATCGATGAGCCAACTCTACAAGCCTTCGTCCTGAACTCGGATCTGCGACGCGGCGCCCTTGACGCCCGGACACTGCGACCTCTCTCTAGATGTAATAAAATTCGGGAGGATCGCGCATGCCGGCCGCTGCCGTCGGTGGAGGGGGTTGGCGGCCGAGCCGGCGCGCGGCTCTGTTCGGGGGCCTCTGCTTGTGCTGCCTGCCGAGCTTGAGCCGCAGCGCCGAGGCCTTCGCGATGGACGAGGTCGGCCCCGGCGTCTTCGTCCGGCGCGGACCCGACGCGGAGGCGACGGCGGAGAACAACGACGCCATCGCCAATATCGGCTTCATCGTCGGCACGGAGGGCGTCCTCGTCACGGAATCCGGCGGCAGCCTCGCGGACGGCCGCTGGCTGCGGGCGGAGATTCGGAAGCGCACGGACAAGCCGATCCGCTACGTCGTGCTCAGCCATGTCCATCCGGACCATTGCTTTGGTGCCGCCGCCTTCGCGGAGGACAGGCCGGTCTTCGTCGGGCACAGGGATCTGCGCGGCGCCCTCGATGCGCGGGGCGCGTTCTACAGGACCCGCCTCGTCGAGATCCTCGGCGAGGAGAGGACCGGCACGGTCGTCTATCCGACGCTGGAGGTGCGGGACGAGGCCGAGATCGATCTCGGTGGCCGCAAATTGCGCTTCACCGCGCATGGCGTCGCCCACACGAATTGCGACCTCTCGATGCTCGACACGGGCAGCGGCCTCCTCTTCCCGGCCGACCTCCTCTTCGTCGGCCGCGTGCCCTCCCTCGACGGCAGCCTGATCGGCTGGCTCAAGGAGATCGAGCGTCTCAAGGGCATGGGCGCGAGCCGCGCCGTTCCCGGCCACGGCCCGACGAGCGTCGAGCTTGCCGCGGGCCTCGCGGATCTTGGGCGTTACCTTTCACGTCTGCGCGACGAAACCCGCAAAGCGATCGCCGCCGACCTGCCGATCGATAAGGCCGTGTCGACGGTGGCCGGGGATGAACGTGGTAACTGGTCGTTATTTGACCTATACAATGGCCGGAACGTCACTCAGGCCTACAAGGAGCTCGAGTGGGAATGAACGGCCACGCCGGGAGAAACGCCATGAAGCCCTTCGCCCTCGCCCTCGCGCTCTCCCTCTCGGCGGGAGCGATCTCGGCGGGCGCGGCCCATGCCGCAGGCGCCTCGGACACCGACGAGGAGCGCGCCGCGCGCTGGCGGGAGATCCAGACCTCGATCTTCGGCGACCGCAAGGTCGAGACGACCGACGCCCTGATCAAGGTCGATGCGCCGGTCCGCGCCATGGACGCGGCCCTCGTCCCGATCACCCTGACGATGCCGGAGAAGGACAGGATCGCGGCCGTCCACCTCATCATCGACGACAACCCGTCGCCCTACGCCGCCCAGGTCACCTTCGGCCCGGCCGCCGATCCGGGCGAGCTCAAGCTGCGCGTGCGGGTGAACAACTACACGAACGTCCACGCCGTCGCGGAGACGAAGGACGGCAAGCTGTTCGAGACGACGAAGTTCGTGAAGGCCTCGGGCGGCTGCTCGGCCCCCATGGGCATGAGCGACGAGGAGGCGATGAAGGGCATGGGCGATATGCGCCTGAAATTCGCCGGCGAGCCGCAGGGCGGCAAGCCGATGGAGGCGACGCTGATGATCCGGCATCCGAACTTCAGCGGCATGCAGATGAACCAGCTCACCCGCGAATACACGCCGGCCCGCTACATCCAGAGGGTCGAGGTCTCCTACGGCGCGAAGAACGTCCTCACGCTGACGGGCGACATCTCGATCTCCTCCAATCCGGTGATCAACTTCGCTTTCCTGCCAGAGGGCAAGGGGCCGATCCGGGTCGTGGCCTCCGACAACCAGAACGGCCGCTGGGAGCAGAGCTTCGACGCGCCGTCGCCGAGCAACTGAGCCTCCATGCGCGGGAACGGGAGAACCTTCGCCGTCATCGCCGCCGCCCTGTTCCTCGCGGCGGCCAGTCCCGCCGATTCCCCCGTCAATGTGCCGGAGCCGGACGGGATCTGGACCGGCCCCCAGCGCGGCTACACGCCCGCGACCCTGCAGGGCGCGACCGTGCTCGACGGCGAGGCCCTCGACCGGCTTCTCGCGGCCGAGACACCGGTGCTCATCGACGTCTCGCTCGAGGACATGAAGCCGGCGGGCTTTCCCGCGGACAGGCCCTGGCTTCCCGCCCACCGCTCCATCCCCGGCAGCGTCTGGCTGCCGAACGCGGGGGCAGCCCCCATCGACCCCGCCTTCGAGGCCCTGTTCCACCAGCGCGTCGAGGCGCTGACCGAGGGTGACCGGAGCCGCGCCATCGTCACCTTCTGCCACCCCGAATGCTGGGGAAGCTGGAACGCGGCCAAGCGCCTGGTCCTGAAGGGCTACACCCGCGTGCACTGGTTTCCGCAGGGGATCGAGGGCTGGCAGGAGCGGCACGACACCACGGTGATCCGGCAGGATGCCGCCTGGGCCGCGCGAACGCGGGCCGAGGCGCAGCGCTGAACCTGCCGCGAGAGCGATCGGATACCCCGCACCATGCCAACGCGCCGCAGCTTCCTCCAAATGACGGCCGTGCTCGCGGCCGCCCTGCCGGGCCGCGCCGCGGCGGCCCCGTTCGACGAGGCGGCCTTCGAGGCGGCCCAGGCCGCGGGCAAACCGATCCTCGTCGAGGTCACCGCACCCTGGTGCCCCATCTGCAAGACGCAGGGACCCATCATCGCGAGGCTCAAGGCCGAGCCGCGCTTCAAGGACCTGCAGGTCTTCGAGATCGATTTCGACAGCCAGAAGGCCCTGTTGCGCCGGTTCGACGCCCGGATGCAGAGCACGCTCGTCGTCTTCAAAGGCCGCACCGAGGCCGGCCGTTCCGTGGGCGAGACGCAAGCCGAATGGATCGAGGCCCTCGTCGAGAAGGCGATCTAGCGGGCAAGCGTGACCATTGACACCGGTCGAGTTGTGGCAGAAAAAAGGCGGCCGGAGGCGGCCCGAGTTCTAGGGAGGAAACGCCCGACAAGGGCAGCGGAAGCCCGACGCCATCGCGCTTACCGCATGCAGGCCCCTCCGGCCGTTCCCCGCAGCCCTGCACGCGAGACGGGATTCCCTCCGGCAAACGCTGTATAAGCACCCAGGGTCGCGGTACCGCGCTTGAGCCTGGAAGGCCCTGGCGGGACCTGACGCACCCCTCGGGTGGAGAGCGATGTCCCAAGTTGTCCAATCGCGCCGCTTCGTGGCGCTCGATCTCGCCAAGCGCAAGGCCGAAGGCCGCAAGATCATCGCGCTGACGGCCTACCACGCGCACACGGCGGGCATCCTCGATCCCCATTGCGACTTCATCCTCGTCGGGGATTCTCTCGGCATGGTGATGCACGGCATGGAATCGACCTTGCCGGTGACGCTGGAGATGATGATCGTCCAGGCGCAGGCGGTGATGCGCGGGACCCAGCGGGCGCTCATCGTCGTCGACATGCCCTTCGGCTCCTACGAGGCGAGCCGCGAGCAGGCCTTCCTCAACGCCGCCCGGGTCCTCAAGGAGACCGGCGCCGGCGCCATCAAGATGGAGGGCGGCGCGCGCTTCGCCGAGACCGTGGCCTTCCTCACCGAGCGCGGCGTGCCGGTGATGGGCCATATCGGCCTCACCCCCCAATCCGTGAACACCATGGGCGGGTTCAAGGTGCAGGGCCGCAGCGGCGAGAGCGAGCGCCGGCTGATGGAGGATGCCCGCGCCATCAACGACGCGGGCGCCTTCGCCATCGTGATGGAGGGCATCGTCGAGCCGGTGGCGCGCGCCATCGCGACGAACGCCGCCATCACCACGCCGACCATCGGCATCGGCGCCTCCGCCCATTGCGACGGTCAGATCCTCGTCCTCGAGGACATGCTGGGCCTGAGCGACCGGGCCCCGAAATTCGTCAAGCGCTTCGGCAGCCTGCGCGCTCATATCGAGGCCGCCGTGCAGGACTACGTGGACGACGTCCGCAGCGGCCGCTTCCCGGCCGAGGAGCACACCTACCGGCCGCTGTGATGCCTCACCACCGGTAGCCGATGCTCGCCACGATCTTGCGCTGCGTGCCGTAGAAGCAGGCCGTGGCCGACGAGCAGGACGAGACGAAGCGGCGGTCGCCCACGTTCTGGATGTTCACGGCCGCCCGCCATCCCTCCCACTGGTAGTGCACCGCCGCGTCGAAGGTGACGTATTCGGGCACGACCAGGGTATTGGCGACGTCGGCGTAGGAGCGCCCGACGTAGTTCACGCCGCCGCCGAAACCGAAGCCTTTCCAGTCGCCGACGGGGATCGTGTAGTCCATCCAGAGCGAGGCGAAGGTCTCCGGGATGCCGACCGGAATCTTGCCGAGGTCGAGGCTCGTCCCCTTGATCGTGCGCAGGCCGTAGATCGTATACGAGGCGATGAGGTCGAGGCCCTCGGCAAGGCTCGTGGTCGCCGAGGCCTCGAAGCCGCGCGAGCGCACCTTGCCGATCTGCAGATTGTTGAAGACGAAATTCGGGTCCGGGGTCAACACGTTCGAGCGCACGAGGTCGAAGGCCGCCACGGTGAAGAGGGTGTTCCAGCCCGCGGGCTGGAACTTGGCACCGACCTCGACCTGCTCGCCCTCGTCCGGCTTGAATGCCCGGTTGTTCCCGTCGACGCCCGGCGTCGGGTTGAACGAGCTCCCGTAGGTGACGTAGGGCGCGAAGCCACTGTCGAAGTTGTAGATCAGGCCGAGCCGGCCGGTGAAGGCGCTCGGGCTGGAGACCGTGTTCGTGCCGGTGAGCTTGTCCTGCACGTCGTTGGTGACGAAGTCCTGGCGCCCGCCGACGAGGAAGGTGAGGCGGTCGGTCAGCGCGACCTGGTCCTGGACGTAGAGGCCGATTTGCTGGAGCTGCTGGTTGACCACGCGATAGGGCGTCGGTGTCGCGCTCGGCTGCCCGTAGCGTGGGGACAGGATGCTGAGCGGCGGCACGGGGAAGTTCGTCGGGAACGGCGTCGCCGATTGCGTGTCCGTGAGGCTGTAGCGCTTGTAGTCGACGCCCATCAGCAGGGTGTGGCCGAACAGGCCGTCGCTGAACCGCGCCTGCGCCTGGTTGTCGACGGTGAACAGGCCCGCGCGCGGCGTCGTGAGGAAGCCGTAGCGGGCGAGCTGCGTCTGGGCCGCGTCGGCATAGCCGTTGGCGACGTAGCGGCGGTCGGTCACCTCCGTGAAGGAGAAGCGGAAGTTCTGGCGCAGGGTCCAGACGTCGTCGAGCTGATGCTCGAACTCGTAGCCGAGATTGGCCTGGTTGCGGGCGTAGCGGTCGACCAGCGGGTCGCTGGCATTGAGCCGCCGGTCGATGCGCAGGCCCGCGATGTTGGGACGCGCGGTACCGGAATAGGGCAGGAACTGGCCGGCACCGCCGGTATCGTCGCGCTGGAAGCTCGTCAGCACCGTGAAGGTGGTGGCGCCGTCCGGCCGGTAGGTGAAGGCGGGCGCGATGTAGTAGCGATCCTCCGGCGCGAAGCGCACCTGGGCATCCCCGTTCTGGACGCGGCCGGTCAGCCGGTAAAGCCATTGTCCGGACGGGTCGACCGGACCGCCGACGTCGAAGCCGGTGAAGACCTGATTGAAGGAGCCGCCGCCGACCTCGACGAAGCGGAGCGGAACGTCGGTCGGCCGCTTGGAGACGATGTTGACGAGGCCGCCCACGGGGCTGCCGCCGAACAGGGTCGCGGCCGGCCCGCGCAGCACCTCGATGCGCTCGGCGCCGAACGGGTCGATCCGGAAATTCGCGAAGGAGGTCTGGAAGAGCTGCAGCCCGTCGCGGAACAGCCCAGCCTCGGTCGCCGAGAAGCCCCGGATCAGGAACCAGTCGAGGCGGGTGTCGGGCCCGAACTGGTTGGCGTAGATGCCGGGCGTGTAGCGCACGGCCTCGGACACGGTCTGCGAGCGCTGCGCCTCGATCTGCGTCGCACCGACGACGCTGATCGATTGCGGCGTGCGGATCAGCGGCGTGTCCGTCTTGGTGGCGGTCGCACTTCGGCTGGCGACGTATCCCGCGACAGGGCCCCGCGCGGTCTCGGCTCGAGGCTGACCACCGACACCCTCCACGCTCAGGGTGTCGAGGGTGACGCTGTCGACGGCGCGCGACCGCCGCGCAGCTTCCTGCGCGCGGACCTCCGGCGCGAGGCCGACGAGCGTGACGCTGACGAGCGAAGCGCCAAGGAGCGACTTGGCAAGGACGGGGACGGGCATGGTGGAGCTCCTACAAACCGCGCAGGCGAACAGCCTCGCCCGAGAGGCGAGTTCGAGAAGCGGCGTTCTTTGGAATTATGCTAAACTATTGAGTTTCATAGCGTTTTCTGTCGGCTTGCTAACCCTTGACGGTTTGCGTAGCAAGCGTCGGCGCTGCGGACGAGCGGCTAGTGTTGCGCGAATGGAACAAATTGGAGACCTTGACTCCGGTTGGCTGCTCGACCCGTGGGCTTCGTTCTCGATGCCTCTTCTCCGGGGCCGCGTGCCTGGCGTAAGCTGGCGTTAAGCCTTCACGGCGAATGGTGGGCCAGCGAATTGCAGGCTCTCGACCCGCCGATGACCGTAGACAAGCGCGTCCTCCTCTCGCTCGTCGTGCCGGTCTATAACGAGGCCGTCTCCATCGAGCCCTTCCTGGCGCGCGCGCTGCCCGCGCTGGATCAAGCCTGCCGTCAGGTCGGCCCGGGCGCCGGGTTCGAGATCCTCTTTGTCGATGATGGCAGCAGCGATGCGACGCCGGCGGTTCTGCTCGCCGCCCGGGAGCGCGTGCCGCAGATTGAGATCGTGGGTCTTTCGCGAAACTTCGGCAAGGAAGCAGCCCTCGCCGCGGGCCTGCGTCACGCTGCCGGCCGGGCCGTCATTCCGATCGACATCGACCTCCAGGACCCGCCGGAAGTCATTCCGGAAATGGTCGCGAAGTGGTTCGCCGGCGCCGTCATCGTCAACGGCGTGCGCTGCGACCGGACCTCGGACAGCTTCGTGAAGAAGCTGACCGCGCGCTCCTTCTACGGCATCTACAACCTGATGGCGGACCGGCGGATCTCGGCCGAGATCGGCGACTTCCGGCTTCTCGACCGCAAGGTCGTCGACATCCTGAATCAGCTGCCCGAGCGCTCGCGCTTCACGAAGGGGCTGTTCCCCTGGCTGGGCTTTGCGCAGGACGAGGTCCGCTTCGTGCGACAGCCCCGCGCGGCCGGCACCAGCAAGTGGCGCTACTGGCGCTTGTGGAATCTGGCGCTCGACGGGCTTACCGGATCGACCACGGCGCCCCTGCGGGTCTGGACCTATATCGGCTTCACGGTCGCGAGCCTCGCCTTCCTGTTCGGACTGGCGCTCGTCGCCGTGACCCTGGTCTCGGGCAACCCGACACCCGGCTATCCCTCGCTCATGGCGACGATCCTCTTCCTCGGTGGGCTCAACCTGCTCTCGCTCGGGATCATGGGCGAGTATGTGGGCCGGATCGCCGCCGAGGTGCGGGGGCGGCCTCTCTACGTCATCGATCGGGTTACGGGAGCGCCGGAACCGGACACGGAGCAAGGCGATCCATGGAACAGGCGGTCTTCGCACGCATGGCCTCCAACGAGGCCGAGCATTGGTGGTTCTCGGGCCGCCGCGCCGTCGTCGCGGCACTCGTCGGCCGCCTGATCGCGCCGCGTCCGGGATCGCGGATCCTCGAGGTCGGCTGCGGCAGCGGCGGCAATCTCGACCTCCTGGCCGGTTTCGGGCGTGTCGATGCGATCGAGCAGGACGCGACCGCGCGTGCGACGGCACGAGCCCGCTCCGGCCTCGCCGTCCGAGCCGGTGCGCTGCCCGACGACCTTCCTGTTTCCGACGGAGCTTACGATGTCGTGGCGCTCCTCGACGTTCTCGAGCATGTCGAGGAGGACCGCGCCTCGCTCCAGGCGCTCGGCGCCAAGCTGAGTGCGAGCGGACGCCTGCTGATCACGGTGCCGGCGATGCCCTGGCTGTGGTCGGCCCACGACGAGGTCCATCATCACAAGCGGCGCTACACCCGCGCCAGCCTCGAAGCGGTCGTGATGGCCGCGGGTCTTAAGGTCGAGCGGGTCGGCTATTTCAACGGCCTCCTGTTTCCGCTGGCGGTGGCTTCGCGGGCCTGGAAGGCCCTGACCGGTGATCGCTCGGGCGACGACGAGATGCCGCCGGCACCGCTCAACGGCGCCCTGCTCCGAATTTTTGCGAGCGAGCGCCACTTCGTCGGACGAATCCCCCTGCCCTTCGGCCTATCCGTCTTCGCGATCGCACGCCGGCCGGACTGAGCAGCGCCCGACCTCCTGGATCGACGACGGCAGGCAAGCTGGCCTAAGAGGCGGCTCTACGCGGCGCCACGGGAGGCCGGACGGATGAACATCCTCTCCATCCAATCGCACGTGGCCTACGGCCATGTCGGCAATGCCTCCGCGGTCTTCCCAATGCAGCGCCTCGGGGTGGAGGTCTGGGCCGTGCACACGGTTCAGTTCTCCAACCACACGGGCTACGGCGCCTGGCGCGGGCGGGTCTTCGACGGACCGGCGATCGAGGAACTCGTGGCGGGTATCGCGGAGCGCGGCGTTCTCGGCACCTGCAACGGCGTGCTCTCCGGCTACATGGGCTCGGCCGATATCGGCACCGCCATCCTGCGCGCCGTCGCCCAGGTGCGCTCGGCCAACCCCGCCGCGCTCTATTGCTGCGATCCCGTCATGGGCGACACCGATCGCGGCATCTACGTGCGCCCCGGCATTCCGGAGTTCTTCCGCGAGCAGGCGGTACCCGCGGCCGACATCGTGACGCCGAACCAGTTCGAGTTGAACCACATCTCCGGCCTGCCGAGCGGCACGCTGGAGGAGGCCAAGCGTGCGGTCGCCGCCTTGCAGGCGCTGGGGCCGCGCGTCGTCCTTGTCACTTCGCTCATCACTGACGCGACGCCGACGGGTTCGATCGACCTCCTGGCCGCCGAGGGCGGCGGCTTCTGGCTGCTGCGCACGCCCAGGCTCGACCTCGGCGTCAATGGCGCGGGCGATGCCATCGCGGCCCTCTTCCTCGTCCACTACGCCCGCACGGGCTCGGCCGCGCTCGCGCTCGGCATGGCGGGGGCCTCGGTCTACGGCCTCCTGCGCCGAACGGCGGAGGCGGGCTCGCGTGAGATCCTGACGGTCGCCGCGCAGGACGAGTTCGTGAGCCCGAGCGAGACCTTTCCGGTCCTTCCGGTCTAAGGTCCGATGTCGCCCCGCAGCCCGGATCGCATCATGGCCCGCCGCTTCGCCACCCTGGACGTCTTCACCGACACGCCGCTCGCCGGCAATCCGCTGGCGGTCGTGCTCGACGCGGAGGGTCTCGACGACGGAGCGATGCAGGCCATTGCCCGGGAGTTCAACCTCTCGGAGACGGTGTTCGTGCTGCCGCCCCGCGATCCCCGCCATCGCGCGGCCCTGCGCATCTTCACCCCCAACCGCGAGCTTCCCTTCGCGGGCCATCCGACGGTGGGCACGGCGGTGCTGCTGGCCTTGGAGGATCGGGTGTCCGGTCCCGCCGACGCCGTGGTCTTCGGCCTCGAGGAGCTCGCCGGAACCGTGCCCTGCGCGGTCGAGACGGGCGAGGGTCGCGGGCGGGCCCGGTTCAAGGCCCCAATCCTCCCGGAATATGGCGGCGAGGGGCCGGAGCCCGATGCGCTGGCTGCCGCGCTCGGGCTGGAGCCCGGCGAGATCGGCTTCTCGGGCCATGAGCCAAGCCGCCACGCCGCCGGCCCGGCCTTCACCTTCGTGCCCATCGCCTCGCGAGGGGCGCTCGACGCGGCACGGCCCGACAGCGCCGGCTTCGCGGCGCTCGGCGATGAATCCGCCCTCTACCTCTACGCGGCCGATCCGGAGGGGCTCGGCCACCGCTACCAGACCCGGATGTTCGCGCCCCATCTCGGCATCGTCGAGGACCCGGCCACCGGCTCGGCCGCAGCGGCCTTCGCGGGTGTCATGATGCAGTTCGCGCCCCTCGGCGACGGTACGCACGACGTGGCGATCCGCCAGGGCGTCGCCATGGGCCGCCCCAGCGAGATCGCGCTACAGCTCACCATTGCGTCGGGCGCCCTGCAATCCGTCGAGATCGGCGGCAGCGCCATGGTGGTGAGCCGGGGCACGCTGCTTGTCTGAGGCGGCGGGGTTTCGCCTCGAGCGGCTGAGAGGGCTGCGGGCCAGCCTCGTTCCCCACGATTGGGCCTGGGCAGCCGACAATGCCGACGCCATCGCCGACAACTGGGAGCGGCGCCGCGCCGCCCGGCCGAGCCTGTTCGACGGGCGTGTGCTGCTCGCGAGCGCCTGGCGGATCGCGGAAGGGATCTGCGAAGTCGCCTTCTTCGAGACGGGCTTCGCCCGCTTTCTCGCCCATCGCGACGCCGGGTTCCCGGACCGCTCCGTGGCCAACGCCTTCGCCGCGATCGTGCCCTGTGGTGCCGACGGAGCGGCGATCCTGGGCCGGATGGGCATCCACACCGCCAATGCCGGCCAAGTCTACTTTCCCTGCGGCACGCCTGATCCCTCGGATATCCGCGGTGAGGCCGAGGTCGACCTCGCCGGCAGCGCGGCGCGGGAGTTCCGCGAGGAGACGGGGGTCGAGCTCCCCGCTGAGGCGCCCGAGGCGTGGCTCCTCCTGGAGGGCGGCGGTCAGCTCGCCTTCCTGCGCCCGGTGCGCTTCCCCGAGGACGCAGCCAGCCTGGCCACGCGGATGGAAGCTTACCGCCGGACGGAAGCCTCGCCGGAGCTCGACAGTTTCGTGATCGCGCGGGGGGCCGAGGATTTAGGGAGCGAGCGGATGCCGGGCTTCATCGAAGCCTATTTCCGGCTCGCCCACGCAGCAGACGCAGTAGATTGATGAGGTTTGCTTCTTTTCCCGAGCTCGCCTGCGGCGCCCCGAAGTAAGCCACCATATTGGATGCGTGGACCGGATCAAAACCGGCCGGGCACGGGTCGGGTCGCGGAGCCGGTGAAATGCGAGGTGGCGAGGTCGTCGCCCGGGCTGCGAGCCGAGAACCGGCTCGCGACGCGTGCGACCGGCTCTGCTACAAGGCCCGCCGGCGCCTCCTCGCTCTTGGCACGGGAGATGCGGACCGGCGCGGAGGCGGTCGATGAGCCTGATTGCACCGTTGCCGAGACGAACAGCGCCCGAAGCTGCGCCCTTGGATCGGACTCGGCCGGCGCGAGCCGGGCGGCCGGCATGGGGTTGGAGGCGACGTTCGCCATTCCGGAGCCGCCGAGGCTCGCGACCTGGACGGCCGGACGGGGCGGCGGCAGCGGCATGTTGAGGGCGGCGACCACGGCGGCGAACTCAGCCGGACGGCGGGGCGGCAGCGGCATCTCCGCGGTCTCGGCCGGCAGGCTCGGCGCCGCGGCCGGCGTGGCGGTCAGCAGGCTCTGAGCATCGCGCCCGTCACGGCGCGGATCGCCGGTCGAGGGAGCGGCGTAGGCCAGGGCCGCGCGGGCGCCCGTGGCGTCCTCCGGATCCGCGCTGGCGACGACCACCGCCGGCTTGGACCGCGCCTTCGCCGGCGCGGGCGCCGGGGCCTCGTTCGAACCGCCGCCGAACAATCCGGCGAAGAAGCCCCTGATGCTCGGGCCGTCCTCTTCGTCGCCCCCCGCGTACTGGGTCTGGCCGGTGACGGTGCCGCCGCGGGCCAGGATCTCGGCCCGCGCCTGCTCGTAGCCCGGCAGCGGCCGGTTGTCGGAGGGCAGGTGCACGGTCTTGCCATCGGGGAAGAGCCGGGCGAGCTGGTCGTGGGTCATGCGCGGCCAGGACCGCACCGAGCCGACGTCGAGATGCACGAAGGGCGAGCCGGAGCGCGGATACCAGCCGACGCCGCCGCGCTGCATCCGCATGCCGATGCTGCGGATCTGATCGACCGAGACGTCGGGAATGTAGAAGTCCATGGCCTTGCCGGCCATGTGCTGGCTGAACTCGGCGACCCCGCGCGAGCGGCGGCGCAGCATCGAGTTGGTGCCGGGCGAGCGGTAGGCCGAGACCACGTGGATCGGCTCCGAGGCGCCCGACGAGCGGTAGGCCTCCCACACGGTGTCGAACAGGCGCGGATCCATCTTGGTCGGCTCGTCGGCCCGCCAGTCGCGCAGGAGCCAGTTGAGCTGCTCCAGGGCCGCGCGGTCGTAGCGACCGTCACGCTTGAACGTGATCGTGGCGCTCTCCTTGGTGTGGGTGTGGATGATCGAGAGCGTGCGGGTATCGCCGTTGGCGACGGCGTCCTGGGTCCCGCTGGTGCCCGCGAACAGGGCGAGGGCAAGGCCGGAGGCAAGCGCGAGGAGTCGGGAGCGGTGACTCGCGCCGCGGGCGGAGTTTTCGGCCGGTCCCGGCCCGTCTCGCAGCAGCGCTCGCACGATGGTCCCCACCCTCTGCCAGACCGCGCTCGGCGCGGTGGTATGGTGAACGCAAGGTTGCCGAAAACCGTAAACGTGCGGTTATCGGGTCCTTCGCCGGCGCACCCGTTCTCAGACGGCTAAGTCTCAACCGTGGCGAAATCTTGCCGCGCAAGAGCGCCGGCGGAGGTCTGGGCGGATTGGCCGGAGCGAGCGTGGCCGTTGAACGCGGCCGTGGCCCCTTGCTTGCTCGGGCCGGATCACCCTCTATCGGCGGCCGCATTCCGAAGGCTTGTTCCCATGCCCGTCCTCGACCGGATCGCAGCCCTCGGCGATGACATCGCCGCTTGGCGCCACGATCTGCACGCCCATCCCGAGCTGCTCTACGAGGTCCACCGCACCGCGGATTTCGTCGCCGCCAAGCTGCGGGATTTCGGCTGCGACGAGGTCGTCACGGGAATCGGCCGGACAGGCGTCGTCGGCGTGATCCGCGGTCGGGCGCACGGCTCGAACCGCGCGATCGGATTGCGCGCCGACATGGATGCTCTGCCGATTCGGGAGCGGCGCCCCCTGCCCTACCGCTCGACCGTGGACGGTCGGATGCATGCCTGCGGGCACGACGGGCACACCGCGATGCTGCTCGGCGCCGCCAAGTACCTCGCCGAGACCCGCAGCTTCGACGGTACCGCGATCATGATCTTCCAACCCGCCGAGGAAGGCGGCGGCGGCGGCGAGGCGATGGTCCGCGATGGGCTGATGGAGCGGTTCGGGATCGAGGCGGTCTACGGCATGCACAACATTCCGGGGCTGCCCGTCGGCCGCTTCGCGATCCGGCCCGGCCCGATCATGGCCTCGACGGACCGCTTCACGATCACGATCGAGGGCAAGGGCGGCCATGCCGCGCAGCCGCAGCACGCGGTGGACAGCGTGCTCGTGGCAAGCCACGTCGTGGTCGCCCTGCAATCCATCGTGGCGCGCTCGGTGGACCCGCTGGAAAGCGCCGTGGTCTCGGTCTGCGCGCTCGAGGCCGGGGAGGCCTTCAACGTGCTCCCGCAGACCGTGACGATGCGGGGCACGATGCGCGCGCTCTCGAAGGAGGTCCGCGCCCTGATTCAGGAGCGGATCGACGCCCTCGCGAGCAGCGTCGCGGCGGGCTTCGGCGCGTCCGCCACCGTCGCCTACGGCAGCGGCTACCCGGTCACGGAGAATCATCAGGCCGAGACGGCCTTCATGGCTGACGTGGCCGCCGGCATCGTCGGCGACGCGTCGGTCGATCGCGGGGTGGCGCCGATGATGGCGGCGGAGGATTTCTCCTACATGCTGGGCCATCGTCCGGGGGCCTACATCTTCCTCGGCAACGGCGACTCGGCGGGTCTTCATCACCCCGACTACGATTTTTGCGACGAAGCTGCGCCCTACGGCGCCTCGCTCTGGGCCCGACTCATCGAGACGGCTCTTCCCCTGCCGGAGTGACCGAAGCGCGGATCAGGCCGCGGTGACCGTGTTGCGCTCGACGCTGAGCACGGCGTCGAAAGGCGCCTCGTCGTCCAAGGATCCCGCGTCCGGCACGCAGACGATGAGGCCGCTGCCGGCCCGCGCCTCGCGCAGGGCCCGCAGGCGCTCGCGGATCTCGGCGGGCTTGCGGTCCTCCAGCGCGACGGCGACGACCACGATGTCCGGCCGGCGGGCGAGGCAGCGGGCGAGGTCGATCGCGACGCGCTCGCGGGCGCCGATCGCGTGCTCGCCGAGGCTGGCGCCGCCTCCGCCGAGGCCGGGCTCGACGCGGCTCGCGAGGCCGAGCCGGTAGACGGTTGGCTCCAGACCCTGCTCGGAGAGGACGCGGCGGACCAGTGCGCGAACCCGCGTCTCGGCGCCTGCCTCCTCGCCGTTGATGCGACCGAACAGGACGTTTTCCTCCAGGCTCGCCGCGGCCGTGAGCCGGTTCGGATCGTAGAACTCGACCGACCCGCGCAGATGCGGCGGCATCAGCGCCGCGAAGGATCGACGGGCGCCGACGATCCGCTCCTCGAAGGCCGAGTCGACGAGGCCGAAGCGGTGCCGGGTCTCGCTGTAGCGGAGCGCCAGACCGGTCAGCCGCTCGCGATCGCGCTGACCGGCGGGACCCCGCCGCCAACCCTTCGCCTCGGGCTGGCGTCCGATCAGGTCCTCGAAATAGCCCCGGTCCGCGGCCGGAAACAGCGAGAAGGCGTCGAAGAGCGGGTGGTCGTCCGGCAGGTCCGCGAAGATCTCGACCGTGCTGCGCGCCACCTGGAGGCCGATATCGACGAGGGGTCGGCTCAGGTCCTCGGCCTCGAGCACGGCCCGCAGGTAGGGATGAGAGGCGAGCCGTCCCTCGGCGAAGACCGGCCCCACGGGCTCCCCGAACAGGATGTTCTCGCCCACCGTCGCCTGGTGATTGTAGCGGGCGGGATCGAAGGCCTCGACCAGGCGCGAGGCCTTGTCGGCCGCGAGCGCGTCGCGCACGGCCTGGCGGGCGGCGACGATCGCCCGGGCCACGGCGGGCTCGGCCTCCGGATCGATGGCCCCTTCGAGGCCGCGGGCATAGACGAAGGCGTCGAGGCCGGTGACCTTCAGGATCGCGATGAGGTCGGCATCGTCGGGCGTCGCGCCGGGCGCCGCGCCGTAGAGAAGGTTCTGGCGCAGGCTCCCCTCGATCAGCACGGCCTCAGTGCCGGCCAGGGCGATCCGCCGGGCGCGCTCGGCCGCATCGAGGCCGCGGAGATCGATGCCGTCATAGGTCACCGCCCCCGCCGTGGGTTCCAACTGTCCGGCCAGCACCGCGGCCAGCACCCGGCTGCCGCTGCCCCGCTGCCCGAGGATGGCGACATGCGCGGGCATCGTCACCGCAAGGTCGACGCCGGCGAGGCGTTCGCCGCTCGCCGGATCGTAGGCGCCGACGCCGGCGGCGGCGAGCGGCCCGCCTCGCGGGAAGGCCGCTTCCCCGTGCCGGCTGAGCGCCCGGGCTTCGAGGGCCTCCAGCGTCCGGGCAATGTCCCGGAACAGGGGCGCGACGCCCTCCCGGACCAGCCACAGACGCAGGGTGACGGCCACGGCGATCACCGCCAGCGCGAAGGCACCGCCGGCCGCGACGAGGGCACCGATCGCGACGGGCGCTGCTCCGCCCGCATCGCCGCGCCAGAGCGCCGCCGCGAGCACGATCGCGGGAAGCAGGATGCCGAGCGCCAGCGAGGGCGCTCGGGCATAGGCGAGCGCGGACTCGGACGCCGCGAGCGCGGTCCGCGTTGCCATGCCCTTGGCGGCGAGGCGGCGGCGCTCGTGGTCCGCGGCGCCGTGGACGCGCACCGCCGGCATGCGCCGGAGCAGGTCTGCGAAGGTGCGCTCGGCCGCTGCGCTCTCGCTGCGGCGCAGGTCGGCCCGGGCGGCGGTCCGCTTCAGGATCAGCATCCGGGCAAGGCCTGCCGCCAGGAGACCGACCGCGACGGCGGGCACGAGGCGTGGTGCAGCGAGTCCGGCGAGGAGCAGCGCCAGCAGCACGGCCCCGATCGCCAGCGCGGGCGCGAGCAGGCAGAGGCCGAGCAGCATGTCCATGCGGGCGAGCAAGGCGCCCATGCCCTGAGTCAGGCTGCGGGCCTCGTCGCGGGCGCCGGGCGGGGCGCGGAGGATCGCCTCGGTGACGCGGCTGTTGAGCCGCCGCACCGTGCGGGTCTGAGCCAGGAAGGCGAGCCGCGCGACCGACCATCCGAGCAGGGCGGCGCCGAGGGCCGCGAAGCAGAGCCCGACCAGCGCGGCGAGGATCAGGTCCGGTTGGGGAAGGGTCCAGCCTTCGACGAGGACCAGCGGTGCGGCCTGCCCGAGCGAGGGAATTGCGACGGGCAGGAAGCTGCCCTTTGCACCCCCGCCGACCAGAACGCCGACGAGGTCGCGCAGGCAGAGAAGCGCCAGGATGGCGAGCGGTCCGCCGAGACCGAGCGCCAGCCCGATCGCGGCGAGATGATAGCCTCGGGCGGAATGCCAGGCGAAAACGACGGGATCACGTTCCATCCACGCCCCTGCCCGTCCCCATCCGCGGTCTCGTCATACCGGACGGAATAGAGGACGGGCTCGCCGGGGGGAAGCGTGGCGGTTGGGCTGCGGCGCCTCGTACGTGCCCTGGCGCACGAAGCTTCGCGCGTCTCAGGCGGCGATGACCGTCACCGGCTCGGCCGCGCGGACATCGGCATCGACATGGGCCGCGAAGCGCTTGAAGTTCTCCTGGAACATCGAGACGAGGCGGGTCGCCGTCTCGGCGAAGGCCGCCTTGTTGTTCCAGGTATCGACCGGCGAGAGCACGTGCTGCTCGACGCCGGGCACACTGGTCGGGACCGCGAAGCCGAAGAAGGGGTCCCGGCGGAACTGGCCCTTGCTGAGCGTGCCGTCGAGCGCGGCGGCGAGCAGCCGGCGCGTCACGCGGATCGGCATGCGCCGGCCGGTACCGACACCGCCGCCCGTCCAGCCGGTGTTGACGAGCCAGCAATCGGCCTCGTGATGGGCGATGAGGTCGCGCAGCAGGTTGCCGTAGACGCTCGGATGGCGCGGCATGAAGGGCGCGCCGAAGCAGGTCGAGAAGGTCGCCTCGGGCCCGGTCAGGCCGCGCTCGGTGCCCGCCACCTTCGCGGTGTAGCCCGAGAGGAAGTGGTACATCGCCTCGGCGCCGGTGAGCTTGGCGATCGGCGGCATCACGCCGAAGGCGTCGCAGGTGAGCATCACGATGTTCTTCGGATGCCCGGCCCGGCCCGTGGTGCTGGCGTTCGCGATGAAGTCGAGCGGGTAGGCGCAGCGGGTGTTCTCGGTCAGCGACGCGTCGTCGAAATCGGGAACCCGGGTCTCGGGATCGATGACGACGTTCTCCATGACCGTGCCGAAGCGCTCGGTGGTGGCGTAGATCTCGGGCTCCGCGTTGCGGGAGAGCCGGATGGTCTTGGCGTAGCAGCCGCCCTCGAAGTTGAAGATGCCGTCCTTGCTCCAGCCATGCTCGTCGTCGCCGAGCAGCATCCGCGAGGAATCGTTCGACAGCGTGGTCTTGCCGGTGCCCGACAGGCCGAAGAACAGCGCCGAGCCGCCCTCGGCGTCGAGGCCGACATTGGCCGAGCAATGCATCGGCATGACGCCGGCGCCGGGCAGCCTATAGTTCAGGTAGGTGAAGACGGATTTCTTCATCTCGCCGGCATAGGCCGTGCCGCCGATCAGGACGATCTTGCGCGAGAAATCCATCGCAATGACGGTCTTCGAGCGACAACCGTGACGGTGCGGCTGCGCCTCGAAGCTCGGCAGATCGATGATGGTGAGGTTCGGAACGTAGGCCGAGAGCGCTTCGTGGTCTGGCCGGATCAGCAGGTTGCGGATGAACAGGGAGTGCCAGGCGAACTCGGTGAAGACCCGAGCCTGGACCCGGTGCGCGGGATCGGCGCCGCCGTAGAGGTCCTGGGCGAAGAGCTCGCGTCCCTCGGCATGGCTCAGGAAGTCTTTGAGCAGGGTGTCGAACTGCTCGGGCGTGATAGCGCCGTTGTTCTCCCACCAGACCTCGTTCTCGGTGGACGCGTCGCGGACCACGAACTTGTCCTTGGGCGATCGACCGGTCTGGTTGCCGGTCGTCGCCACGAGGGCGCCGCCGCGGGCGAGCTTGGCCTCGCCGCGGGCGAGGGCCTCCTCATAGAGACGTGGCGTCTCAAGGTTCCAGTGGACGGCCTTGAGCTTGCGCAGCCCGATCGCCTCGGAGCCGTGGCCCGCGTTGAACTCGCCGATATTCGTCACGCTCGTCTCTCCTCGGGCCCCTGATCGCACCACGTCGCAAGATCGGGCGCCGCGAGGGCAGCCCGGATGACCTCGATGGTACGTCCGCGCGGTCGTTCAGGTCCGCCGCGCGCAGGTTCACCGCCCACCGAGGGTTGTCTGCATAGACGGCGAAGCTTCGCCGTCAACAGAACTTTGGCCTAAGATGCTAACGCTCAAGCCTGTTCGCAGGGTTCCGCTACCCGCGGCCGAATTCGCCCGTCCCAAGGCTGAACAGGACGCCGAAGCCGCGCAGAACCGAGAAAATTCGTGGGAAACCACCTATCTGTCGCTGATGTGCCCGCCGCGACCGACCGTGCCGCAAACGGTGCGCGGATCACCTCACGCCACGAGATGCCCTCACCATGCCGCAAGCCGTCGCCGGCCCAGAGATCGAGCGCCTGATCCAGCTCCTCGCCCGGATGCCGGGGCTGGGACCGCGCTCGGCGAGGCGGGCCGCGCTCCAGCTCATCAAGAAGCGGGACACGTTGCTCGGGCCGCTCGCCGAGGCGATGCGGATCGCGGCCGAGCGCATCGTCGTGTGCCGCGAATGCGGGAACGTCGACACCTCCGAGCCCTGCACCATCTGCCGCGATGCGAACCGCGACCCGAGCATGCTGGTCGTAGTCGAGGACGTCTCCGATCTCTGGGCGCTGGAGCGCTCGGGCGCCGTCACGGCGCGCTATCATGTGCTCGGCGGCGTGCTCTCGGCCCTCGACGGCGTGCGCCCCGAGCACCTGAACCTCGAGCGCCTTGGGGAGCGGGCCGGCGACCCCGCGGTGAAGGAGGTGATCCTGGCGCTGAACGCCACGGTCGACGGCCAGACGACGGCCCATTACGTCACCGAGTCACTGAACCATCTCGGCCTCAAGGTGACCCGGCTCGCCCATGGTGTGCCGGTCGGCGGCGAGCTCGACTACCTCGACGAGGGCACCCTCTCGGCCGCGATCCGGAGCCGGACGGCGTTCTGACCGTGACGGAGTGGATAGACGCGTCCGCCGTCCGCATCGTACCGGCCGATGGCGAGCGCGACCTCAATGTGGTTCGGAATCTGTGGCGGGGCTATGCCGACGCCCTTGGGGTCGACCTCGCCTTCCAGGGCTTCGAGGCCGAGCTCGCCGTACTGCCCGGCCGTTACGCGCCGCCCGCGGGTGCGCTTCTCCTGGCGCGCGACGCCGCCAGACGGGACCTCGGATGCGTCGCGCTTCGGCCGATCGCACCGCCCGGCTGTTGCGAGATGAAGCGTCTCTCCGTCTTGCCGGAGTGCCGCAATCGCGGCATCGGACGACGCCTCGTCGAGGCCGTGATTGATCAGGCCCAACGCATCGGCTACCGCGAGATGCGCCTCGACACCTTGCCCACGATGGAGGGCGCCATCGCGCTCTACGAGGCCGCAGGCTTCACACCGATCGCGCCGTATTACGACACGCCGATCGCGGGCACGATCTTCTACGGACGGCCCCTCACGCTCTGAGCCCCATTTGACCGGTCTTCGGCGCACCCTTATCTGCGACGGAAACCCCCGCCCTTAGCCGCGACGCCATGACCATTCGTCCCCTCGTGATCCTTCCGGACACGCGCCTGCGCCTGAAATCCGAGCCCGTCGGCCCGGTCACGGACGAGATCCGCCGGCTCGCCGCCGACATGCTCGAGACGATGTACGATGCGCCCGGGGTCGGCCTCGCCGCCATCCAGATCGGCGTCCCGAAGCGCGTCGTCACCATCGACACCTCGAAGGACGAGGATGCACGCCGGCCGCAAATCTTCCTCGACCCGGAGATCGTCTGGTCGTCGGAGGAGAAGCGGGTCTACGACGAGGGCTGCCTCTCCATCCCGGAGTATTACGGTGAGGTCGAACGGCCGGACCGGGTCCGCGTGCGGTTCCGCGACCTCGACGGGGCGACCCAGGAGATCGAGGCGGACGGACTTCTCGCCACCTGCATCCAGCACGAGATCGACCACCTGAACGGCGTCCTGTTCATCGATCACCTGTCCAAGCTGAAGCGCGATCGCGTCGTGAAGAAATTCGCCAAGGCGGCCAAGCGCGGCGAGGCCGCCTGAGCGTCGGGGCCGCGGCGCCTCCGGCCATGAGGCTCGTGCCGGCATGAGGGTCGTCTTCATGGGCACCCCGGATTTCGCGGTGCCGACGCTGGCTCGCCTGTGCGCGGACGGGCATGTCATCGCCGCCGTCTACACCCGTGCGCCGGCCAAGGCCGGCCGCGGCATGGGCTTGAGGCCCTCCCCAGTGCATGCCAGGGCCGAGAGCCTCGGGCTTCCCGTCCTGACGCCGGCGAGCCTGAAGGGTCCGGAGGCGACCGAGACCTTCAGGGCCCACGACGCAGACGTCGCGGTGGTCGTCGCCTACGGCCTGCTGCTGCCCCAGGCGATCCTCGACGCGCCCCGGCAGGGCTGCCTCAACCTGCACGGCTCGCTTCTGCCCCGCTGGCGCGGTGCCGCCCCGATCCAGCGGGCGGTGATGGAAGGCGACGCCGAGAGCGGGGTCGGCATCATGCGGATGGAGGCCGGGCTCGATACCGGTCCCGTCGCGATGGAGGCGCGGGTGCCGATTGCGCGCGGCATGACCGCGGGCGAGCTCCACGACGCCCTGATGCCGCTGGGCGCGGACCTGATGAGCCGCGCCCTCGCGGTGCTGGCCCGCCAAGGACTGAGCTTCACGCCGCAAACCGAGGAGGGCGTGCTCTACGCGCGCAAGATCGGGAACGACGAGGCGCGCATCGACTGGACGCAGCCCGCCGAGACCGTCGCGAACCGGATCAACGGACTCTCCCCCTTCCCGGGCGCCTTCTTCGAGGCCGATCTCGGCAAGGGACCTGAGCGGGTGAAGGTGCTGCGCGCGGGCCCCGCTGCCGGCGGCGGTGCGCCCGGCACCCTCCTCGATGCGGAAGGCGCGATTGCCTGCGGCAGCGGCGCCGTGCGGCTCGTCGAGATCCGCCGGGCGGGCAAGGGCGGAACGATCCGCGGAGACGAGTTCCTGCGCGGAGCGCGGCTGTCGCCCGGCGCCCGCCTGACCGCCTGATGCCCCGCTACAAGCTCGTCATCGAGTACGACGGCGCCCCCTTCTGCGGCTGGCAGCGCCAGGCCGAAGACCCGACCGTCCAGGGTGCCATCGAGGCGGCGGTGACGCGGTTCTCAGGCGAGGCGGCGCGCCTCACCTGCGCTGGGCGGACCGACGCGGGCGTGCACGCCATCCATCAGGTCGCTCATCTCGACCTGTCGCGGCCATGGCGAACGGACACGATCCGCGACGCGCTCAACGCGCATCTGCGGCCCGATCCGGTTGCGATCCTCAGCGCCGAGGCCGTCAGCCCGGACTTCGACGCGCGCCATTCCGCGATCCGCCGGCACTACCGCTACCGCATCCTCAACCGTCGCAGCCCCGCCGCCCTGACCCGCGCACAGGTCTGGCACGTGCCCTGGCACCTCGATGCCGACCTGATGCGGGCGGCCGCGCAGAAACTCCTCGGCCGGCACGACTTCACCGCCTTCCGGGCCGCCGAATGCCAAGCGAACAGCCCCGTGCGCACGCTGGAGCGGCTCGACGTGTCCCGCCCCGTCTGCGGGCCGTCCGATGAGATCCTGATCGAGACCGCGGCGCGCTCGTTCCTGCACCATCAGGTCCGCGCCATGGTCGGCACGCTGATGCTGGCCGGAAGCCGCCGTCTCAGTGCCGCCGACGTGGCCGACATCCTGCGCTCCCGCGACCGGAGCCGCTGCGGCCCGATGGCGCCGGCCCACGGCCTGACCTTCGTCGGCGTCGACTATGCTGCCGTCGAGCCGCCCCAGGCGTTAACCGTTTCTTAATCCGGCGATTGCCGCCAAAGCCAAGCCGTGAGACGTTCGTTAACGAGAGATTAACGGGACGGACGACGGTCATGCGGATCGCGGTTTCCAAGCGTCGGGTTGCGGTGATGAGCTTGGCCAAGGCCGTGGGCGCGATGCTGCTTGCCGGCCTTGCCTTGACGCCGGCCGCGCAGGCCCAGACCCTGGCCTCCCTGCCGACGGTGCCGAGCGCGATCGAGGCGGCCGGCGACGCCCGCCCGATCACCGCCTGGGTGGATTTCTGTCAGTCGTACCAGGCCGAATGCGCGGTCGACCGCCGCGAGCCGACGATGATCACCCTGAACGCGGCGAACTGGGGCGCGATCGTTTCCGCCAACCGCCGCGTCAACAAGAGCATCCGCGCGATCACGGACGTGGAGCATCTCCACGTCGCCGACCGCTGGGACCTCGCGGAGGACGGCTCGGGTGATTGCGAGGACTTCCAGCTCCTCAAGCGCAAGCTCCTCGTCGAGGCGGGCCTGCCGCGCCGGGCCATGCGGATGACCGTCGTCATCGACGAGAAGGGCGAGGGCCATGCCGTGCTCACCCTGATCACCGACCGCGGCGACCTCATCCTCGACAACAAGACCAACAACGTCCTGCCCTGGCGCCAGACCGGCTACACCTTCATCAAGCGCGAGAGCCAGAATGCCGTGGCCTGGGTCTCGCTCGGCCGGGCGACCTCGCCGGTCACGACCGCCAACCGCTGAACACGTCGGTCCCGAAACGGGAGTGCCCGAGATCGCGGCCTTAGGATTGCATTAAGCCTGCCGGGGCGAGGGTGCCGCACTTCGCGAGCATCCCGCATGACGAGCTGCCCCCGCCCACGAACCGCCCTCCTCCTCATCACCGTCGCTTGGCTGGCGCCCGTCGGGCCGGCACAGGCCGACGGCGAGGTCGCAGCCCTGCACTCCGCTTGGCGTGGGTGCCTTCACCGGACCTTCGGCCTGCAATCCGCCCTTACCGGCCGGGCTCTGGCGGCCGACACGGCCCTGCGCAGCTGCCGCGAGAGCGAAAGCGCCTATCTCACCGCGCTGGCCGCCTCGCCCCTGGTGGATGGGGACGACGTCGCCCGCGTCCGTCCCGCCCTGCTCCAGCGTGCGAGGGGCTGGTTGCTGGGCAGAGCCCCCTCCCCGACGCTCTAAGCGCAGCTACGGCGCGACGAACCAGAACCGCCGTCGCGAGAAGAGCATGTCGGCCTGTCCCACGGCGGCCTCGGCGGGCTTCGCCGAGGCCAAGCCGCAGGGCGGCTCCAGCCGGGGATGGGCGGCAGGCAGGATGATCGCGCCCGTCGGCGGCACCAGCCCCAGACGCATCTGCACCTCCGGATGCCGCGCAGCCGCGATCGTGGCGATGCCGGCAATCAGCGCCCCCGCGACCGTGCCGAGTAGAAAATTCATCATGCGCGCGGATTCTCGGAGTCGCCCTCGTTCAGGAGCGGCTATGCCTCTCTCAGATCGACGTAATCCGCAGGGAGGGCGGCATTGCGGCGGCCAGGGATGGCACGAAGTGTTAAGGCCGCTCTGCGACATCTTCGAGCCAATCGCCGCGCGAACGCGGATCGCAAGGGTCAGAGAGGGCACTCGTCATGATGCAAGCGGCTCACGCTTACGCGCGAACCTCGCAATCCGTGTTGACGCCGCGCGAGGCCGAGGCCGCCGTTCTGCTCAAGGCCGCCAACCGCTTGAACGCCGTCCGCAGCGACTGGCCGAACCAGGCGAACCTCCTCAACGAGGCCCTCAACTTCAATCAGCGGGTCTGGACCGTGATCTCCAGCGCCGCCTCTGAACCGTCGAATCCCATCCCGGATTCGCTGAAGCAGAACGTTGTCAGCCTTGCCGTGTACGTGTTCCGCACGACACTCGACGCGATGATCGAGCCGACGGTCCAGCGGCTCGACTCGTTGATCTCGATCAACCACCACCTCGCCGCCGGCCTCCAGGGCAATCCTGGGACCGCTCCCTGAGCTTTCGGCGGACGAACAGGCGCTGCGAGGTTGCGCCTAATGCATCGACCGGGAGCGTGAGCCTTCGACGATAGCGCGCGAGGCTCCGCCGCTTGACCGAGCTGAATGGGAATCGCCCAGGGCATCCCCGGATCGCAGCGAGGGTCGCGAGCCCAAGATCGAAGGCCAACGACAAGATCGGTGCTTGCTGCGGCGCAGCGGACATCGCACGACCAGCCGTAATCCGGCGTCGCGGTGGATCGATCTGCCCATCACTGCGCACACCACCGACTTGACCCCCGCAACGATCCCGAGCCGGTATGAGGCCTGAGCCTGCCCTCAGGCGCGCTTCTCTATGGCGGAGCCCGGCACGGCGGCTTGGTTGGCAGCCTGGCTCGCGGCCACCTCCCGGGCATAGGCGCGAGCCTTGATGACGACCTCGTCGGGAATCTGGATGACCACATCGCCGGTCTGCGGATCGACGACCTGATAAACGAGCGCGTTGCTCTCCGCCTCGCGCACGTAGCCGCGGGTCTCGGGACCGGACTCCCTGCCGCTCTCCTTGGCCGGCTCGCTCTCTCCACCGATGTCCAGTGAAACGGCCGGGCCGAGGGCCATGCTCTCGACGGGCCGAGCGGGCGAGACGGACCGGACAGGCGCCGAGACTTGGACGCCGGCCGGCGGGGTACTCGGCGCGAAGGCGGTGACGGGACCGATGCTCATGGCTCGGGTACTCCTGTCCTCAGGGATCGTAGACCGCAGAAAACACGGTCCACCATGAGTCAAACCTTAAGGCCGACGCCGGGACGCGAAGCCGGTTGAAGGGGGAGTCAACACGCGGTTAACAAGACGGCGAATAATCTTCCGATCTGCACGCGCCATCCGAGCCCGTCTTTACCCTTCGCGCACGAAGATGGTGGTCGCCAGCGGCGGGATCGTCAGCGCGACCGAGTAGGGCTGGCCATGGCTCGGCGTCGCTTCCGCCTGAACGCCGCCCATGTTGCCCATGTTGGAGCCGCCGTAGCGCTCCGCATCCGAGTTGATGGCCTCGCGATAGAACCCGGCCTCCGGCACGCCGATGCGGTAGCCCCCGCGCGGCACCGGCGTGAAGTTCGAGACGACGACCGCCACCTCGCCGGGCTCGCGACCCTTGCGCGCCCAGGCGATGACGCTGTTGTCCTGGTCGTCCGCCACGAGCCACTGGAAACCCGCGGCCTCGCTGTCCCGGGCGTGGAGCGCAGGCGTGGTGCAGTAGAGATGGTTGAGGTCCCGGACCAGGTCCTTGACGCCCCTGTGGAAGCCGTCGTCGAGCAGGTGCCAGTCGAGACTCTGGTTGTGGTTCCACTCGCGGTCCTGACCGAACTCGCCGCCCATGAAGAGCAGCTTCTTTCCCGGGTGTCCCCACATGAAGCCGAAATAGGCCCGCAGGTTCGCGAACTTCTGCCAGCGGTCGCCCGGCATCTTGGCGAGGAGCGAGCCCTTTCCGTGCACGACCTCGTCGTGGGAGAGCGGCAGGATGAAGTTCTCCGAGAAGGCGTAGAGCAGGCCGAAGGTGAGGTCGTGGTGGTGGTAGCGCCGGTGAATTGTCTCCTTCGAGACGAAGTTCAGGGTGTCGTGCATCCACCCCATGTTCCACTTGAAGCCGAAGCCGAGGCCGCCGGTGTAGGTCGGGTGGGAGACGCCGGGCCAGGAGGTCGATTCCTCCGCCACGGTGATGGTACCGGGCGCGTGGCTGTAGGTCGCCTCGTTGGTCTTCCTCAGGAAGTGGATGGCGTCGAGGTTCTCGTTGCCGCCGTACTGGTTGGGTATCCACTCGCCCTGCCGGCGCGAGTAGTCGAGGTAGAGCATCGAGGCGACAGCATCCACGCGCAGGCCGTCAAGGTGATAATGCTCCAGCCAGAACCGGGCGTTGGCAGCGAGGAAGGTCGCAACCTCCGAGCGGCCGAAATTGTAGATGTAGGTCCCCCAATCCTGGTGGAAGCCCTGGCGCGGATCGGCATGCTCGTAGAGATGCGTGCCGTCGAATTGGCCGAGGCCGTGGGCGTCGAGGGGGAAATGGCCCGGCACCCAGTCGAGCATCACGCCGATGCCCGCCTGGTGGGCCGCGTCGACGAAGGCGGCGAAATCATCGGGCGTTCCGAAGCGGCTCGTCGGCGCGAAGAGGGAGACGGGCTGGTAGCCCCATGAGCCGTCGAACGGAAACTCCGTGATCGGCAGCATCTCGATATGGGTGAAGCCCATCTCCTTGACGTAGGGAATGAGCCGCTCGCCCAGTTCCTTGTAGGTGAGGTAGCGGTTGCCCTCCTCTGCCACCCTCGCCCACGAACCGAGATGAACCTCGTAGATGGAGATCGGGGCGTGGCGCGGGTCCTTCTCGCCGCGCGTGCGCATCCATTCGGCATCGGTCCAGACCGGATCGTTCGTGCCCTGCAGGACGGAGGCGGTCTCGGGCGGCTTCTGCGCGGCGAACGCGACCGGATCGGCCTTGAGCGGCAGCAGCGATCCGTCGGGCCCGCGGATCTCGAACTTGTAGTGAGCGCCGGCCGTCAACCCCGGCACGAACAGCTCCCAGATTCCTCCGTCCTGCCAGAGGCGCATCGGGTGGCGCCGGCCGTCCCACTCGTTGAAGTCGCCGACGATGCTGACCTTGCGCGCATTCGGCGCCCAGACGGCGAAGCGGAACCCGGCGACCTCGTCGAGGGTCAGCGCCTGCGCGCCGAGCACGCGATAGGTGACGTTGCTGCCGACCTCGCGCAGGGCGTGGATGTCGCCCTGATGCAGCGAGGGCCCGAAGCCGTAGGGATCGTGGCGTCGCCGCTCGGTGCCGTCCCAAGTCTCGACGGCGATCTCGTAGAGCGGCCGACCCTTGCTCGATACGCGGGCGACGTAGAACCCCTCCGGATGCTTGCGCTCGAAGGGGATGCGCTCAGAACCGATCAGAAGTGCTGCGGATTTCGCCTCCGGCAGGACGGCGCGGACCTCCCAGGCCCCCGGCGCCACTTCATGGGGACCGAGCACCGAGAAGGGGTCGCCGTGGTTGGCGGCCATGATCGCGGCGACGGCGTCAGCGTGGACACTGCGAGCCGGCTGAGCCGTCGGGCTACCGGCGATCGGTGTCACGTCCGCGGCGCCGGAGATGCCCGGCTTGTCCTCGGTCTTGGTCGCGACCCGCTCGTCGATGCCCGTCATTCAAGCGCCTCTCTTGATTTCGTCCAGAATGTTGAGAACCCCGCGCGCGGGGATTTCGATCCAGTCCGGGCGGTTGTTGACCTCGTAATCGACCTCGTAGAGCGCCTTCGTGAGCAGGCTCAGCTGCAGCAGCCGCGTCAGCGTCTCGGAGTTCGAGACCGCGGCGCGGCTTGAGGCGATGGCCGCGGCGTAGCCGTCGAGGAAGGCTGCATCGATCATGCCGCGCCATTCCGTGGCGGCCCGGCGCGCCCGCTCCTCGGAATCCGCGAAGCGCGAGGCGATCTCGCGGGTCACCGTCTCCGCGCCGTAGGCGAAGGAGCGCAGCATGCCGGCGACGTCGCGCAGGGGCGTGGCCTTCTCGCGCCGTTCGTCGGCCGGCCGCGACGGCTCACCCTCGAAATCGACGATGACGAGGTCGCCCTCCGAGGCGAGGACTTGGCCCAGATGGTAGTCGCCGTGGATGCGCGTCTTGGTGGCGCCGAGCGGCGCGCGCGCCGTCAGCGCCTGGATCACCTCCTCGACCTCGCGGCGGCGGCCCGCAAGCTCGGTGCTCGCGGTGTTCGCTGCACGGCCGGCGAGGCCGTCGAGGCCGCGGAAGGCGCGTTCGGCCTGGTGACGGGTGTCGTCGCCGAGGGCATGCAGGTCGGCATGGGTGAAGGGCTCGGCGGCGAAAGCCGGATCGTCCGTCTCGATGGCGAAGGCGCTGTGCATCTCGGCGGTGCGCCGCGCCAGGAGCTCGGCCCAGCGCAGGTGAGAGGCGAAGGCCTCCTGCGCGCTCGGCGCCTCGCTCTCGGGAGCCAAAACCACCGTCTCGAAGTCGCGGCGCAGGCCCTCGAGCATCAGGGTCCAGGCGTCGCCCTGGTTCGGGACGAATTTCTGGAGCACCGCAAGGGCGGTGCGATGGCCGTTCTCGTCGACATGTTCGAGCACGCCGAGCAGCGCCGGGGTGTTGGCGAACTTCGCCTTCTCGGTGAGGAAGCGGCCGACCTCGATCTCCGGGTGAATGCCGGGTTGGAGCCGCCGCAGCAGCTTCAGCATCATCTTCGAGCCGATGGCGATCGAGGTGTTGCTCTGCTCCGCGCTCAGGCGACGGACCTCGCCGGCTTCCACGGTAATCTCGGGATCGAAGGCCGAGGTCGTTGAGAAGACGAGCCTGCCCGACTCGCTTGCCATCTCGCGGCCCTCGCGCATCGCCTCGATCACCGAGACGGCGAAGGCCGGTGCGGCGGCCGCGCCAAAGAGGAGGCCGGTGCGGGGGCCACGACGGACGCGCGCCACGGCGAAGGGCATCAGCGCCTCGTCCTCGCGGCCTTCGTCGACGGCGACGGGCACGAAGTAATCCTGGCGCTCGCCGTTGGCGAGGTGGACGGCGATGCGCGGCAGCAGGAACCGGGCCTCGCCGCCCGCATCCGCCAGCGGGACGCTGTCGATGACGTGCACCGACTTGATGCGCGAGCCCTTGGCGGCAAACCAACGCCGCGTGCTGATGAAGCGCGGCGCTACGGTGCGCTCGAAGGCGATGCGCTCGCGTCCAGCCATCAAGGTCTCGACGCCGCCGGTGAGGACGAGCGTGAAGAGCTCCGGCGTCTCGGGCTGCGGGCCGATCGTGCCGGCATGGGCAGCGCTGAGCGAGAACCAGTAGAAGCCGTAGGACGGCAGGGTCAGGAGGTAGGGCAGTTCGCCGATCGCGGGGAATTCCGAACCGCCGGTGAGCTCGATCGGCACGGCGCTGCGGAACTCGGACAGGTCGAGCTGCACGGCCTGGGGCGCGCGCGACAGGTTTGCGACGCAGAGCACACGCTCGCCTTCGAGCTCGCGGATCCAGGCGAGCACCTTGCGGTTCGTCGGGTAGAGGAACTGCAGGCTGCCGCGGCCTAGCGCCAGGCTGTTGTTGCGGATCGCGATCATGCGCCGCGTCCAGTTCAGCAGGCTCGTCTGCGAGTGGGTCTGCGCCTCGACGTTGATGGCGTCGAAGCCGTAAATCGGGTCCTGCACGGAGGGCAGGAAGAGCTTGGCCGGGTTCGCGCGCGAGAAGCCGCCGTTGCGGTCGGGGGACCATTGCATCGGCGTGCGCACGCCATCGCGGTCGCCGAGATAGATGTTGTCGCCCATCCCGATCTCGTCGCCGTAATAGAGCACTGGCGTGCCGGGCATCGACAGGACGAGCGACTTCATCAGCTCTATCTTGCGCCGGTCGTTCTCGAGCAAGGGCGCGAGGCGGCGGCGGATGCCGAGATTGATGCGGGCGCGCCGCTCGGCGGCGTAGAAGGACCAGAGGTAGTCGCGCTCCTCAGCCGTCACCATTTCGAGCGTCAGCTCGTCGTGGTTGCGCAGGAAGATCGCCCATTGGCAGCCCTCCGGAATCTCCGGGGTCTGGCGCATGATGTCGGTGATCGGGTGCCGATCCTCCCGGGCAATCGCCATGTACATGCGCGGCATCAGCGGGAAGTGGAACGCCATGTGGCACTCGTCCCCGTCGCCGAAATACTGCGCGGTCTCTTCGGGCCACTGGTTGGCCTCGGCGAGTAGCATGCGGTCGGGGTAGCTGGCGTCGAGGGCCGCGCGGATCGCCTTGATGACGACGTGCGTCTCGGGAAGGTTCTCGCAGTTCGTGCCGTCGCGCTCGATCAGGTAGGGGATCGCATCGAGGCGCAGACCGTCCACGCCCATGTCGAGCCAGTAGCGCATGACCTCGATCACGGCCTCGAGCACGGCCGGGTTGTCGAAGTTCAGATCGGGCTGGTGCGAGTAGAACCGGTGCCAGAAGTACTGCTTGGCGACCGGGTCCCAGGTCCAGTTCGAGACCTCGGTGTCGAGGAAGATGATCCGCGTGTCGGAATAGGGCGTGTCGGTGTCCGACCAGACGTAGAAGTTGCGCTCGGGCGATCCCGCCGGCGCCTCGCGGGCCCGCTGGAACCAGGGATGCTGGTCCGAGGTGTGGTTGATGACCAGCTCGGTGATGACGCGCAGGCCGCGCTCATGCGCAGCGTCGACGAAGCGCCGGAACTCCTCCATCGTCCCATAGGACGGATTGACCTCCCGGTAGTCCCCGATGTCGTAGCCATCGTCCCGCAGCGGCGAGGGATAGAACGGCATCAGCCAGATCGCCGTGACCCCGAGGTCGCGGACGTAGTCGAGCTTCTGCGTCAGGCCCTCGAAATCACCGATCCCGTCATTGTTCGAGTCGAAGAACGACTTGACGTGGATCTGGTAGATGATGGCGTCACGGTACCACTGCGGATCGCTGCGATCGATCATCGCGTCGTTGCCTCATGCATCCAGGGTCGAGAACGGCGATTGCCTTCCCGCACGCAACGTCCGCGGAACGGACGCGAGCACGGGCTTCGTCGGGGGTTTGGCACCCACTTCTCGGCGACAACGCGGCGGCCCGGGCGAACCGTCGCTATTTTTGCTGACACGCGGTGGCCTACGGCGCAACCCGGCGAGGCACTCGCAACCGCCAGATAACGGCCGAGCGCTCGGTCGGGTCCAGCGCGATCCGATGCGACTTGCCGCGCAATTCGAACTTGTAGCCCTGCAGCAGGTCCTCGACCTCAACCGCGCCGTCGTCGGGCTGGCCGAGGAGCCAGAGGGGCACCTCGTAGGTGCATTCCTGACGGTTCTTGGGGTCGAGGTTCACGAGCACGAAGACGCAGTTGTCGCGTTCCGGCGTGATCTTGGCGTAGGCAATGATCTGGTCGTTGTAGGCGCCCGTGAAGACGACGTTCCGAAAATCCCACAGAGCTGGGTTCTCGCGGCGGATGCGGTTAAGCTTGATGACGTGCTCGCGGATGTTGCCGGGCCGGTCGTAGTCCCAGGCCTTCAGCTCGTACTTCTCGGAGTTGAGGTACTCCTCCTTGCCCGGGTACGGCGCCGCCTCGCACAGCTCGAAGCCGTTGTAGATGCCGTAGACCGAGGAGAGCGTCGCGGCGAGCGTCGCCCGCACCACGAAGCCGGCGCGTCCGCTGGTCTGCAGGTAGACCGGATTGATGTCCGGCGTGTTCGCGAAGAAGTTGGGACGGTAGTACTCGCCCATCTCGCCGGCGAGCTCGGTCGAGTACTCGATCAGCTCCTGCTTCGTATTGCGCCAGGTGAAGTAAGTGTAGCTCTGCTGATAGCCGGCCTTGGCGAGCTTCTTCATCATCTTCGGCCGGGTAAAGGCCTCCGCCAGGAAGATCACGTCGGGGTAGCGCTCGTTGACCTCGCGGATCATCCATTCCCAGAAGGGAATCGGCTTGGTGTGCGGGTTGTCGACCCGGAAGATGCGCGCGCCGCGCTCGGCCCAGCCCATGACGATGTCGCGCAGCTCGATCCAGAGGGAGGGCAGCGCACCGCCGTAGAAATGGACGTTCGAGATGTCCTCGTACTTCTTCGGCGGGTTCTCGGCGAAGCGCAGGGTGCCGTCGGGCCGCCACTCGAACCATTCGGGGTGGTTCTTGATCCAGGGATGATCGGGCGAGCACTGGATCGCGAAGTCGAGCGCGATCTCCATGCCGTAGGCGTGGGCGGCGGCGACCAGCCGTTGGAAATCCCCGAGCGTGCCGAGCTCGGGGTGCACGGCCTCGTGGCCGCCCTCCTCCGAGCCCACCGCGTAGACAGAGCCGACGTCGCCGGGCTGGGCCTTCAGGGTGTTGTTCTTGCCCTTGCGGTTGGTCTTCCCGATCGGGTGGATCGGGGTGAAGTAGAGGACGTCGAAGCCGAGTTCCCGGATCTCCGGCAGGCGGCGGATGACGTCGTCGAAGGTGCCGTGCCGGTTCGGGTCGCCGGACTGGGAGCGCGGGAAGATCTCGTACCAGGCCGAGAACCGGGCGGCGAGGCGATCGGCGATCACCGGAACCAAGACGGGATAGCGCGACAGGTTCACACGCTCGGAATGACGGCGGATGAGGGCAGTCGCCTCGGGGGCAAGGATCAGGTCGAGCTGCGCGGCGGAGCCCGTCTCCTCGGCGGAGAGCGCGGAGACCAGGGCCATCAGCCGCTCCCGGTCGCGGCCCTCCGCGAAATCGGCGGCGTTGATGACGAAGGTGACGCCCTCGATCGTCTCCAGGCGCACGTCGACCCCGGCGTCGCGCTTCTTGAGCGTGTCGCGCATCCACGAGGAGAAGGCGTCGCGCCAGGCCTCGACCGTGAACTCGTAGCGGGCGTTGCGCTCCAGCGGGAAGTGCCCGCCCCAGCGATCGTTATCGATGAAGACCATTGGGTCGCGGCGCCACTCGGCCTCGCCAGCGACACGGGACAGGATCGCCGCGTTGATGATCTCGTGCCCGTCGCTGAAGATGTCGGCGGTGACGTGGACGCTCTCGCCGACGATGCGCTTCACCGCCGAGCGGCCGCCGTCGATCTCCGGCTGCACGGCCTCGATCACCACGCGGCCCTCGCCGTCCGGAACGCTCGGTCGCGGGCGCGCCAGGGCCTCGGCCCGCTCGGCGGCGAGGATGCGGACCTCGCCGGGCGCGAGCGTCACCGCCTCCCCGGCACGGAACAGGACCGGCTCGGCCTCGGGCGTCCGGTCGGTGAAGTGTCCGAGTTGGCCGCCGGAGCGTGCGATCAGCGGGCCGGGATCGACGGGAACCGGGGCGTCGGTCGGATTGTGGAGGACGAGCACGGCGTGACGGGCCGAGGCGGCATGGCCCGTATCATAGCGCAAGAGCGCCACGAAGGCCGCGTCGGGCGCCGAGATGCGCGCCTGGGCGCCCTCGACATTGGCAGCGGGCAGCTCGGCCCGCAGCGCGTTGATCGCTGCGATGTAGGCGGAGATGTCGAGCCCGCTCTCCCCCTCGCGGCTCGCCGGCGTGGTCTCGACCACGTGGAGGGCGCGCCGGTAGCCCCATTCGTAGCCGATCGGCATGAGCACGCCGGCCGAGAAGAAGGCCGCGAGGGCGTAGCGGCCCTGCAGGCGCCGCCCGACCGCCACCTTGTCCCCCGTCATGCCGGCCGCGAGCCGGGGCATGTCGTGGTTCTCGGGAAAGGCGATTGAGGGCGCGATGACGCGCAGGCGCTCGTATTGCTCGAGCGCCCAGGGCGCCTTCAAGTCCCACCAGGCGAAGGAGTTGAACAGGTAGTCGAAGCCGGCGCCGGCGGTGGCCTGCGCCTCCTCGAAGGTGCAGCCCAGCGTCTCGGCCGCGAACAGGCAGTCGCGCTCCAGGGCCTTGGCCGCGCCGATCAGGGCACGCCAGACCTCGGCTGGCACCTTGTAGGCGGCGTCGCAGCGGAAGCCGCGCACGCCGAGGTCTTGGAGGCGATTGATGTAGGCGGCCCAGAGCTTCGTGAGCTCGGATCGCGCCGGCTCCGCGTGGTAGTCGAGCTCGGCGAGGTCGCCCCAAACCGTGCGGATCGAGGGATCGTCCGGGTCGACCGCCGCGGGGCTCTCGATGTTGCCTTCCGCGTCGCGGACGAAGAGATCCGGGCGCTCCTGCGCCAGCGGACCGTCCTTGGCGGTGTGGTTGACGACGAGATCGGTCATCACCGAGAGCCCATGGGCATCGGCCGCGGCGCAGAACCGGCGGATCTGCTCGTCGTCCGGCGTGCCGTCCTGGTCGCGGAAGCGCTCGTCGAGCCGGTCGATGTCGGCGACGGCGTAAAGGCTGCGCGAGCCGCCCGTCTGGTGGAACGGGTTCAGGTAGACCCAATCGAACCCCATCGCGGCGATGCGCGGCAACTCGGCGGTCCAGGCCGAGACCGGACCAACGAGGAGGGGGAAGAGATTGTAGATCCGGGGTCCCTCGGCGCGCGGCGCCAGGGTCGCCGGCAGCGGCACGAGGCCGGACTCGGCCCGCTGCGCGGCGGTCGGTGCGGGGTTCGGTGCGTTCATGCCTGCCTCGTCGGTACCCGTTCGACCGGATCAGTTTCGTTCCCGCGTCTCCGCACCCGTTTGGGGGGAAACACCGTTCAGCATGCCGGAGGCCGGAGGCCTCACCCCGTCCGCCGCAGAACCGCGTAGGGCAGACGCGCGAACAGAGCCCCGAGATCGAGCCGCCCAGCCTCGGCGTCAACGCTCGTTCCCGTCACGATATCCGTCCAGAGGCTTCCCTCGGGCGCGGAAAGAACCGTGCCGGCAAAGCTCTCGCCGGGCCAAGCCGTTTCGCGGATCAACCCGGAGACAAGCCGGGGCACCGCGACGAGAAGGTCGCCCTCCCCTGCTGTGGAGTTCGAACGCGTGAACGCCAGGACATGGCTGGCCCGTTCACCATCGGCGGCAAGCGCGCTGTAATCCGCGTCCGCGTAGAAGGCCGGGTGCGCGGCACGATCCGAGAGCAGGCGCGCCAGCGTCGCCTGCTTGATCCGTCCGTCCGCCCAGCTCTGCAGCAGCTCGCCGGGCGGCAGGCCCTCCTCCAGGGCTCCCGCCAGCGCCGTATAATCGACGGGCCGACGATTGTCCGGGTCGACGAAGGAGAAGTCCCAGAACTCGGTACCCTGATAGGTGTCGGGCAGGCCGGGCAGCGTGCATTTGAGGACCGTCCGACCAAGTCCCGCGATCATGCCGAGATGAGCGAGGCGCCGGGCGATGGGCCGCATCAGGTCAAGAAACTTGGAGCCGGGCGCGATCAGCCCCGCGAAGAGGGCCTTGGCCGCGGCCTCGTAGCCCTCGTCGACATTGACCCAGCTCGACCGGCGCTTGCCCTCCCGCAGCGCCTTCTCGGAATAGGTGTCGAGCCGCTGGCGGAAATCGGTGATCGCCGCCTCGTCGTCCCGATCGAGCAGTTCCAGCGGCCAGGCGCCGAGGATGGCCTGAAGGAACATCCACTGGTCGCGCGCGTCCGGCTCGGGGCCGTCGTCGCCCTGCTTGAGTCGGCTGCGGGCCGCCTGGCCGAGGATGGTCCAGGCCTCGGCCCAGACTTCCGGAAGTTCGGAGAGGGCGAGCAGGCGCGAGCGGGCGTCCTCGCCGCGCTTGGTGTCGTGCGTCGCCGTCGTGATCATGGCGTTCGGCCAGTCGCGGGCACGGGCCGCCTGCAGCCCGTGGAAATGCTCCGCATCGATCCCGTACTCGCTGGGATCGCCGCCGACTTCGTTCAGCGCCAGCAGCACCGAGAAGCGATAGAACAGGGTGTCTTCCAGGCTCTTGGCCATCACCGGGCCGGTGAGCTGCTGGAACCGACGGCGGAAGCGCAGAATGACGGCAGGCTCCGGCCTGCCCGGTCCGACGGTATCGATGCGGCCGACCAGGGCATCGGCGGCGAAATCGTGGACCGAGCGGTCCGGCAGCGAGCTCCAGCGCTTGGCCTTGGCGACGGCACCTTCGATCAGGTGAATGTCCTCGTCCTCGACGTCGCTCTCGTCCAGGTCTCCCGGCAGGTAGGAGCGGTAGGTCGGGAACCGGGCGATGATCTCGATCAGCGCCCGGCGGATCGCGTTGACCGAGAAGTCGCGGGTGCGGCGGTCGGCATCGGCGATCTGCTTGAGATCGGCCGTCATCACTTCGAGCTCGCTGGCGAAGCTGATCTCGATGATTTCGGCCTTGGCGGCGCGGAGTTGGAAGCCGTAGGGCTCGTCGTCGCCGGTCGCCCAACGGTAGAAGCGCGTGACGCGGCCGTGACGCTCCCGATCCACCAGGATGCCGTCGAGCTGGTTGAGGACGTCGTAGCCGGTGGTGCCTGCCACCGGCCAGTCCCGCAGCCGCTCGCCCGGTTCGAGGATCTTCTCCACGACCACGTAGAAGCCGGGCCCCACCGCCGCCTGGAGCGCGCGGGCATAGCCCAGCGGATCGGCGAGACCGTCGATGTGATCGATGCGAAGACCGTCGATCCGCCCCTCGCGGACGTGTCGGAACACGGTCTCGTGCGACTTCTGGAAGATATCGGACTTCTCGACGCGCAGCCCCGCGAGCGAATTCACGTCGAAGAAGCGGCGGTAGTTGATGTCGCTCGCCGCCACGCGCCAATGGGCCAACCGATAGGATTGCAGTTCGAGCATCCGGTGCAGCGCGCCGAAGCTGTCGGGAAAGCCTTTGACCCCGTTGAGCAGCCGGAGCGTGCGCGCGATCGCCTCGGCGATCTGCGGCGAGGCCGCGACCGCCTCGACCAAGCGCTGCTTCAGCTCCTCGGCCTCCCCAGGGAAGGCGAGACGCCGCTCGCGGTTCGTCTCCTCGCCCATCAGGCGCAGGCGCTCGGAGACGCTGAGGATCTCAAGACCTGCCGCGTCGTCGATTTCACCGAGCGCCGCCAGCGCGCGGTTCAGGATCGCCGGATATTGCAGGGGGCAGATCGGGAATTCGTGCTCGTAGTGCCAGACGCTGAAGGCCCCACGGGCGGCATCGAACTTGAGCTGGAGGGTTCCGTTCTCCAGCGCCTCGCCGTAGCGGTCGCCGAGGAAGGGCACGACGAGGTTGTTGTTAGCGCCAAGTCTGGACCAGTCGATGTCGAAGGCGTGCGCGTAGGGCGACAGGCCGCCCCATTCGAGCACCGACAGCCACCAGGGATTGTCGGCGCCGCCGACGCCCATGTGGTTCGGGACGATGTCGAGGAGGAGCTTCAGGCCGTGGTCCCGAAGCGTCTCGGAGAAGCGGATGAAGCCTTCTTCCCCGCCGAGCTCCGGATTGATCGTCGAATGGTCGACGATGTCGTAGCCGTGGGTGGATCCCGGCCGCGCCTTCTGGATCGGTGAGGCATAGACGTGGCTGATGCCGAGCTTCGCCAGATAAGGAACGATCGCCTCCGCGTCGGCGAAGGTGAAGCCGGCATGGAATTGCAGGCGGTAGGTCGCCCGCGGCGGCGGCGAAGCGAGGCGCGCCGCGCCGGAGCGCGGTCCCCGCTCCTCGGCCGAGAGCGAGGCCGCGAGCTTGGCGAGCGGCCCGCCCGGCGCGGCGATCGCGTCGAGATTGCGATCGAGCTTGCGCCGCCAGTTCGGGTACCCCTCGGTCGAACCCGGCACGTTGGCCTGGCTGAGCTCGGAGACCACGTCCTCGTACTGCACCGCTGTCAGCATCGAGGGCGCCCGTGCGAGGTAGCGGGCGGCCGCCTCGAAGGGTGCGGCCTCAGGTGGGTCGTAGCTCGGCAGGAGCTGCTCGCCCGCGAGCGCCCCGGCAAGGCGAGCACGCTCGGTGACGCGTTCCTGGCGCTCGCCTTCCGCCCGGTCGGAGTCGTAGAGCCCGAGGGCCTGGCGCGTGTCGGTGTCGACGCCTCGCCACCAGCCGACGAAGGTCGGCAGGTCGTGGGTCGTGATGGCGGTCAGCGCTTCGCGCGGATAGGCGCCCGGCGCCTTGAAGCGGCCGTCCTGCTCCCGCTCGAAAGCGAGGATGCGATAGCTGAGAACTCCCGCCTGCATCAGCGCGTCCGAGAAGCCCTCCGGGGCCGTCCCGAGATCTTCCGCGATGACCAGACATTTCTGGCGGTGGCTCTCCAGCCGCAGGACCGCGAGCATGGCCTCGAACGGCATCGCCACGTAGGCGCCGTCCCGAGCCGAGCCCGTGACCGGGATCAGGAAGAGCCGCGCGAGCTGGAAGGCGTGGTCGATCCGGATTGCGCCGGCATGGCGCATGTTCGCCCGGACGAGGGCCCGGAAGGCGGCGAGACCGTCGCGCTCCATCTCCAGCGGGTCGAAGGCGGGTAGGCCCCAATCTTGGCCCTTGGGCGCCAGGAGATCAGGCGGCGCACCGATCGAGACGCCGGCTACGAAGCGCTCGGGATGCGACCACACCTCGGAGCCGCCGCGATCGGCGCCCACCGCGAGGTCGCGGTAGAGGCCGAGCCGCATGCCCGCGTCGAGCGCGGTCTGCGAGGCTTCGCCAAGCTGCCGGTCGGCGAGGTACTGCAGCCAGACGTGATAGCGGACCGCCTCCGCGTGCTCTTGCGCGAAGCGGCGCACGGCCTCCGTGTCGGCGCGGCGCATCTCCTCGGGCCAATCGCCCAGCCAGTGCGCGCCCTGCGCCTGGAAGTGGGCGCTGATGGCCTCGAAGACGCCGTGCGCCTCGAGGTCGGGACCGCCTTGAGCGCGAAAGGCCTCGAAAGCGGGGTCTGCGCCGGCGCGGGCGCGGGAATCCTCCCAGAGCGCCCGCAGCACCGGCGAGAGCACCCCCCAGATGCCGGCATGATCGACGAGAGAGGCGTCGCGAAGGGCAGCGACCTGCGGCTCCATCGCCTTCAGCAGCTCGGCCGCCCGCGATCCGGCAAAGCCCGGAAGGGCGCTCGGTTCGATGAACAGCGTCTCAAGGAAGAGCCGCGACGAGGGTGAGTAGGGCGAAATCTTGGTGCGGTCGGTCTCGAATAGGGCGTGCACCGGGCTCAAGCCCAGGAACGAGGCCCCGCGCAAGCCCGCGTCGCGGGCGGCGCGGCCCGCATCGGCGTAGGAGCCGATCCCGAGGTTTTCGTGCGAGCGCAGGCCGTAGAGCTGGGCGGCGAGGCCCCAGTCACGGGCGCCCTCGTCGGCATAGGCGCGGGGTCGCCAGCAGCGCTGGGGCGCGGAGATGACCCAGGCTTGCGCCCTGCGGTCGCCCAAGGTCGCCGTGAGCCGATGATAGCCGGGCGTCAGCGGCGGGAGCTCGAAAGCCGCCCCGTCCTCAGCCGTGATCGGCGCACGACCCTCACGGGCTTGCCCCCGCTCGTCCACCAGCCGCCACGCCACCGTGCCCGCAGCCCCACCGATCCGCAGCGGCACACGGAAGGCGCGCCGCGCCTCCACCGGAAGGAGCGCCGGGACGAGGCCGCAGCGAACCGCTTCGACCTCCGCAAGGCTCGCCGCGACCTCGGCCTCGTTGCCGACGGCGAAGCCGAGCGCGGCGAGCATGCCGCGCCGCGTCTCAAGGGAGGTCTCGACGGATTGCCCGAAGGCGTCGGTATAGCCGGAGGCGACGCCGACGAGGTCGGCCAGGCGTTCCAGGTCGCCGCGGTCGAGGTCGCTCATCGGGCAGCCCCCGTCAGGAACACGCCGGTCCAAGAGGGCAGCTCGATGGTCTGCCCGGCAGCGGCGCTCGCCCAAATTACCTGGAGCCCGTCGGCCGAGGCCGCGAAATCGGCTTCGCCGAGATTGGCGACGAAGCGCAGGGTGCCGCCCGCGTAGCGCCACGTGCAATCGACCACGTCGGGACGGGGCAGGACGGCTTTTGCGCCGAGATAGCGGGTCTTGGTCAGAGGGACGACGGACTGATGCCGGATCTGCAGGAGGTTGCGGGTGTCGGCCCAGACCTCGCGGTGGGGAGAGCGGTCGATCTCAGCCCAGTCGATCTTCGAGGTCAGGAAGGTCCGCTCCTCGGTCGGGTCGGGGATGATCGAGGTGTCGTCGGCGAAGGCGGCGAAGCTCTTGAACTCGCGACGGCGCCCCTCGCGAACCGCCTTGTTCAGCTCCTCGTCCGGCGCGAAGTCGACGAAGAACAGGAAGGGGCTCGAGGCTGACCATTCCTCGCCCATCCAGAGCATGGGGATCTGGGGGCTGAGAAGGAGCCCGGCTCGGGCGAGCGCCAGCTTGCCGGGATCGCTGAGCGCGCTCAGGCGCTCGCCCAAGGCGCGATTGCCGACCTGGTCGTGGTTTTGGAGGAAGGTGACGAAGGCCGAGGGTGGCAGATGGCCCGAGAGCTCGCCGCGGGGATGGTTGCCGAGCGTCGAGAAGGGCTCGCCCTGGTAGGCGAAGCCCTCGGCCAGGCAGCGTGCCAGGTGCACGACGGGCTTGTCGGCGAAGCTCGCGTAGTAACCCGCATCCTCGCCCGTCAGCAGGACGTGCCAGCAATGGTGGAGGTCGTCCGCCCATTGTGCATCGTGCTGGAGCGCCCGGCCGTCCTCGCCCCGCTCCAGCCAACGCGCCTGGTTCGCCTCGTTCTCCAGGACGAGATGGATGTGCCGGCCCGGCAGCCGCGCGCGAAGGGTCTCGCCGAGCTCCCCGATGAAGTGCCGCTCGGAATCGTCGAGGATGGCGTGGACGGCGTCAAAACGCAGTCCGTCGAAATGGTACTCCTCCAGCCAATAGAGCGCGTTCTCGATGAAGAAGTCGCGCACCACCCGGCCGCTCGCCTCACCGTCGAAATTGATGCCCGCGCCCCAGGGCGTTTGGTGCCGCTCGGTGAAGAAGGTCTTGGCGTAGGCGTGGAGATAGTTTCCCGCCGGTCCGAAGTGATTGTAGACGACGTCGAGGAAGACCATCAGCCCGAGGGCGTGCGCCCGGTCGATCAGGCGCTTCAGGTCGTCCGGCCGGCCGTAGGCGCTGTCGGGCGCATAGGGCAGTACGCCATCGTAGCCCCAGTTCCGCGTGCCCTTGAAATCGGCGAGCGGCAGAAGCTCGATGGCGGTGATGCCGAGGTCACGCAGCTCCTCCAGCTTGTCGGCGAGCGCGGCGTAGGTGCCCTCCGCTGTCGCGGTCCCGACGTGCAGTTCGTAAACGACCGCCTCCTCCCAGGGTCGCCCGGTCCACTCCGTATCCGTCCAGGCGAAGGCGCGGCCGTCGATCACCTCGCTCAAGCCCCCGACATCGTCGGGCTGAAAGCGGGAGGCGGGATCGGGCACGACGAGGTCGCCATCGATGCGATAGCCGTAGCGAGCGCCCCCCGTGACACCCGCAACCGTTGCGTGCCGCCAGCCTCCCTCCCCCTGGCTAAGGGGATGATCGGCGCCATCGAGCTGCAGGATCACATCCCGGGCCGTCGGCGCCCAGAGCGCGAAGTGCACGCCGTCGTCGGTCACCTGTGCGCCGAAGGCCATCGTGTGGGCACGCCGCATCGGGCCACCATCCTGTTGTCGTGCGCATCGGTCGACATCCGACGGTGCGTCGTCGTGAGAAGACCAGCCGGAAGTCTCTGGTTCCCGCAGACGAGCTATGGCGTGCACGCGAGGCGGCAACCGCAAAGGCGCCGGATTTGTGCGCTGCGGCGCGAATGATCGTGCCACGTCGGCAAGACGCGCCGTTCGGCACGGTCCGGCACGAACCGGGGAGTGCAGCGATCACTTGCCTCAGCCCCCGGGGGCTGGGTCGCTGCATGCGGCGGACTTGCGGATTGGGTATCGACCGCTTACGTAGAACATATCATGAACACAACGGCGCAGCATCTCGCATGAGGGCTGCGCCTCAGCCCTGAAGAACGCCCATGAGAACGGCTGACAAGCAGATCGCCGATATCCTGGTTCGCTACGGAGAGCCCTTCGCGGGCAATGTCTGGCGCGTCCAGGGCACGGCTGTGATCTATCACAAGACGCTTGAGCGCATCGCGGCCCAGGCTCGGATGGTGTTCGAGCCGCCGACCATCCTGCGCGCCGAGCGCGACGAAGCCGTCATCTTGGTGAGCGGACGCCTGCCTGGTGCGACGCCCAACGCCGATCGGGTCGAGTGGTCGATCGGCGAGGCGCTGGTCAACGTGAACTACCGCGTCTCGGGCAAGCAGGCCGCCTACGTCTACGCGATGGCCGAGAAGCGGGCGAAGGACCGCGTCATCCTCAAGCTCATCGAGCTTCACGGCCTCGTCTATTCCGAGGAGGAAGCCGACGAGTTCCGCCGCGGCCAGCCCGCGGCGATCCATGCCATCGACGAGGAGATGGACGGCCCCGACCCGTTCGACGAGGTGACGGAAGCGGAAGCCGACCTCAAGCGGCGCATCGACGAGGTGGAGACGGTGAACGCCGTCACCGACCTCATGCTCGACGGCGAGACGCAGCGCATTCTCAACGCGATGCCGCAGGGCACCCGCGACGAGGTTCGCGACTACGCCAAGGCGCGGCTCAGGACGCTCGGCTGGCCGGGAAAGCCGCGGCGGCGGGCAGCCTGAGGCACTCGTTGCCGACGTGATTGCAGAGTGGCGAGAGAGCGATGACCCCCTACAGCATCCAGGCCTTGACCTACAGCAACGCGCGGATCGTCTGGTTCCGCGGCGTCAAAGCGGCGATTCTGTTCCCGCCGCTCTACGCCGGCGGACCCTACGAGCTCTACCCGCATCCCGAGACTTATCCGGGCCTGAGCTTCGAGGGGCTGCCCTCTCCGCTGCGACCGGAATTCATGCCGTTCGCGACACTCGACGACGTCTACGCCTTTCTCGGCATTCGGCCCAAGGCGATGGCTGCGTAGGCTCGATTCCATTGGGTCTTGCTTGGATGCGTCTTCCTGTGCCGGACGGATCGCGTCGGAACTTGCGCGATGCGGTTGGCCTTTACCTGCGCCAACAGGGAGGAAACCGATGAGTCGCGGATATCCGTCGATGACGGCGCTTCTAGGACTGCTCGCCGTCGCGGGCTTCCAGAACAGGGACAAGATCGCCGAGTTGCTGGGCGGCCTCGGCCAGGGTGGGGGTCAGGCCCGCGGAGCTGGGCAGAGCGGAAACCAGGGCGGCCTCGGCGGCCTGCTCTCCGGGCTTGGCGGGGCGGTCGGCGGCGCTGGAGCCGGTGGCCTTCTGAGCGGCGGCCTGGGCGAACTCGTCGATCGCTTCAAGCAGGCCGGCCACGGAGAAACGGCGGAATCCTGGGTCAACACGGGACCCAACAAGGAGATCGCGCCGCCGCAGCTCGAGCAGGCGATCGGGCCGGACGTGCTGGCGACACTTTCGCAGCAGACGGGCCTCTCGCGGGACGAGCTGCTCGCCCGTCTGTCCCGGGAACTGCCCCAGGCGGTCGACCGCTACACGCCGGACGGCCGCGTTCCAGCCTGACAGCAAACGACGAAAATCGCGGTGCCGCGCAGCTTGACGCGGCACCGGCTATTTCGCGCCATTACCTCCGGCGGCGAAGGCGCCCCGTTGCGTTGCCTGTCCGCTGACCTCGCCAAAATACTTCGTCGAATCGCCGAGCTGGACGGAGGGCTGGCAGTTCGGCGTGCAGGAGTACGACTCCCGCTCGAGGCCGCGCTGGACCATGACCACCGAGGTCTGCTGCGCCTCCACGCTGATCGTCGATTCTGCGAGCATACCGCCCGACTTGTCGAGGGCGATGAGGTTCGTCGCGCCGAAGCTCTTGCCCGTCAGGACGACGACACCGTTCTTCTGCAGCGAGATATCGGCGATCATGGGGTTGCCGACGATCACCGTCCGCGTCGCCTCGGGCAGGCGGATGACCTTGGCGTTATCAACGATGACGGTGACGACGGGGGGGGCTTCGGCTGCCGTTGCGGCGGAGACCGCCAGTGCGAAAACAACCGTCAATAAGCCTTGTCGACAAATGCGGCTTGGCCGTGAGGACTGCGACGGGCTCAGCATCGTGGACTCACACTTGCGCGGGAAAGCCTTCACCACCGCGTGGAGGCCCCCGGGGGCCGACATCGGCAATTGGGCGATGTTCGATTCCCGTCAGAAAGCCTGATCCTGGTAAATTTATCTATAACCCCAGCCGGTCGATCCATCCGTCGCGTTCCTAGACGTTTTTTCATTCATAGCAGCTCAGAACCTCGATCAACGGGCAGACCGGGTGGAGCACCCCACCGTCTCAAGGATTCGTTCACCTTATCGGCATGACCGATCAGATGGCAGGCATTTGGACGGCGATTTAACCCAATCGCAACGGGCGTCGTGCATCCTCATGACGTCGCCCATCACACTGTGACGATCTTCGACGGAACGTCGCAAGTCGTCGAAGAAGGATCTCCATCATGACCAAAATCTTCAAGCGCTTCGCGGCCGACGAGTCCGGCGCCACGGCCATCGAATATGGCTTGATCGCAGCGCTCATCGCCGTTGTTCTGATCACTGTACTGACCAGCCTTGGCACGGGCTTGAACGTCAAGTTCAAGTCAATTTCGGATGCGGTCGCCAAGTAATCTCACAATCGAGGATAACATCGATCGTGGGTTAGCGGCTGAATTTATTCTCCGAGCAGGCAGCGCGTGCAGCATTGCCTGCTCGGATAAATCTGAATAGATTTTGATAGCAAGACAATTAGTCGTTACATCGAAATTATTATAAGACCGCCAAACCGCAAATATCCCTTCGCCATGCGCTATCGACACAAAAGTATTTCTCGAACGAGAGCCTTGCCATGACGTCCCTAGGCCTTCTCGTCGTGTTTCCGTTCCTGATGGCATATGCAGCCTCGAGCGATCTCCTGACGATGACGATCCCCAATCAGGTGTCGCTCATCCTGATGATCACCTTTTTCGCCTTTGCTGTAGCCTGCGGACTCTCTTGGATGGTCATTGCGCTGCATGCCGGCGCCGGCGTCTCGGTTCTGGCCGTGACCTTCATGCTTTTTGCCTTCGGGGTGATCGGTGGTGGAGATGCCAAGCTTGCGGCGGTGACCGCTCTTTGGCTGGGTTTCGATCATCTCATCGAGTATCTGATCGTTGCCTCCTTGGCAGGCGGAGCGCTCACTCTTACGATCATGTTTGTTCGCGGACTCCCGCTCCCCTTCGTTGCCGCACGACTCCCCTTCGCGCTTCGGCTTCACGACACGAAGGCGGGCATTCCTTATGGAATCGCCCTCGCGGCAGCGGCACTCGTGATCCTGCCGAAAACTGCGCTCTGGGATCGTATGATCGCTGTCTGAGATAGAACCAGTGGTTGTGACTGGTTCACCTTTATCTATGTTCCATGGACGGGAGTGAGACCGTCACGCCGGTGATCACCTCTGGTTAACCGTAATTTGACGAATGTCGGGCCACTGTGATCCCTGACGGCAAACCGCCGTCCGATGGGTTCCGTTCGGCGATGAAACCTGCCCGCCTTGCCATTCTCGCCGTCGCGCTTCTTGCAGGCGGCACCGCCGCTTACCTGATGAGTGGCGACGCACCGTCGGCACCAGCGCCGACTGCGGCCGTCGTAGCGGCTCCCGTCATGCCGGTCACCGACGTCCTTGTGGCTGCTGCCGAGCTGCCGATGGGTCAGAGCATCCAGGCGGCCGACCTTCGCTGGCAGGCTTGGCCCGACCAAGCCGTCACTGCGTCTTACATTACGCGCCAATCGAACCCTAAGGGTCTCGAGGAGATCATCGGGTCGATCGCCCGTTCGGCCTTTCTCGCTGGCGAGCCGATCCGCCCTCAGAAGCTTGCGCGATCCGATGGCGGCTTCATGGCCGCAATCCTACCCCCAGGCATGCGCGCCATTGCCGTTGTGATTGACAACAAGGGTGGGAACGCGGCCGGCGGCTTCATTCTGCCAAATGACCACGTCGATCTCCTACGCACCTTCCGCGATGATGAGGCGTCTCGAAGCGGTGGCAGCGAAACGCTGGTGTCAGAGACATTGCTGACGGACGTGCGCGTCCTCGCAATCGGACAGATTGTTCAGGAGAAGAACGGGACCAACGTCGTCACGGGCGAAACCGCCACCTTGGCGCTCACGCCGGGCCAAGCGGAACTTGTGACCCTGGCTCAACGGTCCGGCTCCCTCTCTCTTTCTCTCCGCGCGCTGGCTGATTCGGGAAGAGTGGCCGAGCCCGAACCGGATGCTGACCAGCGCGCCGACAAGGGTCTGACCATCGTGCGCTTCGGCGTCTCGCAACAGCAGTCGCGGCGCTGAGGCGTCGGTGCGCGATCACAAGGACTTGTCGATGACCATCAGCACACGGACCCCGACGGCTTATTTGGCGGCGCTCACGACCATCGCGACCCTGTGCGCGGCTCCCGTTCCCGCCACCGCCGCGCCGGCCCTGGGGGCGGCCCCCATCGTTGAGATCGGGCAAAACGAGTCCGTCGCAGGCCGCAAGGTCGACCTGACAGTCGGCCGGTCACTCATCATAGACTTGCCGCGCGACGCCAAGGAGGTGTTCGTCGCCAATCCTAAGGTGGCCAACGCGGTCGTGCGCTCCACGCGCAAAATCTTCATCATCGGAATGGATGATGGGGCGACCTCAATCTTCGTCATGGATGCCGAGGGACGGCAGATCGCCACACTCGACGTCACCGTCGCGCGCGACCTGAAACTGGGGGTGCTGAAGCAGCTGCTCGCGCAGAGCATCCCGGGAGCACGCCTCGACGTTCGCTCCGTTGGCGATTCGATCGTCCTCTCGGGCATGGTCGGGTCCCCGCTGGAAGCTTCCCAAGCGCTCGACATCACCAACGCTTTCGTCGGGATATCCGGCGGGACCGGATCGGCTCCGAATGCCGGAGGCACCTCCACGAGCCGCGGCGCAGTCATCAACAACATCACCATTCGCGGCAAGGATCAGGTGATGCTGCGCGTCACCGTCGTCGAGGTTTCCCGGACGGTGTTGAAGCAGTTTGGCGTTAACCTGACCGGAAGCTGGTCAAGCCTCAACATCGTCAACACCACGCCTCTTGCTATCAATGGTGGTCAGTTCCCGAGCGGCAATCTGCTTGAAGGCAAGATCACCGGATCGGGTGGCGCCAGCCTCACCGCTACGCTCAAGGCTTTCGAGCAGGCGGGCGTCTCACGCATCCTCGCCGAGCCGACGCTGACCGCAATTTCCGGCGAGGCGGCAAACTTCACGGCCGGCGGCGAGTTGCCCGTGCCTGCCTCCCAAAACTGCACCGGCCTCGTCTGCACCGTCGGCATCACGTTCAAGCCCTACGGTGTCAGCCTTAGCTTCACTCCCGTGGTGCTTGCGGAAAACAAGATATCGATCCGCGTCGGTACCGCCGTGTCCGAGATCGACCGGCAAAACAGCTACACGTTCTCGAACAGCACCTCTGGCTCGAGCACGGCCGTTCCTGGCTTCACGGTGCGCAAGTCCGAGACGACGATCGAGCTTGCCTCCGGGGCGACGATGATGACCGCGGGCCTCATCCAACAGAAGAACCGGGCGGCGATCACCGGCCTTCCAGGTCTCATCAATCTCCCGATCCTCGGCGCGCTCTTTCGCTCGCGCGATTACCAGCGCGAGGAGACCGAGCTGATGATCATGGTCACCCCCTACATCGCCAAGGCGATGGAGCCGAAGCAGGTGACTCGGCCCGACGACGGGTTCGTGGAGGCCCAGGACAGCCAGGCCATTCTGCTCGGGCGCTTCAACCGGCTTTACGGCGTGGCCGGCGCGAGCCCGCTCGGGCCGAGCTATCGTGGCCGCGTCGGCTTCATCACGGACTGAAACGGCCTCCTCGATCTTCCGCGACACGACCCGGTATCATCAGGATTCATCGCAATGTCTTCCTCAGCCAGAACGCTCGCTGCGGTCACCGCGCTCGCCGCGCTTCTCGGCGCGTGCCGTTCCGACCGCGTCGTGACGACCGGATCGTTGTACCCGGTGGATCACAAGACGCGCCATCCTATCGTACTAGCCGACGGCTCGCGACAGCTCGACGTCTTCGTGACAGGAACCGGTCACCTCGATCCCCGGCAAACCGCCGACGTCGACGCCTTCATTCTCGAGTTTCGGCGCTACGGTCGTGGAACGCTGATCCTTGATCTTCCGCTTGGCGTCGCACCAGCTCTCGGCGCCGCGGTCGAGCGGACCGCTGCCTCTGTCCGCAGGATCGCCACCGAGGGCGGCATCCCGCCTGGACGCATCGTGGTTGAAAGCTATGGCGTCACCAATCCGAGCCTGAGTGCGCCGCTGCGCCTGAGCTTCCAACGCATGGAGGCAAAGGTCGGGGGCGCATGCGGGGCCTGGCCGCAGGATCTAGGCGTCAGCGATCCGTCGTTCAACGGCCGCAATGAGCCCTACTGGAACCTCGGCTGTGCGACCCAGAGCAACGTTGCTACGCAGATCGCCGATCCGATCGATCTAGTGCGCGGCCGTCCGGAAGGTCGAATCGATACGGTCCGACGCACCCAGGACATCGGGAAGGTGCGCGACGGCAAGGATCCGTCAATCTCATGGAAGCAAGATGGAAAGACGAGCGTCAGGTCGGAAGTCGGCAACTGACGCAAACCTCAAACGCCAGCCCTGTCAGCACGCCAACCAACCCCTCGATCCCCATGCGCCACGCGAGACGCGGCGGCAACCTGAACCGGAACATTGATCATGCCGGACCTGAACGAGACGCCTGAGCGCCTCATCGCCCCGGTCCCCCGGATCACGATCCAAGCCTTCTGCGAAACCCCTGACGCCGCGGCCACGATCGAGGCCGCCGGCGAAGACCGCCGCATGCAGAAGGCCCACATCAAGGTCCAGATGGGGGGCGGTATCGCGGCGGTCGAGGCCTACCGGCATGCACCGACGCCCAACGTGATCATCATCGAGACGCAGGGCGCGAAGTCGCGTCCCCTGGAGTGTCTCGATTCCCTCGCCGAGGTCTGCGATGAGGGCACCAAGGTCATCGTGATCGGCCACGTCAACGACGTGATGCTTTATAGGCAGTTCATCCAGCGCGGCGTCAGCGAGTACCTGATGGCGCCCCTGGATCCGATCGTGCTGATCCAGGCGGTGTCAGATCTCTTTACGGCCCCTGGTGCGAAGCCGGTGGGCCGGACGGTCGCCGTGGTCGGATCGAAGGGCGGGGTCGGCGCCTCGACGATCGCCCACAACCTCGCTTGGACCGTGGCGCGCGGTCAGGGAACGGCGACGGTCATCGCGGACCTCGACATCGCCTTTGGCACCGCCGGCCTGAACTTCAACCAGGATCCGCCACAGGGTATCGCCGAGGCGGTCTTCGCGCCCGAGCGGCTCGACACGAACCTGCTCGACCGGCTGCTGTCGAAATGCAGCGACAATCTCAGCCTGCTCGCCGCGCCGGCCACCCTCGATCGTACGACGGACCTGTCGGAGCCGGCTTTCGACCACCTCATCGATCTTCTGCGCGCGGCCGTGCCCTGCATCGTCCTGGACGTGCCTCACACCTGGTCGGCCTGGTCGAAGCGGATGCTGATCTCGGCGGACGAAATCCTGATCGTGGCGGCTCCGGAACTCTCCTCGCTGCGCAATACCAAGAACCTGCTGACCACCCTGCAGCAGCATCGTCCCAACGATGGCCGGCCGCGCATCGTTCTCAACGGGACCGGGATGGCCAAGCGGCCCGAGATCAGTGCGACGGAGTTCTCGAAGGCTCTGGATGCGCCCCTCATCGCGACCATCCCCTTCGATCCCGCTCTCTTCGGGACGGCGGCCAACAACGGTCAGATGATCGCCGAGATTCAGGCAGGCTCGAAGGCGGCCGAGGTCTTCGCGGATCTCGCGGCCAAGATCACCGGGCGCCCCGAGGCGAAGCGGACCCGAGGAAATTTGCTCGAGCCGCTCCTGGCCAAGCTCGCTCGCCGCAAGGCGTCGTGATGCGCGCTGCCATGAGAACCGAGGACGCGCGACATGTTCGGTAGGCGTAGCGGCACGAATGCGGCGCAGGTCGTCGTGCCGCCCTCCGGTGCAGCTGCACCGAAGGCCCCGGCGGCTCTGCTCGTACATGACGACCCCGCGACCCGATCCCCGCGCGTCGAGGCGCCGCGGCGGCCGGAGCCGGTCGCGACCGTCCAAGAGAAAAAATCCGAGGATTACTTTCGCACGAAGAGCATGATCTTCGGCGCGCTGATCGAAGCGATCGATCTCCCGCAGCTTGCACGCCTCGATGCGGAAAGCGCGCGCGAGGAAATCCGGGACATCGTCTCGGAGATCATCGGGCTCAAGAACATCGTCCTGTCGATCGCGGAGCAGGAGGAACTGCTCGACGACATCTGCAACGACGTTCTCGGCTACGGTCCGCTGGAGCCGCTCCTGGCCCGGGACGACATTGCCGACATCATGGTCAACGGTGCGAACCGCGCCTTCATCGAGGTCGGCGGCAAGATCCAGCTGACCAATGTCCGGTTCCGTGACAACCAGCAGCTGATGAACATCTGCCAGCGGATCGTCAGCCAGGTCGGCCGGCGCGTCGACGAAGCCTCGCCGATCTGCGACGCGCGCCTGCCCGACGGCTCGCGCGTCAACATCATCGCGCCGCCGCTCGCCATCGACGGGCCGGTCCTGACGATCCGTAAGTTCAAGAAGGACAAGCTCACACTCGATCAGCTCGTCAAGTTCGGTGCCATTTCCCCGGAGGGCGCCAGGATTCTGCAGATCATCGGGCGCGTACGCTGCAACGTCGTGATCTCCGGCGGCACGGGTTCGGGAAAGACGACGCTGCTGAACTGCCTGACCCGCTACATCGACGAGGACGAGCGCATCATCACCTGCGAGGACGCTGCCGAGCTGCAGCTCCAGCAGGCCCACGTGGTCCGCCTGGAGACCCGCCCGGCCAACATGGAGGGATCGGGCCAGGTTACCATGCGCGACCTCGTCAAGAACTGCCTGCGCATGCGACCCGAGCGGATCATCGTCGGCGAGGTGCGCGGACCTGAGGCCTTCGATCTTCTCCAGGCCATGAACACGGGCCACGATGGCTCGATGGGCACGCTTCACGCGAATTCGCCCCGCGAGGCGCTGGCCCGTATCGAGTCCATGATTACCATGGGTGGATTCTCGCTGCCCTCCCGTACCCTGCGCGAGATGATCTGCGGCTCGATCGACGTCATCGTCCAGGCGACCCGCCTGCGCGACGGCTCACGCCGGATCACCCATATCACCGAGGTCATGGGGATGGAGGGTGACGTCATCATCACCCAGGACCTGTTCCTCTACGACATCCAGGGCGAGGACGTGAACGGCAAGCTGATCGGCCGTCACCGCTCGACGGGCATCGGCCGCCCCCGCTTCTGGGAGCGGGCGCGCTACTACGGAGAGGAGCAGGCGCTCGCCGCAGCCCTCGACGCTGCCGCGGATCCGGGCGGGGGTGCGCTGTGACGACATGCGTTTCAGAACCGTCAGGGAGGTAGCGATGGCGGGAATGAACCTAGCCATAGCAGCGGGCCTCAGTGCGTTCACCGCAGCTGCCGTAGCCTACGCTGTCTTCGCTCCCTACCTGTCCGGCGAGAACCGCGCTGCGCAGCGCCGCAAGGCCGTGAGCGTAGTCATAAGCGCTGGCAGCCGTACCGCGACTGTCAGTCGGCGCGAGCAAGTGGCCAAGAGCCTCAAGGAAGTCGAAGCGAAGAAGGCTGGCACAAAGGTTACGCTCGAACTCAAGATCGCACGAGCCGGGCTGGATTGGTCGAAGCAGAAATTCTATGCCGTCTCTGGTGTGATGGCGCTGTGCTTCGGCGCCATCATCCTGGTCTTAACTGGCAATCCCCTGATCGCAGCCTTCGCCCTCTTCGCAGGTGGAGGCGGTCTACCTTTATGGCTGTTGGCCTTTCTGAGGAAACGGCGCATCGCGCATTTCATCAAGGAACTTCCGACGGCCATCGACATCATCACCCGCGGCATCCGCGCCGGCATCCCGCTTGGCGATTGCTTCCGCATCATCTCCCGGGAAGCCGAGGAGCCCATCCGCTCCGAATTCAAGCAAGTCGTCGAGGCACAGACGCTTGGACTGAGTCTCGGAGAAGCAATGATCAAGATGTACGAGCGTGTTCCTGTCGCCGACGTGAACTTCTTCGCGATCGTGATCAGCATCCAGTCTTCATCGGGCGGCAATCTGTCCGAGGCCCTCGGCAACCTGTCGCGGGTGCTGCGCGAGCGCAAGAAGATGGCCGGCAAAATTCAGGCCATGAGCATGGAGGCGAAGGCGTCCGGTGGCATCATCGCGGCATTGCCCTTCATCGTTGCGCTGCTGACGTACTTCGCCAGTCCGGACTACGTATCCCTTCTTTGGACTACGGACATGGGAAAGGTCGCTTTGGTCATCTCGGCATTCTGGATGTCGCTTGGCGTCTTCACCATGAAGAAGATGATCAGCTTCGAGGTTTGAGGTACGCCTAAATTGGGTCATGATAATCTTTATTTAAATATAAAATAGATGGAGATCCTTCATCGCCTTTTAAACACTTTTGATTTTTTTACACTAAGTCCATGAGGCTTCTCCGCTTCCACACAGCGCCGAGGCCGGTCGATCAGCACACAACCTTCTCGACATCACCCAGGACACAAGAAATGTTTGCCGAGATCGCTGCAAAGATCACCGATCCACGCTTCCTCGGGATGGTGCTCACCGGCGTCGCGACGGCAGCGACCGCCTTCGCGCTATTGCAGCCTGTGCTGGAGCCGGACCGCCTCGGCAAGCGGATGAAGCAGGTAGGCGACGAGCGCGAGGAGATCCGCCGACGCGAGCGCGAGCGCATGGCCAACAAGGCGACACTTCGCGTCGCGCCCAAGGCGTACATGAAGCGGGTCGTCGAGCAATTCAATCTCAGCCGCTGGCTCGGCACGGAAACGGCGAGACGCCAGCTCATGATGGCAGGGTACCGATCGGCCGGTGCGGAGACGGGCTTCCTGTTCTTCCGGCTCGTGATGCCGGTCATCACGTTTGTATTTTCGGCCTTCTACGTCTTCGTCATCGAAGTCATCGATCAACCGTTCATGATCCGCCTCATGATCGTGATCGCGGCGACCCTACTCGGGATCAAGGCGCCTGAGCTCTACCTCGCGAACAAGACCAGCAAACGGCAGGCGGAAATCCGTCGCGCATGGCCCGATGCTCTAGATCTGAGCCTGATCTGCGTCGAGTCCGGCATGTCTGTCGAGCACGCATTTCGCCGGGTCAGTGCCGAGATCGCCACGCAATCGGTTGCGCTCGCCGAGGAGCTGGCAGTCATGACCGCGGAGCTGTCCTACCTTCCAGATCGCCGCATGGCGTTCGAAAACCTCGCCACGCGCGTCGGCCTCGACCCGGTCAAAGCGGTGACCACCGCCCTGATCCAGGCGGAACGCTACGGCACGCCGGTCGGGCAGGCGCTTCGCGTGCTTTCGCAAGAAAGCCGGGACCAGCGCATGAACGAGGCCGAGAAGAAGGCCGCCGCCCTCCCGCCGAAGCTTACGGTACCGATGATCCTGTTCTTCCTGCCGGTTCTGTTCGTCGTCATCCTGACGCCGGCCGCCATCCAAATCATGCGCTGAGTTAGGAGCCCTGCGCGGCTTCAGCCGCGGGGCGCTACTCGCCCCGCCTTGGCGTCCGAGGCCTTGATGGCCTTCCAGGCATTCGGCTGGGCGACGAAAGCGCGCAGCGCCACCGTGTTGGCGGCGGCCTCCTCCGGGGAGAGATCGCGGCGCGAGATCTCCTCGGCCTCCGCGAACTTGCCCTTGAGGCCGAGCACCAGCGACAGGTTCTGGCGCACCCGCGCATCGGCCTTGGGATGGCTCACGGCTTCCCGCAGGGTCGCCTCAGCCTGATCGAGACGGCGCGCGAGGGCGTAGGACAGGCCGAGATTCGACAGAATGGTCGGGTCTCCGGGCTGGATCTTCAGCGCAGCGGTGTAGAGCGACTGCGCGTTGGCGTGATCGCCGATCTGGTCGGCGACTGCACCCTGGGCGGAGAGCACGCGCCAGTCCGGACGGGCCGGCGTGTGGGCGTTCTGCAGGACCTCGGCGGCCTCCGCCAAACGTCCGACATCGGCGAGGCTCTTACCGTAGGCCGAGAGCACGGCGGGGTTCTTCGGGTTGCGCAGGGCCGCCTGCTGCAGCACGGCGACCGCCTGCGGCCGCTGATCCGTCGCGCGGAGTGCCTGGGCGTAGCGCATTGCGAGGGCGAGGTCGTTCTGGTCAGCGGCATATTTCTCGCCGAGGCTGTCGACCTCGCGGCGGGTGATCCGGTTGGGAGCCGCAGCGTTGCCGAGGCCCGGCAGGGAGAACGAGCCGATGGACCCCGTGGTCTCGGGGGAGCGCGATTGGCAACCGGCCGCGATCAGCGCGACGAGCGTCGCGCGGAGGATCGGCCCGCGCCGAACCGACGACGGCGCCATCGAGGAGAGGACAGGCTTGAGCCCTGGCGAGACCATCACACGCTCCGCACGACGGGGCCGGTACTTCACGCAGCCCGCCCTGGCGGTGGTAGAGCGTTAACCCTAATCGTCGGTTAACCCTTTCCCCTGGTCGCGCTGCCTCATGCACCATTCAATTCCCGACCTCCTCCCGAACGGCAACGCCGTCCCGATCCGCTGCGTCGCCTCTGCCGAATGGGAGGCCGTGGAGGCGAGCCTCAGCGGGGCGCATAGGACCTATGCCCGGGCGATCGACTTCGCGCCGAAGGCCGGACGCGTCGCGATGCTGCCAGCCGAGGACGGGACTCTGTCGCAGGTCCTGTTCGGTCTCGGCGATCCCGGTTCGAGCGGAGGCGACCGCCTCTTGGCCGGCAAGCTTCCGGGCCTGCTGCCGCCCGGCACCTACCGCCTGGAGGGCACGCCGGACCCCTCCGCCGCCGCGCTCGCCTGGCTGATGGGAAGTTATCGCTTCGTGCGCTACCGGGAGCCGGGGCCGGATGGTCCGCGCCTCGTCGCGCCGAAGGGCGTCGACGCCGCCGAAATCGGGCGGATCGCTCGCGCTGTCGCGCTCGGGCGCGACCTCGTCAACACGCCGGCCAACGATCTCGGCCCCGCCGAGATCGAGGCCGCGTCCCGTGCCCTCGCCGAGCGGCACGGGGCCGGGATCGCGGTGACGCGGGGTGAGGACCTTGCCCGCGAGTTTCCGCTGATCCACGCGGTCGGTGCGGCGTCGCCGCGGGCGCCCCGCCTGATCGACCTGACCTGGGGACCCGAGACGGCGCCCCGCGTCACTCTCGTCGGCAAGGGGGTCGCTTTCGATACGGGGGGCCTCGACATCAAACCGTCAAGCGCCATGCTCCTCATGAAGAAGGACATGGGCGGAGCCGCCGCCGCGCTCGCCGCCGCCGATATGATCATGGGCACCGGCCTGAACCTGCGGCTGCGCCTGCTGATCCCGGCCGTGGAGAACGCGGTTTCAGGCGACGCCTTCCGGCCCGGCGACGTGATCCGCAGCCGCGCGGGCCTCAGCGTCGAGATCGGGAACACCGATGCCGAGGGCCGGCTCATCCTCGCGGATGCCCTGACCCTCGGCAATGCGGACAGGCCCGAGCTCCTCATCGATTTCGCGACGCTGACGGGGGCGGCCCGCGTGGCGCTCGGCCCCGATCTGCCGGCCTACTTCACGGAGGACGAGGAGCTTGCCACGGCCGTCGCCTCCGCCGGTACGGCGGCGATCGATCCGGTCTGGCGCCTGCCGCTGCACGCCCCCTACGCGAGCCTGCTCGATTCGAAGGTGGCCGATCTCAACAACGTCTCCGGCGGCCCCTTCGCGGGGGCGATCACGGCAGCCCTGTTCCTGCGCCGCTTCGCGCCGAACACGAAGGCCCACGTCCATTTCGATCTCTACGGCTGGAACCCCTCGACGAAGCCCGGCCGGCCGGAGGGCGGCGAGGTCCAGACCGCACGCCTCGTCTACGACCTGCTCAAGCGACGGTACCCGGCCTGAGGGCTCAGGTCGCGAGCGCCGCCTTTTCGACCTCGTAGGCGGCCCGAACCGCGGCCTGGCCGTAGATCCGTTCCAGCCGCCGGATCGCGAAATGCGCCCGCGCCGTCGACTGGAAATGGTCCATGAAGGCGGCGTTGACGGCCGCGCCGCCCACCGCGCCGAGGATCGGGACGGCCTGCGCCGCCACCTTCTGCGAGACCACGATGCCGAAGCGCGCCGCGATCTGCGCCGAGAACCGGATCAGCGCCGGTGCGGCCTCCTCGAGGAGCGCGCGGTTGCCGGCATAGCGGGCCGCCTCGGCCATGGTCTTGGCGAGCGCGGCGCGAACCGCGAAGTAGCCGCTCTCGTTCAGCGCCGTCTCCGCCCCGGACCGGCCGCCGAGCGCGAAGACCTGCATGCAGGCGAGCGCGTTCGCTGGGTCGCTCAGATCCTCGCCCTCGCGCCGCGCGATCTCCGCGATCGAGCGCAGCATCAGGGTGGTCGAGACCGGAAGCTCCACGGCGAGCGTCGCGAGGCCGAAAGCGCCGCCCAAAGCCCCGGAGAGGGCGGCCATCGCCTTGTGGGAGCGGTCACTCGAGCCGAACAGCCGCGCCAAGCGGCCCTGCGGTTCGGCTCCGATCGCGGGCAGCGTCGAACCCACCGCGCCCTGGGGCAGCGTGGCGAGCGCCACGCGCAAGGCGCCGCGCATCGCTGCCTCGGTGGATCGCGCCACGGCGTCGGTGACGGGGGCGGGCAGCGCCCGGCCGATCATGTCGAGGGGAGCGCCGGCCGCCGCCGAGAGCCTCGCTGCGAGGCTCGGCCGCTCGAGGTTGGCCACCGCCTGCCGCAGGACGGCGAGGTCGGCCTCGCTCAAGGCGCGAGCCTCCGCCTTCGTGGAAACCGGCAGGCTGTCGCTGGCCAAGGTCATGTCGCCCACGGGAAACGCCTCATGCTGTTGCGGCTACGGTCGGTGGAGGCAAGCGCCGGCCTGGCGGTTGGTTCCGGCTCATGCCTTGGCGGCGATGGCTTCCTCCTCGGGCGGCGAGACCGCCTCGCCCGATCCCGCATCCTTGCCCTCGCCCAGCGCACTCAGGGCAAGGCACAGCACGGCGACCGGGATGCCGATCCCCGCGGAGACTGCGAAGAACTGCGCGTAGCCGAAGTAATCGACCATGTAGCCGGAGAACCCGCCCACGAACTTGCCCGGCAGGGCGTAGAGCGAGGAGAGCAGCGCGTATTGCGTGGCGACGAAGGCCGAGGAGGTCAGGCTCGACATGTAGGCGATCAGCGCCGTGCCGGCGAAGTTGCCGGCGAAGTTGTCGATGGAGATGCTGGCAACGAACAGCGTCGTGTCGTGGCCGCTCACCGCCAGCCATGAGAACATGAGGTTTGAGGCGGCCGCGGCGATCCCGCCCGCGATAAGGGTCGGTTGCAGCCCGAAGCGGAGCACCGCGAAGCCCCCGGCGAGCGCCCCGACGATGCCGATGATGACGCCGTAGATCTTCGTGACGTTGGCGATCTCGGTCAGCGAGAACCCCTGCTCGATGTAGAAGGGCTGCGCCATGACGCCCGAGATGATGTCGGGCAGGCGATAGAGCATGATCAGCGCGAGGATGAGCACGAGCCGGGCTCCCTTCCGGCGCATCAGATCGCGAAAGGGTTCGACCACCGCGATCCGCAGGGTATCCGCGACCGAGCGGCGCTCGCCGGCGACGGGCACGGGGTCCTGCCTGGGGGCGGCGAGCGCGCCGACGAGACCGACAAGCATCAGGAGGGCCATGGCCCCGTAGGCGGCCGACCAGCCGGCGCCCTGCGCGATGTAGAGGGCCCCGGCGCCTGCGAAGGCCCGCGCGACGGCATAGCCGAGCTGGTAGGCGCCAAGCATCACGCCCTGGCGCTCGGTCGGAGCCGAATCGATGCGCCAGCCGTCGACGACGATGTCCTGCGTCGCCGAGGCGAAGGCGGTGACGAGCGCGCAGATCACCATGAAGGAGAGGTTGTTCGCCGGATCACCCTGGCTCATCCCGAGGAGCCCCACCGCGACGACCACCTGGGCCGCGACCATCCAGGCCCGGCGCCGGCCCAGCCAGCGGGCCAGGACCGGCAGGTCGAGGCGATCGATCACGGGTGCCCAGAGGAATTTCAGCGAGTAGGCGAAGGAGACGTAGCTCAGCAACCCGATGCTGGTGCGCTGGATGCCCGCCGTGGCGAGCCAGGCCGAGAGGGTCGAGAAGACGAGCAGGATCGGCAGGCCGCAGGCGAAGCCCAGCGCCAGCATCAAGGCGACGCGCGAATCCTCGACGATATCGCGCATGCGAAACTTTCCGGGCTTCGCGCTCGTATCATCGCTCGCGGACATGACGGAACTCCTATGGCCGGCGCGCCTTGATCCCGCATGATCGTGGCAGCCTTGCGCCGTCGCCGGGCGCCGCGCGATGTGCATGCCACGTCGCGCCGGCCCGGGCGACGACAATCGGCGACGAGAGCGGAGGGCCGTGGAATTTTGCTAGCTGGGCTGGAGGAAAATCTTTCATTTGCTATTTTCGGGGGCCTTCCGTCCATGAGTAAAGACCGGAATCCTAATGCGGAGTAGCGCGGTCAACCCCGGGTCTGCGGCCGAGGTGGCAACGGAGGCCTTCGCAGCTGCGTTCAGCGCGAGCTCGACGCCGATGGTGCTCACCGACCCGAGCAAGCATGACAATCCCATCGTCTGGGCCAACGACGCCTTTCTCGCCCTCACCGGCTACGATCGTCACGAAATCGAGGGGCGCAACTGCCGGATGCTTCAGGGCGAGGCATCCGACCCGACCACCATTCGCCAGATCCGAGACAGCATCTCCGCCGAGACGCAGCTCGAGGTGGAGCTGTTCAATTATCGAAAGGACGGCTCCCGGTTCTGGAACGCCATGACGATCACGCCCGTGCGCGATGAGGCCGGGAACCTGCGCTACTACTTCGCGGCCCAAGCCGACATGACGGAGAAGCACCGGCTGGAGACGGCTCTGAAAGGCGCGAACGACGATCTGGAACGTCAGGTTCAGGCGCGCACCGCCGACCTGCTGGCGGCGCTGGAGCAGAAGACGGCGCTACTCCACGAGGTCGATCACCGGGTCAAGAACAACCTTCAGGTGATCTCCTCGCTGATGCTGCTGAAGGCGCGGCGCACCCCGGAGGGCGAGGCCCGCGACGCCCTGCAGGGCATGGCCGAGCGGATCGGCGCGCTCTCCACCGCCCACCGCATGCTCTACTCGGAGGGCGACGTCACCCGCTTCAACCTCCAGGATTTCGCCGCCGATTTCCTCTCCGACCTGACGGCAGGGGTCGACACCGATCGCATGGCGATCAACGCGGAGATCGACGCGGTGGCCGTCTCGGCGGCGATGGCCGCTCCTCTCGCGCTGATGATGCACGAACTCGCCACCAACGCCCTGCGCCATGCCTTCCCCGACAATCGGGAGGGCCGCCTCACGATCTCGGCTCGGCGGCGGGACGGAGGCCTGAACATCCGTATCGAGGACGATGGCGTCGGCATCTCGGCCGGCGTGCCTAATCCCGCCGGCTTCGGCCGCTCGCTCGTCGACATGGTGGTACGCCAACTCCGCGGCACGATCGACTGGGACGAGCACGGGCCCGGCACCCGCGTCGAGATCAAGATCCCCCTCGATGCCGCGACCTTGAGCGGTTCGACCTCATGACGGGTGTCATACCGGACAAGGCCATCGACGGAGCGCTGCGCATCCTCGTCGTCGAGGACGAGGCGTTGATCGCTCTCGAACTGGAATGCCTGCTCGACGATCTTGGCCACGTCACCATCGGCGTCGTGGGGAATTCGCAGGAGGCGATCGCGCTCGGCCGCAGCGCGGCGCCCGACGTCGCGTTGGTCGACATCCACCTGATTGACGGACCGACCGGCATCGAGGTCGCCCGCGCGCTCAGCGCCGACCAGCGCACCACCGTGGTGTTCATGACGGCCAACAGCAAGCGCATCCCGCCGGATTTCGCGGGCGCCTTCGGCGTCATCGCCAAGCCCTATTCGGAGCGGGCGGTCGCGAACGCCCTGCATTACGTCGCCGAACGCCGCGCCGGACGGACACCGCCCCCGGAGGGCCTGGACGGGTTCCGGCTTGCGGCCATGCCGGAGGGCGAAACGGAGTTCGGGGCGGAGGGGACCGGGCCGGACCTCCGGCATTGACGGCCGTCAGGCCGACGGCTCCGAACTCCGTTCCGCCTTCAACCGGTACAGCGCCTCATGCGCCTCGCGGGGCGTCATGGCGTCGGGATCGATACCGTCGAGCATGAGCCTCAGCGCGTCAGCCCGTTCCTGCGGCGGCTCCGGCGGAGGCGGGGGAGCGAGGCTGGCGAAGAGCGGCAGATCGTCGATGCGCGGGCGCGAGGGCCGCTCGCGCTCGGCCTTCTCCAGCCCTTTCAGAATGGAACCGGCCCGGGCGACGACGCTGGCCGGAAGGCCCGCCAGCCTGGCGACCTGCAAGCCGTAGGAGCGCTCGGCGACGCCCGGCACGACCTCGTGCAGGAACACGACCTCCCCCTTGTGCTCGGCGACGCGCAAGGTGGCGTTGTCGAGCCGGCTGAGCCGCTGGCTCAGCGCCGTCAGCTCGTGGAAATGCGTCGCGAACAGCGCCCGGCAGCCGTTCTGCTCGTGCAGGTGCTCGAGGCAGGCCCAGGCGATCGAGAGCCCGTCGAAGGTCGCGGTGCCCCGGCCGATCTCGTCGAGGACGACGAGGGAGCGCCGAGTCGCCTGGTTCAGGATCGCCGCGGTCTCGACCATCTCGACCATGAAGGTCGAGTGCCCGCGCGCGAGGTCGTCGGCGGCCCCGACCCGGGAGAACAGGCGGTCGACGACGCCGAGATGGACGCGGCGTGCCGGCACGAAGGCGCCCATCTGCGCGAGCACCGCGATCAGCGCGTTCTGGCGCAGGAAGGTCGACTTGCCGCCCATGTTCGGGCCGGTGACGAGGCGGATGCGGCCCCTCCCCTCTCCCGAAAGGTCGCAATCATTGGCGATGAAGGGCTCGCCCGAGCGCCGCAGGGCCGCCTCGACGACGGGGTGGCGCCCGCCCTCCACCACGAAGCCGAGGCCTTCGTCCACGAAGGGGCGCGTCCAGTCGAGCTCGACCGCGAGTTCGGCGTGGGAGGCGGCGACGTCGAGGGCCGCCAGGGCCTCCGCGACCCCGGCGACGATGCCGGCCTGCGCCATTACCCGGACGGCGAGCGCGTCGAAGACCTCGCCCTCGAGCGCGAGCGCCCGCTCGGACGCCCCGGCGATGCGGGCCTCGAGTTCGCCGAGCTCGACGCTCGTGAACCGCATCGCATCGACCATGGTCTGGCGATGCACGAAGGTGTCGCGCATCAGGCCCTTCAGGCAGCTCTCGCCGACGGCCTGGGGTACCTCGATGAAGTAGCCGAGCACGTTGTTGTGCTTGATCCGGAGCGTCCGGCACCCGGTCTCCTCGGCGTAGCGGGCCTGCAGGGCGGCGATGACCTTGCGCGAATCCTGGCCGAGCAGGCGCACCTCGTCGAGTTCCGCATCGTAGCCCTCGCGCACGAAGCCGCCGTCGCGCCGGTTGAGCGGCAGGTCGTCGGCGAGCGCGGCGCGAAGAGCCTCGATCAGTTCGGCGTCGACTTGCCCGAGGCGCTGCGCCAGCGCGGCGAGGTCGTCGGGTAGGGGCACGGATTGCGCGAAGAAGCGCTCCGCGATCCCGCTCGCCGCCGCGAGGCCGTCGCGCAGTGCGGCGAGGTCGCGGGGCCCGCCCCGCCCGAGGCCGATCCGCGAGAGCGCGCGAGCGAGGTCGGGCGCGCGGGCCAGCGCCTCCCGCAGGGCGGCGCGCAGGACGGGGTCGTTCACGAGGAACGTCACGGCCTCGTGGCGCCGCGTGATGGCGGGAAGGTTCGTGAGCGGCCCCGCGAGATGCTCGGCGAGGAGTCGGGTGCCGCCGGCCGAGACCGTGCGGTCGATGGCCGCCAGCAGCGAGCCGGCGCGCTCGCCCGCGAGGGTCCGGGTCAGTTCGAGGTTGGCGCGCGTCGCGGCGTCGATCGACAGGGTCTCCCCGCTCGCCTCGCGGGTCGGGGGATTGAGGATCGGCCGTGCGCCGACCTGCGTGCGCTCGATGTAGAGGAGCGCGGCGCCGGCCGCGGCGATCTCGGCGCGCGTGAAGCTGCCGAAACCCTCCAGGGTGGCGACGCCGAACTGCTCGCGGATGCGCCGCTCGGCGGAAGCCGGCTCCAGCTCGGCCTGGGCCAGCGGCGTCACCGCGGCGGGGATCTCCCGCCAGAGCCGGGCGAGGCCGGGATCGGCATGGATCGTCTCGGAGAGGACGATCTCGCGCGGCTCGTGGCGGGCGATCGCGGCGGCGAGCTCGCCCGCCTCCACCTCGCTCAGGGAGAAGCGCCCGGTCGAGATGTCGAGGGCGGCGAGACCGTAGGCGTAGGCCGCGTCCGAGATCTTGCGCCGACCGACGGCGAGCAGGAGGTTGGCCCGGGCCGGGTCGAGCAGCCGGTCTTCCGTGATGGTGCCGGGTGTCACGAGCCGCACGACCTCGCGGCGGACCACCGATTTCGGGCCGCGCTTCTTGGCCTCGGCCGCGTCCTCGGTCTGCGCGCAGACGGCGACGCGGTGACCGAGCGCGATCAGCCGGCTGAGGTAGTCGTCGGCTCGGTCGACCGGCACGCCGCACATCGGGATGTCGGCGCCGCCATGCTTGCCGCGCTTGGTCAGCACGATCCCGAGCGCCCGGGAGGCGATCTCGGCATCCTCGAAGAACAACTCGTAGAAGTCGCCCATCCTGTAGAACAGGAGGCAATCGGTGTTGGCAGCCTTGATCTCGATGTACTGCGCCATCATCGGCGTGGCGCCGGCGCCGTCGAGATTCGCCGCGCTGGTGCTGTAGTCGGCCGGCGAAGCGCCGGTCTTCGCGATCGAGCGGGCAGGGCGATGGGACATCGCGGCATGCTACCAGATCGCCGGCGCCGATTCAGTGCGGCGAAGGTTTCTGCTGGGGAGAAGGCGGGCGGCAGCGGGGTTGCACCTAGCAAAGGTTGCGGTTCCGCCAGCTTCGTTGCACCTGGGGGCGCCGAAGTGTGTTTGCCCACCTTGGGCTTGTCGCTTGCGGCGGGATCGATCCGATCACCAATCGCGTCATCCCGGGGCGCCGCAGGCGAACCCGGGATCCATAGCCGCCGACAGAGCCATGCATGGCCCAGGCCGCGGTTCTGGATTCCGGGTTCCGCTGCGCGGCCCCGGAATGACGCGGTTGGACTGTATTCCGTCGCGGAACTCACCGTGAACCCGGGCTCGGAGCCCTTCGTCGCACCTGCCCCTGGCCATGTTGCAGCCGCACGCCCACCCCGATCCCCTGCCGATCGACGCCGTCCTCCCCGAGCTACGCGCCGCGCTGGTAGCAAGGAACTCGGCCGTCCTCGTCGCGCCGCCTGGGGCGGGCAAGACCACGCGGGTGCCGCTCGCCCTGCTCGACGCGGAATGGCTCGGGGAGGGTAAGATCATCCTTCTCGAGCCGCGCCGGCTCGCCGCCCGTGGCGCGGCCGAGCGCATGGCGGGCACTCTCGGTGAGCGCGTCGGCGAGAGGGTGGGCCTGCGGGTCCGGCTCGGCTCCAAGATCTCGGGCAGGACCCGGATCGAAGTCGTCACCGAGGGTGTGTTCACGCGCATGATCCTCGACGATCCGGAGCTGAGCGGGGTCGGCGCGGTGATCTTCGACGAGTTCCACGAGCGCTCGCTCGACGCCGATCTCGGCCTCGCGCTCGCCCTCGACGCGCAGGGCGCGCTGCGCGACGACCTGCGCGTCCTGGTGATGTCGGCGACCCTCGACGGCGCGCGCGTCGCCCGCCTGCTCGGCGAGGCGCCGGTGATCGCTTCCGAGGGACGCGCCTACCCGGTCGAGACCCGCTACCTGGACCGGGCGCCGGGCAGCCGGATCGAGGATTCGATGACCGAGGCGATCCTGAGGGCGCTGCGGGCGGATCCGGGCTCGGTGCTCGCCTTCCTGCCAGGCCAGGGCGAGATCCGCCGCGTCGCGACGCTGCTCGCCGATCGCGTCGGCGCGGAGGTCGAGGTCGCGCCGCTCTACGGCGCCCTCTCGCAATCCGAGCAGGACCGCGCGGTGGCGCCGGCCCCGTCCGGACGGCGCAAGGTCGTGCTCGCCACGAGCATCGCCGAGACCTCGCTCACGATCGAGGGCGTCCGCATCGTCGTCGATTCCGGCCTGTCGCGGGTGCCGCTCTACGAGCCTGGCCTCGGCCTCACTCGACTCGTCACGGCGCGCGCCTCGCGGGCCTCCGTCGACCAGCGACGCGGCCGCGCCGGCCGGACCGAGCCCGGCATCTGCCACCGGCTCTGGTCGGAGGCCGCGACGAACGCGCTCGAACCCTTCACCCGGCCCGAGATCCTTGCCGCGGACCTGTCGGGGCTTGTGCTCGACTGTGCTGCCTGGGGCGTGACCGATCCGGGCCGGCTCGCCTTCCTCGACCCGCCGCCCGCCCCCGCGCTCGCCGAGGCGCGGGGGATGCTGCGCGACCTCGCGGCGATCGATGCCGACGGGCGCCTGACGCCGACGGGCGAGGCCCTCCGCGCCCTGCCCCTGCCGCCGCGCCTCGCCCGAATGGTCGTGAGTGCGGCCGCACAGGGCGCGGCACGTCCGGCGGCGCGGCTCGCCGCGGTTCTGGTGGAGCGCGGCCTCGGCGGCGACGGCGTCGACCTCGCCGACCGCGTCGAGCGCTTCGTCCGCGACCGCTCGGCCCGGGCGGAGGATATGCGCCGGCTCGCGGAGGGCTGGGCGCGGCAGGCGGACGCCGCGACCGGGGGAGCCGCGGGCGGGATCGACCTCTCGGAGACCGGCACGCTCCTGGCGCTGGCCTATCCCGACCGGGTCGCTCGCTCCCGCGGGCGCGACGGCGCCTTCGTGATGGCGAACGGCCGGGCCGGCCGCCTCGACCCGGCCTCGCCGCTCGCCCGCGAGGCGTTCCTCGTCGTCGCCGACATCGCCGGCACGGCCGCCAATGGGCGCATCCTCGCCGCAGCGCCGATCGCGATCGAGGCGATCGACGCGCTCTTCCCGGACCGGATCGAGGCGGCAACCCGCGTCACCTTCGACCGGACCGCCCGCGCCCTGCGCGCCCGGGCGGATCGCAGGCTCGGCGCGGTCGTGCTTGACGAGCGCGTGCTGCCCGTTCCGGGAGACGAGCGCTCGGCATCGATTCTGGCGCGCGGCATCGCCGAGCTCGGCCTCGAATGCCTGCCCTGGACGCCGGCACTCGCTCAGTGGCGCGCCCGCGTCGCCTTCCTGCGCGCGGCGGAGGGCGGCGAATGGCCGGACTTTTCGGACGTCGCGCTGAATGCCTCGATCGAGGATTGGCTCGCCCCCGAAATCCTCGGCACGACCGGTCTCGACGGCATCAAGGCCGACGATCTGGCGCGAGCGCTCCAGGCGCTGCTGCCCTGGCCGCTGCGCGCCAGGCTCGATGCCGAGGCTCCGACCCATGTCGAGGTGCCGACGGGGTCGCGCGCTCCGATCGATTACGGCGCCGAGGGCGGCCCGGTGCTCGCCGTGCGGGTTCAGGAGCTGTTCGGCCTCGACCGTCACCCGAGCGTGGCGGGCGGGCGGGTTCCCCTCGTCCTGCACCTGCTCTCGCCGGCCCAGCGGCCGATCCAGATCACCCGCGACCTGCCCGGCTTCTGGCGCGGCTCCTGGAGCGCGGTGCGCGCCGACCTGCGCGGCCGCTACCCGCGCCATCCCTGGCCGGAGGATCCGCTCACGGCGCCGCCGACCCGCCGGGCGAAGCCGCGGGGGACGTGAGCGTTTTCGGCTCGTCGCGCTGGTTCTCGCCGCTCCCCTTCCCCGGACGGGTGGAGCATCAGCGGAACTCGATCCGGGGTCCGGCAAAAGACGTCGCGAGACGTCCGAATCTTGCGCCGTTCGTCATGAGCCGCTGAAGCGGCCCTTACTCGCTGGATCCCGGATCGCCTTCCGCTGACGCTCCAGGCATCTGGGAAAGGGCGTGCTGCATTCTGATCATCGCTGCGGAATGATCTGGCCCCGCTTACCGTCGGTGTCAGGGCCTCAGCAGGACCTTCCCCACCGCTTCCCGGCGAGAGATGATCCCGAGCGCTTCCGCATATTCCGTCATGGGCAGCACGGCGTGGACCTTCGCGGTGAGGCGTCCCTCCGCCACCCAGGCGAGGAGCTGGCGCTGGTTCTCCCGGTGCGCCGCGGGCTCGCGGTCGACGAAGGCGCCCCAGTGCACGCCCTGGATGTCGATGCCCTTGAGCATGGCGAGGTTCAGGGGGATGCGCGGGATCTCGCCGGCCGCGAAGCCGATGACGAGATAACGTCCCTTCCAGGCGAGGGCACGCAGCGCCGGCTCGGCGTAGTCGCCGCCGATCGGATCGTAGACGACGTCGACCCCCACCCCGTCCGTGAGTTCCCGCAGGCCCTCGCGCAGGTCGCCGTCGCTGTAATCGAGGGCCATCTCGGCGCCGTGGGCCTGCGCGACGCGCAGCTTGTCCCAGGAAGAGGCGCAGGCGATGACCCGCGCTCCCATCAGCGCGCCGAGCTCGACTGCGGCCAGTCCGACACCGCCCGAGGCGCCGAGGACGGCGAGCGTCTCGCCGGGCTGGATCTTGGCCCGGTCGCGCAACGCGTGCAGCGTCGTGCCGTAGGTGATGGTGAGCCCGGCGGCCTGCTCGTCCGAGACCCCGTCGGGCACCGGCGTGAGCCGGCCGGCGGGCACCACGATCCGCTCGCGGCAGGTCCCGTACGTCACGTGGACCACGACCCTGTCTCCGACGCTGACGCCCTCGGCCCCCTCGCCCAGCGCCTCGACCACGCCGCAGGCCTCACCGCCCGGCGAGAACGGCAGGTCCGGCTTCACCTGGTAGCGGCCGGCGATGATCAGCGTGTCGAAGAAGTTGAGCGCCGCCATCGTGATCCGCACCAGGGCCTCGCCGGGACTGGGCGTCGGATCGGGCAGGGTCTCGATGCTGAGGTCGTCCGGCTCGCCGAGCCGGTTGCAGAGAAGTGCCTTCATCGCGGGGCCTGGAGGTCAGGAGGAGGCGCGGGCCGGCTTGTCGGCCGCGATCATGTAGTTGACTGCCGTGTCGCGCGAGGCGCTCCAGCGGTCGGAGAGCGGGTTGTAGACGACGCCCGTGGTGTCGCAGACCCGGAGGCCGCCGGCCCCGACGGCGCGCGTCAGCTCGTCGGGCCGGACGAACTTGTCCCAATCATGCGTTCCCTTCGGCAGCCAGCCGAGCACGTATTCGGCGCCGACGATGGCCAGCGCGTAGGAGCGCAGCGTTCGGTTGATGGTCGCGGCGAAGAGGAGGCCGCCGGGCTTCACCGCGGCGCAGGCGCTCGCGATGAAGGCCGGCATGTCGACGACGTGCTCCACCACCTCCATGGCGAGCACGATGTCGAAGCGGCCCCCGCCCGCGACCACCGCCTCGATCGTCTCGGCCCGGTAATCGACGGGCACGCCCGCGGCCTGCGCATGGGCGCGAGCCACGCTGACATTGGTGGGCGCCGGGTCGAGCCCCGTCACCTGCGCACCGAGACGGGCCAGCGGCTCGGAGAGCACGCCGCCGCCGCAGCCGATATCGACGAGGCTGAGATCGCGCAGGGGATCGGGCCCTCGCGGATCGCGCCCGAAATGGCGGCAGGCGGCGTCGCGGATATAGGCGACGCGCACCAGGTTGAAGCGATGCAGCACCCGCATCGGCCCGGCCTCGTCCCACCATGTGGCGGCGATAGCCTCGAAGCGGGCGACTTCCCTGGCGTCGATCGATGAGGCGCGCTCTGCGTTCATGCCATCCGTCCGGTCCGGAGCCGGGTTTCTCGCGGGCGCGCCCGATTGTTGACACGCTTGAGGGGCCCTTGTACCCGCCGAAGCCGGATCGGGTATAGCCGCCATGGCGTGATCGCCTAAGGGCGCCCGATCACTCCCGAAACGCTCGAGCACACGAGAATCGGCGCGGACGCGACATGCCCCGTTTGGTGATGAAATTCGGAGGCACCTCCGTCGCGAATGTCGACCGCATCCGCAACGTGGCGCGCCACGTCGCCCGCGAGGTCGCGGCCGGCTACGAGGTCGCCGTCGTCGTCTCGGCGATGTCGGGCAAGACCAACGAGCTCGTGGCCTTCGTCAAGGACGCCAACCCGCTCTACGACGAGGCCGAGTACGACGCCGTCGTGGCCTCGGGCGAGCAGGTGACCTCCGGCCTTCTCGCGATCGCCCTGCGGAAGGACGGCATCAAGGCCCGGTCCTGGCAGGGTTGGCAGATCCCGATCCTGACCTCGGACGCCCACGGCTCGGCCCGCATCGCCGAGATCGACGGATCGCGCCTGAACGGGGGATTCGCCCGCGGCGAGGTCGCGGTGATCGCCGGCTTCCAGGGCATGCACGCGGAGAGCGGCCGGCTGACCACCCTCGGCCGCGGCGGCTCCGACACCAGCGCCGTCGCGATCGCGGCCGCCATCGGGGCCGAGCGCTGCGACATCTACACCGACGTGGACGGGGTCTACACGACCGATCCGCGCGTGGTGCCCAAAGCGCAGCGCATGGAGCGGGTCACGTTCGAGGAGATGCTGGAGATGGCGTCGCTGGGCGCCAAGGTTCTGCAGGTCCGCTCCGTCGAGCTCGCGATGGTCCATCGCGTCCCCACCACGGTGCGCTCGAGCTTCGATCCGCCGGACGCCGCCCGCCCCGGCACCCTCATCTGCGACGAGGACGACATCGTGGAACAGCAGATCATCACCGGGATCGCCTTCTCGAAGGACGAGGCGCAGATCACCCTGCGCAACCTGAAGGACAGCCCCGGCATCGCGGCGGCGATCTTCGGGCCGCTGGCGGACGCCAACATCAATGTGGACATGATCATCCAGACCGTGTCGGGCGACCAGGCGACCACGGACATGACCTTCACCGTGCCGACCGCCGATTACGAGCGCGCCCGCGCCATCCTCGACGCGCAGAGTGCAACCATCGCGTTCGGGCAGATCGAGGGCGCCACGGACGTGGTCAAGATCTCTGCGATCGGGGTGGGCATGCGCAGCCATGCCGGCGTCGCGGCCAAGGCGTTCCGGGCGCTCGCCCAGAAGGGGATCAACATCCGGGCGATCACCACCTCGGAGATCAAGTTCTCCGTGCTGATCGACGCGGCCTATACCGAGCTTGCCGTGCGCACGCTCCACTCGCTATACGGCCTCGATCAGGCCTGAACCGTCGCGTAGGCGGGAAGGCGCGAAACTTGCGCCTCTCGCCGAAGCTGGATTGACCGCACCATGCCCGCTGCGCCCGGAGGCCCGCGCCTGCTGCTGCGCCGCCTCCGCGAAGCCATGGCGGAGCCGGTCAGCGCACAGGCGCGCCTGGACCGCATCGTCACGCTCATCGCTGCCAACGTCATCGCCGAGGTCTGCTCGGTCTACGTGCTGCGCGATGACAACATCCTCGAATTGTTTGCAACCGAGGGTTTGAACCGCGAGGCCGTCCATCTCACGCGAATGCGCTCGGACGAGGGCCTCGTCGGCCTGATCGCCAAGACCGCCGAACCGCTCTCGCTCTCCGACGCCCAGTCGCACCCCGCCTTCTCCTACCGGCCGGAGACGGGCGAGGAGGTCTACCACGCCTTCCTCGGCGTGCCGCTTCTGCGCGCGGGCAACACGCTCGGCGTGCTCGTCGTGCAGAACCGCACATACCGGGTCTATTCCGAGGAGGAGATCGAGGCGCTCCAGACCACGGCGATGGTGCTCTCGGAGATGATCGCGTCCGGCGAGATGCAGGCCCTCGCGCCCGGCACCGGCAGCGCGGTGCGGCGACCCGTGTCCCAGCGCGGCGTCGCGCTCGCCGACGGCATCGGGCTGGGCCACGTCGTGCTGCACGAGCCCCGCATCGTGGTGAAGACCCTGATCGCCGAGAATGTCGAGCGCGAGGTCGAGCGGCTCGAATGGGCGATCGGCGAGGTCCGCTCGGCCATCGACGACCTCGTCGAGCGCGGCGACGGCATCGGCACCGGCGAGTCCCGCGAGGTGCTCGAGACCGTGCGCATGTTCGCTCACGACAAGGGCTGGCTGCGTCGCATGCGCGAGGCCGTCCATTCCGGCCTGACCGCCGAGGCCGCGGTGGAGCGGGTCCAGTCGGACAACCGCGCCCGGATGATGCGCCAGAGCGATCCCTACCTGAGGGACCGCCTGCACGACCTCGATGACCTGGCGAACCGCCTCCTGCGCACCCTGATCGGCCACGAGGCCGTCGGCGCCGTCGGCGCGCTGCCCGAGAACGCCATCCTCGTCGCCCGCTCGATGGGTCCGGCGGCCCTCCTCGACTACGATCGGACGACGCTCCGCGGCGTCGTGCTGGAAGAGGGCGGTCCGACGAGCCACATCGCCATCGTCGCCCGTGCCCTCGGCATCCCGGCGGTGGGCGAGATCGCCAACGCCACGGCGCTCTGCGATTCCGGCGATGCCATCATCGTCGACGGGGCATCGGGCGAGATCCAAGTCCGGCCCGGACCCGAGATCGAGGCGGCCTATGCCGAGATGGTGCGCGTGCGGGCGCGGCGTCAGGAGCAGTACCGGGCCCTGCGCGACCTTCCGGCCGTGACCAGGGACGGGGTCGCGATCGGCCTCCAGCTCAATGCCGGCCTCCTCATCGATCTCGCGCACCTGCACGACTCGGGAGCCGACGGCATCGGCCTGTTCCGGACCGAGCTGCAATTCATGGTCGCCCAGCGGATGCCCTCGGCGGCCGAGCAGCAGGCGCTCTATGAGGCGGTGTTCGCGGCAACCGGCGATCGCCCCGTGACGATCCGGACGCTGGATATCGGCGGCGACAAGATCCTTCCCTACATGCCGGCGCTGGAGGAGGAGAACCCGGCGCTGGGCTGGCGCGCGATCCGCATCGGCCTCGACCGTCCGGCCCTGCTGCGCGTCCAGCTGCGCGCGCTCCTCAGGGCGGCCGGCGGGCGCCCGCTCAAGATCATGTTCCCGATGGTCGCGACGGTGGACGAGTTCGTGCGCGCCCGCGCCATCGTCGACCGTGAGAAGGCGCATCTGCGCCGCCACGGCCACCCACTGCCGAGCGAGTGCCGGCTCGGCGTCATGGTCGAGGTGCCCTCGCTTCTGTTCGAGATCGACGAGATCGCGCGCGAGGCCGACTTCCTCTCCGTCGGCTCCAACGACCTGATGCAGTTCCTCTTCGCGGTCGACCGCGAGAACCGCCGCGTCGCCAACCGCTTCGATCCCTTGAGCGTGCCGGCGCTGCGCGCCTTCCGCTCGATCGCGCAGCGGGCGACGGCCGCGGGCTGCCCCGTCACGATCTGCGGCGAAATCGGCGGTCGGCCGCTGGAGGCCATGGCGCTGATCGGGATCGGCTTCCGGCACCTTTCGATGTCGCCGGCCGCCATCGGCCCGGTCAAGGCGATGGTGCTCGGCCTGGATGCGGGCGCCGTCACCGCCCTGATCGACGCGGAGCTGGATGCGGGGGGCGGCGGCGCATCCCTGCGCCCGAGGCTCGCCGCCTTCGCCAAGGCGCAGGGCGTGCCCATCTAGCGATCGTCGCCGCGCCGCCACCCATCCCTTCGTTCCAAGAGCACCCACCGGGCGATGACCCCTCTTCCCTCAGACCGTCTCGACGCCATCATCCAGCGCCATGAGATCGTCACCGCGACCCTCAGCGCCGGCTCGGTCGATTCGGACACCTTCGTCCAGCTTTCCCGCGAGCTGTCGGACCTGGAGGGCGTGGTCGCGGCGATCCACGCCTATCGCGCGGCCGAGGCCAACCTGAAGGGGGTCCAGGCCCTGATCGACGAGCCCGGCAGCGATTCCGAGATGCGGGCGCTCGCCGCCGACGAGAAGCCCGAGGCGGAGGCCGCACTGGAGCGGGCGCACCGCGACCTTCAGCTCATCCTGCTGCCCAAGGACGCCGCCGACGAGAAGAGCGCCATCCTCGAAATCCGGGCCGGCACGGGCGGCGACGAGGCCGCCCTCTTCGCCGGCGACCTCTTCCGGATGTATGCCAAGTACGCCGAGACCAAGGGCTGGAAGGTCGAGGTGATCTCCGAGAGCGAGGGCACGGTCGGCGGCTACCGCGAGGTCGTGGCCGAGGTGAAGGGACGCGGCGTCTTCGCCCGGCTCAAGTTCGAGAGCGGGGCGCACCGAGTCCAGCGTGTGCCCGATACCGAGGCGCAAGGGCGCATCCACACCTCCGCCGCGACCGTGGCCGTGCTGCCCGAAGCCGAGGAGGTCGACATCGTCATCAACGATGCGGACCTGAAGATCGACACCATGCGCTCGCAAGGCGCGGGCGGGCAGCACGTCAACAAGACCGAATCGGCCATCCGGATCACCCATATGCCGAGCGGGATCGTGATCTTCGTCCAGGAGGAGCGCTCCCAGCACAAGAACCGGGCGCGGGCCATGGCGCTGCTGCGCGCGAAGCTCTACGACGCCGAGCGCACGGCCAAGGACAGCGCGCGCGCCGCCGACCGGAAGTCCCAGGTCGGCTCCGGCGACCGGTCGGAGCGCATCCGCACCTACAACTTCCCTCAGGCCCGCGTCACCGACCACCGCATCAACCTGACTCTGTACAAGCTCGAAGAGGTTCTGGCCGGCGAAGCCCTGGACGAGCTGGTCGATGCGCTGGTGACCGAACATCAGGCCGAGCTGCTGGCCGCCGAGGGAATGGCGTGAGGGTCAGGTCGACCTTCAAGGACGCATTGAGGCCGGGACGCCCTCCCCACGACCTGCTCTCCGGTCGATGACTCTCCTCGATCCAACCCTGTCCCGTCGCGCCGGCCTCGCGGCCATCACCAAGACCCTGACGGCAGCCGGGATCGACCCTGCTGGTAGCGACGCCCGCTTCCTCATTCTCGGTGTGCTTGGGCTGACGCCGACCGACCTTGCCCTCGGCGGAGACGAGTCTCTCGGCAGCGAGGGCGCGGCCCGTCTTCGAAGCGCCGTGGCGCGCCGCCTCGCGGGCGAGCCCGTGGCGCGGATCCTCGGCGCGTGGGAGTTCTGGGGCCTGCCCTTCGAGCTCTCGCCGGCGACGCTGGTGCCGCGGCCGGACACCGAGACCCTCGTGGAGGCAGCGCTGGCGCGATGCCCCGAGCGCTCGCGGCCGCTGCGGCTGCTCGATCTCGGCACGGGCTCGGGCTGCATCCTGATCGCCCTGCTGGCCGAGCTGCCCAACGCCTTCGGGATCGGGCTCGACCGCTCCCTCGACGCCCTGCTCACGGCGCGCGCGAACGCGGTGGCGAACGGCGTCGGCGAACGCGCCGCCTTCCTGAACGGGGATTGGGGCGCGGCCATCCAAGGAGCGTTCGACCTCGTCGTCGCCAACCCGCCCTACATCGCCCGTGAGGTGATCGCCGGGCTCGCGACCGAAGTGCGGGAGCACGACCCCGTCGCGGCCCTCGACGGCGGCGAGGACGGGCTTGCAGCCTATCGCTCCATCCTGGCCGAAGTCGGAGCAGGCGGAGGGATCGCTCCAGGTGCGCTCCTGTTCGAGGTCGGCCACGATCAGGCCGGGGCCGTGTCCGCGCTGGGCCGCGCCGCCGGCTTCGGCGCAGCGGAGATCGTGAGCGATCTGGCGGGCCACGACCGCGTCGTCGCCCTCACCCCGAAGCCCAGATCCTAGGGCGAACCGGCCCCCCTGCTCTGCCTGCCCTGACGACGGCGTGGAAAAAATGCTTGTTGCCGCACCGTCGAACCGCTAACGTGCTCCTGCAGACCGCAAACGATCCGTTAGTTCGGATTGCGATAGGGTTGCTCGCGAACCTCCTCGCAGCACCTCACGAGCGGTTTCCCACCATCAGGCAGACGCGCATCGGAGATGACGCTGGGGCTTGGTGAACACCGAACCTGACAATCGAAGGGTTCCCGCGAAGGGCTCCCGAACGCGAGCGCAAGCCCCGGTTGACGGATAGACGGGCCAAGCACGGCAACAGATTGATCGCGGAACGCCGCGCTGGCTGGCCCAGCGTCGGCGACGCACAGGCGGGGCCGAGCCGAAACCGAAGCCGTTCGACACCCGCATCACCAGACGCTCCGATACGAACGAGGGTCAATCGACACCGATGAGACCAAACCAGAATAGACGGATGCGCGGCCGCAACCGCCCCAAGGGTCCCAATCCGCTCACCCGGTCCTACGAATCCAACGGTCCCGACGTGAAGATCCGCGGGACGGCCCAGCATATCGCGGACAAGTACGCTCAGCTCGCGCGCGACGCGCAGGCGAGCGGCGATCCGGTGGCGGCCGAGAACTACTTTCAGCACGGCGAACACTACTTCCGGATCATCTCCAGCGCGCAGGAGGCGAACCGCCAGCAGGCGGGCGGCTACGCGCGCAACACCTTCGACGATGCCGACGACGAGGGCGATGAGGATCAGGGCTCCGGCGCCCAGGGCTACGCCGCGAACGGCTATGGCGGCGACGAGTACGGCGATCCGTCCCAGCAGCCGCAGCCCTACGAAGCCCGGCAGGAATCCGGCCCCGACAATCGACAGCGCAACGACCGACCCGAGCGCCGCGACCGCTTCCAGCCGAACCGCAACGACCGCCCGCAGCGGTTCGACAACGGCCGGGACGGTCAGCGCCAGGATTACCCCCGGCAGGACGCCCCCCGCCAGGATTACGGTCGGCAGGATTTCGGACGTCACGAGGGCCCCCGGCAGGACGGCCCCCGTTACGAGCCGGCCCGCGCCGACCAGCCGCGCCAGGATTATGGGCGCCAGGATCAGGGACGGCAGGATTTTCCGCGCCAGGACTTCCAGCGTCCGGACCGTCCCCGCAACGAGCCCCGCCGCGACGGCGCCCGGTTCGAGGGCAACCGCGGCGAGCCGCGCCAGGATCAGCAACCGCGCCAGGAGCATCAGCCGCGCGAGGATGCCCGACCGGAAGGCGTGCGCGGGAATGAGCCGCGCCAGCGTCCGCCCCGCCGGCGCGACGAGCCCGACGCACGGCTTCCGCTCGAGGGGGCGCCGGGCTTGCCGGCCTTCCTGATGACGGCGACCCGCAACCCTGTCCCGAGCGAGCCGACGCCCGAGGCCGCGGCGCCCGAGCCGACCAAGGCCTTCGAAGCCGACGCCGCGCCGGCCGAGGACGAGGCGCCGCGTGCCGCTGCCAAGCCCCGTCGGCGTCGACGCCCCCGGTTCGAGGGCAGCGAGGGTGCCGAGGGCGGTGACGCCGCACCGGCAGCCGACGTGCCGTCCGTCGGCGAGTAAAGCCCGGCCTGCATCATGAGCCTGATCGCATCCTCGAGGTGCGGTCAGGCCGGATGCCAATCCCGATAGGCCCAGACGCGGTGCACGAGCCGCGTATGGCGCTCGGCCTCGCCGAATGGCGCGAGCTCCCAGTCCCAGGTTCGATCCGGCGGAGGCAACCGAGCCCCGTGCAGGAGATCGATCCGGTCGACGATCCCACCCTCCCGATCCATCTCCACCTGCTCGACATCCGTGACGAGGCAGACCCGCGTCCGCAGGCGCGCAAGGCCGGCAAGGTGAGAGGCCACGATCCGTCGTCCGAGATCGGGCGGGACGGTCCTGTCGCGCTCCTCGTACCAGGCGATCGGCAGGATCGGGAGCTGCGAGAGCAGATTGGCCGAGATCACGAGGTCAACGGACTGGCCTTCCACGATGGCTGGCAGGGCGTCTGCCAAGTCGTCGGCCCCACCCAGCAGCCAACCGGCGCTGCCGCTGAGGTCGGCCGTGGCGAGCCGGACATTGGCATAGGCACGGACCGCCCTCCGCGTCGCCCAGGGGTGCACGGCATCGACCAGCAGCACCGCCTCGAAGGCCGAGGCGAGCGCCGCCAGGGGCACGTCGTCGAGAAGGCCGGAGCCGAGCACCACGGCCGTCCGCCGCTGCGGCAGATCGGCGAAGGATTGCGCGATGACCGTGCGTGCCGCCTCGAGGTGCGGCCGCCACGCCTTCCGGCACCGGCGCGAGCGGGACGTCAGTGAGACGCTCTCGCGCACGTAGCCGAGCCGGCGATGCGTCCACGGCGCCGGCAGGGTCAGGTAATGGGCCCATTCGCGCAGCATCGCTGATCAGCGCGAGGCGGGCTCAGCGATCGACCAGGCCGCCGATCTGGGGATAAAGCCGGCGGAGGGCGGTTTGCGCGAGCGCGTGGCTGGCACAGGCGAGATCCGTACCCCAAGGGGAGCGGAGTGCCGTGGACGGCCCAGACCCGGAGACATCGTGTCCAATCTTATCCGCATCCTGCTCGCGATCTTCCTGCCGCCGATCGCCGTGCTTGTCACGGCCGGCATCGGATTGCAGTTCCTCCTGAACATCCTGCTGACCATCCTCGGCATCGTCCCGGGCATGATCCACGCGATCTGGATCATCACGCGCCGCAGCTGACGAAAGGCACCGCGAGTGCCTGGGAGAGCCTGGAAACGAAAAAGGCGGCCGATCCGGCCGCCTTATCTATTTTGATCACCGATCACTCGCCTCAGGCCGCCTCGGCCTCCTGCGACGGACCGGAATCCTTGCCACGAGCATCGACGTCGCGATCGACGAACTCGATCACGGCAAGCGGGGCGTTGTCGCCGTAGCGGAAGCCCGCCTTCATGATGCGGCAATAGCCGCCGGGGCGCGCCTTGTAGCGGGGGCCGAGCACGTCGAAGAGCTTGCGGACCATGTCGGCGTCGCGCAGCTGCGCCATGGCAAGGCGCCGGGCGTGCAGCGTGTCGGTGCGGCCGAGCGTGATCAGCTTCTCGACGACGGGACGCAGGTCTTTCGCCTTCGGCAGCGTGGTGACGATCTGCTCGTGCTTGATCAGCGCGGCGGACATGTTGGCGAACATCGCCTTGCGATGCTCTGTGGTGCGGTTGAACCGCCGACCGCGGAAACCGTGACGCATGGTTGGCTTTCCTTCGTTGATGGCCGCCGTGCCACGGAACGGCCAAGCGCCTCACGATCGAGGCTGTAATTTCCGCATGACCCCGCGGCGGGATTTCTTCTCAACGCTGGGCCAATAGACCCCGTTTGTCATTCCGGGGCGCCGCAGGCGAACCCGGAACCCATAGCCGCCGACATTGACAGGCTGGAGCGCTGTTGGCGGTTCTGGGTTCCGGGCTCTGCCGCGCAGCCCCGGAATGCCTCGGAGGATGTCAGTAATGCTCCTCGAAGCGCTTGGCGAGGTCCTCGATGTTCTCCGGCGGCCAGCCGGGGATGTCCATGCCGAGGTGGAGGCCCATGGCGGCGAGCACTTCCTTGATCTCGTTGAGCGACTTGCGGCCGAAGTTCGGGGTGCGCAGCATCTCGCCCTCCGACTTCTGGATGAGATCGCCGATATAGACGATGTTGTCGTTCTTCAGGCAGTTCGCCGAACGGACCGAGAGCTCGAGCTCGTCGACCTTCTTGAGCAGGGCCGGGTTGAAGGGGAGCTGCGGCGCGAGCGGCTGCGCCTCCTCCTTGCGGGGCTCCTCGAAGTTCACGAAGACCTGGAGCTGGTCCTGCAGGATGCGGGCGGCGTAGGCGAGCGCGTCCTCCGGCGACACGGCGCCGTTGGTCTCGATCGTCATCGTCAGCTTGTCCTTGTCGAGATCCTGGCCCTCGCGGGTGGTCTCGATGCGGTAGGACACCTTCGTGACGGGCGAGAACAGCGCGTCGACCGGAATCAGGCCGATCGGTGCGTCCTCGGGCCGGTTGCGCTCGGCCGGGACGTAGCCCTTGCCGGTCGCGACCGTGAACTCCATCCGGATCTCGGCGCCGTCGTCGAGCGTGCAGATCACCAGATCGGGGTTGAGGATCTGAATGTCGCCGACAGCGCCGATATCGCCGGCCGTGACCGTGCCGGGACCGGTCTTGCGCAGCGTCAGGCGCTTGGGCGCCTCCGTCTGCGAGCGGATGGCGATGGTCTTGATGTTGAGGACGATGTCGGTGACGTCCTCGCGCACGCCCGGAATCGAGGAGAACTCGTGCAGCACGCCGTCGATCTGGACGGAAGTGACGGCCGCGCCCTGGAGCGAGGACAGCAGCACGCGGCGCAGCGAATTGCCGAGCGTCGTGCCGAAGCCGCGCTCGAGGGGCTCGGCGACGACCGTCGCCACCCGCTTCGGGTCGTGCCCGGTCGAGACCTGGAGCTTGTTGGGCTTGATGAGCTCTTGCCAGTTCTTCTGAATGACCACGGTCCTACCTCTCGCAACTCTGACGCGGTCCACGAAGGGGTCCGCGCTGCTTCCGTCCGACGCTACGCCCGGCGTCGACCGGTCTCGAAATTCGTCGTCCGCGTCGCCGCGTCCGTCACTGTGCCGCGACCCAGAGCTCGGGCACGAAGCTGTAGCCGGCACCCTCGCGCACGACGTAGCCGAGGGCCGGAAATTCCAGGTGTGAGCCGGCGATGAGGCAGCGCTCGCTCGCCACCTCGTCGAGGACGCGCCTGCGCACGGCTCGGGCCTTCTCGCCGTCCACGTCGAACGTCACCCCAGCCTCGGGGTTCTTGAACTGGATGGCCGGCAGGTGGATCACGTCCGTCCACATCATCAGCGTGCGGGCACCGGACGTAATCCGGAAGGCGGTATGGCCAGGCGTATGGCCCGGCAACGGCACCGCCTCGATGCCCGGCGCGACCTCGCCGCCCGTATGCAGCGTCGTGCGGCCGGCGTAGGGAGCGGCCGACTTCCGCGCCATCTCGAAGGACGGCCTCGCGCCCTCCGGCGCGCGCGCGAGCACGTCATCGCCGAGCCAATGCGCGGACTCGTCGGCATGGAGCACGAGGCCGGCATTCGGATAGGCCGCCTTGCCCCCCGCATCGATCAGCCCACCGGCATGGTCGGGATGAAGATGCGTGAGCAGCACCGTCCCGATCTCGTCCGGGCGGATACCGGCCGCTGTCAGCCCCGCGGGAACGCGGCCCAGCGTATCGCCGCCGAAACCACCCATCCCCGTGTCGATCAGGATCGGCGCACGGCCGGGTCCGGTGATCAGGAAGGCGTTCAGCGTGATCCGGGGCGCCTCGGCGCGGAAGCCGGCAGCCTGGAGCGCGCCGGCCTCTTCGCGCGGAATGCCGGTGACGACGTCGAGGGAGCCCTGCAGGTAGCCGTCGTTGAGCACGGTGACCGTGAGGTCACCGAGGCTCCAGCGCAGCACACCCGGAAGCGGCCTGCTCGTGTCCGTCACGCGCGTCTCCGTTCCCGATCGCCGATCAGACCCGGCGACGCTTGCGCGGACGGCAGCCGTTATGCGGAATCGAGGTCACGTCGCGGATGGAGGTGACGGTGAAACCCGCCGCCTGCAGCGCGCGGAGCGCCGATTCACGGCCCGAACCCGGACCCGAGACCTCGACCTCGAGGGTGCGCATGCCGTGCTCCGCGGCCTTGCGGGCGGCGTCTTCGGCCGCGACCTGCGCGGCGTAGGGCGTCGACTTGCGCGAGCCCTTGAAGCCCATGGCGCCGGCAGAGGACCACGAGATCGTGTTGCCCTGCGCGTCGGTGATCGTGACCATCGTGTTGTTGAAGGAGGCGTTCACATGCGCGACGCCCGACACGATGTTCTTGCGTTCGCGACGACGAACGCGGGTTGCTTCCTTGGCCATCTCTGTTTCGCTCTTCCTTCAGGCACGCCCGTAATGCCAGGCGCTCGGGATTCTTTTGGGAGTTCGGCCGGCACGCTCACGGCGTTCCGACCTGTCAGACCGTGCGCCTCGCGGGACACCCGGCGCGACGGTCAGAGGCCGAGCGAAGCACGGCCTCCAACGAGAAAAACTACTTCTTCTTGCCGGCGATCGGCTTCGACTTGCCCTTGCGGGTGCGGGCGTTGGTGTGCGTGCGCTGGCCGCGGACCGGCAGGTTGCGGCGGTGGCGCAGGCCGCGGTAGCAGCCCAAGTCCATCAGGCGCTTGATGTTCATCGAGACTTCGCGGCGCAGGTCGCCCTCGACGATGTAGTCGCGGTCGATCGTCTCGCGGATCTGCAGCACCTCGGCGTCGGTGAGCTGGTTGACGCGGCGCTCGGCCGGGATGCCGACCTTGCCCACGATCTCCTCGGCCTTCTTGGAGCCGATGCCGTGGATGTACTGCAGCGCGATGACGACGCGCTTGTTGGTCGGGATGTTTACGCCGGCGATACGGGCCAAGGTCATTCTCCATCAAGGCGCTGCGGCGCGCGGCCGAGCCCGGGGTTTTTCACGCGCGTCCGGTGGAGGCCGGCCCTTGCGCGCTGTCCATAACGACAAATCGGCCCGCGAGCCGCCCCAGATGAGGCGCCCCGGACCCGTTCCGTCTGGACGAAGACCGGCCTGCTAGCGCGGGCCGGCAGATGTGTCAACCCTAGCGCATTCTCCAGTGCCGTGCAGGCGGACTCGCGTGAGGAAGACGGGCTCGCCCGAAGACCAGGAAGCCACTACGTCAGGTACGACGGCCCTTAGGACGCGACGCGCTCGGCATGAGGTTGGAGGATGGCCATCACGTCCTGCGTGACCGCATCGACGGGCTTCATGCCGTCCAGGGTCTGCAGCATGCCGAGGCTGGCGTAATAGGCCGAGAGCGGAGCGGTTTGCTTGCGGTAGGCGTCCAGGCGGGTCTTGAAGACCTCTGGCGTGTCGTCCTTGCGGACCGGCTCGCCGCGGGCCGCCGTCTCAGCGGCGCGCTTGGCGATCCGCCCGACCAGGGCCTCCTCGTCCACCGCGAATTCGATGACCGTGGTGAGCGCCAGCGACTTGTCCGCGAGCATCCGGTCGAGGGCGGCCGCCTGCTCGACGGTGCGCGGGAAGCCGTCGAGGATGAAGCCTCCGTGCGCGTCGGGCTCCTCGATGCGGTCCGCCACGATGCCGACCACCACCGCGTCCGGCACGAGTCCGCCGCTCTCCATCACGGCCTTGGCCTCGAGCCCGACGGGCGTGCCGGCCGCGACCGCCGCGCGCAGCATGTCGCCCGTCGAGAGCTGCGGGATGCCGAACCGCTCGACGATCCGCGCGGACTGAGTGCCTTTGCCTGCGCCCGGCGGCCCGAGCAGAATGATCCGCATGGCGTCGTGTCCCTTGTCGTTGACCCGGTGCCGGCCTTCATGACCGGACTTGTCGGGCGTACCCGCGATGCCTCCCCGGCATCAAGCCGCCGGCACCATAGGGTGTCCCGGCCTCGTGATGGAGTCACCTTTCGGCTGAGACGCCGGCGGCTCAGCGCCGCCGCGTGGCGCCGCGCAGCTTCGCCTTCTTCACCAGCCCCTCGTACTGATGCGCCATCAGATGCCCGTGGATCTGGGCGACCGTGTCCATCGTCACCGAGACGACGATGAGCAGCGAGGTGCCGCCGAAGCCGATCGCGGCCGAGGCGTAGGAGGCCAGGATCTCGGGCACGAGGCAGACGAAGGTGAGGTAGAGCGCGCCGATCAGGGTGATGCGGGTCAGCACCTTGTCGATGAAGGAGGCCGTGCGCTCGCCCGGCCGGATACCGGGGATGAAGCCGCCGTGCTTCTTCAGGTTGTCGGCCGTCTCCTGCGGGTTGAACACCACCGCCGTGTAGAAGAAGGCGAAGAAGATGATCAGCGCCGCGTAGAGCAGCATGTAGAGCGGCCGGCCGTGGCCCAGATAGGTCGTGATCGTGGCGAGCACGCCCGTGCCGCCCTGGTTGGCCGAGAAGCTCGCGATGGTCGCCGGCAGGAGCAGCAGCGAGGAGGCGAAGATCGGCGGGATCACGCCGGCCGTGTTGAGCTTCAGGGGCAGGAACGAGGTCTGGCCCTCGTACATCTTGTTGCCGACCTGACGCTTCGGGTAGTTGATCAGCAGCCGGCGCTGGGCGCGCTCCATGAACACGATGAAGTAGACGAGCGCGATCGCCGCGACGCCCACGCCGAGGATCACCGCGGAGGAGAGAGCGCCGGTGCGGCTAAGCTCCAGCGCCCCGATGATGGAGGTCGGCAGCTGCGCCACGATACCCGCGAAGATGATCAGCGAGGAGCCGTTGCCGATGCCCCGCGAGGTGATCTGCTCGCCGATCCACATGAGGAACAGCGTGCCGCCCGTCAGGGTGATGACCGTCGAGAGGATGAAGAACGGGCCCGGATCCGTCGCCGCGCTCGATCCCTGCAGGCCGAAGGCGATACCCCAGGACTGCACCAGCGCGAGGAGGACCGTGAGGTAGCGGGTGTATTGGTTGATGACCTTGCGGCCCGACTCGCCCTCTTTCTTCAGCGACTCCAGCGTCGGGATCACCGAGGTGAGGAGCTGAATGATGATCGAGGCCGAGATGTAGGGCATGATGTTGAGCGCGAAGATCGCCATGCGCTCGACGGCACCGCCGGAGAACATGTTGAACAGCCCGAGCACGCCGCCGGCCTGGCTCTGGAAGTTCCGCGCGAACTGGTCCGGATCGATGCCCGGGATTGGGATGTAGGTGCCCAGCCGGAAAACCACGAGCGCGCCGAGCGTGAACCAGATGCGCTTCTTGAGCTCGTCGGCCTTGGCGATGGCCCCGAAATTGAGGTTCGCGGCAAGCTGCTCGGCGGCTGAGGCCATGTCACCGATTCCTGAGATTCATGCGGGTCCGAGGACCCGAAAAAAGCGAAACGGCGGCCGCGCGCAAGTCGCACGGGCCGCCGCTCGCAGGCTTCGACTTAAGGGCTGGCCCCGCGCTACGCAACGGCGGCGGCGGCCGCCTTCGTCCCGCGGGCGGCAGCGCCCGCCTCATACTGCACGGTGACCGAGCCGCCGGCCTTCTCGACCGCCTCGATCGCCGACTTCGACGCGCGGGTGACCTCGAAAGTGAGCTTCGTGGTCAGCTCGCCGACGCCGAGCAGCTTCACGCCATCGCGCGCACGGGCGCAGATGCCGGCGGCCACGAGGGCGTCGACCGTCACGGTCGCGGCCTTGTCGAGGCGCCCGGCATCCACCGCCTGCTGCACCCGGCCGAGATTCACCTCGTTCAGGTCGGCGGCGTGGATGTTGTTGAAGCCGCGCTTGGGCAGGCGGCGATGCAGCGGCATCTGACCGCCCTCGAAGCCCTTGATGGAGACGCCGGTGCGGGCCTTCTGGCCCTTCACGCCGCGTCCCGCGGTCTTGCCCTTGCCGGAGCCGATACCCCGGCCGACGCGCATCCGGTTCTTGGTTGCGCCTTCGTTGTCGCTGATTTCGTTGAGTTTCATGATGCCCTCCCTCAGGCCGCGTCGTCGAGGACGCGCACGAGGTGCTGCACCTTGCGGATCATGCCGCGCACGGAGGGCGTATCCTCCAGCGTGGCGACCCGATGCAGCTTGTTGAGCTTGAGGCCGATCAACGTCGCGCGCTGGTCGCCCTCGCGGCGGATCGGGGAGCCGATCTGCTCGACGCGGAGAGTCTTGGCAGCCATATCACCCTCCCCCTACGCTACTGCGGCTTCGGACAGATCGGTCGGGTCGGCATCGCGGCGCCGCGACTGCAGCGCGGAGACCTTGAGACCGCGGCGAGCGGCGACGGCGCGCGGGCTGTCCTCGTTCTTCAGCGCGTCGAAGGTGGCGCGCACGAGGTTGTAGGGGTTCGAGGAGCCGAGGCTCTTCGCCACCACGTCCTGCATGCCGAGCGTCTCGAACACGGCGCGCATCGGGCCGCCGGCGATGATGCCGGTACCCTGAGGGGCGGCGCGCAAAATGACCTTGCCGGCACCGTGGCGGCCGTGCACGTCGTGGTGCAGGGTGCGGCCTTCGCGAAGCGCCACGCGGACGAGGCCGCGCTTGGCCGCTTCCGTCGCCTTGCGGATGGCTTCCGGCACTTCGCGCGCCTTGCCGTGGCCGAAGCCGACGCGGCCCTTCTGGTCGCCGACGACGACGAGGGCCGCGAAGCCGAAGCGACGGCCGCCCTTCACCACCTTGGCGACGCGGTTGATGTGGACGAGCTTGTCCACGAATTCGCTGTCGCGCTCCTCGCGCTCGTCGCGGCGGCCGCGGCCACCGCCTTCCCGTTCACGTGCCATGGTTCAATCCCGTCTCACTGACGCGGGCGGCGGAGCCCGCTCGCTTGATGCGTTTCGACGAAGGGCGGCCCGAGACCGCCCTTCTCCGCCGATCGTCTTAGAATTCGAGACCGCCCTCGCGGGCCGCCTCGGCGAGCGCCTTGACGCGCCCGTGGTAGAGGTAGCCCGAGCGGTCGAAGATGACCTTCGTGACGCCGGCAGCCTTGGCGCGCTCGGCGACGAGCTTGCCCACGGCGGCCGCCGCCGCCACGTCGGCACCGGTCTTTAGGCTGGCGCGCAGATCCTTGTCGATGCTCGAGGCCGCGGCGAGGGTGCGCCCCTCCGCGTCGTCGATGACCTGGACGTAGATCTGCTTCGAGGAACGGAACACCGAGAGCCGGGGCCGTCCGTTGGCCGCCGCCCGCAGCGCGCGGCGCACGCGCGCCTTGCGGCGGTCGAGTGCATCGATTTTGCGTGACATGATCGGCGGCCCTTACTTCTTCTTGCCTTCCTTGCGGAAGATGAACTCGCCCGCGTACTTGACGCCCTTGCCCTTGTAGGGCTCGGGGCTGCGATACTCGCGGATCTCGGCGGCGACCTGACCGACGACCTGACGGTCGATCCCGGAGATCACGATCTCCGTCGGCTTGGGCGTCACGATCGTGATGCCGGCCGGGATCTGGTACTCGATGTCGTGGCTGTAGCCGAGCGATAGCTTGAGCGCCTTGCCGGCCATGGCGGCGCGATAGCCGACGCCGGTGATCTCCAGCTTCTTCTCGAAGCCCTTCGAGACGCCCTCGACGAGGTTCGCGACCTGAGCCCGCGAGGTGCCCCAGAGGGAGCGGGCCTGCTTGGACTGGTTCTTCGGCTGGACGGACACGGCGCCGTCGGCGAAGGACACGTCCACCAGGTTCGGCACAACGAACTGCAATTCGCCCTTCGCGCCCTTCATCTTCACCGTCTGACCGGTCACCGTCGCCGTCACGCCGGACGGGACGGGAACGGGCTTCTTGCCTACGCGAGACATTGCCTTCTCCTCCTGTCCGGGATCAGAACACCTTGCAGAGCACTTCGCCGCCGACGTTGCGCTCGCGCGCCTCGTGGTCGGCCATGACGCCCTGCGGGGTGGACACGATGGTGACGCCGAGGCCGTCGGCGACGCGGGGGAGCTCGCCGACCGACGAGTAGACGCGACGGCCGGGCTTCGAGACGCGCTGGATCGAGCGGATGACGGGCTGGCCGTCATAGTACTTCAGCTCGATCGCGAACTCGGTGCGGCCGTTGCCGTAATCCGTTGTCGCGTAGTCCCGGATGTAGCCCTCGGCCTTGAGCACGTCGAGGACGCTGGCGCGCAGGCGCGAGCCTGGCGTCTGCACGACGTTGCGGCGGCGCTGCTGACCGTTGCGGATGCGGGTGAGCATATCGCCCACGGGATCGTTGACCATGGTGCGTGCTCCTTACCAGCTCGACTTGACGAGACCGGGGATCAGACCCTGGTTGCCGAGTTCCCGCAGCGCGACGCGCGAGATGCCCATCTTGCGGTAGAAGGCGCGCGGACGGCCGGTCATGCCGCAGCGGTTGCGGATGCGGGTGGCCGACGAGTTGCGGGGCAGTTCCGCGAGCTTCAAGCGCGCCTCGAAGCGCTCCTCCATCTCGAGGGACTCGTTGTTGGCGGTGGCGAGCAGGGCCTTGCGCTTGGCGGCGTAAAGCTTGACCAGCTCCTTGCGGTGGTTGTTCTTCTCGACTGAGCTCTTCTTTGCCATGTCTCTCTCCGGTGTCCGCGTATAAGGGGCTTGCGCCGCTTACTGCCGGAACGGGAATCGGAACTGCGAGAGGAGCGCGCGCGCCTCCGCATCGGTCTGGGCCGTGGTCTGGATCACGATGTCCATGCCCCAGGTCGCCTCGGCCTTGTCGTACGAGATCTCCGGGAACACGAGGTGCTCCTTGAGACCGAGCGCGTAGTTGCCGCGACCGTCGAAGGAGCGCGGGTTCAGGCCGCGGAAGTCGCGGACGCGCGGCAGCGCGACGGTGATCAGCCGATCCATGAACTCGTACATCCGCGCCTTGCGGAGCGTGACCTTGCAGCCGATCGGCATGCCCTCGCGGACCTTGAAGGTCGCGATGGCCTTGCGGGCCCGGGTGATGACCGGCTTCTGACCGGCGATCAGCGCGAGATCGGCGGCGGCGACGGACGCCTTCTTCGAATCGGCCGTCGACTCGCCGACGCCCATGTTGATCACGATCTTCTCGATCGTCGGGACCTGCATGGGGTTCTTGTAGCCGAACTCCTCGATCAGCTTCTGGCGCACGACCTCGTCGTAGTGCTTGCGCAGGCGAGGGACGTAGTTGTCAGCGTTCTTCTCAGCCATCGATCAGATCCCCCGAGCGCTTGGCGAACCGGACCTTGCGGCCGTCGTCGAGAATGCGGAAACCAACCCGCGTCGGCTGCCCGTCCTTGGGGTCGGCGACGGCGATGTTGGAGAGATGGATGGCAGCCTCCTTCGAGACGATGCCGCCTTCCTGGTTCTGCGTCTGCTTCTGGTGCTTCTTCACCAGGTTGATCCCGCGAACCAGCGCGCGATCCTCCTTCGGGAGCACCTGGATGACCTCGCCGGAACGACCCTTGTCGCGGCCGGTGAGGACGACGACCTTGTCGCCCTTCTTGACCTTGGCAGCCATCACAGCACCTCCGGGGCGAGCGAGATGATCTTCATGTGGTTGCGGCCGCGGAGCTCGCGGGGCACGGGCCCGAAGATGCGGGTGCCGATCGGCTCCTTCTGATTGTTGATCAGGACGGCGGCGTTCTTGTCGAAGCGGATCACCGACCCGTCGGGACGCTTGAGGTCCTTGGCGGTGCGGACGACGACCGCCTTCATGACGTCGCCCTTCTTCACGCGACCGCGGGGAATCGCTTCCTTGACGGACACCACGATGATGTCGCCGACGCTGGCATATTTCCGCTTCGACCCACCGAGCACCTTGATGCACATCACGCGACGCGCACCGGAATTGTCGGCGACGTCCAGATTCGTCTGCATCTGGATCACGACAGTGACCTTTCCTTGTTTCAGACGGGTTTCCGCACGCGGGCGGTATTGCCCGGCGGACGACGCCTGATGGGGATCTGATGTCCCCGACTCATATGAAGGACCGCGCAATCGGCCTTGGCCGGCGCGGTCGCCGCGTGCGATGGGTGCTAGCACCCTCGTGAATGTCGCGAGGGACGGCCGATACTACGTGGTGGCCGGCGGCGCAAGGGAAATCAATGCGCCGTGCTGCCCATTCCGGGCCTGCCATTATCCTTGACTGATGGTCGGCGATTTCCCAGTTGTTACATGTAACATTGTCTCCGGGTCGTGCATGCCGACATCCGTCAGTCAGCGGGTTAGAAAGCGTCGCGATGCGATGCGCGCCGCAGGTTTGAGACCCATCCAAATCTGGGTTCCCGATACGCGACGCCCGGGCTTCTCGGAGGAATGCCGCCGTCAGGCGAGGGTGGTCGCTGCGGCCGACGCAGCCGACGCCGACCTCTCCGCCTTCTTGGACGCGGCGTTGTCCGACCTCGACGAGAGGGAGGCATGAGGCGGGGCGACCTAGTGTCGGTCGCTCTCTCCGGCGATTTCGGAAAGCCGCGTCCCGCTTTGGTGATCCAGTCGGATCAATTCGCTGAGACGGGTACTGTGACGGTACTCCTGGTCTCCGGCACGACCGTGGATGCGCCGTTGATCCGGCTGACGGTCCAGCCGACATCGGAGAACGGGCTTCGCAAGGCGTCGCAGGTCATGATCGACAAGGCCATGTCGGTGAGGCGCGACAAGCTCGGGGTGCCGTTCGGGCGCCTCGACGAGGAGAACATGCTCTCGGTGACCCGATCCATGGCGGTCTTCCTCGCAATCGCGTGAGCCTCAAGCGATTCGGCAGGATGTCCGAAGTTTCACGGGTCTCGCTTCCGAACCTGGAAGACCGGTTCGTCCTACTTGGGAACGGGCTCGCAAGTGCTGCCGTCGGGCGCCTGATCGTAGCATCGGCGCAAGGCGTGATCCTCGAGGCGCCCAAGCCGCTGATCGGCGATGGCGCGCCACCACTGAGCCGTGAGGCCGGTCCATTCCTCCTGCGCGACCGTGCAGACCTGGACGCGGCGCCCCCCGGCGACACATCGGAGGGTCGCCGGCTTCGGGCCGTACTCGACGACACTGACGAGGGCGCGCGCGCTTTGCCGATCCGCGGGCGGCACGGCCTTGTAGCCCTGGGTTCGCCCCCATCGCGCGTCCGTGCGCGTCGCGTCGTCCGCCCCGGAGAGTTCCGCCAAGGCAGGCACCCGGATGACCCGTCCGCCGCTTGAGTAAGCCTTCTCGAAACCTGCGGACATCTGCGGCCCGCGCCCCTCCTCGTCGGTCCCGACGATCGAAAGGACTTCCGTGGCATGCGCCTTCGCGTCAGCCGTTCCTGCGACCGGCCGGAGGCGATAGGCGTAGGTTCCTCCGCGGGGATAGCGAAGCTGCACCTCGGCATAGCGCTCGTCGATCCTGACGGCGCCGGGCCCGCTCTCCCCTGCCGCGGTGGAGGTCGGAATCGGATAGACGACCACGACGCCGCCATGGGTCAGCAGATCGCCGCCCAATTCGATCGTAAGGTCGCGCGCGGCCGGTTCCGCACGAAGGTCGCCGGCCTGCAGCCAGGCCAGCGCCAGAACCACCGCCGCGCGCATGGCCGGCTGAGCCCTCATCCGAGATCCCGCCCCGAGGCCAGCCCACGCGACGGCGGGAACCTGCGCCGCACCGCGCAAACGAGAGCGGGCGCGGAGATCTCCCGCGCCCGCCTCTGAAAGCATCGTTCCGGATACCGGCTTCAGGCCTCGGCGCCCGCCGCCTCGGCTGGCGCGGCCTCGTCCCCGACCAGCTTCCAGGTCTTCGTCTTCGAGAACGGCCGGCACTCCTCGATCGAGACCGTCTGCCCGACCTTGGCGACGTTCGTCTCGTCGTGGGCGTGGTAGTTCTTCGAACGGCGAACCGTCTTCTTCATGACCGGATGGGTGAAGCGCCGCTCCACCTTCACCACGATGGTCTTCTCGCCCTTGTCGCTGACGACAACACCCTGCAATACGCGCTTCGGCATCGGTAACTCCTCAGGCCTGCGCCGACTTCAGCGTCTTCTGACGCTGAAGGGTGCGGACGCGGGCGATGTCGCGGCGAACCTCGCGGACGCGGGCGACGTTCTCGAGCTGGCCGGTGGCCCCCTGGAAGCGCAGGTTGAACTGCTCCTTCTTCAGGTTCAGCAGCTCGTCGTTCAATTGATCCGGCGACAGGGCGGCCAGATCAGACTGTCTCTGCGATGACTTCATGATCCCCTCCCCTCTCAATCGGCGATGCGCTGGACGACCCGCGTACGGATCGGGAGCTTGGCGGCACCGAGGCGCAGAGCCTCCTTGGCGATGTCCTCGGCGACACCGTCGACCTCGAACATGATGCGGCCGGGATGCACGCGGGCGGCCCAGAATTCGGGCGCGCCCTTGCCCGAGCCCATGCGGACTTCCGTAGGCTTGGCCGTGACCGGTACGTCGGGGAAGATCCGGATCCAGACGCGGCCCTGGCGCTTCATCTCGCGGGTGATCGCGCGGCGGGCCGCCTCGATCTGCCGCGCAGTGACGCGCTCAGGTTCGATCGCCTTGAGGCCGAACTGACCGAAGTTGAGCTCGAAGCCGCCCTTGGCCGCACCGTGGATGCGACCCTTGAACTGCTTACGAAACCTGGTTTTCTTGGGTTGCAACATGGCAGCCTCTCAACACCTCTCCTGGCGACTGGCGGACGATCACGCGTTGGCGTGATCGCGCCTGCCACGCTCGCGGCCACCTTCGCCGTCGCGCTCGCGACGACCGCCCGAACGGCCGCCCTCGTCCTGCGCCTTCTTATCCTGCGCCATCGGGTCGTGCTCGAGGATCTCGCCCTTGAACACCCAGACCTTGATCCCGCACGTCCCGTAGGTCGTGAAGGCGGTGGCGACACCGTAATCCACGTCGGCCCGCAGCGTGTGCAGCGGAACGCGTCCCTCGCGGTACCATTCCTGGCGCGCGATCTCGGCGCCGCCGAGACGGCCCGAGCAGTTGATCCGGATGCCCTCGGCGCCAAGACGCATCGCCGACTGCACGGCGCGCTTCATGGCGCGGCGGAAGGCGACGCGACGCTCGAGCTGCTGGGCGATCGAGTCGGCCACCAGCGTGGCGTCGATCTCGGGCTTGCGCACCTCGACGATGTTGATCGTGACATCGGCCTTGGTGAGCGTGCCGACGAGCTTGCGCAGCTTCTCGATATCCGCGCCCTTCTTGCCGATCACGACGCCGGGACGACCCGAGTGGATGGTGACGCGGCACTTCCGGTGCGGACGCTCGATGACGATCTTCGACACCGCCGCCTGCTTCAGCTGCTTCATGAGAGCGGCGCGGATCGCGACGTCCTCGTGCATCAGCTTGGCGTATTCGCCCTTCTGGGCGAACCAACGCGAGTCCCAGGTCCGGTTGATGCCGAGCCGCAGACCGATCGGATTGACTTTCTGGCCCATCAGGTCCTCCTCACGCCGCTTCGGCGGTTGGGACTTCGCGCACCACGATGGTGAGGTTCGCGAAGGGCTTCAGGATACGGGCGCCGCGGCCGCGGGCACGGGCGTGGAAGCGCTTCAGCACCAGCGCCTTGCCGACGAACGCCTCCTTGACGACGAGATCGTCGACATCGAGGTCGTGGTTGTTCTCGGCGTTCGCAATGGCGCTCTCGAGGCACTTCTTGACCTCGCGGGCGATCCGCTTGCGGGAGAACTCGAGGTCGGCCAGCGCCGACTCGACCTTCTTGCCGCGGATGAGCTGCGCCACGAGGTTCAGCTTCTGCGGGCTGACGCGCAGCATGCGCGCGACGGCCTTGGCCTCGTTGTCGGGCAGTGCGCGGGGGGTGGCTTGCTTGCCCATCTCAGCGCCTCTTCGCCTTCTTGTCGGCCGCGTGACCGTGGAAGGTGCGGGTCGGCGAGAACTCGCCGAACTTGTGACCGACCATTTCCTCGGAGACGTAGACCGGGATGTGCTTCTGTCCGTTGTGCACACCGAAGGTGAGCCCGACGAACTGCGGCAGGATCGTAGAGCGGCGGCTCCAGATCTTGATGACTTCGTTCCGGCTGGAGCCGCGCGCGGCCTCGGCCTTCTTGAGGAGGTAGCCGTCGATGAACGGCCCCTTCCAGAGCGAGCGTGCCATGGGCGATTACTTCTTGCGGTTGTGACGGCTGGCGAGGATGAAGGTGTCGGTCCGCTTGTTGGACCGCGTCTTCTTCCCCTTCGTGGGCACGCCCCACGGCGTGACCGGGTTACGGCCGCCGGAGGTGCGTCCCTCACCGCCGCCGTGCGGGTGGTCGACCGGGTTCATGGCAACGCCGCGGTTGTGCGGGCGCTTGCCGAGCCAGCGATTGCGGCCGGCCTTGCCGAGCGAGATGTTCATGTGATCCGGGTTCGACACCGCGCCGACGCTGGCGAAGCACTGACCGTGGACCAGGCGCTGCTCGCCCGAGTTCAGGCGCAGTGTCACGTAGCCCTGGTCGCGGCCCACGATCTGCGCGTAATTGCCGGCCGAGCGGGCGATCGCGCCGCCCTTGCCGATCTTCAGCTCGACGTTGTGAACGATGGTGCCGACCGGCATGTTACCGCACGGACCGGCGTTGCCCGGCTTGATGTCGACCTGCTCGGCCGCAACGACCTTGTCGCCCGGCTGCAGGCGCTGCGGAGCCAGGATGTAGCTCTGCTTGCCGTCCGGGTAGCTGATCAGCGCGATGAAGGCCGTGCGGTTCGGATCGTACTCGATCCGCTCCACGGTGGCCGTCACGCCGAGCTGTTCGCGACGCTTGAAGTCGACGTTGCGCAGCGTGCGCTTGTGACCGCCGCCGCGGAAGCGGACGGTAACGCGGCCGAGGTTGTTGCGGCCGCCGGACGACGACTTGCCCTCGGTGAGCGCCTTGACCGGCTTGCCCTTGTAGAGCTCACGGCGGTCGACGAGCACGAGCTGGCGCAGGCTCGGCGTGACCGGTTTGAATGTCTTCAAGGCCATCGGTTAAATCCCTACCCGGTCTTGTCTCAAAGCCCGGTCGTGACGTCGATCGTCTCGCCTTCGGCGAGGGTGACGATCGCTTTCTTCACGTCCGAACGCTGCCCGCGGAGCCCGCGGAAGATCTTCTTCTTGCCCTTGGTGACAAGCGTGTTGACCGCCGTCACCTTCACGTCGAACAGCTTCTCGACCGCTTCCTTGATCTGCGGCTTCGTCGCCTTCGGCGCGACCCGGAACACGACCTTGTTCTGCTCGGTCAGGTTCGTCGCCTTCTCCGTGATCACGGGCGAGACGATGATGTCGTAGTGGCGCGGATCGGCACTCATTTGAAACGCGCCTCCAGCGCATCGATCGCCGCGCGCGTCAGCACGAGCTTGTCGCGGCGCAGGATGTCGTAGACGTTGATGCCCTGGACCGGTAGCACGTCGATCTGGGGGATGTTGCGCGCCGCGCGGCCGAAATTCACGTCGACCTCGGACCCGCTGATGATCAGCGCGCTGGACAGGCCCATCTTGCCGAAGCGCTCGACGAGGCCCTTGGTCTTGCCGTCGGCGAGCTTCACGTCGTCGACGATGATCAGGGTCTCGCTCTTGGCCTTGGCCGAGAGTGCGTGACGAAGCGCGAGCGCCCGGACCTTCTTGGGCAGGTCATGGGCATGGCTGCGCACGACGGGGCCGAAGGCACGACCGCCGCCGCGGAACTGCGGGGCCGAGGCGGCGCCGTGGCGGGCGTTGCCGGTGCCCTTCTGCTTGTAGAGCTTCTTGCGCGTGCGGTTCACGTCCGAACGGTTCTTCACCGCATGCGTGCCGGCCTGGCGCTTGGCAAGCTGCCAGCGGACCATGCGCTGGAGGAGGTCGGCGCGGGGCTCGAGACCGAAGATGGTCTCGTCGAGCTCCACCGAGCCGGCGCCCTCGCCGTCGAGGGTGGTGATATCGAGCTTCATCACGCGTTCTCCTCGGAAGCGGGAGCCTCGGGAGCCTCGACCTGGGCGGTCTCGGCAGCGGAATGGGTTTCGCGGAACTTGCCCGGCTGCGGCACGTCGGCGGGCAGCTTGCGCTTCACCGCGTCGCGAACCTGGATCCAGCCACCGGCCACGCCCGGCACCGCACCCTCGACGAGGATGAGGCCGCGCTCGGGGTCGGTCCGCACGACGCGCAGGTTCTGGGTCGTGACCCGCTCGACGCCCATGTGGCCCGGCATCTTCTTGTTCTTGAAGGTCTTGCCCGGATCCTGACGGCCGCCGGTCGAACCGATCGAGCGGTGCGAGACCGAGACGCCGTGCGTCGCGCGCAGGCCGCCGAAGTTCCAGCGCTTCATGCCGCCGGCGAAGCCCTTGCCGGTGGTGGTGCCGGTGACGTCGACGAACTGGCCGGCGATGAAGTGGTCGGCCGTGATCTCGGCGCCGACCGGAATCATCGCGTCCTCGCTGACGCGGAACTCGGCGAGCTTCTGCTTCGGCTCGACCTTGGCGACGGCGAAGCGGCCGCGCTCGGCGCGCGACACGTTCTTCACCTTGGCCTTGCCGACGCCAACCTGAAGCGCGACGTAGCCGTCCTTCTCGGTGGTGCGGTGAGCGACCACCTGGCATTGATCGATCTTGAGCACGGTGACGGGGACATGCTCGCCCGCCTCCGTGAAGACGCGGGTCATGCCGACCTTCTGTGCAATGACGCCTGAGCGCATAGGTGTCTCCCTCGCGCGATGAAACGGTAAGCTCTAGGTCCCGGCGGGACTTAGAGCTTGATCTCCACGTCCACGCCGGCGGCGAGGTCGAGCTTCATCAGCGCGTCCACGGTCCGCGGCGTCGGATCGACGATATCGAGCACACGCTTGTGCGTGCGCATCTCGAACTGCTCGCGCGACTTCTTGTCGATGTGCGGCGAGCGGTTGACGGTGAACTTCTCGATATGCGTCGGCAGCGGGATCGGACCACGGATCGTGGCGCCGGTGCGCTTGGCCGTCGAGACGATCTCACGGGTCGACGCATCCAGGATGCGGTGATCGAACGCCTTGAGGCGGATGCGGATGTTCTGACCGTTCATGACCTGAAACCTTGGCGGGAGGATGAGGAGCGGGCGCGAGGGCCCGCCCCTCTATCGATCCCTGCAGCAGACGACCGTGTTTGCGATTAATCGTTGATGGCGGCG
>NZ_BPQP01000014.1 GCF_022179305.1 Methylobacterium iners
CGAGCCTCCGACGCGGGCACCGCCCTGCCGCCCAAAGCCCGCCCGGTCGGTCACCGGACAAGCACCCTCAACTACCGGGCAGCAGGTGACGGATTAGAAACACAGCTTAGGAATAATAGCAAGAGAAATCGTGCGGATCGGGCGCATCGACGTGCGATCGGTTCATCTGCGCCGCCGGCGGGGCGCCGCATGGAAAGAATTGGTTTACCATTCCCGCACAGGATCGCGCCGTGCGGCTCGGGCGTTCTCCGGGCGCACGGAGAGTCACGCCCCATGATGTCCCGCGCGGAACGCACGCCCCTGACGGATTGGTGGTGGACCGTCGATCGCGGCCTGCTCGCGGGCCTTGCCGCCCTGATGGTGGCCGGCCTCGTCTTCCTGATGGGCGGCGGGCCGCCGGTGGCCGAGAAGCTCGGACTGCCGACCTTCCACTTCCTGAACCGGCAGGCGCTCTACCTCGCGCCGACGCTCGTGATCATTGTGGCGGTCTCGTTCCTGTCCCTGCGCCATGTCCGGCGCCTTGCGCTCGGGACCTGGATCGCCGGCGTCGGGCTCTGCATCCTGGCGAGCAAGTTCGGCCCCGAGATCAAGGGCGCCCACCGCTGGATCCAGTTCGGCCCCTTCGGCCTGCAGCCGTCCGAATTCGTGAAGCCCGCCTTCGTCGTGGTCGCGGCCTGGGCCTTCTCGGAGGGCGCGCAGCGGCGCGACATGCCGGGCCGGCTCCTGGCGCTCCTCGTTCTGCCGATCACCATTGTGCCGCTGATCCTGCAGCCTGATTTCGGGCAGACGATGCTGATCACCATGGTCTGGTGCGCGCTGTTCTTCGTGGCGGGGCTGCACTGGTTCTGGGTGGCCGGCCTCGGCCTCGCGGGCCTCGTCGGCGTCGGCGTCGCCTACACCTTCCTGCACCACGTCCGCGAGCGCATTACCCGCTTCCTCGACAAGGATTCCGGCGACAGCTTCCAGGAATTCTGGGCGCGGGAATCCTTCAATGCGGGGAGTTGGCTCGGTGTCGGCCCGGGGGAGGGCACCGCCAAGCGCCACCTGCCCGATGCGCATACGGACTTCATCTTCTCGGTGACCGGCGAGGAATTCGGGGCGGTGGTCTGCCTCGGCCTCGTCTGCCTGTTCGCCTTCATCGTCATGCGCGGCCTCAAGCTCGCGCGGCGCACCGACGACGTCTTCACGCGGCTGGCCATCACCGGGCTGACCACCCTGTTCGGCCTCCAGGCCTGCATCAACATGGCCGTGAACGTGCGCCTGATGCCGGCCAAGGGCATGACCCTGCCCTTCGTCTCCTATGGCGGCTCCTCGCTGATCTCGCTGGCGCTGGGCATGGGCTTCCTGATCGCGCTGACCCGCAAGCGTCCGCGCACCGTGATGCTGAGCCAGAAGCCGCCGGGCACGGCGCCGGCGACCGTCGCGGGAGTGATGCGTTGAGCGTCGCCCAAGCCACGGTCCTGCTCTGCGCGGGCGGCACCGGCGGTCACCTCTTCCCCGCCGAGAGCCTGGCGCATGCGCTCCGCGCGCGCGGCGTGCGCGTGGCCCTCGCGACCGACGCCCGCGTCGATTCCATCGCCACGGAATTTCCCGCCTCGGAGATCGTGACGATCGCCTCCGCGACGCCGTCCGGCCGCTCCCTCGTGAAGCGGGCGAGCGCCCTCCTCACCCTCGGGCGCGGCTTCGGCTCGGCCGCCAAGGAGATCCGGCGCATCAACCCCGCCGCGATCGTCGGTTTCGGCGGCTATCCGACCGTGCCGCCCCTGCTCGCGGGCCAGATCCTGCGCGTGCCCACCATCCTGCACGAGCAGAATGCCGTGATGGGCCGGGCCAACGCCTTCCTGGCCCGTGGCGCCCGGGTCATCGCCACGAGCTTCCGGGACGTCCGCGGCGTGCCGGACAAGGCGACCGCGCCCCGCGTCCATACCGGCAACCCGCTGCGGCCGGCGGTGCTCGCCGCGGCCCAGACACCCTATCCGCCGCTGGGCGAGGCCGACGGCCTGCACGTTCTCGTGTTCGGCGGAAGCCAGGGCGCGGCCGTGATGGGCGAGATCGTGCCCAAGGCGATCGCACAGCTGCCGGCGGACCTGCGCGCCCGCCTGCATCTCGTGCAGCAGGTGCGCGCGGAAAGCCTGACCGAGGTCCAGAACCAGTACCTTGCCCTCGGCCTCGCGAGCGTCGAGGCGGCGCCCTTCTTCCGCGACCTTCCCGGCCGCATGGCCCGCAGCCACCTCGTCGTGGCCCGCTCGGGCGCCTCCACGGTGTCGGAGCTCGCGGCGATCGGCCGGCCCTCGATCCTGGTCCCGCTGCCGGGCGCGCTGGATCAGGATCAGGCGGCGAACGCCGCGACCCTCGCCGCCATCGGCGCGGCGCTCGCCATCCCGCAGAGCGCCTTCACGCCCGACCGGCTCACCGCCGAGCTCGTCGACTATTTCGAGGCGCCGGCAAAATTGACCGCGGCAGCGGCAGCGGCCAAAAGCGCGGGCATTCACGACGCCGCCGAGCGGCTCGCGGGCCTCGTCATCGAGACCGCCGCCCGCACCTGATTTCTCTTCTATGTCGGGCCTCGGCCCGTCCCACGAGACCGGTTCACGCCATGAAGCTGCCCGACAAGCTCGGACCCATTCATTTCATCGGCATCGGCGGCATCGGCATGTCCGGCATCGCCGAGGTGATGCACAATCTCGGCTACACCGTGCAGGGTTCGGACGCCAACGACAACGCCAACGTCCGTCGGCTTGCCGAGAAGGGCATGAGGACCTTCGTCGGCCACGCCGCCGAGAACGTCGAGGCGGCCGCCCTCGTCGTGGTCTCCACCGCCATCCGGCGCGACAACCCCGAGCTCGCCGCCGCCCGCGAGCGCCGCCTGCCGGTGGTGCGCCGCGCCGAGATGCTGGCCGAGCTGATGCGCTTCAAGTCCTGCGTCGCGATCGCGGGCACCCACGGCAAGACCACGACGACGTCCTTGGTCGCGACATTGCTGGACGCGGGAAACCTCGACCCCACGGTCATCAACGGCGGCATCATCAACGCCTACGGCACCAACGCCCGCATGGGCGAGGGCGAGTGGATGGTGGTGGAGGCCGACGAGTCGGACGGCACCTTCCTCAAGCTTCCCGCCGACGTCGCCATCGTCACCAATATCGATCCCGAGCACCTCGACCATTTCGGCTCGTTCGAGGCCGTGAAGGACGCCTTCCGGCGCTTCATCGACAACATCCCGTTCTACGGCTTCGCCGTGATGTGCATCGACCACCCGGTGGTGCAGGACCTCGTCGGGCATATCGAGGACCGCCGCATCATCACGTACGGCGAGAATCCGCAGGCCGACGTGCGCCTCATCGACATCGACCTGAAGGGCGGCCAGAGCCGCTTCCGGGTGATGATCCGCGACCGTCGCCCCGGCTTCCGCATGGAGATGGAGGACCTCGTCCTGCCGATGCCCGGCAAGCACAATGCGCTCAACGCCACCGCGGCGCTCGCCGTCGCGCACGAGCTCGGCGTCGAGCCTGAGGCGATCCGCAAGGCGCTGGCCGGTTTCGGCGGCGTGAAGCGGCGCTTCACCCGCACCGGCGAGTGGAACGGCGCGGCGATCTTCGACGATTACGGGCACCATCCCGTGGAGATCAAGGCCGTGCTGCGCGCCGCCCGCGCCTCGACCGACGGCAACGTCATCGCCGTGGTCCAGCCCCACCGCTACACGCGGCTCGCCTCGCTGTTCGACGATTTCTGCACCTGCTTCAACGACGCCGACACGGTCATCGTCGCCCCCGTCTACGCGGCGGGCGAGGCGCCGATCGAGGGCATCGACCGGGATGGGCTCGTGGCCGGCCTCAAGTCGCGCGGCCACCGCGACGCCATCGCCCTCGAGCGCTCGGAAGACCTCGCCGGCATCATCGCCGGCCGGGCCGGGGAGGGGGATTACGTCGTGTGCCTGGGCGCAGGGAACATCACGCAATGGGCCTACGCGCTGCCGGGGGAACTGGCGACGCTGAAGGCGTGAGTGGTCGATGCGCTTGGGCGATCCGGAACGCACCGGCTTTCGCCGACACCTACGCGCCGATCAGGCCGAGGCCGAGCGTCGCCTCTGGGGCAGGTTGAGAAATCGCCGCCTTGCGGGCTTCAAGTCCGCACGGCAGGAGAGCGTCGGTCCCTACGTTGCAGATTTTCTCTGCCGCTCGGAAAAGCTGATCGTCGAAGCCGACGGAAGCCAGCATGCGGAATCGTCGCGTGACGAGGCCAGGGATGCTTGGCTTGCCGCGAGGGGCTATCGCATCCTTCGATTCTGGAATCCTGAGATCATGAACAACATCGACGGTGTGATCGAGACGATCCTCGCCGCGCTCCCCCCCTCTCCCCGTGGGCGGGGAGAGGACGCCGGCCCCCTCGTCGGGGCCGGCGTGAGCCCGAAGGGCGAGGGTGAGGGGGTGGCTTCGGAGAGAGCGGACTCGGTTTCGCCTCATCCTGCTGCTCCCCCTCACCCCCGCTCCGCTCGCCCCGTCCCCGGCAAGGGGGACGAGGCCCTCTCCCCGCCCGCGGGGAGAGGGAATGCGCACCAATGACCGCTTTCCCCGATATCACACCCGCCATCCGCGCGGCCGCTCCGGGCCTCCGCGGGCGCCTGCTGGCGAATCAGTCCCTGGCCGACCTCACCTGGTTCCGGGTGGGCGGGCCGGCGCAGGTGCTGTTCACGCCGGCCGACGAGGAAGACCTGTCCGTTCTCCTCGCGGCCTTGGACTCCCAAACTCCCGTCACCGTCATCGGCCTCGGCTCGAACCTGATCGTGCGCGACGGCGGCGTGCCGGGCGTGGTGGTGCGGCTCGGCGGCAGGGCCTTCGGCTCGGTCGAGGTGGAGGGAGAGACCCTGCGCGCGGGCACCGCCGTTCCGGACGTGCGGCTCGCCAAGGCCGCGGCCGAGGCCGGGCTCGACGGGCTCGCCTTCTACCGCGGCATCCCGGGCTCGATCGGCGGCGCCCTGCGCATGAATGCCGGCGCCCATGGCGGCGAGACGACGGACGTGCTCGTCGAGGCGCGCGGCGTGGACCGTGAGGGCGGCCTGCGCCGCTTCACCCATGCGGAGATGGGGTTTCGCTATCGGCACTCCTCGGCGCCCGACGACGTGATCTTCACGAGCGCCCTGTTCCGCGGTCGCCCCGGCGATCGCGCGGCGATCGAGGCCGAGATGGATCGCGTCACCGCCGCACGCGAGGCGGCCCAGCCCATCCGCGAGCGCACCGGCGGGTCGACCTTCAAGAACCCGGAGGGCGGCAAGGCCTGGCAGCTCATCGACGCGGCGGGCTGCCGAGGGCTGGTCATGGGCGGGGCCCAGGTCTCCGAGATGCACTGCAACTTCCTGATCAACCGCGAGGGCGCCACGGCCGCCGACATCGAGGGACTGGGCGAGGAGGTCCGGCGGCGGGTTCGCGAGACCTCCGGCGTGGATCTGCATTGGGAGATCAAGCGGATTGGTCTGCCGCTTCCCCGCTCGTGATCATGGTCGCAGAGGCCGGAATGAAGTTTCGCGACATCATCCGCCTGATCGAGGCCCAGGATGATTTCTGGTGGCGACCCACGGAGGTCGTCGCCAGTATAGCCATCCATCAAAGTCCGGCCGCGCGACCCTCATCGACCGGCCCTGATTCTGAATAGTGCCCCTCCCCCTCTCCGGAGACCAACTATGCCCAAGCACGTCGCCGTCCTGATGGGTGGCTGGTCCTCCGAGCGGGAGGTCTCGCTGAGTTCCGGCACCGCCTGCGCCCGCGCGCTGGAGGGACAGGGCTACCGGGTCACGCCCGTCGACGTGCAGCCCGACATCGCGACCGTGCTGAGCGCGCTGCGGCCCGACGTAGCCTTCAACGCGCTGCACGGCCCAGCGGGCGAGGACGGCACGATCCAGGGCCTGCTTGAGATCCTGAAGATTCCCTACACCCACTCGGGCGTGCTCGCCTCCGCGCTCGCGATGCATAAGGAACGTGCCAAAACGATCATGAGGGCGGCCGGCGTCAGCGTGCCGGAGGGCCGCGTCGTTAACCGTCATGAGGCCGCAAAGTCACACCCGCTGGCGCCACCCTACGTGGTGAAACCCATCGCCGAGGGCTCCTCGATGGGCGTCATCATCGTGCGCGAGGGGCGCTCGCACCCGCCCCAGGAACTGGCTCGCCCGGACTGGACCTACGGCGACGAAGTCCTTGTGGAGACTTACATTCCAGGCCGCGAGCTGACCTGCGCGGTGATGGGCGACCGGGCGCTCGGAGTCATCGAGATCAAGCCCGCCACGGGCGAGTGGTACGACTTCGACGCCAAGTATGCCGAGGGGGGGTCGATCCACGTGCTGCCGGCGGAAATTAAACCAAATGTTTACCAGCGTGTCCAAGAGTTGTCGTTAACGGCGCATCAAGCACTGGGCTGCCGGGGCGTCAGCCGTGCCGACCTTCGTTACGACGATACACCGGGTGGAACCGGTGCCCTCGTCGTCCTGGAGGTCAACACGCAACCCGGAATGACCCAGACCAGCCTTGTGCCGGAGATCGCAGCCCACGCGGGCTTCAGTTTCGGTGAGCTCGTCCAATGGATGGTGGAGGACGCAACGTTGGGTCGCTGAGCGCCGCCGGTCAGGCTGGCGACGGCCTCGCCGCACGTTTCCTGCGCCGCCTCGCCCCGGCGCGCCGCTCCCGCTTCGCTCCCTCCGGGCAGCGCTTTCCTCTTCATATCGGAACCCTCGGTCTCTCCGCGGCCTTCGCCGGCATCGCCGTCACGGGCTTCGTCGCCAGCGGCCGCTACGACGCTTTCGTGGCCGCGAACGGCCGGCCGGCCGACATCCTGGCGCGCGTTGCCGGCTTCGGCGTCGAGCGCGTCACCATCTCCGGCATCGCCCGGCTCTACGAGCACGAGGTGCTGCAGGCCGCCGGCATCGACGCCCGCTCGTCCGTGCCCTTCGTCGACGTCGCGGAGGCCCGCGAGCGCCTGTCGCGGGTGCCGCTGATCGCCAGCGTCTCCGTCCGCAAGCTCTACCCGAACGAGATCGTCATCAATCAGGTCGAGCGCGAGCCGGCCGCCCTCTGGCAGCGCAACGGCGACATCTCCGTGATTGCCGCCGACGGCACCGTCATCGACGAGATGCGGGACGACCGCTACGCCGCGCTCCCTCTCGTGGTGGGCGAGGGCGCGAACCTGCGCCTCAAGGATTATCTCGGGCTGATCGAATCGGCAGGCCCGCTCGCCGAGCGCGTCCGCGCCGGCACCTTCGTCTCGGGCCGCCGCTGGACGCTGAAGCTCGACGGCATCGACATCCGCCTGCCGGAAGCCGGCGCGGCGGAAGCGCTGGCCCGGCTCGTCAGGATCCAGCGCGACAGCCGCATCCTCGACAAGGACATCATCGCGGTCGACCTGCGCATGCCCGACCGGGTGGTGGTGCGGCTCACCGAGGAGGCGGCTGCCGCCCGGGCCGAATCCCAGAAGAAGAAGCCGAAGAAGGCGACCGAGACATGATCCGCCTCGCGTCCCGCTCCACCATCCCCGCCTTCGACCGGTAGCCAAGATGCATTCGCAACACGGCCTCACGCCGCGGCTCAAACCCCTCTCCGCCCGTCGGAGCGCCACGCTGTCGGTGCTCGACATCGGCACGAGCAAGGTGGTCTGCCTCATCGCCGAGCTGCAGCCCGCCGAGGCGCTCTCGACGCTGCGCGGCCGCACCCATCTCGCCCGGATCATCGGGATCGGCCACCAGCGCTCGCAGGGGCTCAAGGGCGGCGCCATCGTCGACCTGGAGGCCGCCGAGGGCGCGATCCGTCAGGCGGTCCACGCGGCCGAGCGGATGGCCAAGTGCGAGGTGCAGTCGGTCATCGTCAACACCTCGGGCGGGCGGCTCGCCTCGCAGCACTTCGAGGCCCGCGTCGCGGTGCGCTCCGGCTCGGTGATGGGCTCCGACGTCGAGCGGGTGCTCGAGACGGCGAGCGCCCACGGCGTCAGCCCCGGCCGGGCCGTCCTCCACGCGCTGCCGACCGGCTACTCGCTGGACGGGCAGGGCGCCGTGATCGACCCCTCGGGCATGATCGGCGACGCGCTCGGCGTCGACCTCCACGTCGTCACCACCGAAGCCGCGTCGGCCCGCAACCTCATGCTCGCCGTCGAGCATTGCCATCTCGGCGTCGAGGCGGTGATCGCCACGCCCTACGCGGCGGGCCTCTCCGCCCTGGTCGACGACGAGGCCGAGATGGGCGTCGCCGTCGTCGACATGGGCGGCGGCACCACCACGGTCGGCGTCTTCCAGGGCGGGCACCTCGTCCATGTCGACGCGATCGCGGTCGGCGGCCACCACGTCACCATGGACATCGCCCGCGGGCTCTCGACCCGGGTCGCGGCGGCCGAGCGGCTCAAGACCCTCTACGGCTCGGCGATCTCCACGGCGTCGGACGAGCGCGACATGATCGCGGTCCACGGGGTCGGCGAGGACGAAGGCGACGCGCCCACCCACGTGCCGCGCTCCCAGCTCGTCCGCATCATCACGCCTCGCGTCGAGGAGGTGATCGAGCTGGTGCGCGATCGCCTGCGCAACGCGGGCTTCGCCGCCCAGGCCGGGCGCCGTGTCGTGCTGACGGGCGGCGCGAGCCAGCTCGTCGGCCTGCCCGAGGTCACCCGCCGCATCATGCAGGGGCAGGTCCGGATCGGCCGGCCCCTCGGCATCCGCGGCCTGCCCGAGGCGGCCAAGGGCCCGGCCTTCTCGGCCGCGGTCGGCCTCCTCGTCTACCCGCAGGTGGCGCATGCGGAACATTTCGAACCGCGGGGGCAAGGCGCCTTCGCGGCCACCGGAACGGACGGTTACCTCTCGCGCGTCGGACGCTGGCTCCGCGAGAGTTTCTGACCAACACGGGCCCAGGCCCGGACCATAAGCGGCGCTTCCTCGAGAGGCGCCAAATGCAAACCGTGAAAGGCACGAGGCTCGACATCATGGCCATCTCCCTGCAGGCGCCGGACATCCGCGAACTGAAGCCCCGCATCACCGTGTTCGGTGTCGGCGGAGCCGGCGGTAACGCCGTCAACAACATGATCGAATCGGGCCTGCTCGGCTGCGAATTCGTGGTCGCCAACACGGACGCGCAGGCGCTGACTTCGTCCAAGGCCGAGCGCGTGATCCAGATGGGTCTCGGCGTGACGCAGGGGCTGGGCGCCGGCTCGCACCCCGAGGTCGGCTCGGCCGCCGCGGAAGAGGTGATCGACGAGATCCGCGATCAGCTCTCGGGCGCCCACATGTGCTTCATCACCGCCGGCATGGGCGGCGGCACCGGCACCGGCGCCGCGCCGGTCATCGCGCGGGCCGCCCGCGACATGGGCATCCTCACCGTCGGCGTCGTCACGAAGCCGTTCCAGTTCGAGGGCGTGCGCCGCATGCGCACCGCCGAGGCCGGCATCACCGAGCTGCAGGCCGCCGTCGACACGCTCATCGTGATCCCGAACCAGAACCTGTTCCGGGTCGCCACCGAGAAGACCACCTTCGCCGACGCCTTCGCGATGGCCGACCAGGTGCTCTACTCGGGCGTCGCCTGCATCACCGACCTCATGGTCAAGGAAGGCCTGATCAACCTCGACTTCGCCGACGTCCGCGCGATCATGCGCGGCATGGGCAAGGCGATGATGGGCACCGGCGAGGCTTCCGGCGAGAAGCGCGCCAACCGCGCGGCCGAGGCGGCCATCGCCAACCCGCTCCTCGACGACGTCTCGATGAAGGGCGCGCGCGGCCTGCTGATCTCGATCACCGGCGGCAACGACCTCACCCTCTACGAGCTCGACGAGGCCGCCACCCGCATCCGCGAGGAGGTGGATTCGGACGCCAACATCATCCTCGGCGCCACCTTCGACGAGAGCCTCGACGGCATCATCCGCGTCTCGGTCGTCGCCACCGGCATCGAGCCGGCGCTGATCACCGCCAGCGCCCAGGGCAACCCGGAGATCGCGCAGACCGAGCAGCGCATCGCCGAGGTGGCCGAGCGCCTGCGCGCCGAGGCCCGGGCCCGGGTGGCGCAAGCCCCCGTTCCGACCCTGCGCACCACGACCCAGGAGCAGCCCGCCGCCCCGCAGCCCGCGCCCGTCCAGGCGGCCCAGGCCACCGAGGCCGCACCCGAGCCGGTCCGGGCCGAGATCCCCGCCGCGCCGGTCGTGCGCGACGAGGTCGTCCTCACCCAGACCCAGCCGCGGGCCGCCACCTACGAGCCGATGCCGCTGCCGGCTCCGGCGCCGGAGCCTGTCCAGGCCCCCGTCGCCGGTCCCTACGTGCCGCCGCGTCCGGCCGTGCCGGTCGCCCGGGCGCCGCGCATGCCGCAGATCCAGGATCTGCCCATGCCGGCCCAGGCGCAGCTGCGCGTCCATCGCGGCGAGGAGCCGGCGGAGCCCGCCGGTGACTCGAAGCGGATGAACCTGCTGCGCCGCCTCGCCTCCGTCGGCTTCGGCGGACGCCGCGAGGAGCCGGAGGCCGCTGCTCCGGTCCGCCCGGTCGCGCCCCAGCCGCCGGTCTACGCCGAGGTTCCCAAGCGACCCGCCGTCGCCCAGGCGCCGCAATATCGTCCGGCCCAGGGCAACCTCGACCCGCAGGGTCGGGCCGCGCCCCAGCCCCGGATGATGGACGACGACCAGCTCGAGATCCCGGCCTTCCTGCGTCGGCAGGCGAACTGAGCGCCGTTCCGGTCGACAATTGCTGCTTTTCTGCAACAGACCCGGGACCGAAAGGTCCCGGGTTTAACGCATTGTTAACACATTCCGGGAATTGAGCTTTTCAGAACGCGCGACAAAAGCGTGTCTGTAACAGACGGTAAGAAAGCGTGATTTGGCGGCCTTTCGGGGCGCGGCTATAGAAAAATTGGAACGAAAAAGGCGCGGCGGTTTCGCCGTCAGCGCTCGCAGGGGCTTCAAGCAGCGGACGGATCAGAAAGGTGGCGTGCCCCGCAAGGCGGAGGCGCGTGACCGGATCACGGCCGAGGGCTAGGGAATGCGGACGAACCAACAAACAACACTCAAGGCGCCGGCCACGCTCCACGGCATCGGCGTCCATTCCGGGAACCCGGTAGCGGTCACGCTCAAACCCGCTCCGGCCAACCACGGCATCGCCTTTCTCCGGACCAGCGTCCCCACCGGCAACGACCGGCTCATCAAAGCTCACCATGCCTGCGTCTCCGCCACGGAACTCTGCACCGTCATCGGTGACATCGAGACCGGCGCCGTCGCCACCATCGAACACCTGATGTCCGCCCTCTACGGTTTGGGCGTCGACAACGTCCTCGTCGAGATCGACGGGCCCGAGATGCCCATCCTCGACGGCAGCGCGCGTCCCTTCGTCGAAGCCATCGACGCCGTCGGAACCGTGACCTGCTCCGCCCTGCGCCGCTGGATCAAGGTGCTTCGCCCCGTCCGCGTCGAGCACGACCGCGCCTTCGCCGAGCTCCGCCCCATCGACCGCGGCTTCCGCCTCGACGTCGAGATCGATTTCGAGAGCCCCGTGATCGGCCGCAGCCGCAAGGCGATGGACCTGACCCCGGCCTCCTATCGCCGCGAGATCGCCCCGGCCCGGACCTTCGGCATGATGCGCGACGTCGAGCGCTACTGGAAGGCGGGCTTCGCGCTGGGCGCCTCCCTCGAGAACACCGTCGCGGTCGGTGAGAACGCGGTCGTCAACCCCGAGGGCCTGCGCTACGCCGACGAGTTCGTCCGCCACAAGTTCCTGGATGCGGTCGGCGACCTCGCGCTCGCCGGCCTCCCGCTCCAGGGCGCCTACCGCTCCTATTGCGGCGGCCACCGGCTGAACGTCGGCGTGCTCACCCAGCTCTTCGCCGACCGGGCGAACTACGCCATCGTCGAGGCGCAGGGCACGCGCCGCGAGACCGTGCTCGCCGAGTTCGGCGCCGGCCTCGGCATCGCCGCCTTCGCCGTCGATCTGTAGCGGCAGCGCCACACCGGGCGGCCGTTCTCCCGATTGGAAAACCTGCCGCTTTCGCGCCCAAATCGGGCGTCAGAGGTGAATCGTCTGTGAAAAGCGGCGAGGTCGCGGGTGCGGTTCACCCGGATCATGGCATGGTGCCGTCAGCCACTCGACCGACGCTTGTGATGGCTTGACGATGCGAAGCCGAATTCGGCCGCGTCCGTTGGGGGATGTCTGACAATGCCTATGGCTGATCTCAATCGCTCCGCGATCGCCGCCTTGGTGGTGGCCTTCTGCGGCCTCGGCCTCGGCGGCTGCGATGCCCTCGATTCGATCAACCCCTTCGCCGAGAAGTACAAGCCTGAGGTCGTCCCGGATGTCCCGGCCGACAAGCTCTACAGCGAGGGCTTGGCGCGCATGGAGGACCAGGACTTCGAGGCCGCGGCCAAGAAGTTCGGCGACCTCGACAAGCAGTATTCGTACTCGGATTGGTCGCGCAAGGCGCTGCTGATGACGGCCTACGCCAATTACGAGGGCGCGAAGTACGACGACGCCATCTCGGCCTCGCAGCGCTACATCAAGCGTCATCCGGCGAGCAAGGATGCGGCCTACGCCCAATACCTGATGGCGATGTCGCACTACAAGCAGATCCCCGACGTCACCCGCGACCAGGACCGCGCCGAGAAGGCGCTGGTCGGGTTGCAGGAGCTCGTCCAGAAGTACCCGACCTCGGAATACGCTGCCGATGCCAAGGCCAAGATCCAGATCACCCGCGACCAGCTCGCGGGCAAGGAGATGGAAGTCGGCCGCTTCTACCTCGAGCGCCGCAACTTCCCGGCCGCGATCAACCGCTTCCGCGATGTCGTGAGCAAGTACCAGACGACCCGCCACGCCGAGGAGGCGCTGGAGCGCCTGGTCGAGGCCTACATGGCGCTCGGCATCACCGCGGAAGCCCAGACCGCGGCGGCCGTGCTCGGTCACAACTTCCCGGACAGCCCCTGGTACAAGGACGCCTACAAGCTCCTGCAATCGGGCGGCCTGGAGCCGCGCGAGGAGCGCAGCTCCTGGCTGAGCAAGGTCTATCGCTCAGTGATCGGCCGGACGGCGGAGGCGCAGTAGCGTCCTGCGGCGAGTCGGCCGCGCTCCGCCGGCGCCCGCCGAGAATTTTTGGGGTGAAGCGGGCGCCGCTTCGCCCTAAAGCATCGGACCGAACGGTGGTCACCGGCTTTCGGACACATCCGATGCGAGAACGGGAAGCTGCAGCATCCTCCCGGATGCGATATCCGGGACGATGCTGTAGGAGGCGGCCTGACGTTTTCGGGAAGGCCAGTCACGCGGCATGCTGATCCAGCTTGCGATCCGCGACATCGTTCTGATCGACAAACTCGAACTCAACTTCCGTGAGGGCCTCAGCGTCCTCACGGGCGAGACGGGCGCGGGCAAGTCGATCCTGCTCGACGCGTTCACGCTGGCCCTCGGCGGCCGCGGCGACGGCGGCCTCGTGCGCCACGGCGAGACGCAGGGCGGCGTCACGGCGGTCTTCGACGTGCCCCTCGACCACCCTGCAAGGCGCCTCGCGGCGGAGGCCGACCTCGACACGGAGGGCGACCTCATCCTGCGTCGCGTCCAGATGGCGGACGGGCGGACCCGCGCCTTCGTCAACGATCAGGCCGTCGGCGTGCAGGTGCTTCGGGCGATTGGTGCAGCCCTCGTCGAGATCCACGGTCAGCATGATGACCGGGCCTTGGCCGATGCCGGCACCCACCGCGCGATCCTCGACGCGTTCGGCGGCCTCCAGGCTCCGCTCGCCCGCGTCGCGGAGGCGGCCAAGCGCGTCCGCTCGGCCCGCTCCGCCCTCGAGACGCACCGCGCCCGGGTGGAGGCTGCCCGCAAGGAGGCCGACTTCCTGCGCCATGCCGTGGACGAGCTGGAGACCCTCGATCCTCAAGCGGGCGAGGAGGCGAGCCTCGCCGAGCGCCGGACCGTGATGCAGCAGGGCGAGAAGCTCGCCCGCGAGCTGAACGAGGCCCTCGAGGCGGCGGGCGGGCCGGGCTCGCCGGTGCCGCATCTCTCCTCGGCCCTGCGCAAGCTGGAACGGCGCGCCGCGCTGCTCCCCGCCCTCGTCGACCCTTGCGTCTCGGCGTTGGATGCCGCGCTCGTCGCCCTCGACGAGGCGCGCAGCATCCTCGACGCGGCCCTGCGCGAAACGGAGTTCGATCCACGCGAGTTGGAGCGGGTGGAGGAGCGCTTGTTCGCCCTGCGTGCGGCCTCCCGCAAGTACCATGTGCCCGCCGACGATCTCGCCGCCCTGCGCGAGCGCTACCTCGCCGACGTCGCGGCCATCGATGCCGGAGAGGAGGCGCTGGGCGTGCTCGCAGCCGAGCTCGGCCAGGCCGAGGCTGCTTACGGTGCGGCGGCGGCCAAGCTCAGCGAAGGCCGCCGCCGCGCGGCCAAGGCCCTCGACGCGGCGGTCAAGGCCGAATTGCCGCCGCTCAAGCTCGAACGCGCCCGCTTCATCACGGAGATCACGACGGATTCGGACTCCCGCGACGCGGCCGGCATCGACCACGTGGCGTTCTGGGCGCAGACCAATCCGGGTACGCGTCCGGGGCCCATGATGAAGGTCGCCTCCGGCGGTGAGCTTTCGCGGTTCATGCTGGCGCTGAAGGTGGTGCTCGCGGACAAGGGCTCGGCGCCCACCCTGATCTTCGACGAGATCGATACCGGCGTCGGCGGCGCCGTCGCGGACGCCATCGGCGCCCGTCTCGCCCGTCTCGCCGCACGCGTGCAGGTGGTCGCCGTGACCCACGCGCCGCAGGTCGCGGCCCAGGCCAGCACGCATTTCCTGATCGCCAAGGACGCCGTGAAGGGCGCCGGCCGCGTCGCCACGCGGGTCGCCTCTCTCGATTCGCCGGCGCGGCGCGAGGAGATCGCGCGGATGCTCGCCGGCGCGACGGTCACGGACGAGGCCCGCGCCGCCGCTGCCCGCCTCCTACAGGCTGCGCAGGCCTGAGGGGCCGCATTAAGTCTTTGTTAACCATAGCTGGTCATCGTCGAAGGGTGGCGGATAGCTCCCCGATTCGGGGACTTAACTTCCGGATGAGGCGAGCGCGGACGGGCACGATGGACCAGTTGATCGGGACTGCCGACGACAGAGCCTACGCCGTCGAACACCCGCTTCCCGCGCTGACCGACGAGGCGCGCCAGCAGCTCGGCGTCGGTCTTCGCTCGCTCTACGCCCAGCTCTGCGAGGCCCAGCCGATCACCGACGTGCAAGTCGATTTGCTGCTCCGGCTGCGCCACAAGGAGCGCGACCGCCGCCGCGTGGCCTGAGAAGGCCCGCCTACCAGCGCCGCGCGCCCGGCTTGCGCCGGTACTCCGCGGCGCGAATCTGCGTCATCACCCGGTCCAAGCTCTCGAGCAGGTTGCGCTCCTCCGTACCGGCGTCCTCGACGGCGGCGGGATTGCTGCAGAAGCGCTGCCGGTGCTTGGCCATCGACAGGCGTCGCTCGAGAGTTTCGCGCTCTTCGTGAAGCGCGAGAAAAGCCGCGTCCGCGCCACGATCCACCTGCTCCGTCGCGGTCGATCCGTCCGTCACGATCCTGTCCCTTCAGGCTTGCCGGCGAGAATCCTCGCCGCGTGCCGCAACGGCAGATAACGCGCGGGGCGGCGAACCGTGCCATTTTCGGGGGATGACCAATCGCGAGCGCGGCGGCTGACCCCATCCAAGGGGAGCATGTCATCGATCTGTCATGGGAGCGTCATAGAGCCGGCGTCGTCCGGCAGCTAACGCTGTGCCAGCCGCTCACGGCGGATTGCGGGCAGACGGAAGCCGGACGCGAACCGCTCAAGGCTCCGCCCCCGACAGACACGGAGACGATCAGTGAAACCCTTCGCCTATGCGCTTGCCATCGGGCTCGCGACCGCTCAGCTCGCGACCCCGTCGCTCGCCGCCGACATCACCGGCGCCGGCGCGACCTTCCCCTTCCCGGTCTACTCGAAGTGGGCCGAAGCGTACCGCAAGGACACCGGCACGGGCCTGAACTATCAGTCCATCGGCTCGGGCGGCGGCATCAAGCAGATCCAGGCCAAGACCGTCGATTTCGGCGCGACCGACGCGCCGCTCAAGGCCGAGGCCCTGACCAAGGACGGCCTCGTTCAGTTCCCCACCGTGATGGGCGCTGTCGTCACCGTCGTGAACATCGCCGGCGTCGAGCCGGGCAAGCTGAAGCTCACGGGCGAACTCATCGGCGAGATCTACTCGGGCAAGATCACCAAGTGGAGCGACGCCAAGATCGCCAAGATCAACGAGGGCGTGAAGCTTCCCGACGCGAACATCACCCCGGTCTACCGTTCGGACGCGTCCGGCACGACGAACATCTTCACGACCTATCTCAGCCAGGCCTCCGAGGCCTGGAAGAAGGAGTTCGGTGCGGCGACCACGATCTCCTGGCCGGCCGGACAGGGCGGCAAGGGCAACGAGGGCGTCACCGCCACCGTCAAGCAGGTCCCGAACTCGATCGGCTACGTCGAGTCGGCCTACGCCAAGCAGAACAAGCTCAGCCACACGCTGATCCAGAACAAGGCCGGCAAGTTCCCGATCCCCGACGAGAAGTCCTTCCAGGCCGCCGCCGCGAGCGCCGACTGGAAGTCGGCTCCCGGCTTCGGCATCTCGCTCACGAACCAGGCGGGCGAAGACGCCTGGCCGATCACGGCGGCGACCTTCGTGCTCGTCTACAAGGACCCGGTCGACCCGGCCAAGACCGCCGAAGTGCTCAAGTTCTTCAGCTGGGCCTACAAGAACGGCGACAAGCTCGCCGCCGACCTCGACTACGTCCCGCTCCCCGACAACGTCGTTGGCATGGTCAACGACGCCTGGAAGGAGATCAAGGGCAAGGACGGCAAGCCGGTCCTCAACATGTAACCAGCCGCCACGCCGATTGACGACAGTGGAGGGCCCGGCAGCCATCGCCGGGTCCTCCAGAGAGCATCGCACCGTCCCCTCGCGTCGGCATGGGGCGCGCGCTAGACACCTCAATCTCGAGAGATGATTTCGGATGGCCGCGTTGACCGAACAGATCGCCTTGACTGGCGCCGCCAGCGGCAGCCCCGCTCGAAAGACGCCGGGCGGCATCGGTGACCAGCTCTTTCGCCTCGCGGCCTATGCCTCGGCGATCCTCGTCCTCCTCTTCCTCGCCGGCATCCTCGCCTCCATCGCCTACGGCGGCTGGCCGGCCTTCCGCGAATTCGGCTTCGGCTTCCTGACCTCCAGCGCCTGGAACATCGGCCAGGAGCAGTACGGCGCCTTCGTCGCGATCATGGGCACCCTGGCCTCCGCGGCGCTGGCCCTGGTGATCGGCGTGCCGATCTCGCTGGGGATCGCCGTCTACCTGACGCAGCTCTGCCCGGGCTGGGCCCGCAAGCCCGTCGCGATGACGATCGAGCTGCTCGCCTCGGTGCCCAGCATCATCTACGGCATGTGGGGGCTGTTCATCTTCGCGCCCCTCTTCGCGCGCTTCGTGCAGGTTCCGGTCTCGAACGTGGTCGAGGGCCTGCCCATCGTGGGCACGCTCCTCTATGCCCGCGTGCCCTCGGGCGTCGGCGTGCTCACCGCCGGCATCATCCTCGCCATCATGATCGTGCCCTTCGTCGCCTCGATCACCCGCGACATGCTCGACCAGATCCCGACCGTCCTGCGCGAGAGCGCCTACGGCATCGGCTGCACGACCTGGGAGGTGGTGCGCCACGTCCTCGTGCCGCAGGCCTCCGTCTCGATCATCGGCGCGATCATGCTCGGCCTCGGCCGCGCGCTCGGCGAGACCATGGCGGTCACCTTCGTGATCGGCAACGCCAACCGGCTCTCGGCCTCGATCTTCGATCCCGGCTCGACCATCGCCTCGCGCATCGCCAACGAGTTCAACGAGGCCGACGGCATGCAGCTTCACGCGCTGATGGCGCTGGGCTGCATCCTGTTCATCGTCACCTTCATCGTCCTGATCATCGCACGCCTGCTCGTCCGGCGCGTGAAGGTCGCCTGAGCCCCGGGAGGCCTGAATCATGGACGCTCGCAACCCCATGCCCGCCACCATCGAGCGGGAGGCCGCGCCGGTCACCGGCAGCCGCGTGCGGCCTGGCCGCCGCGTCGCCGACCGCGTCCTCGTGGTGTCGAGCACGCTGGCGACCGCGCTCGGCATCGTGGTGCTCGGCTCGATCCTGCTCATGTTGATCGTCGAGGGCGTGAAGGGCTTCTCGCCGGCCCTCTTCACCGAACCGACGCCGGGGCCCGGCTCCGAGGGCGGCGGCATCGCCAACGCCATCCTCGGCAGCCTCATCCTCACCTCCATCGGCATCGTGATCGCGACGCCCATCGGCGTGATGGCGGGCACCTACCTCGCCGAGTACGGGCGCAACTCGAAGCTCGCCGACCTCATCCGCTTCCTCAACGACATCCTGCTCTCGGCCCCCTCCATCCTGATCGGCCTCTTCGTCTACACCCTGATGGTGCGGACCATGGGAAGCTATTCGGGCTGGGCCGGCGGCGTGGCGCTCGCCATCATCGCGACGCCCGTCATCGTGCGCACCACCGAGGACATGCTGCGCCTCGTACCCGGACCGCTCCGCGAGGCCGGCGCGGCGCTCGGCGCGCCGCCTTCCGTCGTGATCAAGAGCATCACCTGGCGCGCGGCAAGCGCCGGCATCGTCACCGGCATCATCCTGGCGCTCGCCCGGATCGCCGGCGAGACCGCGCCGCTGCTGTTCACGGCGCTGAACAACAATTCCTGGTTCAGCCCCAACCTGATGGGCGGCATCCCGAACCTGCCCGTGATGATCTACCAGTTCGCGCTCTCGCCCTATCCGAACTGGCAGCAGCTCGCCTGGGCCGGCGCCCTCCTCATCACCATCACGATCCTCGCCCTGTCGATCGTGGCCCGCTTCGTCATCAAGAGCGAGAGGGCGCGCTAGAGCCGCGCGCCCCGCCCTTCCCGCATCGCAAGGACGAGAGACCGATGAACGCCGCCACCGAGATCACCCAGGCCCAGCTCACCGGACGCCACCAGGCGGACGAGACCGCGCCGGTGCGCATCGCCGTGAAGGACCTCAACTTCTACTACGGCAACTTCCACGGCCTGAAATCGGTCAACCTCAACTTCCACGATCGCCAGGTGACGGCGCTGATCGGCCCCTCGGGCTGCGGGAAGTCGACCCTGCTGCGCACCTTCAACCGGATCTACAGCCTCTATCCCGAGCAGCGGGCCGAGGGCGAGATCATGCTCGACGGCCGCAACATCCTCGATCCCAGGATCGACCTGAACGAGCTGCGCTCGAAGATCGGCATGGTCTTCCAGAAGCCCACGCCCTTCCCGATGTCGATCTACGACAACGTCGCCTTCGGGCTTCGCCTCTACGAGCGCCTCTCCAAGGCCGACCTCGACGTCCGCGTCGAGGAATCCCTGCGCAAGGCGGCGCTCTGGGACGAGGCCAAGGACAAGCTGAAGCAATCGGGCATGGGTCTGTCCGGCGGCCAGCAGCAGCGCCTCTGCATCGCCCGAACCGTGGCGCAGCGCCCGGAGGTCATCCTGTTCGACGAGCCGACCTCGGCGCTGGACCCGATCTCGACGGGGCGCATCGAGGAGCTGATCGAGCAGCTGCGCTCCGAGTTCACGATCGTCATCGTGACCCACAACATGCAGCAGGCCGCCCGCATCTCGCAGTTCACGGCCTTCATGTATCTCGGCGAGCTCGTGGAGTTCGGGCCCACCACCCGCATCTTCATGAACCCCGAGAAGCGCCAGACCCAGGACTACATCACCGGCCGCTTCGGCTGACCCGAGCGCACAGGCGGCGCCCTGGAAGACGCGCCGCCGAAGCCCTTTGACCCATCCGATGCGTGGCGCGCCCGCGGCGGCCCCGATCGAGGAGTGCGATCATGTCCGAGCACATCGTCAGTTCCTACGACGCGGAGCTGGAGAACCTGCGCCGCTCGATCTCGGAGATGGGCGGCATCGCCGAGAAGATGATGACGGATGCGAGCCACGCGCTCGTGCGGCGCGACTCCAACCTCGCCCAGGCGGTGATCGCCGCCGACAAGCGCCTCGACGCCCTGCAGCGTGACATCGAGGAGCGCGCGATCCTGCTCATCGCCAAGCGCCAGCCGCTCGCCATCGACCTGCGCGAGACCGTCTCGGCGATCCGGGTCTCGAACGATCTCGAGCGGATCGGCGACCTCGCCAAGAACGTCGCCAAGCGCGTCGTCGCCATCGCGGGCGAGATCCAGCCGCAGAAGGTGGTGATCGGCGTCCAGCACATGAGCGACCTGGTGCAGGAGCAGCTCAAGGACGTGCTCGACGCCTTCGCGAGCCGGGACGTCAAGGCGGCCCACGACGTGTGGGAGCGCGACAGCGCCATCGACGCCCTCTACAACTCCCTGTTCCGCGAGCTCCTGACCTACATGATGGAGGACCCGCGCAACATCTCGTTCTGCACGCACCTCCTGTTCTGCGCCAAGAACATCGAGCGGATCGGCGACCACACCACGAATGTCGCCGAGACCATCCACTACCTCGTGACTGGCCAGAACCTGCTCGAGGAGCGTCCGAAGGACGATGCCTCCAACTACGCGACCGTGGGACTGCCCGCGAGCGCCTGACGTCGAGGCGCTGCCGCTACGACGGCGCCGCCTCTCCCTCGTTGTGTGGTCGCATTCTCTTCACGTTAGCCGGGACCACCTAACTCGAAAACACCTTCAGACCGTATGAGCGCGCGTATCCTGATCGTCGAGGATGAGGAGGCCCTCACTCTCCTCCTCCGCTACAACCTCGAGGCCGAGGGTTTCGCCGTCGATTGCGCGGTGCGTGGCGACGAGGCCGATCTGAAGCTGCAGGAGCAGCTTCCCGACCTGATCCTGCTGGATTGGATGCTGCCGGGCCTTTCGGGCATCGAGCTGTGCCGCCGCATCCGGGCGCGGCGCGAGAGCGAGCGGCTGCCCATCATCATGCTGACGGCGCGGGGCGAGGAGGGGGACCGCATCCGCGGCCTGGGCACCGGCGCCGACGACTACATCGTCAAGCCGTTCTCGGTGCCCGAGCTCCTGGCCCGGGTCCGCGCGCTCCTGCGACGCGCCAAGCCCGCCCACGTCGCGAACCAGCTCGTGGCGGGCGATATCGAGCTCGACCGGGTCAGCCACCGCATCCGCCGACAGGGCCGCGAGATCCATCTCGGACCGACCGAGTTCAAGCTCCTCGAGTTCCTGATGCAGAGCCCCGGCCGGGTCTTCTCCCGCGAGCAGCTCCTCGACGGCGTCTGGGGCCACGACGTCTACATCGACGAGCGCACCGTCGACGTGCATGTCGGCCGCCTGCGCAAGGCGATCAACCGCCCCCGCCAGAGCGACCCGATCCGCACGGTCCGGGGGTCGGGCTACTCGTTCGACGAGATGTTCACGACGGAGGAGTAGGAGGTGCGGTTTCGCGAGTGGGGCGAGGCTCCGCGGCCGCGAGTTCACCGATTTCCTGTGTGGAACCGGACAACCCACCCTTGTCATTCCAGGGCCGCGTAGCGGAGCCCGGAACCCAGAACCGCTGACGCGGCAAGCTGGAGCACTTTCAGCGGCTCTGGGTTCCGGGCTCGCCGGAGCCTTTCCTCGGACTGGCCGAAGGCCAGATCCGGGGGCGACCCGGAATGACAAAGGGGGTGGGTCGTCAGCGCCGAGACGCCAGCGCGGTCAGCCTCAACCCAAGTTCCATACCGTGCCCATCACCGCGTGACGGCCGGCGTCGGGCGCCTCAATTACCGAAAACCGCCCGCCCGGCGATCGCGCTTGCGCTCGGCCGCGGGCTGGTAGGCGATCTGTGCGTGGTGCGTGCAGTAGGGCAGGCCGGTGATCGAGCGGTCGCCGCAATAGTGGAAATCCGACGAGGTCGGGTCGCCCATCGGCCAGCGGCACATGGATTCCCGGAGGTCCATGATGGTGACCCGGGTCGAGGAGGCGAGCGCCGTCGGCGCCGCCACGACGGGGGGCGCCGCCTGCGGGAAATCGGGCGCGGGCCGGTGCGAGACGATCGGGATCACCTCCGGCGCGATCGGGCCGCTCTCGGCTAGCTCGATCTCGGCCTCACGCGAAACCTTCTTGCGGCCTGCCACCGCGCCGTCGCCGGGCTTCACGCGGCCGGACAGCCCGAGCCGATGCACCTTGCCGATCACCGCGTTGCGGGTGACGCCGCCGAGCTGCGTCGCGATCTGGCTGGCGCTCAGGCCCTCTTCCCAGAGGCGCCGCAGGAGTTCGACGCGCTCGTCCGTCCAGCTCGGAATCGTTTCCAGCATCGCCCTCTCCGAGATCCTTGCCACCCGAGCCGCATCGGCGGCGTGACGCGCGAAAATGCGCATGACGGCCGTGGTTCGACGCTTCGGATGATGGTCGCCAACTGCACCCTCCGGCGACGGGAGGAACCGTACAAGAGCCCTCGCGACGGATGCAAGGGTGCTCGCGACACGGGTCGGTCTTTCCACCGGCAAAGGCTCGGAGCCCTGCGGCCGCATTGTCGCCCATGCAATTGTCACCCATGCGGGCGTGACTATCTCAGCGAGAGCCGCGGCCGGGTGCCGCCATCGAGAGACATCATGAAGCTTGGACGCGGATCGGCCTGCCTCTTCCTCCTCGCCACGGCGACCGCACAAGCCGCGCCCCAGCCCGACCCCGTACGCCTCGCCGGCCATCGCGCGGTCTACGACCTCTCCCTGGGGCAGAGCCGCGGCACCCGGGCAGTGGAGAGCGCGCGCGGGCGCATCGTGATCGATTTCACGGGCGATGCCTGCAAGGGCTACACGATGACGACCCGCCAGGTGACGGAACTCCAGAGCGGCGAGAGCGGCGGCCGGACCTCGGACCTGCGCAACACCACCTATGAATCCGGCGACGGCCGCAGCTTCCGCTTCAAGACTGCGACGCTCCTCAACGGCAAGCCCACGCAATCGGTGGACGGGACGGCCGAGATCGCCGCGGACGGCATGAAGATCCGGCTCAAGGAGCCCAAGCGCGACCAGATCCAGGGGTCGAGCGCCGTGCTGTTCCCGAGCCACCACATGCGCCGCCTCGTCGAGGCGGCGCGGGCCGGCGAGACCACGGTCTCGGTCCAGATCTTCGACGGGTCGGACGACGGGCGGAAGATCTACGACACGCTCGCCATCATCGGCCGCCGCAGCGTCGCTCCGGCCGCCGGCAACGACCGGGACAAGCCGCTGCGCGAGGGCGAAATGGCGTCGATGCCGCGCTGGCCGGTGACGCTCAGCTACTTCACCGCCGGGGAGGGCGAGCGCACGCCGATCTACACGCTCAGCTTCGACCTCTACGACAACGGCGTCAGCGGTGCCCTGCGCCTCGATTACGGGGATTTCGCCATCGCGGGCGACCTGACGCGGCTCGAGATGCTGCCGGCGGCGAAGGATTGCGGTCAGTAGAGGTGAGGCGGGGTTCCTCACGCAGATGAGGGCGAGCCGCAGGCAGCGCTGCGGCCACTGGCACTCACCTTTGTCATCCCGGGGCGCCGCAGGCGAGCCCGGGACCCAGAGCCACCGACAGCGCTCCAGCTTGCCGCATCAGCGGTCATGGGTTCCGGGCTCTGCTACGCAGCCCCGGAATGACAAAGGTGGGTGCCCAGGGGCCGTGGTGAGCACGTGCGAGCCGTAGCGCTTCTTCACCCCTCACCGGCACCTTCCGGCAATGAGCTGGCGTGGCGCGCCGGCTTCTCCGCCGCCGCAAAAACCAGCCCGCGCTGGATCGCACCCGCGCCGAACCGCGCCCGCACCCGGTCCAATGCCGCCTCCCGCTCCGCGAGCCGCGCGAGGCCGTTGTCGATGAGGTCGCCGCGATCGGCGTGGCCCGCCTCGCAGAGATCGCCGGCGCCGATGCCGATCAGGCGATAGGCCGTGCCGTCGCAGGCCTCGCGCAGCATCGCCTCGCCCTGGACGAACAGCCGCTCGGCGAGCTGCGTCGGGGGCAGGCCGCCCCGGGTCCGCGTGCGCAGCCGGAAGCGCCCGTCCTTGAGCTTCAGCGTCACGCCGCCGGCCGCAGGCCGGCCCGCTTGAGCCGGGCCGAGACGCGCTCGCATAACCGCCACAGGATCGGGCGCAGGGCCTCGAAGGCCGCGAGATCGGCCGGAAAGGTCGTCTCGGCCGAGACGCTCTTCGTCTCCCGCACGCTGCGGACCGGCCGGGCATCCTCGCCGCGGGCCAGGGCGAGGAGGCGGCCGGCATCGCGGCCGAAGGCGGCGTGCAACCCCTTCGGGTCGACGCGTCCGAGATCGCCGACGCGGCGGATGCCGAGCTCGGCGAGCCGCTCCCGCGCCGCGCCTCCGATCCCGGGCAGGATCGAGACGGGGCGGTCGGCGAGGAAGGCGGCCGCCTCGCCTCGGCCGAGGATCGAGAAGCCGCGCGGCTTGTCGAGGTCCGAGGCGATCTTGGCGAGGAACTTGGTATCGGACAGGCCGATCGAGACGGTGATCCCGATCTCGCGCTCCACTCTGGCGGCGAAGCGCGCCAGGGTCACGGCCGGGCTCGCCCCGTGCAGGCGCTCGGTGCCGCTCAAGTCCAGGAAGGCCTCGTCGATCGAGACGGGTTCGACGGCGGGCGTCAGCGCCAGCATCATGGTCCGGACCTCGCGGCCGACCCGCGCGTACTTCTCCATGTCCGGCCGGATCACCACGGCGTCGGGGCAGGCCTTCAGCGCCTTGAACATCGGCATGGCGGAATGCACGCCGTTGATGCGGGCGAGGTAGCAGGCCGTCGCCACGACGCCGCGCCGCCCGCCGCCGACGATCACCGGCTTGTCGCGCAGGCTCGGATCGTCCCGCTTCTCGATCGCGGCGTAGAAGGCGTCGCAATCGACATGCGCGATGGTGAGGCGGTCGCGCTCGGGATGGCCCAGGAGACGCGGCGAGCCGCAGGAGCGGCAGCGCCGCGCGTCACCCGCCTGCAGCGTGCAGCAATCGCGGCAGAGCGGCGTCACGGATCGTCGGGCTCGGGCGGCCCCAATCGCCGCCAAGTCGCGGCGATCCGCTCCGGCGACAGGTCGATGGCCGCCGCGCAGGCGAGCAGGCGCGCCTCGTCGCCCATGACGTGGTCGAGGACGCCCGCGAGGAAGCCCGGATCGGCGGCGCTCGCGCGAAGATTGTCCGGCGTCAGGCCGGTCGCGTCCATGAAGGGCTGCAGCCGTTCGGGCTCCGCGGCGAGCCAGGACAGGATCTGGACTGCGATGCGGTCGTCGGACTCGGCGCCGGGAATCGATTTGCGTTTCATCAACATGTATCGATTAGAGGTCCATCCTAAGGCCATTGGTCGTGTAGAATGAGCCGCGCGCCTACCGGGAACAATGGGCCATGAAGAAAACCGTGCTCATCGTTGAGGACAACGAGTTGAACATGAAGCTCTTCAACGACCTGTTGGAAGCGCACGGCTACGCAACCTTGAAGACCGCCAACGGTATCGAGGCGATCGAGCTCGCCCGCGCCTACCATCCGGACCTGATCCTGATGGACATTCAGCTTCCCGAAGTCTCCGGCCTCGAAGTCACGAAGTGGCTGAAGGAGGACGACGAGCTGAAGCACATCCCCGTCGTCGCCATCACCGCCTTCGCGATGAAGGGCGACGAGGAGCGGATCCGGGAGGGCGGCTGCGAGGCCTACCTCTCGAAACCGATCTCCGTCGCCAAGTTCCTGGCCACCGTCCGCACCTATCTTGGGGACGGCCGCGCCGCCTGACGGCGGGTCGGTCGCGCCCCGTTTGTCGTTGTCACGAAGTTCTGAGGAAGGCGAGGCACGATGTCGGCCCGAGTCCTGATCGTCGACGATCTCTTCCCGAACGTGAAGCTCCTCGAGACGAAGCTCTCGCTGGAGTACTTCGACGTGATCGCGGCCATGAACGGGCCCGACGCCATCGCGATCTGCGAGAAGGGCTTGTGCGACATCGTCCTCCTCGACGTGATGATGCCGGGCATGGACGGCTTCGAGGTCTGCCGTCGCCTCAAGAACAATCCGGTGACCGCGCACCTGCCCGTGGTCATGGTCACGGCCCTCGACCAGCCGGCCGATCGCCTGCGCGGCCTCGATGCCGGGGCCGACGACTTCCTCACCAAGCCCATCGACGACACCGCGCTGTTCACGCGCGTGCGCAGCCTGGTGCGTCTGAAGGCGGTGACGGACGAACTCCGCAGCCGGGCCATGGCCTCCCGCGATTTCGGGATCGGTGACCCGCTCGCCATCGCCACGGCCGAGACGGGCCAGAACGCCGACATCCTCCTCGTCGACGATCGCGCGAGCTCGGCCGAGCGCCTGGCCACGGCCCTGTCGCAGCACCATTCGGTCACGGTCGAGACCGACCCTCACCAGGCGCTCGTGCGCGCCACGGAAGGGAGTTTCGAGCTCGCGCTGGTCAGCCTCGACCTGAAGGATTTCGACGGTCTGCGCCTGTGCAGCCAGCTTCGGTCGCTGGACCGCACCCGCAACATCCCGGTGATCATGATGGCCGAGGCCCATGATCGCGGCCGGATCATCCGGGGCCTCGATTTCGGCGTCCACGACTACCTGATGCGGCCGATCGACCGGAACGAGCTCATCGCCCGGGTGCGGACGCAGGTGCGCCGCCGGCGCTTCTCCGAGGTGCTGCGCGGCGCCGTCCAGGCCTCGATGGAGCTCGCGATCACGGACGGGCTCACCGGTCTGCACAACCGGCGCTACCTCGACAACCACCTCGCCGCGCTCTTCAGCGAGGCGGTGCTTCGCCAGCGCCCGGTCTCGGCCCTGATGCTCGACATCGACCGGTTCAAGTCGATCAACGACACCTACGGCCACGAGGCCGGCGACGAGGTGCTGAAGGCCTTCGCCGACCGCATCCGCACCCATACCCGCGGCATCGACATCGTCGCCCGCTACGGCGGCGAGGAGATCGTGATCATCCTCCCCGATGCCGGCGTGGAGGGTGCCCACACCATCGCCGAGCGCATCCGCGAGCGGATCGAGGAGGTGCCCTTCTCGATCCAGCGCGATACCCGCAGCGTGGCGGTCACGGTCTCGATCGGCGTCGCCGCCCGCAACGCCGAGGACGCCGGCCCGGCCGACATGCTCAAGCGGGCCGACGCCGCGCTCTACCGGGCCAAGGCCGAGGGCCGCAACCGGGTCGTGGCCGCAGCGGCCTGAGCGAAGCCTTCGCGGGTCCAGGCGATCGCGGCGCCGAGCCCCGCGACCCACCAGGCCTGCCAGGCCCCGTGCTCGACGAAGGCGATGGCGGCTGCCGCGGCGATCAGGGCGAGCACGGTGGCGAGCTCCGCCCTCGGCAGCTTCGCGACGCTGCCTAGCGTGAGAAGCAGCGCCGTCGCCGCCAGGGCGGCCCCGACGATCCCGAGCTCGGCCCAGACCTGCAGGAAGCTGTTATGCGGGTGGCCGACCGCCAGCATCGACCGCATCTCTGGCTCCAATCCCGCCGCGACGGGCGCTTCGGCGAACCGCGCCGCGGTGCCGTAGCCAGCCCCCCGCCAGGGATCGGCCGCCACGGCCGCACCGAAGCTGCGGGCGATGGCAACGCGCGCGCGCGAGCTGCTCTGGACGAGGCGTTCGTGCAGGGCTTCCGGCATGATCCGGTGGAGGAGGTCGCCCTCGATGGGGGCCAGCGCGACGGCGAGGCCGAGACCGAGGCCGGCCAAGCCGAGGGCGGCCCGCCTCGGCAGGACGCGGGCGACGGCCCAGGTCGCCAGGGCCGCGGCGAGGCCCAGCGTCGCCGCGCCGCTCACCGACCGAAGGATGGCGGCAAGGCCGAGGCCGAGCGCCAGGGCCGCCCCGCGCGCGTGACCGCTGCGGATGAGCAGCGCGACGAGGGGGATGCCGATGAGCAGCATCGTCATGACCGGGCGATTGAAGACGAAGAGCGCGACGCGCTGACCGAACGCCTTCTGCGGCGCGAGATCCGTCGCGAGGCTCGCCACGACGTAGAGGCCCGCAAGCCCGAGCATGAGTCCGGCGAGCCGCGCGGTTCCTGGCGGCAGGCGCCCGGGGGCGAGCCGCGCCACCAGATAGGCCGCCGCGAGGGTCGGCAGGAACTCCCCGGCGACCCGCAGGGAGAGGAGGGGGAAGGGGCTCCATGTCACCGAGGCGAGGCACCAGCCGAGAAGGGCCAGGACGCAGAGCCCGAGCGGCGTGCCGAGCGGCAAAGCGAGCCGGCGCAGGGCAGCTTGCCGATCCTCGATGAGCTCCGCGGCGAGGAAGAGCAGCCCGGCGACCCCGACCACGAGCGGACTCGACCGGTTCGCCACGGCCATCGCGGGCGGCACCAGGATCAGCGCCACCGCGCCGGAGGCGCGCAGGCGAGCCACCGCGGGGGACACTGGATCGCTCCCGCCGCGCACCCTACTGGAGCTGGTGTCCGCGCTTGGACATCTCCGCCCGCACCCGGACCATGACGTATTCCGAGACGGTCTGCGTCCAGGTCTGCATCGCCTGGACCATGCTGTCGAGGACCTGCGGCTGGGTCTCCACGTAGCGCTTGCCGGCTGGCGAGCGGAAGAAGCCCGCGATCTCGTTGAGCTCCGGTTCGGTCAGGCGGCTCGCGTAGATGCGCGCGGCCGTGTCGATCATGCTCTGCTTCTGCAGCTCCATCTCCGGATCGAGGGAGACCAGCACCTCGTCGAGGTCCTTGGTCAGCTCGGGGCGCGTCACCGCCGCCTGCCGGATCTGCTCGCCGAAGGCCGGGATGATTGAGTCGAAGGAGCGTGCGATCCCGGAGCTCAGCATCACCTCCTTGGCGAGCGCCAGATGGCTCGCGGAGGGGCCGGCGGGCGTCGCGGGGGCTTGGGCCGCGGGCGTCATCGGCTTGGCGGCCGGCTTGGCAGGGGCTGCCGCGGGTTTCTGCGCCGGCTGAGGCTGCTGCGCGACGGCCGCATGGGGCAGGGCGGCGGCGAGAAGAACCGCGAGCAACGCGGGAAGGCGGATCATGGCGAGCACTCCGGGCTGTCTGGATTGATGATGGAAGGGGGCCGGCCCGATCGTCAGACCTGGCCGAGCAGGCTCAGCGCCGCCTCGCCGTCGCGCGCCTCGGCGAGGATCGCGCCCGTGGCGAGGCCGAGGAACAGGCCGTGCTCCACCACGCCCGGCACGGCCCAGAGGGCCGCGCAGAGCGCTTCCGGATCGGGGATGCGGCCGAGCCGGGCGTCGAGGATGAAATGGCCGCCGTCGGTGGTGAAGGGTGCGCCGTCCCCGGCCTTCCGCAGGGCGAGCTCGCCCGAGCAGCCGCACGCAGCGAGCGCCGCCTCGACGCCGCGGCGCGTCGCGCCGAGGCCGAAGGCGTTGACCTCGATCGGCAGCGGGAACGCGCCGAGGGTTCCCACGCGCTTGGCGGCATCGGCGATCACGACCATCCGCCGGCTGGCATGCGCGACGATCTTCTCGCGAAGGAGAGCGCCGCCGCCGCCCTTGATCAGGCGCATTTCCGGGTCGATCTCGTCGGCGCCGTCGATGGTGAGGTCGAGCTCCGGCAATTCCTCCAGCGTCGCGAGGCGGATGCCCTCCCGCTCGGCCGCGACGCGGGTGGCCTCGGAGGTCGGCACCCCGACGACGTCGAGGCCGTCCCGGACGCGAGCACCGAGGAGCGTGACGAAGACGTTCGCCGTGCTGCCGGTGCCGAGGCCGAGCCGCATCCCGTCTTGGACGAGCGCGACGGCGCGTGCGGCGGCCGCTTGGCGCAGATCGGGTCCGCTCACGCGGCGGCTCCTTTGAGGGATGGGATCGGGCGCATGGCTCGGGCTCGATGAGGGGTGCGGGGAGCCCCTAGCACGCCGGGATGACCGGGCAAATGCCGACCTTGCGCCTAGGGGCGGCCGCCCTGCGGCGGCGTCGCGCTCGGGCCGGCGCGCCCGGGAGCGGGGCTCGTCGGCGCTGCTTCCTCGCTGGGTGTGGCGGGGCTCGCCTGCGCCGTGCAGACCACCGCCTCCTTCTGGAGCTGCACGTAGCAGATGCTCATCTCGCCGGTGCGGAAATTGACCCGGAACACGCCGGCCTCGCGGGTGTGGCGCGAGGCGACGAGACCGTATTGCGACGGAGCCTGGGCGCCCGCGCCCTCGCCGGAGCCGTAGCACACGGTGAGGCCGACGCCGCCGACGGCGCCCTCCCGCAGGCCGTATTGGCAGGAGGTCACCTCGCCCGTGACCGTGTCGACCCGGTAGACCCGGTTCAGGTCGATCTGCGGTGCGGGCACGAACTCGTAGGACCCGGCGGCTGCCGCGCCGCTGACCAGGAGGGCGCCGAGTCCGGCCGCGAGATGTCCTGTCCGACGCATGATCCCCTACGTGTTCCTGTCGTTGCTCGTGCGACCTCTAGCCCGCGCTTGCGGCACAAAGGTGACCCGCGGACCCCGGCCTTGATCGCAGGCGGAGCGCCGGTTAGCCAGACCGCGCCTCCACCCAGCCCCGAGTGACGCCATGACGAAGCCCCCGCCCATCGCCGTGTTCGACCTCGACGGGACGCTCGCGGAGACGGCCGGTGACCTCGTCGGCACCCTCAACGTGATCCTCCAGCGCGAGGGCCTGCAGGCCCTGCCCGTCGAGGAGGCCCGCGACCTGATCGGAGCGGGCGCCAAGGCGCTCATCCAGCGCGGCTTCTCGGCCGTCGGCGAGCCGCTGACCACGGAGCGCCTCGAGACGCTGTTCGTCGACTTCCTCGATCATTACGGGCACCATATCTGCGACCACTCGCATCTCTATCCCGGCGTCATCGACGCCTTGGACAAGCTGGAAGCGATGGGGTTCCGCCTTGCCGTCTGCACCAACAAGGTGGAGGGGCATGCCGTGCGCCTGCTGGAGGCCCTCGGCGTCGCGCCGCGCTTCGCCGCGATCTGCGGGCGGCAGACCTTCCCCTTCTCGAAGCCGGACCCGCGCCACATCACCCTTACGATCGCCCAGGCCGGGGGCGACCCGGAACGGGCCGTGATGGTGGGGGATTCCCGCGCCGACATCGACGCCGCCAAGGCCGCCGGCATCCCGGTCGTGGCGGTGACCTTCGGCTACACCGACACGCCGGTGCAGCACCTCGGACCCGACCGGGTCATCTCGCATTTCGAAGACTTGGCCGATGCGGTCTCGGCGCTGGTCCCGGCGAGGGCGGAGCTGCGTCCGGCCTCGTGAGGGAATGGTGGGCGCGACAGGGATCGAACCTGTGACCCTTCGCGTGTGAAGCGAATGCTCTCCCGCTGAGCTACGCACCCATCAGCCGCGTCGGGAACCAGCGGCTTGCGGCGCTATAGACCGGCTCCGCGAGCGCGTAAAGCGCCGCGAGGTGGCAAGTCCGTGAGGTGCCCAGTCACGTCGCGAGGGTGCGAAGGCCAAAATCACGTCCAATAGAGCACCCGCGCCCCAGGCAGATGCGCGGCGATCTCGGCGCGCAGGGCAGCTTCCATCTCGCGCATGAGCTCCTTGGGAAAGACGTACTTCACCGAGCCGAACTTCGTGAGCTTGCGGGTCCGTTCCGCCTCGCGCATCGGCAGGTCCGAGCCGGGGTACCAGCCCTCCAGAACCGCCTTCGAGCCCGGCGTGAAGCGGTGGGTGATCAGCTCGACGGTCAGATCGAGATCGGGCACGCCCAAGAGGGCCGAAGCCGCGTCTGCGATCAAGGCCGCATAGGCCGCCCGCCATTCCGCGACCGGCAGGATCGGTGCGATCGTCAGGCCGACCGGGTATCCGGCCCGGGCCATCCGGCCGAGGGCTTCCAGCCGCGCCCGGAGGGGTGCAGTGCCGCCCTCGTAGCGCGCGGCCGGCGCTGCGTTCACCGAGAACCGGACCCGGGTGCGGCGATTGTGAGCGAGCCCGAGCAGGGGCTCGACGGCCGCGAATTTCGTGGTGAAGCGCAGCTGCACGTCCGCGTTCCAGGCGCCGAAATGCCGGATCGCCGCCGAGAGCGAGCCCGTCAGGTGCTCGATGCCGAGCGGGTCGGTGTAGCAGGAGGCTTCGAAGGTGGTGCCCTCGTTCACGCGCTCCGCCTGGCGGGAGGTCACGCCGCCGCGGCCCACATACGTGTCGAGATTGCCCAGGATCTCGTCGAGGTTGGCGTAGGCGCGGGTCATCGGCGGTCCCGAGAGCGAGCCGGCGAGGTAGCAGTAGCTGCAATGGGCCGGGCAGCCCTCCGCTAGGTCGAAGCGCCAATCTGCGCTCGGCGGGATCGGCTGGAGCCGCAGCTTGCCCGCGGGCGCCGCCACGATAGCAAGCGTCGCCTTGGCCGCGGCGTAGGCCCGGCGCGGGTCCGGATCGCTCTGGGCCGTGAGGCGGTTGCTCCTCAGACGCTCGACGGGCAGGCCCAGCGCTTCCGCGCGCTCGACCATCGTGCGGCCGTGGGCGTGTTCGAGGGCCGCGGGGGTGACGACGACCCGGCGCGGCCGCCAGAGACGGGCCGGTGCCGATGCGGGAAGGCTAGGATCATGGAACATCCGGGGAAACGCCGGTTGACGGTGCGAGGCTCCCGGTGGGGCGCCCTGTTCAGCCGGCGCGGCGCCGGTTAAGGAGCCGGATGCGTCGCAAGAAGCGGGAGATCGTGCATGTCGGGCGCGACGGCTGGCTCTTCCTGATCGGGGGGACCAACGGCGTTCTCGACCAGTACCGGTCGACCTTCGCGTGGTGGCGGCGCCTGCGCGCCTGGGCCAGCCTGGTGGAGGCGCGCGCAGCCCGTGCCCGGGCGCTCGGCATCACCTACGTCCACACGGTCGTTCCCGAGAAGCTGTCGATCTACGAGGACCGGACGGATGCGCTCGCCTACGATGCGGCCAAGTCGCCGGCCCGACGCCTCGCGGGAAGGCTCCTCAAGACACCCGCCTATCTCGACCTGCTGGGGCCGATGCGGGCGGCGCGCGACGGGCCGCCGCCGCTGTTCTACCGCACCGACACCCACTGGAACTACGACGGCTGCCTCCTCGGCTACCGCCTCCTCCTCCGGGCCTGCGGCGCGGTCCCGCCCGCCGGCATCGGGGACCGTCCCCGATACGAGACGTCCAAGGTGCGCGACCTGGCGGAGAAGCTTCCCTCGAAGCCCGTCGAGGCCGCGAGCCACGGAATCATCGACCAGCACGCCAAGCGCGTCTTCGCGAGCCCCCTGGTCGAGGCCTACGAGGCGGCGGGGCAGGCGCCTTCCCTGCATGTCGGCGCCCACGTGGTCTACCGCAACGAGACGCCGGGGGCCGACCCGCGTACCGTGGTGCTGTTCGGCGATTCGTATTCTCACTTCGCGCCGATCATGCTCACCGGGCTGCTCGCCGAAACCTTCCGCGAGGTGCATTTCGTGTGGTCTTCGAGCCTCGACTGGACCTATATCGAACGGGTTCGGCCCGACCTTCTCATTTTCGAGATCGCCGAGCGCTTCATGGTGCGCCTGCCGGACGATCTGTTCGACGTGGAGCGGTGCGGCGAGCGGACCGGTCCGGTTCTAGCGACGGCCGGTTGATCCCGATCCCGGCTGAGCGGGGGCGTGTCGGCGCTTCGTCCCGGGTCCCAGCACTGTGTCTTTTCTGCTGGTCCCGCGCGCAACCGCGCTCGCCGACCCCAAAGTTAAGCTTCGCCCCCTTTCAGCGCGAATCCGCCTCGCGTTAAGATCGCTGGATTCCTCGGATGAGGCGGAGCGGTCAGGGCGCGACACTCGCCTTTTGGCGATTCGTGGAGGCGGTACGAATCATGGGGGTCGATCGGACGGTGCGCATCACGGCGCGCGCCGGCGCTGTCCTCGTCACTGCGGTCGGGAGCCTGGACGCCGCGCTGGCGGCCGAGTCGTTTGCGGGGTTCTGGCCGGCCGGTCCGATCCAGCACCACAACGTCGCGGGCCTCGCGATCTTGATCGGGTTGACCGTCTTCGCGACGATCCTCTCCCTGCTCCACATCCGCGAGCGCGCCCGCTGGACCCGCCGCGAGGGTGATCTGAACGCCGAGCTCTCCGCCCTTCGCGGGGCGCATGATCGCGCCGAGATGCTGCTCAACGCCGAGCGTCAGGTCATCGTGACTTGGTCGGGACGCGGCGATGCCAGCGTGGAGGGCGACACGACCATCGCCGTCGATGGCGACCGGCTGACAGCCGGCGATCCGCGCCGGGTCCTCGCCTTCGGAACCTGGCTCAACCCCTCCGATGCCGGCGCACTCGACGTCGCCGTCGAGGCCCTGCGGGAGCGGGGGGCGGGGTTCCGGCTGAGCCTGCGCACGCCGAAGGGCCGCTTCATCGAGGCTCAGGGGCAGGCGCATGCGGGCCGGGCCGTGCTTCGGCTGCGCGAGGCCACCGAGGAGCGGCGGGAGCTCAACGCGCTCCGCCATACCCTCGACGAGGCCAAGCGCGGATTGGCGGCCCTTGCTGCCCTGCTCGATGCGATTCCGCAGCCTGTCTGGCAGCGCGACAATGCCGGCGCCCTTGCCTGGGTGAACGCGGCCTATGTCGCCGCGGTCGAGGCGGGAACCCGGGCGGCGGCGGTCGCCGGCGGCGTCGAGCTGCTCGACCGCCAGGCGCGCGACACGATCGCCCGCGGCGGGGCCGGTCGGTCCGCGCTGCGCCTCTCAGCCGTCGTCGCCGGCGGGCGGCGGATGCTCGACGTGACGGAGGTGCCGGTGGAGAACGGCCGCGTCGGTATCGCCGTGGACGTGTCCGAGCTGGAGAGCGTTCGCGCCGATCTTCAACGCCAGATGGACGCGAATGTCCGCACCCTCGACCAGCTGCCCACGGCGGTCGCGATGTTCGACGCGAGCCAGGCCCTGATCTTCCACAATGCCGCCTACCGCCAGCTCTGGGGCCTCGATCAGGCCTTCCTCGAGACGAGGCCCCGCGAAGGAGAGATCCTCGATCACCTCCGCTCCTTACGGAAACTGCCCGAGCAGGCCGATTTCCGGTCCTGGAAGGCCGAGGTGCTCGCCGCCTACCGCGCGGTCGAGGCCAACGAGACCTGGTGGTACCTGCCCGACGGGCGCTCGCTGCGCGTCGTCGCCGATCCCAACCCGCAGGGCGGCCTGACCTACCTGTTTGACGACGTTTCCGAGAGCGTGAAACTCGAATCCCGCTACAACGCCCTGATGCGCGTCCAAGCCGAGACCCTGGACACGCTGAAGGAGCCAGTGGCGGTGTTCGGGGCCGACGGGCGCCTCACCTTCGCCAACCGTGCCTTCGCCGGCGTCTGGCGGCTCGACGCCGCGATGCTGGTGGAGCGACCCAGGATCGATGCGGTGATCGAGGCCTGCCGCAGGTTGTCACCCGACGAGGAGCCCTGGATCGACATCCGGGAGGCCGTGACCGGCCTCGAATCCCGCTCTGGGATGACCTGCCGCCTCAAGGTGGTCGACGGCACCGTGCTCGACTGCGCCGCGCAGCCCCTGCCCGAGGGCGCGACCCTGCTCACGCTCATCGACGTCACCGCCAGCGTGAATGTCGAGCGGGCGCTCACCGACAAGAACGACGCCCTGGAGCGTGCCTCGCAGCTCCGGGACACCTTCGTCCACCACGTCTCCTACGAGCTTCGCTCGCCGCTCACCAACATCATCGGCTTCACCCAGCTCCTCGGCGACGAGACGGTCGGGGCCCTGAACGAGCGCCAGCGCGAGTATTCCGACCACATCATGCGCTCGTCGGGCGCGCTCCTCGTCATGATCAACGACATCCTCGATCTCGCCTCGATCGATGCCGGCTCCCTCGAGCTGACCCGCGAAGTCGTGGATGTGCGGACCACCGTGGAGGCTGCCGTGCGCGGGTTGGAGGACCGCCTCGCGGAGTCGGCCGTCGGCCTCGACCTCGACGTGCCCGACGACATCGGCAGCTTCGTCGCCGACGGCAAGCGCGTCCGCCAGATCCTGTTCAACCTGCTCTCGAACGCGATCGGCTTCTCCGGTTCCGGCCAGACGGTTCGGGTCGCGGCGCGCCGCAGCGCCGCCGAGCTGCGCCTGACCGTGAGCGACGACGGCCGGGGCATGCCGGCGGACGTCGCCGCCCGCGTGTTCGACCGCTTCGAGAGCCATACGCTGGGGACCCGCCACCGCGGCGTTGGCCTCGGGCTCTCGATCGTGCGCTCCTTCGTCGAGCTGCATGGCGGGCGGGTGGCGCTCGAATCCGCCCCCGGCGAGGGCACCCGCGTGACGTGTACCTTCCCCCTCGACGCCGAGGCGGCGCAGGCGGCGGCGGAGTAGGGCGATTCGGCCGCCGGGCGATTTCGGTTAAGGTTGCTCCGCTATGAAGGATCGGTCTGCGTTGTCCCCTCGGGGCACCGCGAGGCGCCAGCGGAGGGCGTGGGGTTGAGCCAGGACGAGCCTGAGACGTCGCCGGTCGAGAGCACTCCTGCCGCCTGGGAGATCGTGCTTCCCGACGAGAGCGCCACCGAGGATCTTGGCCGCTTCCTCGCCGAGTTCCTGGCGCCCGGCGACCTCGTCGCCCTGTCCGGCGGCTTAGGGGGCGGCAAGACCACGCTCGCCCGCGCCCTGATCCGCGAACTCGCCGGCGCCCCGTCCCTCGAAGTGCCGAGCCCGACCTTTACGCTGGTCCAGCCCTACGAGGCGAAGAACGGTCGCGCCATCGTCCATGCCGATCTCTATCGCCTGCGCGGTGCGGACGAACTGGTCGAGCTCGGCTTCGACGAGATGACCGAGAGCGCCATCACCCTGGTCGAGTGGCCCGAGCGGCTCGGGCACCGCGCCGGTCCGATCCTCTCCGTCGAGCTGTCCCTGCGCCCGCAATTCGGCGACGGCTCCCGCTTCGCCCGGATCGACGGCTCCGGCGGGATGGCCGCGCGTCTCGAGCGCGCCCGCGCGCTCCGGGCGCTCCTCGACCGCAGCGGCTGGGACGAGGCGACCCGCGTGCCGATGCAGGGCGACGCCTCCTCGCGCGCCTACGAGCGTCTGGTGAAGCCCGACGGCACGACCGCGGTGCTGATGATCTCGCCCCCGCGGGCGGACGGGCCGCCGGTGCGGGACGGCAAGCCTTACAGCACCATCGTCAAGCTCGCCGAGAGCGTTCACGCCTTCGTCGGTGTCGACCGGGGCCTGCGCGCGCTCGGGTTCTCGGCGCCGCGCATCTATGGCGAGGATCTCAGTGCGGGCCTGCTCATCATCGAGGATCTCGGCTCGGAGCCCGTGGTCGATTCCAACGGGCCTCGCCCCGAGCGCTACGCCGAGGCGACGCGCCTCCTCGCGAAGCTTCACGGCACGGAACTCCCGGGTGTGCTGCCGGTGGCGGACGGCATTGACCACGTCCTGCCGTCCTACGATCTCGAGGCCCTGCTGTTCGAGGCCGAGCTGCTGCCGGATTGGTACTGCCCCGCCATCCGCGGCGCGAGCCTTCCCGGACCGGCCCGCTCCGAGTTCCTGGCCCTCTGGTCCGACGCCCTGCGCGGCATCCCTGGGGAGCGCCCGACCTGGACCCTGCGCGACTATCACTCGCCGAACCTGATCTGGCTGCCCGATCGCGAGGGGCTGGAGCGCATCGGCGTCATCGACTTCCAGGACGCGGTGCTCGGCCACCCGGCCTACGACGTCGCCTCGCTGCTGCAGGACGCCCGCGTAGATGCGAGCGCCGAGTTCGAGCTGCGCCTGCTCGGCCTCTACGTCCGCGAGCGGCGCGCCCGCGACCCGGATTTCGACATGCACGCCTTCGCGCACGCCTACGCGGTGCTGGCCGCTCAGCGGGCGACGAAGATCCTCGGCATCTTCGCGCGCCTTGATCGGCGGGACGGAAAGCCCGGCTACCTCGCCCACCTGCCGCGGATCGAGGCCTACCTCGCCCGCAACCTCAAGCATCCGGCGCTCAGCGCCCTGCGCACGTGGCACGCGACGCATCTGCCCGGGCTGGTGCCATCGGCCGAGCCGGAGCCCTCGGCCTAACCATTATCCGACGCAAGATCCCTTGCCGCCCCGCCCTGCCGCCGGCAAGCTCGGCCTTGCGGATCGCGGTGGATCCTGCTGGTTGTGCGGCAGCGACGGCGCGCCGGACATCGGCGTCGCGTGAAGCGAAAACGATCTCACGGCCCGGAGCGTCCGACCCGCATGTCCGATATCCCGTCGAACCCGATCACCCACGCCTTCGTCCTCGCGGCGGGCCTCGGCAAGCGCATGCGTCCGATCACGGCGACGGTCCCGAAGCCCCTGGTCGAGGTCGCCGGGCGCGCCCTGATCGACCACGCCCTCGACCGGGCGGCCGAAGGCGGAATCGCGACGGCGGTGGTGAACGTGCATTACCTGGCCGATCTCATCGAGGGCCATCTCGCCAAGCGGACCCAGGCACCGGAGATCCGGATCTCCGACGAGCGTGCTGCGCTGCTGGAGACCGGCGGCGGGGTCAAGAAGGCGCTCCCGCTCCTTGGAGACCAGCCCTTCGTCGTCTTCAACTCGGACTCGTTCTGGCTGGAGGGACCGGAACCCAATCTCGGGCGCCTCATCGGGGGCTGGCAGCCGGAGGCCATGGACATCCTGGTTCTCGTCGCGCCGACGGCGACCAGCCTCGGTTACGAGGGAGCCGGCGACTTCTCGATGGACCCCGACGGGCGGCTGGAACGCCGCGGCGAGAGTGCGGTCGTGCCCTTCATCTACGCGGGGGTGGCGATCCTGAAGCCGGAGCTGTTCGCCGATACGCCGGAGGGCGCCTTCTCGCTGAACCTCCTGTTCGATCGTGCCATCGCGCGCCAGCGCCTCTACGGCCTGCGCCTCGACGGCCAATGGCTCCATGTCGGTACGCCGGAGGCCGTCGCCGCGGCCGAGGCGCGGGTGCGGATGAGCGCACAGGTCGCGTGAGCCGCCGCCCACCCGACGCTTTGAGAACGGATGCAGAACGACTATGTTGGTGCGAGGCGATGTGCGCCGTGGGCGTCCCGCTCACACCGCCTCTGCTCGCTTAAGGTGTCGAAGTTCGTCCGTCGCTCCGCGCATCCGTGATGGCAAGACATGTTGGACGCGTTCGTGAGCCGATCGAGCGGACCCAGGAACATCGGGTCAGAAGCGCCGAGGTCGTCGGGCGCATGGAATGTTATCAAGGATTGGTGGACGTGGCCCTGCTCACCATTGACCGAGCCAACGTGATATCGCTGACCCGCGACTTCGATCTTCGGCAGACGGGTCTGTCGGCTGCGCGGGCGCCAAGCGGTTTCTCGCCTGCGCGCGAGAACCGGCTCGGCCTTTAGCGGCCACGAGATGTCCGACTCCAACGTCTTCACGATCCCACCGGGGGCACCCTTCCTTCCGACGCTCGCCGATGCGCTGATCTCCGGCCGGCTCGTCGGCGCCCTCGGCGCCGACCCCTTCGCGCTGGCCGGCGTCACGCTCTACCTTCCTACGCGCCGCGCCGTCCGAGCGATCTCGGCGATCCTGGCGGAGCGCCTGGACGGTACGGCGCTGCTCCCCCGGATGATCCCGCTCGGGGAGGCCGACGAGGCTGAGCTGGACCTTTCCGCGGCGCCCCTGCTGGAGAACGGCGAAGATCTCGCGCCGCCCATGCCGCCCCTGGAGCGGCGCTTGATCCTCTCGCGCCTCGTTCAGGCCTGGGCCGAGACCGTCGACCGCAAGCTCCTGCCCATCGATGAGGAGGTGCCGTTCCTGGTGCCCTCCTCGCCGGCCGACGCGGTTGGGCTCGCCGCCGACCTCGAGCGGCTGATGGACGCGCTCACCGTCGAGGGCCTGCCCTGGGACGATATGGGCCGGGCCGTCGAGGCCGAGTACTCGCGCTATTTCGGCCTCACCCTCGATTTCGTGCGCATCGCGGCCGAGAACTGGCCGGGCATCCTGCGCGAGCGCGGCATGAGCGATCCCGTCTCGCGCGCGAGGCTTCTCGTCCTGGCGGAGGCGGCGCGCCTCAGGCGGGATCGACCGCCCGATCCGATCATCGTCGCGGGCTCGACGGGGTCGATCCCGGCGACGGCCAAGCTCATCACCGCGGTCGCCGGATTGCCGCGCGGCGCGATCGTCCTGCCGGGCCTCGACCTCGACCTCGACGATGCGGGCTGGGACGCGATCGAGACGGGCGAGGGGTTTTCCCGAGAGATCGCTCATGGCCATCCGCAGGCGATCCTGCACCGCTTGCTCGGGCCGGGCGGGCTGGCGATGAAGCGGAGCGCGGTACAGCCGCTCGGCGAGGTCCCGCCCGATCTCGGAGCGCGCGCGGCCCTGCTCTCGCAGGCCCTGCGGCCAGCCGAGACCACCGACGCCTGGATCCGGCTCGATGTTGCCCGCCGCATCGAGGTCGCCGGCCGTGGTCTTGCCGGGGTGACGCTGGTCGAGGCGTCCGACGAGCGCGAGGAGGCGCTGATCGCCGCCATCGCGTTGCGCGAGACCCTGGAAACGCCGGGCGCCACCGCGGCGTTGGTCACGCCGGACCGGGGCCTCGCGACCCGGGTCGCGGCCGAGCTCGCCCGCTGGGGGATCGTGGCGGAGGATACCGCAGGCACCGCCCTGTCCCGCAGCCTTGGGGGGCGTCTCGCCCGTCTGGCAGCCGAGTTCGCCGCTGAACCTTCGCCTTCGAAGATCATCAGCCTCCTCGCGCATCCCTTCGTGCGGCTCGGGGCCGAGCGGTCGGACGTGGTGCGCGCGGCCGCGGCCCTGGAGATCGGGGTCCTGCGAGGTGCAGCTCCCTCCGACGGCTTTGCCGGACTCGCCGCGGCGGTCGCGCTGCAGCGGGGCGAGACCGGCCGCCGGCCACGCCCCAAGCGCCGGCTGACCGACCGCGACTGGGATCTCGCGGCCTGGCTCGTCGATGGGCTGGAGCGGGCCTTCGCCGACTTCATGGACCCCGATCACAGGAGCGTGCGGGACCTCCTCGCGATCGCGGGACAGCACCGCGCCGTCTGCGATCGTCTCGTCGCCGTGCCCGATGGTGCGGACGCGATCGAGGACGCCTCGCTCGGTGCCCTCGACGCGCTGTTCGACGACCTCGAACTCGCCGAGCCCGGCCTGCTGGAGGGTCGCTTCGGCGATTATCCGGCCTTCTTCACGGCGCTCGCCCGCGAGCGGGTCGTGGCCTGCGGGGGCGCGCCGCCCCATCCGCGCCTGCGCATCCTCGGGCTCCTCGAAGCGCGCCTGCTGACCGCCGACCGCGTCGTGCTCGGCGGCCTCGACGAGGGCGTTTGGCCGGTACGGACGGTCACCGATTCCTTTCTGAACCGCCCGATGCGGGACCGCGTGGGCCTGAACCCGCCCGAACGCCGGATCGGTCAGAGCGCCCACGATCTCGTCCAGGCGCTCGGCTGCCCGGATGCGGTGATCACCCGGGCCGGCAAGCGCGAGGGTGCGCCGACCGTGCCCTCCCGGTTCCTGCAGCGCCTGCGTGCCCTCGCCGGGGAGGCGGCCTGGGGCGGCATGCTCGCCAGGGGACAGCGCTTCGCCGCCTACGCCGCTGCGCTGGACGGCAGCGCCGGGCCGCAACAGCCCCGCGCGACGCAGCCGAAGCCCCGCCCCGACCCCGCCCTGTTCCCGCGGTCCTTGAGCGTCACCGAGATCGAGACCCTTGTGCGCGATCCCTACGCCATCTTCGCTCGCCGCGTGCTCGGGCTCGATCCTCTCGATCCCGTGGCCGCCACGCCGGGTGCTGCCGAGCGCGGCACGATCGTGCATCAGGTCTTCGGCGAATTCGCGCAGCATTTCCCGGGTGAGATCGCGGATTGGGCCCGCGCCGAGGAATGGCTGCTGGATCGTTCGGCCAACGCCTTCGCCGAGATCGAGAACGTCTATCCCGAGCTCTACGCGGAATGGTGGCCGCGCTATCTCCGCATGAGCGGGAAGTTCCTGCAATGGGAGGAGGCGCGACGCCCCGGCCTCGCCCGGGTTCATGCCGAGATCTCCGGCGAGTGGAAGATTCCGCTGGGACGGGACACCATCACCCTGCGGGCCCGTGCCGACCGGATCGAGGTCGCGCGCGACGGCCGCGCCTGCATCGTCGACTTCAAGACCGGATTGCCGCCGAGCAACAAGGAGGTCTATGCGGGCTTCGCGCCGCAGCTCACCCTTGAGGCCGCCATGCTGATGGCCGGCGCCTTCGAGGGCATTCCGGCGGCGCGGGAGGTGCCGGACCTGCTCTACGTCTACGCGTCGGGCGGCCGCAAACCCTTCGAGCCGATGCCGCTGAAGCCTCCGCGCGGCGATGAGCGGGCCGTCGAGGCGATCGTCGCCGAGCACGTGGTGCGCCTGCGCGGGCTGCTCGCCCGCTTTCTCACCGGAGAGGCGGCCTACGTCGCGCGCCCCTACCCCAAATTCGCCAAGTCCTACGGCGATTACGACCACCTGGCACGGGTCGCGGAATGGTCGCTCGCCGGTGAGGGGGAGGGCTGATGTCCGCGTTGGAGCGCTTCGTCGTCGACCCGATCACGCTGGAATCGCAGCGCCGCGCCGCCGATCCCCGCGTCTCGGCCTGGGTCTCGGCCAATGCCGGCGCCGGAAAGACCAAGGTGCTGACCGATCGCGTGGTCCGCCTTCTCCTCGACGGGTCGGCGCCGGGCCGCATCCTGTGCCTCACCTTCACCAAGGCGGCCGCCGCCAACATGGCGATCCGAGTGTTCCGGCGGCTCGGGGAATGGGTCACCCGGGACGAGGCGGCGCTCGCGGCCGAACTGACCGAACTCATGGGCGAGCCGCCGCGGCGCGAGACGATCGAGCGGGCCCGCCGCCTGTTCGCCAGGGCGGTCGAGACGCCGGGCGGCCTCAAGATCGAGACGCTGCACGCGCTCTGCGAACGGCTCCTGCACATGTTTCCGTTCGAGGCGAACGTGCCCGCCCGCTTCGTGGTGCTCGACGACACGCAATCGCGCGAGGCCCTGGAGATCGAGACCGACAACGTGCTGGCCGACGCGGTCAGCGGCACGGACATTGCCTTGGGCGAGGCCCTGGCGCGGGTCAGCCCGGAGGCGACGGGCGACACCCTGCGGAAGGCGATCCGGACGGCGATCGAGGCTCGGCATGTGCTCGGCCATCGGGGCGGTCTCGACGCGCCCTTCGAGGAGCTGGCGCGGGCGCTCGGCCTCGCGGCGGACGAGACGGCCGAGGCGATCGAGCGCCGCATCCTCGAAGGTGGCTTGCCCGACTGGCCGGCCCTCGCCGAACGGCTGCGGACGGGCAAGGCGACCGATGAGCAGATCGCCGAGGATCTGCTGGAGGCGCAGCGGCTGCGCGGCGCGGCCGAGGCGCTAGACGCCTATCAGGGCATCTTCTTTACCGACAAGGGAGACCCTAAGGCCGACCGCAGCCTCGGCACCAAGGCGGTGCCGGACGCCGTCAAGGACCAGTTGCGGGCCGAGCGCGACCGGTTGATCCCCCTATTCGACGCTCTGCGCGGCGCTCGGGCGCAGGCACGCACGCAGGCGCTGTTCACGCTGGCCGCGGAGATCCATCGCCGCGTCGAAGCGCAGAAGGCGCGCCTCGGGGCGCTGGATTTCGACGACCTCATCCACAAGACCCTCGACCTTCTCTCGCGGGTCGGCGCCTCCTGGGTGCTGTACAAGCTGGATCGCGGCGTCGACCACGTCCTCATCGACGAGGCACAGGACACCAACCCGCAGCAATGGGAGATCCTGCGCCGGATCACCGCCGAGTTCGCGGTCGGGGAGGGCGCCCGCGAGCTAAACCGCACCCGCTTCGCGGTGGGCGATCCCAAGCAGTCGATCTACAGCTTCCAGGGTGCCGAGCCGCGCGAGTTCGAGACGACGCGCAGCGAATGGCGCAGCGCCACGCTCGGTGCCGACCTCGCCTTCGCCGACGTGTCGCTGAATCTCTCGTTCCGCTCGGCCCACGGCGTGCTTCGGGCGGTGGACGCCACCTTCGCGGTGCCGGACCATTACCGGGGGCTATCCTTCGAGGAGGGCGCCACCCGGACGATCCACACCACGGCCCGGGGCGGCGCGCCAGGCGGCATCGAGCTCTGGTGCGTCGAGGAACCGGCCGAGGGACCCGATCCCGACGCCTGGGCGGCCCCCGTCGACGCGCCGGAGGCGAATGCGCCCGCGATCGTGACCGCCCGGCGCATCGCGAGGGCGGTGAAGGCCTGGACGACGACGGGAGACGAGGACGGTCACCGCCGTCGGCCCGGTGATATCCTGATCCTGGTGCGCAAGCGTTCCGCCGCCTTCGAGGAGGTGATCCGCGCCCTCAAGGCCGCGGGCGTCCCGGTGGCTGGTCAGGATCGGCTCGACGTCGCCGCCCACATCGCGGTCGCCGATCTCGTCGCGGCGGGCCGCGCCGGACTACTGCCGGCCGACGACCTCACCCTCGCCGGCGCGCTGAAGAGCCCGCTCGCCGGTCTCGACGACGATGATCTTGTGCGCATCGCGGCGCGGCGCGAGCTTTCCGAGACGCTGGAGGATGCGCTGGCCCGGCACGCGGCCGCCGGCGACCCGGCCGCGATCCGCGGCGAAGCCGCCTTGCGCCGATGGATCACGCTTGCCGCGGCGCATGGGCCCTTCGGGTTCTACGCGGCCCTGCTCGGACCGCATGGCGGCCGGCGCAGCCTCGTCGCCCGTCTCGGCGGAGAGGCGGGCGACGCCATCGACGTGTTCCTCGCGGCGGCCGCGGCGGCCGAGCAGGGCGGCGACGCGCCCTCGCTCGACGCGTTCCTCGCCCGCTACGTCGCCGGTCCGGGATCGGGGGAGGGCGGGCATACGGTCAAGCGCGACCTGGAGTCCGGGCGCGACGAGGTCCGCGTCATGACGGTCCACGGCGCCAAGGGCCTCGAGGCGCCGGTCGTGGTCGTGATCGATGGATGCGAGCCGCTGGGCCGCAACGACCCGCCGCTCCTACCGATGACGCCCCGGCGCCTGGCGGGCGAGATCCCGCTCCCGCCGGTCTGGTCGACGGGCCGGACCCACGACTGCTCGGCGCTCGCCGAGGCGCGCGCGGAGCTGCAGGTCAAGGCGCGCGAGGAGCACAACCGTCTACTCTACGTGGCGATGACGCGGGCTGCCGACCGACTCGTGATCGCGCCCTATCGCGGCCGTGACCGGGAGACCACGGCCTCTTGGTGCGAGATGGTTCGCACCGGCATGGAGCAGGCCTTCGGCCCCGGCGAGACCCTGGAGACGAGCTATGGGCCGATCACCCTATGGCGCGAGGGCGAGCCGGCCTCCCTGTCGCTCGCAGCCGCCGGGGTCGCCCCCGGCACCACGACCCTTCCGGTCTGGCTTGAGGCTCCCGTTCCCGCGGAGACGGCGGCAACGTCGCCGATCAATCCGTCAGGCGCCTTGAGTGCAGCCGACGGCAGCCGTGATGCCGGACCACGCCAGGGCGATGCCGAGGCGCGCCGCCGCGGCCTCGTCGTCCACGCATTGCTCGAACACTTGCCGCGGATTGCGCCCGAAAAGCGGAGATCGGCCGCGGAAGGCTTCGTCCGTGCTCGCGCGCCGGCGATGCCGGCAACAAATCGAGCCACGATCGTGCGGGACGTGCTCCACCTGCTCGACGAGCCTGGCCTCGCACCCCTCTTTGCCGGCGAGGCACGCGCCGAGGTGACGCTGGCGGGCCGGGTGATCGTCGGCGGCCGCGAGCGTTCCGTCTTCGGCCGGGCCGACCGGCTCGCCGTGGCGAGCGACGTCGTCCATGTCGCGGAGTTCAAGACCGGCCGCCCCCCCGCGATGGGCACGCCGCTGCCGCAGGGCGAGGCAGCCCAAATTGCCCTCTACGCGACGCTGCTCGGTCAGATCTATCCGGGGCGCCGCATCGCGCCCGTCCTGATCTGGACCTGCGGCCCCGTCATCCGCCGCCTCGACCCCGGCGACCTCGCCGGGATCCTCGCCACCCTCGCGGCGTGACGCCCACGACACATGCCGGAGGACGGACCGACGATCGGCCCGCTCGATGTGGCGCGGCCTCAACCCTGCGGCGCGATCCGCAGAATCTTGGCGTCGTCGCCATCCGTGACGGCGTAGACCGCGCCGTCGGGGCCGACCTTCACATCGCGCACGCGCTCGTCGAGCAGGAGACGCTCTTCGGTCACGACCTTGTCCCCATCGAGCTTCAGCACCACGAGGCCGGCGTTCAGGAGGCCGCCGATGACGAACCCGTCCTTCCAGGCCGGAAAAAGGCTGCCCGTGTAGAGCGCCATGCCGGAGGGGGCGATGACCGGATCCCAGTAATAGACCGGCTGCACGGTGCCGCCCGCCTGGGTCTTGCCCTCGCCGATCTTCTGCCCGCTGTACTCGATACCGTAGGTGACCTCCGGCCAGCCGTAGTTCAGCCCGGGGCGGGGCCGGTTGAGCTCGTCGCCGCCGCGTGGGCCGTGCTCCACCGTCCACAGCCGGCCTTGTCCGTCGAGGGCCGCCGACTGGATGTTGCGATGTCCGTAGGACCAGATTTCGGGCTTGGCCTTCTCACCGCCGGTGAAGGGGTTGTCCTTCGGCGCATTGCCGTCGGTATCGATCCGAAAGACCTTGCCGAGTCCGCTGGTAAGGTCCTGCGCCTGCACGCGGGGCGTCTTGTCCGAGCGCTCGCCGACGGTGACGAAGAGCTTGCCGTCCGGCGCGAAGACGAGGCGCGAGCCGAAATGCTTGTCGCCGTCATAGGTCGGCATCTGGCGGAAAATGACCTTCAACTCGTCGAGGCGTCCGCCGCCCTTGTCCTCGATGAGCTTGGCCCGGGCCACGGTCGTCCCATTGCCCTTCTCGCGGGGCTCGGAATAGCTGAAGTAGATCAGGCGATCGGAGGGAAAGCTCGGGCTGAGCACCACGTCGAGGAGCCCGCCCTGGCCGCGGGGGTCGACCTTGGGCACGCCGGTGACCGGCGCACCGATGGTGCCGTCCTTCGCAAGGATCCGGATCTTGCCCTCCTTCTCGGTGATGAGCATGCGCCCGTCGGGCAGGAACTCGAGGGCCCAGGGGCTCGCCAGGCCTTTCGCGGCGACCGCCACTTGGACCTTGGTCGCCTCGGCCGGCTTTGGCGCCCGCGTCTGGTTCGGCAGCATGGGTGTGTAGGAGGTGTTCGGCGGCGCGGTCTCGGCCGGGCTCCCGCCGGTGGCGGCGGTGGCCGGCGCCGTGAATGCCTCGCCCTCGACTCGGGGTGGCCGGGTCTCCGAGCCAGGCTCCTGAGCGCCGGCATGAGCCCCGAGGCCGAGGACAGCCACGGCGGTGAGCAGGGTCTGAGAGATGCGCGTCACGATCGATCGTCCTCCGTGCGGCGTTGGCCGCGTCGTGTTCCGGGATACGTCGCGCCGTTGGGCTGGCGGCGACGACCCGTTGGCGCGCCGCCCGCGAGTCGCGCGGGAAGGGAGCAGCCATGGGGTGATGTCGGGGAGATGGGGCGCACGGGCTTAGACGGCGAGGGTCCGCGGTCGAGAACGTTGCGAAGGCCTCATCCACGGCCGACACATGTTCCCGTCGGATGTCAGACCCTCGGGAGTCGCGTTGCGCCTTGACCGTTCCGGGTGCCGACGCCAAGTCTGACGGATCGTGGCGTTCGGCAGGTGTTCGTCGCCCGCGAAACCGGAAAGGGATGGTCATGGCGACGGTGAAGGTGACCGACGCGAGCTTCGAGCAGGATGTGCTTCAGTCTGCCGAGCCCGTGGTCGTGGATTTCTGGGCCGAGTGGTGCGGTCCCTGTCGGCAGATCGGTCCGGCACTCGAGGAGATCTCGGCGGATATGCAGGGGCGGGTGAAGATCGCGAAGGTCAATGTCGACGAGAACCCGGGCATCGCTGCGCAATACGGCATCCGCTCGATCCCGACGCTCCTGATCTTCAAGGGCGGTCAACTCGCAGGGCAGAAAGTCGGCGCTGCGCCTAAAGGCGATCTTTCGCGCTGGATCCAGGCGAGCGCCTGATAAGGAGCACGCCCTTCGGCGTACCGACAATGCCGGAAAGCCCTGCGGTTGCGCGG
>NZ_BPQP01000015.1 GCF_022179305.1 Methylobacterium iners
GACGCGGCTTCAGAAGGTTTGCTTGACAAACCTTCTGAAGCCGCGTCCAAGGGATCGACAACGTAGAAGACGTATATATAGGGCTGTTGAGGGAAATTTGGATGTAATGAAATATCCATCAATCCTCGATCGTTGTAGTTATTTACCTCGCTGCTGAGATCGATAAATATGCCTTTGTCTTCGCCAGTAAAGATATCGAATACTCGTATTTGCCCAGATTTCCCAGCTACGTACACCAAATTGTTGCTAATAGGCGAAAACTCAAAAGCGACCGGTTGCGACAAGTTACTGAGCAAAGGCTGGGCATTAACAATATAGCTTGACAATAAAGGCGGATCGATCGGAGGCAGAACAGGATCTTCATCGTCAAGTATATTCACCCGACAAGTTCTTGGTACTGAAATGTCGCCGCCGTCTACGGCGACCAGTGATATCACAAATACTTCCGTACGCTCTAGAAGATTATCGTCGATTATATCTACATTAATAGACGCTTGATCCTGGCCAGGAGCGAAGTTTATGAAGCCGGACGATCCAACGAAATCTTCGTTGGAGGTGGCTGACTCTGCTGTCAAATCGTAAGCAACTTTGACTGCTTGGCTTAAGTCACCACTTCGAAGGAATGTTATGCTAGCTCGACCGTCACGTTCACCGTAACTTAGCTCGGTCACCGCTTGGAATATTGACCCGCTCATGGAATTGCTCCTGGGATGTGCAAAATCAATGCGGTGCTCTGATTGAGTCAGTCGTTTACTTTTATTAACCGGATTCGATACGTCGTTCAATGATTTCGTTCGGCCGAATTGCGAGTTGTGCGTGATCCTCTAGCTTCTTTGAAAATGGCATTGCGCCACGTCGAGGATTGATCCTCCCTCACTAAAGTCGTCGGCCCTGTGGTATGGCTTTCAAGCTGGGTTGAGGACAGACATTTGGGATCCAAACGGCGCCAGCTTGGAGATGTAGTCACCAAGCTGCGACAGATGGAGGTGTTGATCTCGCAGGGCCAGAGCGTTGCCGACGCGAGTCACGGTCGGCGTCAGCGGGGTCACGTATTATCACTGTCGGCGTGAGTTTGGGTGCCTCAAGTTGGACTCGCAGTACGACGCTGACGGCTCGGACGGTACGTCGATGACGGGCCTGGAAACCACCATTATACTGATCGGCCTCTTCGCCTCCATCGCGGCTGTTGTTTTATGCTGTAGAGGGTGGACCAATCTGGATCATCGCGGCCCTGATCGTCGCTGGGATGGTCGCTTTCATCCCATGGCGTACTCGATGAGCGGCGACAGCAACGAGTTTTGTTGACGTAGCTCAATGCTTACGGCGATGCGGCTCGTCCGACTGGGGTCAGGAATGAGCGACAACGCTTCTTGGGACCAATTCGCCGCTGAAGTTTTAGTACGGCAGGTTTTCTCGGATATAGATAATATTAAACATTCTCACGCATCCTACCAACGATCGCTTCACAAAGATCGCTGGGAGCCCACGATGCAGGCCGCGCAAAACCTTCCTCCTGCTGCTGGTCTTGGCGAAGATTTTTCGCGTCTGCGCAATCTATTTGCCCGCTCGTTTCCTTTTCAAGAAACTGATACAGTCATCGTCCAAGACGAAATCATTGATGAGAAAGCTGTTCAGGAAGCAGCATTGGACAAAGAATTTGACTGGTCAGTTACCCTCAAGAACATCAGAGAGCTTACAGCAGCATCTAGAGAAGCTAAAGCTTGCGTGCGAGCTGCCGAGGAGCGTGCTGAGCGTGCTGAGGCCAGAGCCAAGGTGGCGGAGCACTGGCTACGGCGGCTTCACCAAGCCGTCCTAGAAGGGCTTTCACAGGGTGGCTTACCCGATCAACGTACCTGAACCACTGGATCGGCCGGAAGAGGCACATTCATACGACCGAGCAAGTCACTCATGCCGGACGACGATGTGCCTTTTTTGCGCCACGTCCTGACCAATTTGTGTGTGGTGTGGTGCTTGCTCTGTGCGCTGGCCCCTGGTGTCGGCTAGACTTGGCTGCGAGGCGGGCAGCCGGATCCGTGCTGACAGGCGCTGGCCGTGACAGGACGGTCATCCGGTTCATCGAGAAACCGCAAGGGCTGATGAACGTGAGACGACGGAACTCTGCGGCGGGCATTGCGCTTCCGCTCGCGGCTCTCGCGCTCGCCGTGGCGGCACCGGCCGCCGCGGAGACGCTCGAGAGCGCGCTTGGACGCGCCTACATGGCCAACCCGGCCCTGAATGCCGGGCGGGCGGGCTTGCGCGCCACCGACGAGGGCGTGGCCCAGGCCCTGTCGGGCTACCGGCCGACGGCCAGCCTGAGCGCCGATATCGGCCTCCAGCAGTTCCAGGGGTCAACCCAAGGCTTTCAGCGCAACCAAGTCACTCGCCCGGGCGGCGCCGGGCTGACCATCAACCAGACCCTGTTCGACGGCTTCCAGACCAACAACCGCACCCGGCAGGCCGAGTCGGACGTGCTCCGAACCCGCGAGTCCCTGCGCCTCACGGAGATGAACACGCTGTTCAACGCCGCACAGGCGTACATGAACGTGCTGAGCGACACCGCCAACCTGGAGCTGCAGCGCAACAACGTCGAGGTGCTGGAGGAGCAGCTCCGCCAGACCCGGGACCGCTTCAATGTCGGCGAGGTCACCCGCACCGACGTCGCCCAGGCCGAGGCCCGCCTCGCGCTGGCGCGGTCGAACGTGAGTGCGGCCGAGGCGAGCCTGCGCGCCTCGATCGGCAACTTCCGGCGCCTCATCGGGGTCGAGCCGCGCCAGCTGGCGCCGGGCCGTCCCCTCGACCGCTTCGTGCCGGCCACTCTCGACGCCGCCGTCACGATCGGGCTCAAGGAGCATCCGCAGATCCTGTCCACCCTGCACCAGGTCGACGTCGCCGAGGCGCAGGTGAAGGTGCTGGAGGGGCAGCTCTATCCCCGGGCCGGCCTCCAAGGAGCGGTGAACCAGCGCTACGACAGCCAGTTCCCGGGCGACAACGGCGTGACCGCCTCCATCGTCGGCCAGATCTCGATCCCGCTCTACGAGGGCGGCCTGACCTACTCGCAGATCCGCCAGGCCAAGGAACTCGTCGGCCAGGCGCGGATCAACGTCGAGGATGCGCGCGACCTCGTCCGCTCGAACATCGTGACGGCCTGGGGCCGGCTCGAAGCCTCCAAGGCGCAGGTCATCGCCTCGCAGGCGCAGGTGCAGGCCAACGAGGTGGCGCTGAACGGCGTGCGCGAGGAGGCCCGGGTCGGCCAGCGCACCACCCTCGACGTGCTCAACGCGCAGCAGGAGCTCCTGAGCGCCCGGGTGAACCTCATCACCGCGCAGCGCGACCGCGTGATCTTCTCCTACGGCGTGGTCCAGGCGGTCGGCCGGCTGACCGTGCGCTACACGGCCCTGCCGGTGGCCATCTACAGCCCGAAGGAGCACTTCGACCAGGTCAAGGACCTCTGGTTCGGCGTGCGGACCCCAGACGGACGCTGAAGAACACCGGGGATGGCAGCCGCTTGATGTATGACTGCGGCTTGCAATCACCGCACCGGGCCGGGCGAGATCGAGCGCCCGGAAGGCGTTCCACTCGGTCACGATGACGAGCGCGTCCGCGCCCTCCGCACAGGCATAGGCATCCTCGGCGTACGTGATGTCGGGCAGGAGCGGCCTGGCCTGGCCCATGCCCTCGGGATCGTACGCGCGGATGCGCGCGCCCCCGTCCTGCAGCCCCGCGATGATGGCGAGCGAGGGCGCGTCGCGCATGTCGTCGGTGTTCGGCTTGAAGGTGAGGCCGAGGATCGCGATCGTACGCCCCCGGACCGAGCCGCCGCAGGCCTGGATCACCTTGCGGGCCATGGCGCGCTCGCGGCTCTCGTTGACCGCCACCACCGTCTCGACGAGCCGCACCGGCGTGCCGGCATCCTGG
>NZ_BPQP01000016.1 GCF_022179305.1 Methylobacterium iners
CATCCTGGCGCTGGTCAAGACCGCCCAGGATGCCGGTACGCCGGTGCGGCTCGTCGAGACGGTGGTGGCGGTCAACGAGAGCCGCAAGCGCGCCATGGCCCGCAAGGTGATCCAGGCCTGCGGCGGGTCGGTCCGAGGTAAGACGATCGCGATCCTCGGCCTCACCTTCAAGCCGAACACCGACGACATGCGCGACGCGCCCTCGCTCGCCATCATCGCGGGGCTGCAGGACGGGGGCGCGCGCATCCGCGCCTACGATCCGGAGGGCATGGATCAGGCCAGGCCGCTCCTGCCCGACATCACGTACGCCGAGGATGCCTATGCCTGTGCGGAGGGCGCGGACGCGCTCGTCATCGTGACCGAGTGGAACGCCTTCCGGGCGCTCGATCTCGCCCGGCTCGGCGCGGTGATGGCAAGCCGCATCCTGGTCGACCTGCGCAACGTCTACCGGCCCGAGACCGTCACGCGGCACGGCTTCCACTATGTCGGGATCGGCGTGCAGGGCCTGACCGAGCCCGGTGCCGGCTGAGCGCCGGCCACGGCACCCGGGCTTGGCGGATCAGCCACCGGACGAGCCGGGCCCGAGGACGGCGCCGAGATAGATCTCCGCGACCTCGCAGAATGGAACGCCCTCGGCGCTCGACAGAACGGCATCGATCGCCAGTAGGGCTTCGTCCGGCCCCGGTAGAGTCCCGTCCTCAGGCCGAAGCGCGCGGAAGGAGAGGTTGCGTCGCGTCGGCGCGAGGGCGTGCACCACATGCCCGAAGGGCGCGTCGGTCTGCGCCAGGACCGCGTTCATCGCGGGCGTCAGCCGGGAAGGCACGTACCAGTTCTCGGCCTCGGAGAGGACGAGGCCGCCGAAGGTGAGGCGCACGCGCCGGTAGCCGATGGCCTCCTCCGGGCCGACGTCGAGACGGTCGCGCTGGATGGTCGTGGCGGCCCTTTCCGGGCCGGGGACGGGACGAGCGCGAATCGGAGGGCTGCCAGCAAAACCCCGCTCGAGGCACCAGGCTTCCAGCACGGCGGTGGCGGAATGGCCGCTCAGGAGCCGCTCCGTCAGGACCTCGATCGCGTCCGTCGCAAACCCATCGGCCGGCGGACGCATCGTGCTCGGCCCTCGCGTCATCGGAGCAGGTGGCGATCGCGGCAAGACGCCCCCCAAGGATGGCGCCGGGAGTGCCGGATCAGGATCGAAGGAGGAGAATGGTGGAGCCTAACGGGATCGAACCGATGACCTCTTCCATGCCATGGAAGCGCTCTCCCAGCTGAGCTAAGGCCCCACATTCTCATACCGCGGCGAAAGATGCCTACGGTCTTCGTCTTCGCCGTCCACCGCGAGGATGCCCGGCGGAGGCGGTTCTATATGCGCGGCCACGGCCGGACTCAACCCCCCGGCGCCGACGGCGGCCCGTTTTTTTGCCGCCGAAGCGGTGGCCGGGCTCAGGTCTCCTCGTCGTTCTCGATGTCGCCGTCGATGAGGTCGGCCACGTCGTCGTCGCCGGTGTCCTCCTCTTCGAGGAAGGTGTCGTCGGCATCGCTCGAATCCGCATCGGCATCGTCGGCCACGGGATCGGCATCGTCCTCGGCTGCCTCGACCTCGTCGAGGGAGACGATCTCGGGGCCGCCCTTCTCGAGGTCGGCATCGTCCTCGTCATCGGCGGGAGCCGCGGCGGCGCGCGCGGCGAGCGCAGGGGCGGCGACGCGGCCCGAAGCGGCAACCGCCTGGTAGATCGTGCCGCATTTCGGGCAGGTCGCCGGGTCGCGATCGAGGTCGTAGAACTTCGCGCCGCAGCTCATGCATTGACGCTTCATGCCGAGTTCCGGTCTGGCCACGGGCGAAAACCTTTGCGCTGCGATCTTTGTCAGGGGAGGCGCCCCGTTAGTCGGGCCGCGCCCTCCTGTCAAATACCGGAAATGCCCGGCACGGAACGGGTTTTGCGGGCCGGTCCGCGCTGGCGTCGCCCTCCTCGGATGACGGCGCGCCGCCTGCGTGATAACCGGCGCCCAGCCCATCGGCCGACCCGTCCGCACACGCGGGCCTGAGGACGGCCCTGACACCGAAAAGTCGTCGCCTTGTCTCACGCCTCCGAACCTCAACCCCTCACCGCCCGGTCGGGGCCGCCCCTGCGAGGCTCGCTGCGGCCGCCGGGCGACAAGTCGATCTCGCATCGCGCCATGATCCTGGGCCTCCTCTCCATCGGCGAGACCCGCGTCGAGGGCCTGCTCGAGGGCGACGACGTCCTGCGCACCGCCTCGGCCGCCAAGGCGCTCGGCGCCGGCATCGAGCGTCTGGGCGAAGGGCGCTGGCGGGTGCGCGGCGTCGGGATCGGCGGATTGTCGGACCCGGCCGAAATCCTCGATTTCGGCAATGCGGGCACGGGCTCGCGCCTCATGATGGGGGTCGTCGGCGGCCAGCCCGTCACCGCGACCTTCGACGGCGACGCTTCCCTCCGCAAGCGCCCGATGCGGCGCATCCTCGACCCGCTGCTCAGGATGGGCGCGCAGGTCGTGAGCGAGGAGGCGGGCGGGCGCGTGCCGCTCACCCTGCGGGGCCCCCGCGAGGCGATCCCGATCACCTACGAGACGCCCGTCGCCTCGGCGCAGATCAAGTCGGCGGTGCTGCTCGCGGGGCTCAACGCGCCGGGCACCACGACCGTGATCGAGGCCGCCGCCACCCGCGACCACAGCGAGCGGATGCTGCGCCTGTTCGGCGCCGAGGTCGCGGTGACGCCCCACGGCGCCGACGGGCACGGCCGCGCCGTCGCGCTCACCGGTCAGCCGACCCTGCGCGGCACCGACGTGATCGTGCCGGCCGATCCCTCCTCGGCGGCCTTCCCGCTGGTGGCCGCCCTCATCGTCCCGGGCTCGGACGTGATCATCGAGGGTGTGATGATGAACCCGCTGCGCACCGGGCTCATCACGACGCTCTTGGAGATGGGCGCCGAGATCGAGCGGCGGAACGAGCGCGACGAGGGCGGCGAGACGGTGGCCGACCTGCATGTCCGCGCGAGCCGCCTCAAGGGCGTCGACGTACCGCCCGAGCGGGCGCCCTCCATGATCGACGAGTACCCCGTCCTCGCGGTGGCTGCGGCCTTCGCCGAGGGGACCACCCGCATGACGGGCCTCCACGAGCTGCGGGTCAAGGAATCCGACCGCCTCGCCGCCGTGGCGGACGGGCTGCGGGAGAACGGCGTCCGCTATGCGATCGAGGGCGACGACCTCGTCGTCGAGGGCGACGGCCGGGCGGCGCGGGGCGGCGGCACCGTGGCGACCCACCTCGACCACCGGATCGCCATGGCCTTCCTGGTCATGGGCCTCGCCACCCGCGAGCCCGTGACGGTCGACGACGGCGCCATGATCGCCACGAGCTTCCCGAGCTTCCTGCCGACGATGCAGGCGCTCGGCGGCCGTATCGCGGGCTAGAGGAACATGCCGATGGTCATCGCGATCGACGGGCCGGCGGCCTCCGGCAAGGGCACCCTGGCGCGGCGCCTGGCGGCGCATTACGGCCTGCCCCATCTCGACACCGGCCTGCTCTACCGGGCGGTGGCGCTCACCGTGCTCGATGCCGGCTACGACCTCGACGATTCCGCGGCCGCGACCCGCGCCGCCTCGAGCCTGATCGCCGACCGTCTCGCCGACCCGCGCCTGCGCGACCGGGCGATGGGCGAGGCGGCCTCCCGCATCTCCTCCGTGCCGGCCGTGCGCGCCGCGCTGCTCGCCTGGCAGCAGCGCTTCGCCGGAACCGCGACGGGCGCCGTCCTCGACGGCCGCGACATCGGCACCGTGGTCTGCCCCGATGCGCGGGTGAAGCTGTTCATCACGGCCGCGCCCGAGGAGCGGGCCCGGCGGCGGCACCTCGAACTGATGCGCCGCGGCGAGAACACGACGCTCGCCGCGATTCTCGACGACATCCTCGCCCGCGACGCGAGGGATTCCGGCCGCAGCACGGCGCCGCTGCGCGCCGCCGAGGACGCCGTGGTGCTCGACACGACCGAGCTCGACGCCGACGAGGCCTTCGAGGCCGCCCGCGCCGTGGTGGACCGGCTACGCTCGCACTGAGCGGACCGTCGTGCGCATCCCCTCGCCCCACCGAGAGGGGAGGGGAAGCAAGCGCACTCGACCGAGCGATCCCATCGCAAAAGCTCTCAGGCGGCGTCCCTGACACCGGTCCTGACCTGGGCGAGCCCCAGCATCCGCCGCAGGTGAGGAACGTCCTGCGCCGCCTGCGCCCGCACGGCCGCCAGAGCGATCTCGGCGCAGGCATAGGCGTCCTCGCCCGCATCGTGGTGGGCGAAGCGGATGCCGAGGCGGTCGGCGACCTTGCTCAGGCCGCAGCCGGCCGGGTTCGGGAAGACGCGCCGCGCGACCTGCAGGGTGCAGAGATGCGCGAAGGCGGGCACCGGCAGGCCGTAGGCGGCGAGCGTGACCCGCAGCACCCCGAGGTCGAAGCTCGCATTGTGCGCGAGCACCAGCCCTTCCGCGAGATCGTCGAGATAGGGCGCCATCACCTCGGGGAAGGCGGGCAGGTGGCGCACGTCGGCCGGCCGGATGCCGTGGACGCGGATGTTGCCGGGCGAGAAGCGCAGTTCGGGCGGCCGCATCAGGTGCGATTCGCGGCGGATGACGGCGTCGCCCTCGATCCAGGCGAGCCCGACGGCGCAGGCGCTGTCTCGGCGCTCGTTGGCCGTCTCGAAATCGATGGCGATGATCGTCATGATCCCGCCTCCGCCACGAGGGCGAGCCAATCGTCCTCGCTGACGACCCGGACGCCGTGCTTCTCGGCATCCTTCAGCTTCGAGCCGGCGCCCGGCCCCGCCACCACGAGGTCGGTCTTGGCCGAGACCGAGCCCGAGACCTTGGCGCCCAGGCGCTCGGCGACCGCCTTGGCCTCGCTGCGGGTCATCCGCTCGAGGGAGCCCGTGAAGACCACGGTCTTGCCGGCGAAGGCCGTTCCGGCCGCGGCCGCGACCGTTTCGGTCTGGACCTCGTCGAGGAGCGCGCGCACGGCGGCGTCGTTGTGGGGCTCGGCGAAGAAGGCGATGAGCGAATCGGTCGCCACCGGGCCGATCTCGCCGTCATCGGCGAAGAGGCGGTAGGCGTCGCCGGGCCGCTGCGAGGCCGCGCGCCCCAGGGCGGCCTCGGCTTCGGCCAGCCCGCCGTAATGGTCGACCAGGCTGGCGCGCTGAGCGCTCGTGAGCCGCGCGCGCAGACCGGGTGACTCGGACGGGGGCTCCGCGCCCTCCTCCGGTTCGGCCGCCTCGGCGGACTCGTCCGCGAAGCCCGATTGCAGCAGGCGGTCGCGGGTCGTCGGGCCGATACGCGGGATCGCGGAGAAGGCGAGCCAGTCCGGCCCGGCCTGGGCCTGCGTCGCCTCGGCCAGCGCCGCCATCAGGCTCGGCATGTCCGGGAAGCGCTTGGCCAGGGCCTTGGCCGTCGACTCGCCGATCTGCGGGATGCCCAGGCCGAAGAGGAAGCGGTTGAGGGGGATCTTGCGCCGGTTCTCGACCGCGGCGAGGAGGTTCTTGATCGCCTTGTCCTCGTCCTCGCCCTTCTTCTTGGCCGGCTTCTTCGGCGGCTCGCCCTCCGCGCGCCTGGCGGCCGACAGGGCTTCGCGGCGGGCCACGATCGCGCCCTTCAGCCGGTCGAAGTCGAGGCGGAACAGGTCGGCGGGCTGGCGCACCACGCCCGCCTCGAACAGGACCTCGATGTAGGTCTCGCCGAACCCCTCGACGTCGAGCGCGTTGCGCGAGACGAAGTGCTTGAGGCGCTCCATCCCCTGCGCCGGGCAGATCAGGCCGCCGGTGCAGCGGCGCACGGCGTCGGACTGGCCGGTGCGGGGGTTCACGGCGCGCACCGCCCGGCTGCCGCAGGCGGGGCATCCCGTCGGGAAGGCGTAGGGCTGGGAATCGGCCGGGCGCTTCTCGATGACGACGTCCATCACCTTCGGGATGACGTCGCCGGCCCGCTGCACGATCACGGTATCGCCGACGCGGATGTCGCGTCCCTCGCGGATCGGCTCTCCGTCGCCGCCGATCCCCTGGACGTAGCCCTCGTTGTGCAGCGTCGCGTTCGAGACCACGACGCCGCCCACCGTCACCGGCCGCAGCTTGGCGAGCGGGTTGAGCGAGCCCGTGCGCCCGACATTGATGACGATGTCCTCGACGAGGGTGAAGGCGGTCTGCGCCGCGAACTTGTGCGCCAGCGCCCAGCGCGGGGCCCGGCTGACGAAGCCGAGGCGGCGCTGCAGGCCGAGGTCGTCGACCTTGTAGACGATGCCGTCGATGTCGTAGCCGAGATCGGCGCGCTCGGCCTCGATGGCCCGGTAATGCGCGAGCATCTCCGCGGCGCTCGCGCAGAGCCGGGTCCGCGCGTTCACCGGCAGGCCCCAGCGGGCGAAGGCGGCGATCATGCCGGCTTGGGTGTCCGCCGCCAGGGTCGACATCTCGCCCCAGGCATAGGCGAAGAAGCGCAGGGGCCGCGAGGCGGTCACCGACGGGTCGAGCTGGCGGAGCGAGCCGGCCGCGGCGTTGCGCGGGTTGGCGAAGAGCGCCTTGCCCGCGGCCTCCTGGCGGGCGTTGATCGCGGCGAAATCCGCGTGGGAGAGGTAGATCTCGCCGCGGATCTCGCAGATCGCGGGCACGTCGGCGCCCTTCAGCTGCTGCGGGATGTCGGCGACCGTGCGGGCATTGGCGGTGACGTCCTCGCCGACCTCGCCGTCGCCCCGCGTCGCCGCCGTGACGAGGCGGCCGCCCTCGTAGCGCAGCGACAGCGAGAGCCCGTCGATCTTCGGCTCGGCGGTGAAGGCGAGCGGCGCCGTCTCGGGCAGGGCGAGGAAGCGCCGCACCCGGGCGACGAACTCCTCCACCTCCGTGTCGGCGAAGGCGTTGCCCAGCGAGAGCATCGGCACCGCGTGCCGGACCTTGGCGAACTTCTCCGAGGCCTTGGCGCCGACCGAGGCGCTGGCCGCGCCGGTGCCGGCAAGCTCGGGGAAGCGCGCCTCGATTCCCTCCAGGCGGCGGCGCAGGGCGTCGTATTCCGCGTCCGAGATCGCGGGCGCATCCTCGCCGTGATAGAGCCGGTCGGCCTCCGCGATCTCGGCCGAGAGCGTCGCGTGCATGTCGCGCGCCGCCGCGGGCGTCAGGTCATCTTGCAGGTCGTCTTGCAGGTCGTCTCGGATGTCGGAGCTGGGCATGGACGCGCTTCGTGTCGGAACCGGCCGACCTCATACAGCATCCGGGCCCGCCTGATCAGCGCCCGGGTGCGGCGGTACACCGCTTGCTCGTAACCGAACGCCGCATCCCGCGAAGGTGAAGGATCGGACGGGCTTGCCCCTCGTTCTGCCCCAAACCCGCCGCCCTATATGCGGCCTGAACCGACTGACGACATGCCCCCTGCCCTCGCCTTTCCCTGGCGCGACCGCGCCGGCCGCTTCTCGGCCCTGAAGCTCGCGACCTTCGTGCTCGCGCTGGCGCCGGGCCTTTGGCTCGCGGGCGCCTACGCCCTCGACGCGCTGGGCGCCAAGCCGATCACCGCCCTCACCCACGGCACCGGCGACTGGGCGATCCGCTTCCTGCTGCTCTCGCTCGCCGTCACGCCCCTGCGGCGGATCGGAAACTGGCCCCGGCTCATCCTTGTGCGGCGCATGCTCGGACTGACGGTGCTCGCCTACGCGCTCGCCCACCTCGCCCTCTACGTGGTGGACCAGAACTTCATCCTGTCCAAGGTGGTGAGCGAGATCGCCCTGCGGATCTACCTGACGATCGGTTTCGTCGCGCTGCTCGGCCTCGTCGTGCTCGGGCTCACCTCGACGGACGCGGCCATCCGCCGGATGGGGCCGGCCTGGAACCGGCTGCACATGCTCGTCTACGGCATCGCGGTGCTGGGGATGATTCACTACTTCCTCCAGACCAAGATCGACGTCTCGATGCCGGTGTTCTGGACCGGGCTGCTCCTCCTCCTGCTGGGCTGGCGCGCGATGCAGCGCTTCGGGATTGCGACGAAACCGCTGACGCTCCTCGGGCTCGCCGTCGCTACGGCGGTCCTGACGGCGCTTCTCGAGGCGGCGTGGTACGGAGTGAAGAGCGGCGTTCCGGCCGCCGCCGTGCTCGGAGCCAACCTCGAATTCGCCTACAGCATCCGGCCGGCCTGGTGGGTGCTCGCCTGCGGCCTCGCCCTGCCCGTGGTGAATCTGCTGCGGCCCATGCCGGCGCGGCGGAACCCGGAGCCGCGCCCGGCCGTCCGGCCCGCGCAACCCGCCCTCGCCGCGGAATAGACGCCCGCTTGCGGCCGGCCGCCGCCTCCCGCACAAGCCCGGCGGCAGGTTCCGCACCGGGAGGTTTCAGCGATGGCCCGAATTCTTGTGCTGCCGACGGTCCTCATGGCGCTGGCGGCGCCCGCTCTCGGGGCCGAATGCACCCGCCCCGAGCCGCCCGCCGCCTCGCTTCGCCCCGCCAAGCCGCCCTTGCCGGCAAAGCCCCCCTGCCTCGACGCCAAGGAGGGCTGCCCGGGCTGGGAGGCCTACAGCTACAACGACGCGATCAAGGCCTACAACGCGCAGGCCCAGGCCTTCCGGCCGCTGGCGGAGGCCTACGTCAAGGCGCTGAACGCCTACGTGAAGGCGAGCGCGGATTACGCGCAATGCGAGGTGAAGGCGCTGCAGTAGAGCGGCCTGGGACCTTCGCGCTCGCAGGCGCGCGTGGTACTCTCCGATCATGAGCGTGCAGCCCAAAGCCCGCATGACCGTCGACGAGTTCCTGGCCTGGGCCGAGCACCAGCCCGGCCGTTACGAGCTCGTGAATGGAGAGGTCTACGCTATGTCGCCGCAGCGCGCGCGGCATGCCCGAACCAAGTACGTCATCCAGGCAGCGTTGGAGAGGGCGATCCGCGAGCGCGGACTCCCCTGTCGGATGCTGCCCGATGGAATGACGGTGCGGGTCGACCGATCGACCGCCTACGAGCCGGACGCCCTCGTCTATTGCGGCAATCCCCTCGATGGAGAGGCGATCGAGGTGTCCGAGCCGGTGATCGTGGTCGAGGTCCTGTCCCCCAGCACAGGCAACGTCGATACCGGCGAGAAGCTCGCAGGCTATTTTCGCGTCGCCAGCGTCGTGCACTACCTCGTCGTCGACCCGAAGAACCACATGGTCATCCATCACCGACGCGGCGCGGAGGACCTGATCGAGACCCGCATCGTCTCCATCGGTACACTCGATCTGTCGCCACCCGGCCTGAGCCTGTCGCTGGACGAGATCTTCGCCGATCTCTGAACGGACCTCCCGCTTGACCCTTGCCTGGGCCGATGCGACAGGCCCGGCACCATCCAGCGCCGGAGCCCGCATGTCCGCACCCCTCGATCTGCTCGTCCTGGGCAACGCCATCGTCGACGTCATCGCCCGGACCGACGAGGCCTTCCTCGCCGCGCAGGGGGTGCCCAAGGGCGCGATGCAGCTCATCGACGAGGCCCGCGCGGAGGAGCTGTTTTCCGCGATGGGACCGGCGACCATCATCTCGGGCGGCTCCGGCGCCAACACCGCCGTGGGCGCGGCCTCGCTCGGCACGAAGACCGGCTTCATCGGCAAGGTCCGGGACGACGAGCTCGGCGGCCTCTTCGCCCACGACCTTGCGGCGACTGGCGTCGCCTTCTCGGTTCCCGCCGCCACGGACGGCCCGGCGACCGCCCGCTGCTTCGTGCTGGTGACGCCGGACGGCGAGCGGACCATGAACACCTATCTCGGCGCCTGCCAGGGCCTCTCCCCGGCCGACGTGGACGAGGCGACCGTGGCGAGCGCCCGCGTCGTCTACCTCGAGGGTTATCTCTGGGACCCGCCCGCCGCCAAGGACGCCTTCCGCGAAGCGGTCGGCATCGCGCATGGGGCCGGCCACGCCGTGGCCCTAACGCTCTCCGACGCCTTCTGCGTCGGGCGCTACCGGGACGAGTTCCTGGGGCTCCTGCGCGACGGCAGCATCGACATCCTGTTCGCCAATATCGGCGAGCTGCAGAGTCTCTACGAGACGAACGATCCGGAGGCCGCCCTCAAGGCCCTGCGCGACGAGCGCAACGCCCGCGGCCTGCACCTGCTCGGCATCGTCACCCGCTCCGCGGACGGCGCCATGGTGGTGAAGGGGGGCGAGATCCGCGCCGTCCCGGCCTCACCGGTCCAGGAGGTGGTGGACACCACCGGCGCGGGCGACCTCTTCGCGGCGGGCTTCCTCGCCGGTCACGCGCGGGGCCTCGACTACGTGGCGAGCGCGCGACTCGGCGCCCTGGCGGCGGCGGAGGTGATCGGCCATATCGGCGCCCGCCCACAGGCGGATCTCGTTGCGCTCGCCAAGGCGCAGAAGATCCTGTGACGTCGATTCGGGCCTGAGGCTTCGAACTTCCATTCCGCCCTTCCCCGGACGGGTGGAGCGAAGCGGACCCCGATCCGGGGCCCAGCACGAGAAGCCGCGAAGCGTCCGAACCCTGCGCCTTCAGCCATGAGCCGCTGACGCGGCACTCATTCGCCGGATCCTGGATCACCCTTCGCTGACGCCCCAGGCGTCCGGGAAAGGACAGAACGACCAAACGAAGATCGGACCAGCGTCCCTCAGGCGCCCGCCTCGGTCGCCACGAGCTGCCAGTTCGGGTCACGGGTGCCGAGCGTGCGGGCGAAAGTCCAGACGTCGGGGACCTCGACCACGGCCTCGGCGCTGCCGTCGATGACCGCGCCGTCGCTGTTGCGGGTGGCCGTGATCAGGTTCGAGAGGAAGCGCACGGTGATCTGGGCGACGCGATTCTTCACGTCCACCGCGACGATCTCAGCCTTATCGAGGGAGACGAAGGTGGTCTCGACGGTCTCCCGCCGGCCCTCCCGCTCGGTGATCTCGCGCTCGAAGCCCTCGCAAACCTCCCGCGAGAGGAGCGCGCGAAGGGTCTTGCGGTCGCCCTTGGCGAAGGCGATCACGATGGCCTCGTAGGCGCTCTTGGCGCCCTCGATGAATTCGCGCGGATCGAAGCTCGGCTCGACCTCGATCACGGATTCGAGACCGCGGGCGACGGGCGAGCCGGGCTCGGCGATGCCGCGCCAGTCGCGGGCGGCCGGTCCCGCCGCGGACGCCTGTGGCGCCACGCGATCGGCGCCGGGCAGGCGCACGACGTTGTCGCCCTCCTTGCGGGAGGCCGTCGGCTCGGTGCGGCTGCGATCCACCGGCTTGAAGGGCGACCGTTCCGCGCCGGTCTTCTGGCCCAGGACCGAGCGCAGGCGCCAGATCACGAACACCGCGAGCGCGAGGAAGATCAGGGTCGTAACGTCGAAACTGTCCTGCATCACCGATCCGATCGTGGCCGTCGCACGCTCAACGCTTGTTCGAGAGGAGGTTCGCCCCTCGCACCGGCGCCCTTTAGCCTAGAGCCGCGCAAGGATCGAGCCGGAGAATCGTGAGGGGACCCGCGATCCGTCCGGCATATGGGGCGTGGTGGCGACGGTATCCAGGCAAGCCTCCGCGGGCGCGAAACGCAAGGGGCACGGCGTCGATTGGCGTGCGGCGCGGCGCTTGTTCGCACCGGGCGAGCATGATAGCGCGCTCATCCATCGGCTCCGGCCCGCGGCGAGTTCATGCCGCCCCCGAGCGCAGACGCGCATTTCTCCAGAGAGGACGACCCGTCATGGCCGACACCCCGGCACCGAACGGCAACGGCGGCGGCGCCGCGCAGGGCGAGGACCAGGTCCCGTCGATCAACGCGCTGGCGCAATATGCCAAGGACCTCTCCTTCGAGAACCCGAACGCCCCGCGCTCCCTGCAGCCGCAGGAAGGCGGTCCGCAGATCAACATCCAGGTCAACGTCAACGCCAAGCAGCTGGCGGAGGTCGATTTCGAGGTCGAGCTGACCCTCGAGGGCGATGCCAAGATCGCCGGCGAGGTCCTGTTCGCGTTCGAGCTGCACTATGCGGGCATCTTCCGGATGCGCAACATCCCGGCCGACCAGCTCCACCCGGCCGTGATGATCGAGTGCCCGCGCCTGCTCTTCCCCTTCGCCCGCCAGATCGTGGCCGAGGCGGTGCGCAACGGCGGCTTCCCGCCCCTCTACATCGACCCGATCGATTTCGTCGGCCTCTACCGTCAGAAGGCGATGGAAGCCCAGGCCGCCGGCGAGGGTACGGGCGCTCCGCTGGCGTCCTGAGCCGCCTCGACGCGGCCTGCGGGAGGCGCTCGGCGCGGCGGGGTTCCCTCCGTCCCGAGGGCTGCTCTGGGCCGTGACCAGGATTGATGCCGGGCTTACGCTGCCCTCATGTCCGGCCCTGCGTCGAACGCCGTTCTCCCCGAAGATCTCCGGTCCGTGATCGAGCGGATCGGTGCGGATCTCGACCGGGGCTGGGTGTCGCCGTGGCTCCTGGCCAGGGCAATGGCGGGTCTCGACGCCGTCGCGCCCGGCAACGTGATCAGGGTGGGACGCGAGATCCGCGACGCCGCCGGCCTGTTCTGGACCAGGGTTCCGGCCTACCAGCCAAGAGGTCGATCCCACGGGGACGTCCTCGCGGGGCTGCCAGGTCTCGAATACCTGTTCCTGTTCCACGCTGACGGGCACTTTCGGCAGGCCGCCCTCGACCGGTTCCGCGGCGGAGCGAGGAACGCCTTCGCCTTCGTCGCCATCGCCTACAGGCTCAACGACTGGGCTCCGCCGGTGCGCGAGGCCGCCCAGGCCTGTGCTTGGCGGGTCTTTTCGCAGACCGATCCTCGCATCGCGGCGAGGGCCTGCGTCTTCCTGCTGCGGCGGTCCCGGCACTGGCAGCGCTGGGCGAATCATACGGCTGCGCTTGATGCCATCTTCGCCCGGGCAGACGTCACGTCCCATCTCGTGGAGATCATCGGCCGCGCGACCACCGGCCCGATGGGCCGCCTGCTTCAGGCCGCCGCTCGTCAGCCGGCGCTGGACCCTCACCTGCCCGATCTCGCGAGGCGGGCCGCGCTCCCGGTGGTGAGGGCTGACGCCCTGCGGATGCTAATCGCCGGGCGGGCGACCTGGCCGATGGGCTTCGAGCGCCAATGGATCGACAAGCGCTACGGGCTCAGCCGCCGCGTCGCGGTCCTCGGCGGCCGGGACATCGCCCGCTCCTGCCCGCTGGAGGAACTCGTCGCCCTCGGAGCGGCCGACCGTGCCATCGCCGTGAGACGCGCGGCGGCCGACGGTCTCGTCGCGCACCGGGCGCGCCTCGCCAACGTCGACGCCGTCATCCGCATGCTCGCCGACGACGCCAGTCCCTCGATCAGGGAGCGAATCGCCTTCGTCGTGAAGGAGCGGGCCGGCGCGTCCTGAACGCCCGGGGAGCCCGCCCTCGCATCCGGGGCGTCACGCCGTCGCTGAACCGCGCCAGGAACCCAGCCTATGCCCGCCGGTTTGCCCGGAAACCGGCACAGGGAACCGTGATCAGGATGCAGCAGGACGGACGCAGGATCACCGTCACCGAACGCCCCGGCGTGCCCTGGTTGGCGGTGCTGTTCGGCTACGGGCCGATGCTTCCGCTCCTGGCAGGAGCGGCAGGGGTCTGGTGGTGGCGGGGCGAGACCGGCGGGACGATCCAGCAGGTGACGCTGCTCTGGGCCTCGGCGATCCTGCTGTTCCTCTCGGGGGTGCGCCGGGGCTTGAGCTTCCGCACCGAGGGCGGCGAGACCCTGGCGCAGATCGCCACCGTGCTCGCACTGTTCGGGCTCGGCTTCCTCGCCCTCCTCGCCCAGGCGTTCGGGTACACCGTGCCCGCCCTCGTCCTTCTCATCCTCGGCTTCGCCGCCATCGCCGTGCTCGACCCGATCGCGGCCGCCCGGGGCGAGGCGCCGCTTTTCTTCGCGCGCCTGCGCCCCCTGCAGATGCCGCTGGGGATCTTGGGCCTCGCCGCGCTCCTGACCCTGCACTACGCCTGAATCAGCGCCGGCGCAGGCGCACGTAGAGGGCACCGGCCCCGCCGTGATGGCGGGCGGCCTCCTCGAAGCCGAGCACCACGGACCGGAGCTCGGGCGCGCGCAGCCAGTGCGGGACGGAGCGGCGCAGGACGCCGCGCTCGGAGAAGGGATCGTCGGCGCCCGCCCCGCCCTTGCCGGTCACGACGAGGACGTGGGTGTGCCCGGCCGCGCGGCAGCGCATCAGGAAGTGGGTCAGCGCGCCGTGCGCCTCGGCCTGGTACATGCCGTGCAGATCGAGCCGGGCATCGACCCGGAGGGCGCCGCGGCGCAGGGCGATGCGGACGCGCCGTTCGAGGCCGGGGGACGGCGGAGGCGGCGCGACGACGGGCGTCGGCGGCGGGCTTGGCTTGACCGTGACGCGCCTGCGCGGCGGTTTTGGCGCAGGCAGCGCAGGTGAGGAGGACGGGACGGTCTTCGCGGCCGGCGGCTCCAGCTCGGCCTCAGGTTGCGGCGAGGCCCGTCCGCGCAGGGGCGTGATGAGCTGCGCGACGGCGCTCCAGAGGCGCGCATCCTCGCCCGAGAGGCCGCGCGAACGGCGGGGCGGCCTCATCGGGCTCCGCCGGGGGGCTTGGGCAGCAGCACCACGAAGCCGACCGCGTCCCGCAGATTGCCCGCGACGACACCGGCGGCCGCGCCCGTGCCGAGATAGAGGTCGCCCCGGGCCGGGCCGACGATGGCCGAACCCGTGTCGGCGGCCACGACCAGACGCCCCGGCCCGGTCTCGCCAGGCAGCGCCCCCTCCAGCCAGAAGGGCAGGCCGTAGCGCCAGAGGTTGGCGTCGACCGCGAGGCTGCGGCCGGGCGTCAGCGGAACCCCGGCGGCACCGGGAGGCCCGAGCCCCGGATCCGCGATCTCGGCGAGCCGGAAGAAGATGTAGGAGGCGTTCTTCCGCATCAGCCGGCGCGCGTCGGCCGGGTTCTCCCGCAGCCAGCCCGTCCAGCGGGCCAGCGTCAGACCTTCCAGCGGCAGGTGCCCCTCGGTGACGATGAGCTTGCCGATCGAGGTATAGGGGCGGCCGTTGCGGCCGTCGTAGAGCACGCGCAGGCTGCGGCCATCGGGCAGGCGCACCCGGCCCGAGCCCTGGACCTGGAGCACGAAGAGGTCGACGGCGTCGCGCAGGTAGAGGAGAGGACGCGCCCGCTCGCCCAGGGCGCCGTCCTCGATGGCGGCACGGTCCGGATAGGGCTCGAGCGCCTCCCCGACCTTGCGGGCGGCGCGCAGGCCCGGGTCAAGCCCGGGCCGGGTCTCGCCGGGCTCGAGCGGGACGAGGTCGTCGGGACGGGCGAGAACCGCGGCCGTGAAGCCGGGTCCCGGTTCGAGGGAGCCCGCAAGCTCCGGCTCGAAATAGCCCGTCAGGAAACCGGCTCGGCGCAGCGGCTCGGTGCCGGTCGCCGGGCGGACGATCCGGTAGGCATCGAAGGCCTCGCGGAAGAAGGCGCCGGCCGCCTCGGGCGCGAGGTCCCTCGCCCGGGCGCAGGCGGCGGCGAGGTCCTCCGCGGAGCCGGCGGCCGTGATCGGGATCGCGACCGGCGGCGCGGCGCAGACCCGTCGGAACGCGTCGAGGGCGGCGGCCGGGTCGGGTCCGGGGAAGCCGGGCAGCGCCGTCGCGGCGACGGGCTCCAGCACGGCGTCGCCCACGCGCGGGGGCTCGGCGGCGACGGCCCCCTGCAGGCAGGACAGGATCGGCACCGCACGCAGCGCCAGCCGTCGCGCGGCCCGCGCGAGGACGGGCTTCATGGTCGCAATCCCGATCATCGGCAGGTCCTCAAGCCGAGGCCGACCCGCCTATCCCGCCCGCCGCCGCGCGACAATCCCTGCAGGGTTCGGGGGCCGAACCCGGTTGCCCTTCCCTCACGCGGTGCGGACCGTGGCGAGAAACCCCGTGACTTGCGAGCCCAGACGCTCGGCCTGCCGCGACAGTTCGGAGGCCGCGGACAGAACCTGGCCCGCCGCGGCGCCCGTGCTCGCCGCGGCATTCGCCACCCCCGAGATGTTCATGGTTACCTGGCTGGTTCCCGTCGCGGCCTGGGCCACGTTCCGCGCAATCTCCTGGGTTGCCGCACCCTGCTCCTCGACGGCAGCCGCAATCGTCGTAGCCGCGGTGCTCATCTCCTGCACGCGGGTCGTGATGCCCTCGATCGCCGCCACCGCATGATCGGTGGCGCCCTGGATGTCGCCGATCTGACGCGAAATCTCCTCGGTGGCGCGGGCCGTCTGGTTCGCGACTTCCTTCACCTCCGTGGCCACGACAGCGAAGCCCCGCCCCGCCTCGCCGGCGCGCGCCGCCTCAATGGTCGCGTTGAGCGCCAGCAGGTTGGTCTGCGAGGCGATGCTGGAGATCAGGCCGACCACCTCGCCGACCTTGGCGGCACTCCGGCTCAGGGCCTGCACGAGGGCGGCCGTCTCGGCGGCCTGCGTCACGGCTGCGGCCGCGAGTTGTGCGGAGCCGTCCACCTGCCGGCCGATCTCCTGAACCGAGGAGCCGAGCTCCTCGGCCGCGGCCGCGACGGTGCTGACGTTCGAACCGGCCTCTTCGGCGGCGATGGCGACGTTGGTCGATTGGCTGCTCGCCTCCGCGGCCGTATCCGTCATGAGCTTCGCGGTCGCCTGCAACTCCGTGGCCGATGAGGAGACCACGCCGACGATGCCGCCGACGCTCTGCTCGAAGCGATCTGCCATCTCCCGCATCGCCGTCTTGCGCTGCACCTCGGCGCTCGCCCGGGCCAGGGCCGTCTCTTCTTCCAGCGCGCGGCTCCTGATGAGATTGTCCTTGAACACCTGAACGGTCGCCGCGATCGCACCGACTTCGTTGTTCCGGTCGCCATAGGGGACCTGTGTGGCCGCATCGCCGCCCGCCAGGCGCCTCATGACCGTGACGAGCCTATCGATGGGGCGGGTGACGCCGAGGAGCACGAAGATGATCCCCGCCACTCCGCCGAGAAGCGCTTAGGCACAGAGCAATCCGGTCAGCTACAAGGAACTTCTGTACGTCTTCGCGGCATCGGCGACGGCCTTGTCACTCCCTCGCAGATTCAGGGCCGTGTCCTGCTCAATGAGATCGAGGGCGGCATTGAAGATGGGACGGGAGGCGTCGAACGCCTGAGCCGCGCCAAGCTTGTCGCCGGCTGCCGCCGGGGAAGCCAGCTTCGCGCGGACGGCCATGTAGGCGGCCCACTTCTCCTTGAAGCCGTCCCACAGGGCTTTCTCCTCGGGGCTGGCGATCAGCGGCTCATATTGGGCCATCCCGTTCGCGAGATCCTGGAGACGGCCGGCGCTCGTCTTGTCCAGTTCGGGCGCCGGCTCCAGGCCAGTGACGTAGCGTGCATCGACCAGGCGCAGGCGCGTGACGCGATACTTGATGTCCCCAAGCCACCGCACGCTGGGCAGCCAGTTGCCGGCGACGTCGATCGCGTTTGCATTGATCGCCTGCAGCCTCGTCACGGCGAGCACGCCCTGACCCGCAATGGCCATGCAGAGCGCAAGAAGTACGCCGACGAGAATTGCCTTGATGCTGAGACGCATGACTGGAGAAATCCGGTTGTGGACAATCCTTCTTGAGATCGGTTATTTCCCTTAACAGCGCCTTTCCGTCTCATGATTGCAGAGCAATTTCGCCAGTCGTGATCGATCGTTCCGCAGCACGGCGTGCGCTCGCCCGAGGTGGCTCACGACGACCAATCTCGCTGCCGGCATGGTTCCTGATGATGAGAGGCGAGTCCTGCGAGGGGCGACGGCCGGAAGGAGTTGCAGGGTAAGGCGCAGAAGCAGGCGGTTCGGCGCTTCACCGCTGCAACCAATACGAGTTCGCCCCGGCCACCTCCCGGGTCAGGAGCGTGCCGGCCTCTGCCCAAGTCATCGGGCGCTCACCCCCGCGGCGCGTAGCGGAACGCGTCGGTCACCCGCGGCATCGCGATATGCTCGTAGAAGGAGACGGCATCCGGGGCGGCGGTGAGGAGCAGGCTCGCCGGGCCGATCGCCGTACGGGTCTCCTCGATGAGGCCGCGGCCGATGCCGTGGCCGTGGAGGCGGCGGTCGACGGCGAGGTCGGCGAGGTAGGCGCAATAGGCGAAGTCGGTCAGCGTGCGGGCGACGCCGACGAGCTGGCGCTCCGGCGTGTAGGTCCGCGCCGTGATGACGAGGTCGGCCGCCCGCAGCATGCGGTCGAGCCGCTCCAGGTCGTCGGCCGGCCGCCGCACGGCGAGGCCAGACGCGATCAGGACGCGGCGGAACTCTTCCGCGCTCAGATTCGCCTCGATGCCGAAGACGATCCCTCCGGGAGCCATGCCGTCCCTCACGCCGAGAGGCGGCCGTGGCAATGCTTGTACTTCTTGCCCGAGCCGCAGGGGCAGGGCTCGTTGCGGCCGACCCGGCCCCAGGTACCCTCGTTCTCGGGATCGCGCTCCAGCACCGCGGAATCCGCCGACAGGCCCTGCGCGGCGTAGCCGAGCGCCGGCCCGGCGCCGCCGACGCTGCCCGTGCCGCGATCGGCATATTCCATCTCGTTCTCGCCCGTGACCGGATCGAGGTGCTGGGCGAACATCGGCGGCAGGGCGGGGGCGGAGGTGTAGGGGTTCTCACCCTCGCCTTCCGGCTGCTGGTACATGATCTCGATGCGCGAGAGCTGCTGGGTCACCTGCTCGCGCAGGTTTGCGACGAGGCCGTTGAAGAGCTCGAAGGCCTCCGACTTGTACTCGTTGAGCGGGTCGCGCTGGGCGAAGCCGCGCCAGCCGATCACCTGGCGCAGGTGGTCGAGGGTGACGAGGTGCTCGCGCCAGAGATGATCGAGGCTCTGGAGCAGGACCTGCTTCTCGACATAGGTCATCAGCTCGGGCGTGTTCTTCTCGACGCGCGCCGCATAGGCCTCGTCGGCGGCCTTGCGCAGGCGCTCGCGCATCTCCTCGTCGGCGATGCCCTCTTCCTTGGCCCAATCCTCCACCGGCGCGTCGAGGTTGAGCACGCTCGTCACCCGCTCGCGCAGGCCCTCGACGTCCCAGCTCTCGACATAGGCGTTCTCGGGCATGTGGACGGCGACCATGTCGTCGATGACGCCGTGGCGCATCTCGTCGACGGTCTCGCGCACGCTCTCCTGACCCATGAAGTCGCGGCGCTGCTCGAACACGACCTTGCGCTGGTCGTTCATGACGTTGTCGTATTTGAGTACGTTCTTGCGCATGTCGAAGTTGCGCGCCTCGACCTTCTGCTGGGCCTTGGCGATGGCCTTGTTGATCCAGGGGTGGATGATCGCCTCGCCCTGTTCGAGCCCGAGCCGTTGAAGCATGCCGTCCATGCGGTCGGACCCGAAGATCCGCATCAGATCGTCTTGCAGCGACAGGTAGAACTTCGAGCGGCCGGGATCGCCCTGGCGGCCGGAGCGGCCGCGGAGCTGGTTGTCGATGCGGCGCGACTCGTGGCGCTCGGTGCCGATGATGTAGAGGCCGCCGGGCAGCGGATTCTTGCGGCCGGCGGCCGGATCGGCGGGCTCGCCGGAGGCGAGGACCTTGGCCCGGTTCTCCTCGATCTCGGCCTTGATCGCGGCCGCCCTGGCGTCGCGCTCGGGGCCCTCGGGGATGCCGGCGAGCTCCTTTTCCAGGCGCATCTCGATGTTGCCGCCGAGCTTGATGTCGGTGCCGCGGCCGGCCATGTTCGTGGCGATGGTGATGGCGCCGGGCACGCCGGCCTCGGCCACGATATAGGCTTCCTGCTCGTGGAAGCGGGCGTTCAGGACCGCGAAGGTCTTCGTCACCTTGCCCTCGCGGGCCGCCTTGTAGACGTCGGTCAGCGCGTTCAGGTCGGAGTAGTCCAGCGCCTTGAAGCCGGCCTTGCGCAGGAGGTCGGCCAGGTGCTCCGACTTCTCGATCGAGCCGGTGCCGACGAGGATCGGCTGGTGGCGGGCATGCGCCTTCTCGATTTCGGCGATGATGCCGTCGTACTTCTCGCCGACCGTCCGGTAGACCTCGTCGTCCTCGTCGACGCGCTCGACCTCCTTGTTGGTCGGGATGTCGACCACTTCGAGCTTGTAGATCTCGGCGAACTCGTCGGCCTCGGTCGAGGCGGTGCCGGTCATGCCCGCGAGCTTGGAATAGAGGCGGAAGTAGTTCTGGAAGGTGATCGAGGCCAGCGTCTGGTTCTCGGGCTGGATCGTGACCCGCTCCTTGGCCTCGAGCGCCTGGTGCAGCCCTTCCGAGTAGCGCCGACCCTGCATCATGCGGCCGGTGAACTCGTCGATGATCACGACCTCGTCGTTCTTGACGATGTAGTCCTTGTCGAGCGTGAACAGGGTGTGGGCGCGCAGCGCCTGGTTCACGTGGTGGACGAGGGAGACGTTGTGGGCGTCGTAGAGGTCGCCCTCCTTCAGCAGATCCGCCCCGCGTAGAAGGTCCTCGATGAACTCGTTGCCGCTCTCGGTGAGCGAGACCGTGCGCTGCTTCTCGTCGAGGTCGTAATGCTCCTTCTCGAGATGCGGCATCAGCGCGTCGACGGAGACGTAGAGCTCCGAGCGGTCGTCGACCGGGCCTGAGATGATGAGCGGCGTGCGCGCCTCGTCAATCAGGATCGAGTCGACCTCGTCCACGATCGCGTAATTGTGCCCGCGCTGCGCGAGCTGGTTCAGCTCGTACTTCATGTTGTCGCGCAGGTAATCGAAGCCGAACTCGTTGTTGGTGCCGTAGGTGATGTCGCAGGCATAGGAGTCCTTGCGCTGCTCGTCGTCGAGCCCGTGCACGATGGTGCCGACGGTGAGCCCCAGGAAGCGGTAGACCCGCCCCATCCACTCGGCGTCGCGCGAGGCGAGGTAGTCGTTGACGGTGACGACGTGGACGCCCTTGCCGGCGAGCGCGTTGAGGTAGACGGCGAGCGTGGCCACCAGCGTCTTGCCCTCGCCGGTCTTCATCTCGGCGATGCCGCCCTCGTGCAGCACCATGCCGCCGATCATCTGCACGTCGAAGTGGCGCTGGCCGAGCACGCGCTTGGCCGCCTCGCGCACGGTGGCGAAGGCGGGCACCAGGATGTCGTCGAGGCTCTTGCCGGCGGCGAGCTCGGCCTTCAGCATGTCGGTGCGGGCGCGGAGCTGGTCGTCGGAGAGCGCCGCGATTTCGGGCTCAAGCGCGTTGATCGCGGCCACGCGCGGCCGGTAGCCCTTGACGCGCCGGTCGTTGGACGAGCCGAAAATCTTCTTGGCGAGGGCACCGAGCATCGTGAACCTGCGGTCGATAGAATAAGTCTGAGCGGCGTGTTGGGCCGGGCTTATAGAGGTAAATATCCGGCGACGCATCCGAAAGGGATGCGGGACGCTCGGCTCGGCCGCACGCCTGCGACCGGGTGCGTGCCGACAGCCGAACACCGCCCGCGAGCCAGGCTCGGGACGGTGTTGCAGGACCGGATGCTTGAGAGAGGCGCGAGGCGTCAGCGGGACGCGATCAGTTGATCGCGCAGAACCCCGCGCCGGAGCCGACGATGCGGCCGCTCTCGCACCAGGGCCTCGCGGCCCCGGCATCGCGGACGACGGGAGCCGCGGGGATTGAAGGGGCGGTCACCGGCAGGACCCGCCGGAGGCTGTTCTCGAGCTCGGGGCGCCGCAAGCGCAAGTCGCCGGACGAGAGCGGCTTGGCCATCGCGTCGCTGCGCGGGGTCGAGGTCCAGCTCGTTCCGACACCGACACCGACACCGACGCTGGAGCGGCCGCGCCGGCCGCGCGCCTCGGCGTCCGTGACGATGCCGACGATGATGAGCGCCGCTGCGCCGATGGTAAGATGCGTCCGCATGACTGCCTCCCCGGAATGGATGCAGCCTGCGCGCGAGTCCTTAACGATCGATCGAAGCGATCGCTCGCAATCTCCGATCCGGAAGGAATTCGCAGGCCGGTCCTGGGGGCAGCCCCGCGCCACTGGCCCAGGCTTGCCTTTGCGGCGGACCCGCGCCACCTCTGCCCCGATCCCGCGGCCACTGCCGCTTCCCCCGCTCCGCGCGACGACGAGCCGAGACAGGCCCGAGTGCGGTGACGCTCCCGAGGACGCCCGATGACGAAGCCTTCCACCCTCCGGCGCGCGAGCGTTCTGGCCCTCGCCCTCGCGCTCCCCGGCGTCGCCTTGGCCCAGACCGCCCCAGCAACGCCTGCGCCCGACACGGTGGTGGCAAAGGTGAACGGCGCCCCGATCACCGCGGGCGACCTCGCGGTGGCCGGCGACGATCCGGCTTTGTCCCTGCCCGGCGTCGACGAGGTGCAGAAGAAGGGGCTGCTCGTCGATTACATGATCGATCTCAGGGTCGGCGCCCAGGCGGCCGAGGCCGCCAAGATCGGCGAGAACCCGGACTTCCGGCGCAAGCTCGCCTATTTCAAGGACAAGCTCCTGCTCGACGAGTACCTGGAGCGCGAGGCCAAGAAGGCGGCCACGCCCGAGGCGGCCAAGGCCCTCTACGACCAGACCGTCACGGCGATGAAGCCCGAGGAGGAGGTCCACGCCCGCCACATCCTCGTGGAGGACGAGGCCGAGGCGAAGAAGATCGCTGCGCGCATCAAGGGCGGGGAGGATTTCGCCAAGGTGGCGGCCGAAGTCTCGAAGGACCCGGGCTCGAAGACCGAGGGCGGCGATCTCGGCTGGTTCACCAAGGAACGCATGGTCGCGCCCTTCGCCGAGGCCGCGTTCAAGCTGAATGCCGGCCAGGTCTCCGACCCGATCAAGACGCAGTTCGGCTGGCACGTGATCCGCGTCGAGGAGAAGCGCACGAAGCCGGTGCCGACCTTCGCCGAGATGAAGGATCAAGTCGACCAATACCTGACCCGCAAGGCGCAGCAGGACCTGATCCTGAAGCTGCGCGAAGGCGCCAAGGTGGAGCGGACCGACGCCGCCCCGGCCGAGAAGAAGCCCTGAGGCGACGGCTCGGGCCGGGACGCCTGCCGCCCCGGTCGAGCGAGACGCATCGTGGAGCTATCGAGGCGCCGCATTCGGCAGGCCGGCACGGATTCGCGCCCAGGCTCGGGGATCGTGGCCGGCCCTGGTTTCGGCGCCGAGGATCCATCCTTCTTAACTTTTAGTAGTTTTGCGCGGACGATCACGATTTCGTCAGTCTTCGCAGACAATTGCCTCGTTGTTACAAAGATTTTCTCCTGCTGCATCGAGCAAGATGGCCAGTAAGCTTAGCCATTTTGCATTGCAAGAAGCGAAATATGCTTAACGTACGTGAAGGAACGATGAAGATCGAGAACTAACCTGACGGTAGCTGATCATCAGCGCGCGACAGGAGGTTGCTCATGGCGACGATCATCGGAACCAACGCCGACAACACACTGAACGGGTCCGGAGGCAACGACATCATACTGGGCCTGCTCGGCAACGATACGATCAATGCCACCAACGGCTTCAACCGGATCGACGGTCAGGACGGGAACGACCGGATCACCGGTGGCAACAATCTCGACTACATCGCAGGCGGCCCGGGCAACGACACGATCTTCGGCAGGGCCGGGTTCGACCAGATCATCGGCGAAGCCGGCAACGACGTCATCTATGGTGAAGAGGGCAACGATTACGCAGCGGGAAATCCGGGCGATGACGAACTCTACGGCGGCCTCGCCGACGACTTCCTCGTCGGCGAGGCCGGTCTGGACAAGATCTACGGTGAGGACGGCAACGACTTCGTCGCCGGCGGTGACGACGACGATCTCGTCGATGGCGGCGCGGGTAACGATCTCGTCGACGGCGACCTCGGCAACGACAACCTGTTCGGGCAGGCCGGCACGGACGTCCTCTTCGGCGATGCCGGCAACGATCGGCTGACCGGGGGAGCCGGAGATGACACCCTCGACGGGGGGCTTGGCACCGATACGGCCGTCTTCGACTTCGCCTTCGGAGGCGCGGGCATTACTTCCTTAGGCAATGCTGTCTTCATCTCTGGGGCGGCCGGCACGGACGCCATCGAGAACGTGGAGGTGTTCGAGTTCGCCGGGCGGACCATCACCCAGGGCGACGGCAATCTCGTCGTCGACGACCTGTTCTATCTCTCGCGCAACCCGGACGTGGCCGCCGCGGGCGTCGACGCCGACGACCATTACGCCCAGTTCGGCTTCCGCGAGGGCCGCGATCCCAACGCCTTCTTCTCGACCAGCGGGTACCTCAACGCGAACCCCGACGTGCGGGCGGCGGGCGTCAACCCGCTGGAGCACTACCTGAACTTCGGCTGGCGCGAGGGCCGCGATCCCTCGACCAACTTCGACAACGACGCCTACCTGGCTCAGAACCCCGACGTGGCGGCGGCCAACATCAACCCGCTCCGTCACTTCCTCGAGTTCGGCAGCGTCGAGGGTCGCACGGCGGTAAACGACGGCGTCTTCTCCTAAGGGTCGCGGAAGAACGGCTCGCGCGAGGCTCGACACCGGGTCCCGCGCGGGCCAGTCTGCGCGGAGGCAAGTTCGCGCAGGCCGCCGGCGGGGGCGAGGGTGATCCGGATCTGTCTCGGTCTCCTCATTCTCGCGACCGCACCAGCGATGGCCGAGGTGACACGGTTCGAGACGCTCTCGGTCCAGCGGCCGGCCCTCGAGGGGCGACACTTCGGTGAGCGGGGCACGGCCGAGATCGTCACGGGCCGGGCCACCATCGCGGTCGATCCGGCCGACCCGCGCAATGCCATCATTGCCGATCTTGCGCTCGCGCCACGCAACGTCGAGGGCCGGGTCGAGGCGGTGGCCGACGTGGTCCTGCTACGGCCGGAGCAGCCGAACGGCATCCTCCTCGTCGACATTCCCAATCGCGGTCGCAAGGTCGTCACCGCCCTCGTCGAGGACGCGCCCGAATCCTCGGGGCGGCTCGAACGCGCCGAGGATGCCGGCCGCGGCCTCCTGCTCGCCCGGGGCTACACCCTGGCCTGGATCGGCTGGCAGGGCGACGTGGCGCCGGGAAGCCTGGGCATCAAGCTTCCCGTCCTGGCAGGCATCACCGGACCCTCCCGGGAGGAATGGGTGTTCGGCGATGCCGCGGATCCTGTCGAGGCCGGGCTGTCATGGCCGGCGGCCGACCTCGATCCCGCGAAGGCACGGCTAACGGTCCGGGCCAGGGCGGAAGACGAGCGTCTCAACCCGCCCGACATGCGGTTCTGCTTCCTCGATTCCCGGCGCATCGCGATCACGCGGCCGGCCGCGGGCTTCGACGGCAGCGCGCTCTACGAGTTCACCTACACGGCCCGCGATCCCACCGTCGCCGGCCTCGGCTTCGCGGCGATCCGCGACGTCGCGCTCTTCCTGCGTTCCGAGACCGGCCCCAGCAACCCGCTGGCGACGGGCGGGCGCACGGGCATCGAACACGTCATCGGCTTCGGCATCTCGCAATCGGGCCGGGTGCTGCGGGACTTCCTCCATCTCGGCTTCAACGCGGATGCGGCCGGGCGCCCCGTCTTCGACGCCCTCATGCCGGTGATCGCCGGCAGCCGCCGGAGCTTCACCAATGCGCGCTTTGCGCAAGCCGGCCGCGCGCCCGGCCCACACCGGGACCGGCTCTACCCGGTCGATCAGTTCCCCTTCACCTACGCCGTCACCGACGACGCGGTGAGCGGCCGGCGCGACGGCCTGTTCCTGCGCTGCCGGGAGACCGGGACCTGCCCACGCGTCATGCAGGTCGAGAGCGAGTACGAGCTCTGGGGGTCGCTCGGCGGCCTTCTCACGACCGACACGACCGGCCGCCACCTCGACCTGCCCCCGGAGGTCCGGGCCTACATGGTGACCGGGGCACCGCATTACGCATCGCGCGACGCCCGCACCCGGGCGGACCCGAACTGCGCCCTGCCGCTCAGCCCGGTCCGGATCGCCGCTTCCGTCCGGGCGCTGCTCGTCGCACTGGAGGCCTGGCTTCGGGAGGGCGTCGAGCCGCCGGCGAGCCGCTACCCCATGCGTAGCGACGGCACGCTCGCCGAGCCGGAGGGATTGTACCCGCCGATCCCCGGCCTGCCCTTTGCGGGCCTCGCCAACCGTGCCCGATGGATCGAGCCGGGCGCGCCGCTGCCCAGCGTGCGCGGCAGCTATCCCCTGCTGCTGCCCCGACCCGATCCGGACGGCAACGCGCTGGCCGGCATCCGGCTGCCGCTGATCGCGGCGCCGCGGGCCACCTACACCGCCTGGAACCCGACGCGGGGCCTGGCCTCGGCTACGCTCTGCGAGCAGCAGGGCGGCGTCCTCGCCTTCCCCGCGACGGAGGCCGAGCGCCGGGCCAGCGGCGACCCGCGCCGCTCCCTTGAGGCACGCTATCCCACCCCGGGTGACTACGTGGCGGCGGTGCGGGAAGCGGCCGAACGGCTCGTCGCCGAGCGCCTGCTCCTGCCGGAGGACGCGGCCGAGATGGTGGCGGAAGCCGCGCAGGGACGGCTCGCGCGCTGAGACATCGGACCAGGAGGCCGTTGCCGTCCCTCGAAGATGGCCCACGCGGGAAAACGAGTCCGTAGCCGGCTCAGTTCCGCAGCGGCTTGGCGCCGATCGCCATCCGGTAGATCGTCGTCGGGAACTCCACGCGCGAGGTGCCGCCGTTCATGGCCTTGGTCCGGTTCATCTGGGCCGCCGGGATCCAGAGGCCGCCCTCCTCGTCGATCCACATGGCGTCGCCCCAGACGAGCCGGCTGTCTTGGATCAGGGTCGTCTTGGTCCCGTCGGGCGCGATCTTCAGGATGGCGAGGGCGTCGGTGTCGCTCGCGTAGATGTTGCCGTCGGCATCGATCGCGGTGCCGCCCGTCGAACCGATCGGTGCGTGAAGGACGACGTTCTTGGCACGCTCCAGCTCCGTGACCTTCGGATCGTGGAGGAGCCGTGCCGGAATACGGTAGAGCGGGCCTGTGCAGGGCTGGTAGTACAGGGTCCCGCCATCCGGCGAGACCTCGATCTGATCGGCGTGGATGTAGATCGGCGCGCCCTTCGGATCGGCGAGCTGGCGGCTCTCGCCGGTGAGCGGCCGCTGGGCCGTCATCGAGGGGTGCCGGTCGAGGACCCGCCAGAGATGGCCGTTGTCGAGGTCGAGCACGATCAGGCCCGGCTCGCCCGCATCGGTCAGGTAGACGCGCCGCCCGTTGAAGCGGAAATCGTCGACGAAGCTCTTCGGCCCCGTCGCGACGTCGAGGGGATAGACCCGGCGAACCTTGTTCGTGGCGAGATCGATCCGGACGAGCTTCGGCCCGCCCGGCAGCGGCGCTTCGCCGAGGCCAGGAGCGCCCTTGTCCACGGCCCATAGGTCGCCGTCGGGGCCGATCCGGATGGCATTGAGGCCGACGAAGGCCTTGGCCGCGTCGTCGCCCGGCTTCCAGGCGTTCCAGGCCGCGTCGGGATAGGCGACGGGCTTGCCGTTGACCCATTCGCCGAGCGCGATCCCCTTTCCCTGCTCCTGGCGCTGGAACGGCGAGAACAGGCGCCCGTCCCGCGAGCGGGTGATGCCGTTGAAGACGAGGTCCGAGCGCAGCATCGGCACGAGCTCGGCCGGAAGGGGCTTCGCGGCAGGGGGGGCACCCGATCGGCGGTCGGGCTCCGGCACCGGGGTTGGTTCCTGCGCGCCGAGCGGCAGCGCCGACGCGAGAGCCAGCAGCCCGCCCACGAAGATCGCTCGCATGATGGTCCGTCCCCTCCGGCCGGCGGGGCGAGGAATCGCTCCCACCGCGGGCCGGGCTCCTTGTCCATGCCGGTCGGGGAATCGCAAGAGCGACAAAACGTTCCCCACCGTCCGGGGAGGTTGCCGCCTCACGCCGCCGCGTCCCAGGTTTCGCTCACCGCCCGGCCCTCCCGCATCAGCTGGGCGCGCAGGATGACGTCGCCGGGCGGCATCGCGACGGGCGGGCGCCACTCGACGTAGAGGCGCCAGCCGCCGGTCTGGCGGACCCGTTCGAGGACGGGATCGACCAGGGTGCCGGCGCTGGCGGACACCTCAGGTGCGAGGCCGGCGCCGTCGGCCGGCAGGGCCGGGCCCTCGAAATCGACCACGAAGAGCCGCCGCCCGGGGATCGGCGGGCTCACCGGGCGCAGGGTGTCGGGCGAGCCGATCCGGGTCGAGACCACGCGGGCAAGGTGCCCCGGCAGGCTCGCGTCCGGTTCGCGCCCGACCGTGGTCAGGGTGTAGCCGAGGGCGAGCGGAGACCCTGCCCTCAACGGCGCCCGGGCTACGAAGGCCGCCACGATGTTGTCGGCATATTCCTCCCGCGAGGGGATCTCGTAGAGCTGGACCGCGCCCGCCCCGAAGCCGCGGCCGGGGGCCACCCACAGCCCGGGCCTCGCCTCCTGCCGGGCCTCCACGTCGAGATAGGCGGCGAAATCGCGCTCGCGCTGCAGGAGCCCGAAGCCTTCGAGCGGATCGACCTCGAAGCTCGAGACCTGGGCGACCGCCCGGCCGTTGAGGAGGGGGCGCCACAATCGGTCGCCGGGCTTGGCGACGACGAGCCCGTCGGAATCGTGGACCTGCGGCCGGAAGTCGTCGAGGGCCTGGGCGCCCCGGGCGCCCGGCCCGTTCTGCCCGTGCAGGAACATGCTGGTGAGCGGCGCGAGCCCGAGGCGTTCGATAGTCTTCCGCGGGTGGAGCGTCGCCGCCACGGAGAGCCGCGAGGGATCGCCGGGCTCGACCACGAAGCGGTAGGCGCCCGCCAGGCTCGGCGAATCGAGAAGCGCGAAGATCGTGACGGCGCCCCCCTCCGAATCCGGCTCGCAGATCCAGAAGGCGGTGAAGTCGGGGAATTCCTCAGGCTGGGGCAGCCCGGTGCCGATCGCGGCCCCCCGGGCCGAGAGCCCGTATTCCTGGCCCCGCCCGCGCAGCCGGAAATAGGAGGCGCCAAGGAAGACGAGAAACTCCTCCTGCGCCTCGGGCCTCCCCCGGTCGAAGGCGTAGTGCAGGCGAAAGCCCGCGAAGCCGAGCTCGGGGGAAAAGTCCTGCCCCGCGAGAGCGCCGCCGAGGTCGAACAGCCCAGGGCGATAGGCGATCGGCTGGGGCGGACCGGATTTCGGCTGCAGGAACAGCGCGACCCGCTTCCCGTGCAGGAAGCCGCGGTGAAACATCTGCGCGGAGAAGAAGCGGCCGAGGCGCGGAGCGGCCTCGGGCCGGAAGGCGATGGCCCGATAGCCGTCATAGGTGAGGGCGCGAAGCGGAGCGGGCAGGTCGTCGGGGCGCGGCGTATAGGGCGCGTCCGCCAGGCGCTGCGCCTGCGCGATCACCCCCTCGTAAGTCATCGGGCCCGTCCCCTGGCCGGCCTGCGCCGGGACAAGCATCGCACCGGCAGCGCCGAGCGCCGTTCCCAGCACATCCCGGCGCGAGACCGACCGCCGCGCCTGACCGGTTCCATCCCCCGCCCGATGTCCCATGTCGTCTCCTTGAGCCTCGAGGCGCGTCCGCCGCGCGTTCTCGCATACCCGCCCCGGGCGGACTGCCCTGAAAAGATGCGTTCGGCCGCTGAATTGTGCCCGTCAGGGTCGTTCTGGCGACATTCAGGTCGACCGACCTAGGTTAATGAGCGTGCCGGCAGCCGTGCCGCGGGTGGGAGCGATCCGCCCGGTTCGGCCGCCCAGGCTGCGGCACGTCGCTCGTCGGGGCACCGGCGGGCGCGATGCTCCTGCGTCCTCCCTCCTTTCGAGTTCCACGGCCAGCATGTCCATCACACGGTTGTCGCACGACGCCTCGGCCGCCGAGGTTATGCCGGATCCGGGTCTCGCGGAGCGCTTTACGCCCGAGGCGGCCCCGGGACGCGGCGCGCCCGAACCGGAGCCGGCCCTCCTCGCGCGCCGCCTCCTGCTCGCGGTCCCTTCGCTCGCGACCGCCGCGGCCATCACGGGCCTGGCGCTGGCCGCCTACGGCGAGCCCGAGGGCTGGCTGGCCTGGACGGTGCTCGTCCTGTTCGGCCTCGTCATGGCCTGGCAATCCTTCGTGGCCTGGCAGTACCTCTACGGCCTGATCGCCGCCGGCCTCGGCGACCGCGCGAAATCGGCCCTGGAGCGCCGCTCCGAGACCGTGCCGGCCAAGGCCTCGGGCCTGAGCCGGACGGCGGCCGTCGTCGCGATCCATGCCGAGGACGCCGTCGCGGTCTTCGCGGCCCTGCGCGTCATGGCCCGCTCGCTTCAGCGCGAGGGCGGGCACGGCGACGACATCGAGATCTTCGTCCTCTCCGACACCCGCGACGGCGCCATCGCCGCGGTGGAGGAGCACGAATTCGCCCGCATCCAGGCCTGGCGCGAGGCTGGCGGCCCCGGCCTGCCGCGGTTCCGCTACCGGCGGCGCGAGCGCAACATCGGCCGCAAGGCCGGCAACATCGCCGAGTTCTGCGCCACCTACGGCCACGAGTACGATTTCATGATCGTGCTCGACGCCGACAGCCTGATGACGGGCGCCGCCATGCGCCGCCTCGTCAGGCTGATGGAGGAGAGCCCCCGCGTCGGGCTGATCCAGACCGTGAGCTACGCCACCGGCCGCGACACCCTGTTCGCCCGCATGCAGCAGTTCGCGGTGCGCCTCTACGCGCCGCTCGCCATCCGCTGCCTGGAGACCTGGCAGGGACCGGACGGCAGCTACTGGGGCCACAACGCCATCGTGCGGGTCGACGCCTTCGCCCGGAACGCCGAGCTGCCCGTCCTGCCCGGGCGCGCGCCGCTCGGCGGCGAGATCCTCTGCCACGACATCGTCGAGGGCGCGCTCCTGCGGCGGGCCGGCTGGGAGGTTCGCCTGCTGCCGGAGATGGGCGGAACCTGGGAGGAGATGCCGACGAACCTCGTCGATCTGCTCGGCCGCGAGCGCCGCTGGTGCCAGGGCAACATGCAGCACTTGCGCGTCGTCCCGATGCCGGGCCTTCGGCCGGCAAGCCGCTGGCACCTGGTCGTCGGCATCCTTTCGTACCTCGCCTGCCCGCTCTGGGTCCTCTTCCTTGCCGCAGCCGGCACCCAGGCCGCGCTCACCGGCGACCTCGGGCTCCTCGCCTACGGCCTGACCGGAACCGGCCCCGCAGCCCACGTGCTCGCAGCCCTCGTCGTCGCGGTGATGGCCCTGCCGAAGCTCCTCAGCCTCGGGCACGTCCTCGCCTCGGCCGAGCGTCGCGCCGCCTTCGGCGGCACCCGCTCGCTCCTCGTCAGCGCCGCGCTCGAACAGGCGATCTGGGTGCTGCTCTGGCCGGTGATGACCCTGTTCGCGGCGGGCGCCGTCGCCTCGACCTTCCTCGGCCGCGTGGTGCGCTGGGACTCCCAGGTCCGCGACGACCGTCGGGTTCCGTGGGCGGAAGCCTGCCGGCTCCAGGCCGACGCCCTGGTGGTGGGCGCCGCGCTTGTCGGGCTCCTCGTCTATGCCGGCGATCTCTGGCTCGGCCTCTGGCTGGCGCCCGTCGCCCTCGCGCTCCTGACGAGCCCGGCCCAGAGCGTGCTCACCAGCAGCGCCCGTCTCGGCCGCAAGGCGCGGGCGGCCGGGCTGTTCCTGACGCAGGACGACACCGCCCAGGCCCGCGAGCTCGCCGAACTCGCCGAAATCCGCGGCGGGACGCCCCTCCCCGAGACCGGTACCCGCACCCGCACGGCGCGCGGTTCCGAGCCCCTCTGGGTGGCGGACGAGGCCGGGGCCGGCTCCACGCAGTAGAGGACGGCGGTCCGCCTCAGCGGCGCGATCGTCAGCGGGGACGGACAGGGGGCCGACGAGGAGCGATCCTGGTCGGCCCTCTGTCCGTTCCGCGTTCGATGCCGGCCTTCCCATCCGTCGAGGACAGGCCAGCGAGGCGTCTACCGATCACGGAAGAGGCTCGGCCTCTCCGGTCGCGTGCTCAGCCGCCGGAGGCGAGGAGCCGGTCGCGCAGCCGGGTGATCTCGCCCTGCAGGCCGCGCAGGTCCTCGGGCGTCATGCCCGAGGCCTTGAGGACGCCGCTCGGGATCTGCCGCGCCCGCTCCTGAAGCGTCCTGCCCTGTGCCGTCAGACGAATGCGCACCTGGCGCTCGTCGTCGGGGTCACGCCGGCGCTCGACGTGCCCGGCCGCTTCGAGCCGCTTGAGCAGCGGGGTCAGCGTGTTGGACTTCAGGTGGAGCTTCTCGCCCAGGCTGCCCACGATCTGGTTGTCCTCGGCCCAGAGCGCCACGAGCACGAGGTACTGCAGATAGGTGAGGTCCAGCGCCTGGAGCAGGGGCTCGTAGACGCGATTGAACGACAGGTTCGCGGTGTAGACGGCGAAGCAGAGGAACTCGTCTAGGTGAGGTTCGGCGTTGCGCGCGGGGGAAGCGGCCATTGTCGGAGCCTCGGCTGTCACACGATCCGGAAACTATATCGCACACGATCTGATCGCAAGGCTTGACGTGGCCCCTCACTCGGGCCATTTAGATCGCAAGCGACATGATCGCTTGCGGTATAAAGGTGCTCTGATGTCCACCTCTGCTCCACGATCGCCGCCGCCCTCCTCGGCCTCTCCGCCGCCGCGGCGCCCGCCCTCGCCACCAACAGCGATTCCGCTATCGACCGGACGCCGGTCGTCGGCACCAGCGCCTCTCCGGCCCGGGCTGTCTCGGAAGTCCTGACCACCGGCTCGATTTCGGTCCGCAGCCGGGCCAGTTCGGCCAAGGAAGGCAACGCCGAGCAGACCAACTTCGTCGTTCCCCAACATGGTCAGACCTCGGGCGGACACGCCTACTGATCAGTTCTCGCACCCCGCCATCGTACGCGAGATGGCCGAGCCCCACGTCCGCTTCGGTCCATATAGGTCGCATACGATTTTATCTTTTGTGATTATAAAGGAAGGTTCTCCGATGTCCCACCTCCGCTCCACGGTCACCGCCGCTCTGCTCAGCCTCTCGGCGGCCGCGGTTCCCGCTCTCGCCAACAGCGACTCCGCCATCGATCAGACCCCCATCTTCTCCGGCGCGGCAGCACCTGTGCGGCTCGCCTCCGACGACGACCTCACCACCGGTTCGATCGGCGTCCGCAGACAGGTCAGCTCGGCCAAGGAAGGCAATGCCGAGCAGACCAACTTCGCCGTTCCCCAGTACGGTCAGACGTCGGGCGGACACGCTCGCTGATCGTAGCGACGTCCCACGGCTTCACACCATCGCAGGCGATTGACCGAGGCACGAGCCCCGCTTCGCCCCGTATAGATCGCTTACGATAATATCTTTATCGATGTAATAGCGCGCCGCTCCATTCAACCTCCGTCGGGAGCGAATGGCAGAGGAAGCCCCATCTTCCACACTTAAGTATCGTTTGCGATATTATCGCTTCCGTTATAAATCCGAGAGAGCCGCTGATGTCCCTCCTTCGCTCCACCCTCATCGCCACTGCCCTCCTCGCCGCCGGCGCGGCCCAGGCCAACCCCGTCCTCGAGCCGACCACGCAGAAGTTCCTCGACGGGCTCGCCGGCATGAAGCCGATCTACACGCTGACGCCGCAGGGCGCGCGGAACGTCCTCCACGGCGTCCAGTCGGGCCCGGTCGCCGCACCTAAGGTGACGGTCGAGGACAAGTCCCTGCCGGTCGGTCCGACCGGCGCCACGAAGATCCGGATCCTGCGGCCTGCGGGCCTCCAGGGCGTGCTGCCGGTGATCGTGTACTTCCACGGCGCGGGCTGGGTCATGGGCGACACCACCCACGACCTTCTCATCCGCGAACTGGCGGTCGGCGCCAACGCCGTCGTCGTCTTCGTCGACTACGATCGCTCGCCCGAGCACCGCTATCCGGTGGCGATCGAGCAGGACTACGCCGTGACGAAGTACGTGGCCGAGCACGGGCCTGAGTTCGGCGTCGACGCCTCGCGCCTGGCGATCGCGGGCGACAGCGTCGGCGGCAACATGACGGCCGTGGTCAGCCTGCTCGCCAAGGAGCGCAAAGGGCCGAAGATCACCGCGCAGCTGCTGTTCTACCCGGTGACCGACGCGGCCATGGACAACGGCTCGTACAAGACCTTCGCCAACGGCCCCTGGCTGACCAAGCCCGCCATGGCCTGGTTCTGGGACGCCTACCTGCCGGATGCCAAGGCGCGCAAGGCCGTCCACGTCTCGCCGCTGAACGCCTCCGTGGATCAGCTCAAGGACCTGCCGCCGGCTCTCGTCATCACGGCCGAGAACGACGTGCTGCGCGACGAGGGCGAGGCCTATGCCCGCAAGCTCACCCAAGCCGGCGTGCCGGTGACGGCCACGCGCTACAACAGCACCATCCACGACTTCGTCATGCTGAACGCGCTCACCGACAACCCCACCACCCGCGCGGCCATGGACCAGGCGACCTCGTTCCTGCGCAAGGCCTTGGCGAAATAAGCCGGGGCGAAGGCAGGGAGCCGCGCCGCGTCGCACCTCCGGATGCACGCGGCACGGCGCCATAGACCGAGGAAAAGCCGCCGCACGAGGCTCTTCCTTGGTCACCCTACTGCCCCTCGGGCTTGCGCAGGACCTCGATCGGGTTGGTGCGCTGGTTGGGGGTCGCGCGCACCGGGCCGCTGCCGCTCGCGAGTTCGAGGCAGGTGACAAACTCGACGTAGCCCGGCGAGCCGCCGAGCTCGGATTGCTTGGCGCATTGGGTCTTGGCCTCGGTGCTGAACTCGCCCCAGCGCCGCTTGACCTCGTCGCGCGCCTCACGCTCCGAGCGCAGGCAACCGTCCCGGCTCTGGACCTCGGTGCTGACGCCGCTCGACCCGGCCGAACGGCAGGTGGCCTGGATGTCGAGTTCGGGCGGCCCGGCCTGGGCCTGGGCCGGCGGCGTCAGGGCAAGGGCGGCAGCACCGGCGAGGATGAGGCTGTAGGGGAGCATGGCGAGGTCCTGAACGAGGGCGGCAGGCCCACAACGCGCGAGGGCGCGTTCCGGCGTCGGGACGTCTCAGTGCGCCGCGCGCAAAGCCGCGTCGAGATCCGCGAACAGGTCGTCAACCTCCTCGATGCCGGCCGAGAGCCGCAGGAGGTCGGGCGGACACGGCGTGTCCGGGCCCTCAACCGAGGCGCGGTGCTCGATCAGGCTCTCGACGCCGCCGAGCGAGGTCGCCCGCTTCCAGAGCCGCACCCGGGCGGCGGTCGCGATCGCGGCTTCCTCGCCGCCCGCGACCCGGATCGAGAGCATGAAGCCGAAGCCGCCCTCCATCTGGCCAGCCGCCACCGCATGGCCGGGATCGTCGGGCAGGCCGGGATAGAGCACGGCCGCGACATGGGGATGATCGTGAAGGCGCCGCGCCAGCGCGGCCGCGTTCGCCGATTGCCGCTCCGCCCGCAGGTGCAGGCTGCGCAGCGAGCGCGTCAGCAGATAGGCCTCGAACGGCCCGAGGATGGCGCCGCTCCCCGAACGGATCGCGGCGATGCGCTCCCAGAACCCGTCCGTCTTGGCCGTCGCGAGGACACCGGCGACGACGTCGGAATGCCCGTTCAGGATCTTGGTCGCCGAATGCATCACGATGTCGGCTCCGAGCGTCAGCGGCCGGGTGTGCACCGGCGAGGCGGCGGTGGAGTCGACGGCGAGGCGGGCGCCGGCCGCATGGGCGAGCCGCGCCGCGGCGGCGATGTCCGTCACCGTCCAGAGCGGGTTGCCGGGGGTCTCGATCCAGACGAGCCGGGTCTTGCCCGGGCGCAGGGCCGCGCGCAGGGCGTCGAGGTCGTCCATGGCGACGAAGTCGAGGTCGAGGCTCCGGCGCGGCGCCTCCGCCTGCAGCCAGCGGCGCAGGCCCCAGTACATGACCCTGGGCGCGATCACGTGATCGCCGGGCTCCAGCGCCGAGAAGACCGCCGTGGCGGCGGCCATGCCTGAGCCGAACAGGAGGGCGGCCGGGGCCTCCTCCAGCATCGCGACGACGGCCTCCGCCTCGCGCACGGTCGCGTTGTCGGGCCGCGCGTAGGAAAAGCCGGAGCTGTAGCCGTTGTCCGAATCGCGCAGGAAGGTGGTGGCGACGTGGAGCGGAGCCACCACGCCCTTGGTGACCGGGTCGATCCGGCCGAGCGCCTGCGCGGCGAGACTTCGCTTGGTGAAGGCGGGACCGGAGGCGTCGGGCGCGGCCTCGTCCTTCGGCGCGTCGGACTGGCGCATGGGATCATCCTCGAAACGCGGGAGGTCGCCCTTGCAGAAGAGCGGCCGCGGCGCAAGTTCCGGGGCTGTTCCCGACATCATCGAAGACCGCCATGCCCTCCGCCCTGCACGTTTCCGAAAGACCGTCGCTGCCGATGCTGCCGCGCCTGGCCGCCGCGATCCTGCCGGTCGTCGCGACCGCGACCATCGGATCGCTCGCCACCGGCCCGAACATCGAGGGCTGGTACGCGGGCCTGACCAAGCCGAGCTTCAACCCGCCGAACTGGGCCTTCCCGGTGGCCTGGACCATCCTCTACGCGATGATCGCGCTCTCCGCCTGGCGGCTCCTCGGGGCGATGCCGGCGAGCGGGCCCATGCGGCGGGGCTGGTGGCTGGCGCTCGGTGCCTTCTTCATCCAGCTCGCGTTGAACGCCGCCTGGACGCCGGTCTTCTTCGCCGCGCACGCGGTCGGCCCCGCCATCCTGGTCTCGGCGGCGATGCTGGTGATGATCCTCGTGACGATCGCCCTGAGCTGGCGCTTCGACCGGCTCAGCGCCGGGCTGCTCGTCCCCTACGCCGCCTGGGTCGCCTTCGCGACGCTGCTGAATGCGGCTATCTGGCGGCTGAACTGAACGGCGAAGACGCTACTCCGCCGCCTCGACGAAGACCGTGCCGGCCCGCGGCAGGTCGAGGGTGTCCCAGGTCTCGGCCAGCGCCGCGGTGAGCTTGGCGATCTGGGCGTCGTCGTGGAAGGGCGAGGGCGTGATCCGCAGGCGCTCGGTGCCGCGGGGCACGGTCGGGTAGTTGATCGGCTGGATGTAGATGGCGTGTTGCTCGAGCAGGTGGTCGGCGGCCGCCTTGCACAGCTCCGCGTCGCCCACCATCACGGGCACGATGTGGGTCTCGGTGTGGAGCACCGGCAGGCCGGCGGCCTCCAGCGCGCGCTTCGTCCTGGCGGCCTGACGCTGATGCGCGGCCCGCTCGGTGTTCGAGCGCTTGAGGTAGCGCACCGAGGCGCGGGCGGCCGCGGCGATCGCCGGCGGCAGGGCGGTGGTGAAGATGAAGCCCGGGGCGTGGCTTCGCACGGCGTCGCAGAGCACGGCCGAGCCCGTGATGTAGCCGCCGACGCAGCCGAAACCCTTGGCCAGCGTGCCCTCGATCACGTCGACCCGGTGCATGACGCCATCGCGCTCGCTGATCCCGCCGCCACGCTCGCCGTAGAGGCCCACCGCGTGGACCTCGTCGAGATAGGTCAGGGCGCCGTAGCGGTCGGCGAGGTCGCAGATCGCGGCGATCGGCGCGACGTCGCCGTCCATCGAGTAGACGCTCTCGAAGGCGATGAGCTTCGGCCGGTCGCCGGCGGCTCGCAGCAATTCCTCCAAGTGAGCCAGATCGTTGTGGCGGAAGACGCGCTTCTCGCAGCCCGAATGGCGCACGCCCTCGATCATCGAATTGTGGTTGAAGGCGTCCGACAGGATCAGGCAGTCGGGGATGAGCTTGGCGATGGTCGAGATGCCGGCCTGGTTCGAGACGTAGCCCGAGGTGAAGACGAGGCCCGCCTCCTTGCCGTGGAGATCGGCGAGCTCGCGCTCCAGGTCGACGAGGGGGGAGTTGTTGCCCGCGATGTTGCGGGTCCCGCCCGCGCCGACGCCGCAGCGTGCCGCGGTCTGGGTCATGGCGCCGACCACCTCCGGGTGCTGGCCCATGCCGAGATAGTCGTTGGAGCACCACACGGTGATCTCAGAGGTCCCTCCGTCGGGCCGGCGCCAATGCGCCGTGGGAAAGCGGCCGGCGATGCGCTCGATATCGGCGAAGACCCGGTAGCGCCGCTCGTCGTGGAGACGATCCAGCGCGTGACGGAAATGGGATTCGTAGTCGGTCCGGCCCTTCGCGGCCGCATTCGGCACCAGTTTCGTCGTCGCGGGCATCCGGTTCACGGGCATCCGTCCTTGCGCGTTTGGCTGACCGGCCGACGTAGGGAGGACGCGGCCTTCGGCACGACCGGTCTCGGCATGAGTCCGATGCACCCCGATCTCGCCCGGGTATAAAGGTGGAGCGACGATCCTGCCGTTTTCCTCGGCAGAAGCGGAAGATACAGGCGAATTTGGAACTGGTTCAAGTCGAGATCGGCAACCCTGATCTGCGCCTGTTGAGCATGTCGCGCAAAGCCGGTACTTCGTCGTGGCGACGATGGGTCGCGCGATGAACGAGACGGACGAGCGGCGGGCGCAGCGCCTGAAGGCGGCGCTTCAGGACAACCTGAAGCGCCGGAAGGATCAGGCGCGCGGCCGCGCCGTGAGCTCGGAGTCGGAGCCCGGCCAGGGCAACGCACACGAGCCGAAGGGTGCGTCGGCGAACGATCCTCTTTCGGACAAAACTGACCTATAGGGCGGCGGAACACCGGGGCGCGCTGGGGCGCGGCGCCCGCAAGAGGACATCATGGACCGCATCCACATCTCCGGCGGCAGGCCGCTCCAGGGCGTGATCCCGATCTCGGGCGCCAAGAACGCGGCGCTGCCCCTGATGATCGCGAGCCTGATGACCGGAGAGGCGCTCGAACTCGTCAACGTGCCGCGGCTCGCCGACATCCAGGCGCTCCTGCGCATCCTGAGCAATCACGGCGTCGACCACATGGTGGTAGGCAAGCGGCCGGGCCAGACGACGGAGACGGGCCAGACCATCCGTCTTACCGCCGCTAACGTCATCGACACGACGGCGCCCTACGAGCTCGTCTCGACCATGCGCGCGAGCTTCTGGGTCATCGCGCCGCTGCTCGCCCGCTTCGGCGAGGCCCGCGTCTCGATGCCGGGCGGCTGCGCCATCGGCACGCGCCCGGTCGACCTGCTGCTGATGGCGCTGGAACGCCTCGGCGCGACGATCGAAATCGACGGCGGCTACGTGGTCGCCAAGGCCCGGAACGGCCTGCGCGGCGGCGAGATCAACTTTCCGAAGGTCACGGTCGGCGGCACCCACGTCGCCCTGATGGGCGCGGCGCTCGCCAACGGCTCGACGCTGATCGAGAACGCGGCCCGCGAGCCCGAGGTCGTGGACCTCGCCGCCTGCCTCACCAAGATGGGCGCCCGGATCGAGGGGGCCGGCACCCCGCGCATCACGGTCGAGGGCGTCTCGCGGCTCAACGGCGCCCGCCACGAGGTCCTGCCCGACCGCATCGAGACCGGCACCTATGCCATGGCCGTGGCGATGGCGGGCGGGGACGTGACGCTGGAGAACACCCGCGCCGACCTCCTGCACAGCGCGCTGGACATCCTCGCGACCACGGGCGCCGAGGTCACGCCGGGTCCGGATTCGATCCGGATCCGCCGCAACGGCGCCGGCATCGCGGCGGTCGACGTGACGACCGACCCGTTTCCCGGCTTCCCGACGGACCTGCAGGCGCAGTTCATGGCCCTGATGACGCTGGCCAAGGGCCGCTCGCATATCCGCGAGACGATCTTCGAGAACCGGTTCATGCACGTGCAGGAACTGGCCCGCCTCGGCGCTCGCATTCGGCTCGAAGGCGACCTCGCCATCGTCGAGGGCGTCGAGCGCCTGAAGGGCGCGCCCGTCATGGCCACCGACCTGCGCGCCTCGGTCTCGCTGGTGATCGCGGGCCTGGCGGCCGAGGGCGAGACCCAGATCAACCGGGTCTACCACCTCGACCGCGGCTTCGAGGCGCTGGAGGCCAAGCTCGGCCGCTGCGGCGCCGAGATCCGGCGCGAGCGCGCCTGACGCGACCTAGCCGCCGATCGCGCCGCGCTTGAACCCGAAGCCCGGGACCTCGCAGCCGCAGGACGAGTTGAAGGGTGCCGGCCGGGTCACGCAATTGCCCCGCGCCGTGACGCAGATGCTGCCGCCGCGTCCACCACCGCGGCCCCGGCGCTCGTAACGATCCTCGTCGTAGCGGTCGCGGCGACGCTCGTAGCGGTCCCCGTCGTAACGGCGCTCGTAGCGGCGCGGTCCGCCGTCATCGTCGTAGCGGCCATATTGGGCCTGGGCTTCGGCGGCACTGATCGCGAGGACGGCCGCAGCCGCCATGAGGATGCGCGTCACGGTCGGTTCTCCTGAAGTTTCGAACGCCCCCGAACCTGAACGGTTGGAGATGAACGAGGCCTGAGCCCTGACTCGATCACGCCCGATCCGCGCCAAGGAACCGGCGTACCAGCAGGCGGGCGAGGTTGCGGGGCGGCTCGGGCGTGAGCACGGCGAGCTTGCTCGACGTCGAGAGCGAGGCGAGGCCGTGCAGGCCCGCCCAAAGGGTCGCGACGGCTTGCCGGCGCTCCTCCGCGTCGGGGATGAGAGGCGCCAGCGCCCCGTCGACGAGGCCGATCGGGCGGGACAGAGCGGCGGCATACCAATCGGGGAAGGCCACGTCCGGGGCGACCACGTGCTCGAAGACGAGACTCCAGATCCGGGGATCCTCGGCGACGAAGGCGAGATAGGCATCGGCCAGCGCCAGGGCGTTCTCATGCGGGCCAGCCCATTCCCGCAGGGAGGCGGCAAGCGCCCCGTGCAGACGGTCGAGGGTGCGCGCGTTCACCCGCAGCACGACTTGGTCGAGGTCGCCGATCGCGTTGTAGATCGAGTTCGGGGCGTAGCCGATGGCCGCGGCGAGCCGGCGCATCCCGAGACCGCGCAGGCCGTCCCGGCGAACGAGGTCCTCGGCCGCTCCCGCCACCAGGGCGGTGAACTCGGCTCGATTGTGCTCGCCGCGCGGGCCCGTGCCGCGCCGCGTCGTTGCTGCCGAGGTCGCCGTCAAATCCCCTGCTCCGATGCTGGCTGTGCGGACCCGCACCCGCCTGACGCTTACGGCGGCTCAGGCTCAGGATCAATCTTGAACGGCGTGCAAAACACCGGCAGAATTTACACGTCGTTCAAACGGCGGCTCCGGGATGGTCCCGTGCCTAGGCCGATTTGACCCTTTGTTCAGCGGCAGGTTTCATGGTCCTGCCGGAGGAGAGTCCCATGTTCCGCACGCTCATGACCGCGCGCCGCTTCGCGCCGCTGTTCTGGTGCCAGTTCTTCTCGGCTTTCAACGACAACTTCCTGAAGAACGCGCTAGCGTTCCTGATCCTGTTCAAGGTGACGCAGGCCGGGGACGGCGCCTCGTCGGGCATGCTGATCACGCTCGCGAGCGCGGTCTTCATCGGACCCTTCTTCATCCTCTCCGGCCTCGGCGGCCAGCTCGCCGACCGCTACGACAAGGCAGTGGTGGCCAAGCGCCTGAAATTCGCGGAGATCTTCGCCGCGGGCGCGGCGGTGCTCGGCTTCTTCCTGCACTCGATCCCGCTGCTCTTCGTGGCGCTCGGGCTCTTCGGCGCCATCGCGGCCCTGTTCGGGCCGATCAAGTACGGCATCCTGCCCGACCACCTGAAGCGCAACGAGCTGCCCGCCGGCAACGCGCTCGTCGAGGGCGCGACCTTCCTCGCGATCCTGGTCGGCACCATCGCGGCGGGGCTCGCCACCGCCATGGGCGGCGAACCCTCGGCCTTCGCCGCGCTGATCATGACCTTCGCCGTGCTCTGCTGGCTCTGCGCCCGGCTCATTCCCCGCACCGGCGAGGGCGCCCCGACGCTCAAGGTCGATCCCAACATCGCCCGCTCCACCCGCGACCTGCTCGCCGATCTCTGGGCGGATACGAGGCTGTGGCGCGGCTCGCTCATCGTGAGCTGGTTCTGGCTCGTCGGCGTCGTGGTGCTCTCGCTGCTGCCGGTGATGGTCAAGGGCGATCTCCACGGCTCGGAGACCGTGGTCACCCTGCTGCTGGCCATGTTCTCGGTCGGCATCGCGCTGGGCTCCGGCCTCGCCTCCTGGCTCGCGAGCGGGCGCATCGTGCTGCTGCCCACCCCCGTCGGCGCCGTGCTGATGGGCCTGTTCGGCCTCGACCTCGCCTGGACCCTGTCCCACCTGACGCCCGGGAGCGGCGAGCTCCTCGGCGCCTGGGCCTTCCTCTCCACCGGCACGGGCCTGCGGGTCGCCATCGACCTCGTCGGCCTCGCGGTGGCGGGCGGGCTCTACATCGTGCCCTCCTTCGCCGCCGTGCAGGCCTGGACCGACAAGGACAAGCGCGCCCGGGTCATCGGCGCCGTCAACGTGCTCACCGCGGCCTTCATGGTCGCCGGGACGCTGGCGCTCGCCGCCCTGCAGGGGGCGGGCTGGTCGGTCGCCGCCCTCATCGCGCTGATCTCCGTCCTCAACCTCGCGGCAGGCGCCCTGATCGTGAAGATCATGCCGACCAGCCCGTTCCGGGACTTCCTCTCAATCCTGTTCCGCGCCTTCTACCGCCTGGAGGTGCGCGGCCTCGAGAACGTCGAGAAGGCCGGGCCCAACGCGATCATCGCGCTCAATCACGTCTCCTTCCTCGACGCGCCCCTCGCGCTCTCGCTGCTGGACCAGGAGCCTGTCTTCGCCATCGACCACGGCATCGCGCAGCGCTGGTGGGTGAGGCCGTTCCTCAAGATCACCCGGGCGATGCCGCTCGACCCGACGAAGCCGATGGCGACGCGCACGCTGATCAACGCGGTCAAGAGCGGCGAGACCCTGATCATCTTCCCCGAGGGCCGGCTCACGGTCACGGGCAGCCTGATGAAGGTCTATGACGGGGCCGGCCTCATCGCCGACAAGTCCGGCGCGATGGTGGTGCCGGTCAAGATCGAGGGCCTGGAGAAGACGGCCTTCTCGCGGCTGTCGCGCGCCCAGATGCGCCGGCGCTGGTGGCCCAAGGTCACAGTGACGGTGATGCCGCCCGTGCGGCTCTCCGTCGACGAAAGCCTGAAGGGCAAGAACCGCCGCCAGGCGGCGGGCGCCGCGCTCTACGGCATCATGTCGGACCTCGTCTTCAACACGAGCCCGATCGACCGCGGCCTGATGCAGGCGCTGATCGAGGCCGGCGACGCCTATGGCTGGCGCCGCACGGCGGTCGAGGACCCGATCACGGGCAAGCTCAGCTATTCCCGGCTCGTGATGGGCGCCAACATCCTCGCCCGCAAGCTGATGCCGCTGGCCGAGGCCGGCCGTCCGATCGGGGTGATGCTGCCCAACGCCAACGGCGCCGCCGCGACCTTCTTCGCGCTCTCCAGCGCCGGACGGGTGCCGGCCATGATCAACTTCTCGGCCGGGCCCGCCAACATCCTCTCCGCCTGCAAGGCGGCCGAGGTGACGACGATCCTGACCTCGCGCGGCTTCATCGAGAAGGCCCGGCTCGGGTCCGTCGTCGAGGCGATCGAACAGGCGGTGAAGCTCGTCTACCTGGAGGACGTGCGCGCTTCGATCTCGCTCGCCGACAAGATCCGCGGCTTCTTGAGCCCCCGCAAACCCCTCGTCGAGCGCGGGGGCGACGACCCGGCCGCGATCCTGTTCACCTCAGGGAGCGAGGGCACGCCCAAGGGCGTGGTGCTCGCCAACCGCAACCTGCTCGCCAACACGGCGCAGGCCGCGGCCCGCATCGATTTCGGCCGCACCGACAAGGTCTTCAACGTGCTGCCCGTCTTCCACGCCTTCGGGCTGACGGTCGGGCTCGTGCTGCCGCTGGTCTCCGGCGTGCCGGTCTACCTCTACCCGTCCCCCCTGCATTACCGGATCGTGCCCGAGCTCATCTACGGCTCGAACGCCACGATCCTGTTCGGCACCGACACCTTCCTGACCGGCTACGCCAAGGCCGCGCATGCCTACGACCTGCGCTCGCTCCGCTACATCCTGGCCGGCGCCGAGCCCGTGAAGGAGGCCACCCGCCGGACCTACGCGGAGAAGTTCGGGCTGCGCATCCTGGAGGGTTACGGCGTCACCGAGACCGGGCCGGTGCTGGCGCTGAACACCCCGATGTTCAACAAGTTCGGCAGCGTCGGCCGGATCATGCCGGGCATGGAAGCCAGGCTCGAGCCGGTGCCCGGCATCGAGGAGGGCGGACGCCTGTTCGTGCGCGGCCCCAACGTGATGCTCGGCTACCTGCGCGCCGAGAAGCCGGGCGTCCTCGAGCCGCCGCCCGAGGGTTGGCACGACACCGGCGACATCGTCACGATTGATCAGGCCGGCTTCATCACGATCAAGGGCCGGGCCAAGCGCTTCGCCAAGATCGCGGGCGAGATGGTCTCGCTCGCCGGGATCGAGATGCTGGCGGGCGAGCTCTGGCCGGGAATCCCGAGCGCGGTCGCCGCGGTGCCCGACCCGCGCAAGGGCGAGCGGCTGGTGCTGTTCACGGAAGCCAAGGGCGCGACGCGGGCGGCCTATCAGAGCTTCGCCAAGGGCAAGGGCGCGACGGAGCTCGCCATTCCCGCCGAGGTGGTCGTCATCGACAAGGTGCCGATGCTCGGCACCGGCAAGATCGATCAGGTCGGCGTCACCCGGCTCGCCCGGGAGCGCATGACGGACCAGGCGACGGCGGCGTGATCTCCACGCGTGGTCGCGGATCCCGGGCAGGCCCGGGATCCGCGGTGAGGCCGGCGCCTCTGCGTCAGGCTGCCGGTGCGTAGGCGGCCGGCGCGACCGCGGAATCGAGCGGGTCGGGACCGAAGCGGTTCGGTCCGACGGTGCCCCGCAGGAAGCCGACCTCGACGAGGTACCAGATCGGCCCGATCAGCGGCACGAACTGGATCAGGATCCAGGCGCCCGACTTGTCGCGGTCATGGAAGCGCTTGATTCCGACGCAGACGCCCGACCACAGGAACACGCCCAGCACGCCGAAGATGAGGAGCAGGTAGGGGATCGCCTTCACGCCCTCGACGCTGAAATTGCCCTCCGCGTCCTCGGCCGGGATGATCTGGCGAAGCAGGGCGAAGGCGACGCTCGCGGCGAGCGAGATCGCGAGATAGAGGAGGCCGGCCAGCCAGAACCGGCCTCGGCCGATCCGGCCGCGCGCCGAGAAGAGAAGTTGGATCATGGTGTTGATGGGTCCTTTCGCAGGGCGGTCGGGCATCCGCGATACGCCGATCACGCAAGCTTGACCATAAGCCCTGTGGACAGCGCCAGCGTGCGTGCCCGCACGGCTTGGCCGCGTGGGACCAGGCCCCTCGAATGCAATCAGGGGCAGCCCTGCCGGAGCAGGGTGCCAAGCGCCTCGGCCAGGCCATCGACCTGATCCTCCCCGTGTGCGGCCGAGAAGGCCACCCGCAGCCGCGCGGTCCCGGCGGGCACCGTCGGCGGACGGATCGCCACGACGAGGAAGCCCCTCGCTTCGAGGGCGGCCGAGAGGGCAAGCGCGGCCTCGGCCTCGCCGACGAGGACGGGCACGATCGGGCTCTCGGCCTCCGGCAGGCCGAGCCGCGCGGTGAAGCGCCGGGCGAGGGTGAGCGGGCGGACGGCCCGCTCCGGCTCATCCTCGACGATCGCCAGCGCCGCCAGCGCCGCCGCCGCGGAGGCCGGGGGCAGGCCGGTGGTGTAGACGAAGCTGCGCGCGCGGCTGACCATCAGGTCGATCACCGCCCGGCTCGCGCAGAGATAGCCGCCATAGGAGCCGAGCGTCTTCGAGAGGGTGCCCATCTCCAGCGGCGCCCGCGCGCCGGCCTCGACCACGCCGAGACCATGGGCGTCGTCGACGAGCGTCCAGGCGTCGTACGCCTCGGCGATTGCGAGAATGGCGTCGAGCGGCGCCCGGTCCCCATCCATGCTGAAGACCCGTTCGGTCAGGATCAGCGCGTGCCGGTGCCGGGCGCGATGATCGTCGGCGAGGCGGCGCAGATCCTCGACGTCGTTGTGCCGGAAGCGGACCACCTCAGCGCCCGAGACCCGCGCGCCCGCCCAGAGGCAGGAATGGGCGAGCGCGTCGATCAGGATGAGGTCGCGCGGGCCGGCGAGCGCCGGCACGATCCCGAGATTGGCGAGGTAGCCGCTGCCGAAGACGAGCGCGGCCTCCACACCCTTGTGGGCGGCGAGCCGCTCCTCGAGGGCATGGAGGGGCGGATGGCTGCCGGTGACGAGCCGCGAGGCACCCGCGCCCGCGCCGTAGCGGCCGGCCGCCTCCTGCGCCGCGGCGACGACGCGGGGGTCGTTGGCGAGACCGAGATAGTCGTTGCAGGAGAACGAGATGAGCTCGCGCCCCGCCCGCTGGGCCGTAGCGCATGCGCCCCGGGCAGTGGGCGCGAGGCGGCGGCGCAGGGAGTCCTCGTCCAGGCGGGCGAGGTGGGCACGCGCGAAGGCATCGAGGCTGGACATCTCGCCGCCAGAGGAGCCGGGCGGCCTTCGATGTCAAGTCGCCCAGGCCCTTGAGCCGGGGGCGCTGTTGCGGCGCCAACGGTGCTGGGATCACCAGGAGTTGGATCGCGAAGTCGATGAGCGAGAAGGCGAGCAACCCCGCCGCGATGTAGCCGACGGTGTTCGTATCGGCGCGCTCGTCGCTATTGATCTCTCACGTGGGTTCTCCGGCCTGTGGTGGTCTCACGACCAACCGGTGAGACGAGGCCGGGCTCGGCCGAACCGGCGATTTGCCGGGCGCCACGGGAACAGGCGCACGAACGGTCAGTCGGCTTTGGCGGGCTTCTCGATGCGGTACAGGGTGAAGCGCGAGGCGGCGGCAAGCGGAGTGAGCACGTCCGGCAGGGGATTGGGCACCGGGCGTCCCACCACGTAGAGGTAGTCGAACTCCTTCGTCCACGCTCGGGCGTAGGGCGGAGCCCCCTCCACTGGCATGCCCTGCGCGATCTTCCGCAGCAATCGCGTCGCTATGATGCCGCCGTCGGGTGCGGCGAGGTGGCGGTGAGCGGGCTTCACGACGATCGGCTGCTTGCCGACCCCGGTGAACAGCGTCGGCACGAACGCGTCCGCGTAAGCCACCGCGAGGGTGACGGCGTGGTAGATCGGATAATCCGCGAGATCGTGGATCGGCGGGTCCGTGCCATCGCCGCTGTGGCCTGCGAGGATCCGTGCACCTTTCTTCACCTGGCCGAGGGAGTCGATCAGGGCTTGGTATTCACGCTTGTAGGTGGCTGACACAGCGAGTGCGCTACCGATATTCAGCAGGGTGACGGCGACGATCAGAGCTCCGGCGAGGCGTGCCCAGGTTCGGCTGGGCGGCGACACAACGACGAAGGCCGGCACGATGAGCAGGGCGGCGACTGTGATCCGCAGGTCGACGAAGGAGGTGTCGAACAAGAAGCGGACGGGAAAGATCACAAAGAGAAACGTCAGCCCGATCGCATGCCAGAGACCCGACTGCATCGCGTGAAGCGCGCCGCGCTTGGCAAGCAGGTAGACGATGCCGAGGAATATGCCGGTGCCTGCAAAGGCCAATGGCAGACAGTATCCATTCAGCGTGGTGAATAGCAGGACGATCTTCCATTCCGGGGCCCACAGCATGGCATCGCGTTCCACCGAACCGCCGTTCGTCGCCATGAATCCGAATGCGATGAGGGCGGGGAGCGCTAGGGCAAGGAACCGGGATGCGATGTCTCGCATCGGAGAAGAACGGCTCCAGGCGCGCCACAACTCGTGGACTCCGAGGACGAAGCCGTAGATGCCGAGCGCGAACAGATGGGCTCCAAACAACATGGCCACGAAGACCGTATGGACTGCGGCGCGCGCCGTCCAAGCCCGGTCCTGCAGCACGATCGAGCCCGCGATGCCCCAGAGCGCCAGCCCGAGGGCGAACTGGAAGTTCAGGAAGCCCCAGGCGAAGGGAATGCTGTAGAGCGCCATCAGGGCGACGAACCCGCTGACCTGAAGGCGGCGTTTGACGGCAAATTCGATGGCGCAGGCGCCGGTTACCGTGAGGATCTGGGCAGCCAGGAGGAAGAGCCGGGTCGCGGGCTCGACGCCGACGATGCGGGCGAGCTGGGGCACGATCAGATCCACTGCGAGGTTCGGATGGACTGCCCAGGCGACCTGGTAGAACGGATGCGCGGCCGGCGTGCCGTCGCGAGCGAGGATGAACATCCGGGCGAGATGGTTGGGATAATCCACCATCGCGGGGATCGGCGTGATCAGCACCGGCAGGAGCGCGACGAGGAACAGCGCCGCGAAGAGCAGCGTCGGAAGGGCTGCGGGCATGGCGAGCGGTACCGGGGCGGAAGCTCCGCCTCGCGTCGCGATAGGAGGTGTCTCGGCGACCACGCGGCATTCTCCAGCGGCGAACGCCCGTGCCGCTCCCGGACGGCGATCCCGCCGCCCTCCCCGGCTCGGCGCGCGAGCTGCCGGAAGGTTGCTCCGTCCGCGTTAAGGTCGGGTTAGGGATGCCGAGGTCCGCCATACGGACAGGTCCCTTGACCGGTGACGCGGGCGCGCTCATCCCCGCCCCATGCCTCCGCACGACCATCCCCTCTGGCGGCCCTATACCCAGATGAAGACGGCCGCCCCGCCCCTGGAGGCGGTGCGCACGCAGGGCTCGCGGATCACGCTCGCGGACGGGCGGGAGCTCGTCGACGGCATCGCCTCGTGGTGGACGGCGGTTCACGGCTACAATCACCCCCACATCGCGGCTGCCGTCGCGCGGCAGCTCGAGGCGATGCCGCACGTGATGTTCGGCGGGCTGACGCACGCGCCGGCCGAACAGCTCGCCCGGCGGCTCGCGGCCCTCCTGCCGAAGGGCCTCGACCACGTGTTCTTCACGGATTCCGGCTCCGTCGCCGTCGAGGTGGCGCTGAAGATGGCCGTGCAGATGTGGCGCAACCGGGGGGTCGCAGGGCGCACCCGCTTCCTCGCCTTTCGCGGCGGCTATCATGGCGACACGATGGGAGCGATGTCCGTCTGCGATCCCGACGAGGGCATGCACCGGCGCCTCGGCGGCTACCTCCCGCGCCAGATCGTCTGCGACCTGCCGCGCTCGCCGGCCGAGGCCTCGGCCCTCGACGGGACCATGGCGGCCCACCGCGAGACCCTCGCCGCCGTGATCGTCGAGCCCCTGGTCCAGGGCGCCGGCGGCATGCGGATGCATCCGCCCGAGACCCTGGCCGAGATCGGGCGCCTGGCCCGCCGGCACGGCCTGCCCCTGATCGCCGACGAGATCTTCACCGGGTTCGGACGCACGGGGAGCCTGTTCGCCTGCGAGCAGGCCGGCCTCGTGCCCGACATCCTGTGCCTGTCGAAGGCGCTCACCGGCGGCACCATGGCGCTCGCCGCCACGGTCGCGACGGGCGAGGTCTTCGAGGCCTTCTGGTCGGACGATCCGGGCGCGGCGCTGATGCACGGCCCGACCTTCATGGCCAATCCGCTGGCCTGCGCCGCGGCCAATGCCAGCCTCGACCTGTTCGCGGGCGAACCGCGGCTCGACCAGGCTGGGGCGATCGCGGCGCGGCTCGCGGAGGGACTCGCCCCCCTGAGCCGCCTGCCCGGCGTCCGGGACGTCCGGGTCCTTGGCGCGATCGGCGTCGTGCAGTTCGTGCGCCCGCCCGACCTCGCGGCCCTCAAGCAGCGCTTCGTCGAGCGCGGCACCTGGGTCAGGCCCTTCGGCGATATCGTCTACCTGACGCCGGCCCTCACCATCGGAACCCTCGACCTCGACCACCTCCTCGAGAGCGTGCGCGGGGTGGTGCACGAGACGCTCTCCGCCTGAGCGCTGCAACCGAGACGATCCTTTCTCGTTGGACTTGCGGAGAAACCTGCGTCCGCCTCAAGGTCGCGGATATCCGGCGCGTCGGCTCAAGCCCATCCGGCAGGACGGCGCGTCATGATCGCAGTCGGGAGATGTGCATCGTGGTGGATGAGACGACGATTCCAGAGGACGACCGCCCCGTGATCCTCCTCGTCGAGGACGAGGCCCTGACGATCATGGACCTCGGCGACGTTCTCGAGGACGGCGGCTACGAGACGGTGCAATGCGCCTCGGCGGAGCGGGCGCTCAGCATCCTGGAGGCCCGGCCCGACATCTGCGGGCTGATCACCGACGTGGAGCTCTCGGGCAAGGTCAACGGCTTTGACCTCGCCAACTCGGTCGCCGAAGCGCGGCCGCAGCTGCCGATCGTGATCGTCTCCGGCCGCGCCGCGCCCGATCCCGAGCGGATGCCGCCCGGCGCCCGCTTCATCGCCCGGCCCTGCACCGGCGAGGACATCCTGGATCAGCTCAAGCGCCTGCTGCCCTGCTAGGCACCGCCGCGCGGATCGTCAGCCGGCTCAGGGCAGGACGAAGTTTTTGCGGTTTTCAGGCGTTTCCCGTGCGGGACAAGTCCGTTCGGCCGTGCTTCTGTCATCTCAGCTTCACGGGACGGCTGGCAGATGCAGGCTTTGACGGATGGATGGGCCCTTCCGGGCCCCACGGCACGCCGCGGCGGCGGGCCGATCCGGGAGGGAGACCGGCGATGTCTGCGGCTCAGGACCGAACGGCGATCGCGTCGGGCGAAGGCTTCGACGCGGACGGCGATCGCGCGATGACCAAGCCCGGCAAGCGCATCCGTCCCCCGGGCTCCAAGAGCGTCGGCTGGGCGCTGGTCCAGGCGGCCCGCCTGCACCGCTCGCGCATCGGCGACCGGCTCGCTGCTCTCGACCTCTTCGCCGGCCAGGAACAGGTGGTGCAGGCGCTCGCCGCCGCCGGCACCATGACGATGGGCGACCTTGCCGCCACCCTGCGCGTCCGCCCGCCCACCGCCTCGAAGACGATCTCGCGGCTCGCCGCCCTCGGCTTCGTGGAGCGGCGCGCCGAGGCCGGCGACGGCCGCATCGTGCGGGTCCGCCTCACCGAGGCAGGGTTGGCCAAGGCCGAGGCGATCGAGCGGCTCTGGGACGAGGTCGAGGCCGAGCTGCTCGACGGGTTCGAGGGCAAGGAGCGCCGCCGCCTGCGCAAGCTCCTGCGCAAGGCGGCCCGCAACCTCGCCGACGCGGCGGGCATGGCGGGCCACGAGGCGGAGATGGAGGCCGAGATCGACGCCGAGGACGAGGCGGAGGACGCGCTTCCGAAGCCCGCGATTCCCACGCTCTGACGCCGACGCCCCGCCCCGGCGGAGGGGCGGCCCTGCGCCGGCCGCGGGTGCAAAGATGAAGGCTTTCCCGTAAACGCCCCCTTCGAGGGACCCGGAGGGTTAGGATTCACGCGATGAGGGCCGGCAACGCCCCGGCCGATCGGCTGATCGGCATCGCGCTGATGTGCGGGGTGGGTGCGTTCTTCACCGGTCTCGACGCCTGCGCCAAGAGCCTCGCCCTCGCCGGAATCGACCCGCTGCTGACGATCTTCATGCGCTATGCCGTCGGCGTCGGGCTGGTCTCGCTGGTGCTCAACCCGGTGACGAGCCCCGGCATCCTGCGCACGCGCCGGCCCCTCCTTCAGATCCTGCGCTCGCTTCTGCTCTTCGGCACGACGGTCATGAACGTGGTGGCGCTGCGCTACCTGCAGCTCGCCGAGACTCTCTCGATCGCCTTCGCCGCGCCGCTCCTCGTCGCGCTGCTGGCCGGGCCGCTCCTAGGAGAACGGTCCGGTCCGCGCCGGCTCGCCGCCGTCGCGTTCGGCTTCCTCGGCGTGCTCGTCATCGTGCGGCCGGGTTTCAGCACCTTCCAGCCGGCGATCCTGCTCAGCCTCGGCAACATGATCTGCTACGCCTTCTACGTTATCATCACCCGCAAGCTCGCGGCGACGGATTCCAGCGCGACGACGATGTTCTATTCGGGCCTCGCGGGCCTTGCCGTGATGACACCGCTTCTGCCCTGGTTCTGGACGAACGTCGGCGATTGGCTCGCTTGGGCGCTGCTCTTCGCGGTCGGCCTCTTCGGCACGACGGGGCACTGGCTGCTGACGTTGGCGCACGCGAGAGCGCCGGCCAACGTGCTCGCCCCCTTCACATACACGCAGCTCTTATGGTCCGTGCTCGCCGGCTACCTGATCTTCGGAGACCTGCCGAACGGCTGGACGATCCTCGGCGCGGCCATCGTCACGGCCTCGGGCCTGTATCTTCTCGCCCACGACGCGCGGCGGCGCACGGCTTTGTGAGTCCGCTGGCCTCCGGAACCGGCCGCTGCTAGAGAGCCGGGATGCGCGCGCCCGGACACCGCCCCCGAATTACTGGCCCGGCCTCCGCCTGAGGACCGCCGCGGCGGGCCGAGCGGAAGCCGGGTGAGATTTCCGAGCCTTGCGATCTCCGCGAAAGACAGCGCCAAGACACCATGAGCGATCCGACGAATCCCGGCGAGGCCGAGCCCGCCGCGCCCCGCGACTATTCGCAGACCCTGTTCCTGCCGAAGACCGAGTTCCCCATGCGGGCCGGGCTGCCGACGCGCGAGCCGCTGCTGCTCCGGCGCTGGGCTGAGACCGACCTCTATGGGCAGATCCGGGCGGGGGCCGCGGGGCGCCCGAAATTCGTGCTCCACGACGGCCCGCCCTACGCCAACGGCAACATCCACATCGGCACGGCGCTCAACAAGATCCTCAAGGACGTGATCGTCCGTTCTCAGGGCGCGCTCGGGTTCGACGCCAACTACGTGCCCGGCTGGGACTGCCACGGGCTTCCAATCGAGTGGAAGATCGAGGAGCAGTACCGCGCCAAGGGCCGCAACAAGGACGAGGTGCCCGTCATCGAGTTCCGGCAGGAGTGCCGGACCTTCGCCGGGCACTGGCTCGACGTGCAGCGGGAGGAGTTCAAGCGGCTGGGCGTCGCCGGCGACTGGGACCGCCCCTACGCCACCATGAGCTTCCCCGCCGAGGGGACCATCGCCCGCGAACTCATGACCTTCGCCATGACCGGCCAGCTCTACCGCGGCTCGAAGCCGGTGATGTGGTCCGTGGTGGAGAAGACGGCGCTCGCCGAGGCCGAGGTCGAGTACGAGGACCACGTCAGCGACACGATCTTCGCGGCGTTCCGGCCGATTGCCGGCGCCGAGGGCGATCTCGCCTCGGCGCGGGTCGTCATCTGGACGACCACGCCCTGGACCATCCCCGGCAACCGGGCGGTCGCCTATTCACGGAAGGTCGCCTACGGCCTCTACCGCGTCACCGCAGCCGCTGAGGACAACTGGGCCAAGGTCGGCGACACCTACGTGCTCGCCGACGCGCTCGCCGCCAATGTCTTCGGGGCCGCCCGTGTCGAGGCCTATGAGCGTGTTCGGGAGGTCTCGTCGGGCGAGATCGCGGGCCTGACGCTCGCCCATCCCCTCGCCGGGCGCGGTTACGACTTCGCGGTCCCGCTCCTCGAGGGCGACCACGTCACCGACGAGGCCGGCACCGGCTTCGTTCACACCGCGCCGGGCCACGGCCGCGAGGATTTCGAGGTCTGGACCGCCAACGGCCGTCAGCTCGCCCAGCGCGGCATCGACACGACGATCCCCTATACCGTTGACGCCGACGGCGCGCTCACCGAGGCGGCGCCCGGCTTCACGGGCAAGCTCGTCCTGACGCCGAAGGGCGAGAAGGGCGACGTCAACAAGGCGGTGATCGCGGCCCTGCAGGAGGCGGGAAGCCTCGTCGCGCGCGGCGTGCTGCGCCACAGCTATCCCCATTCCTGGCGCTCGAAGAAGCCCGTCATCTTCCGCAACACGCCGCAATGGTTCATCGCGCTGGACAAGCCCGTCGCCTCGCTGGACGGCCGGACGCTGCGCGACGTCGCGCTCAAGGCCATCGACGACACCCAATGGGTGCCGCCCCAAGGAAAAAACCGCATCAACGGCATGGTGGCCAACCGCCCGGACTGGGTGGTCTCGCGCCAGCGCGCCTGGGGCGTGCCGATCACCGTCTTCGTGAAGCGGGGCACGAGCGAGGTGCTGCGCGACGAGGCGGTGAACGCCCGCATCGCCGCGGCCTTCGAGGCTGAAGGGGCCGACGCCTGGTTCACGGACGCGGACGGCGCCCGCTTCCTGGCGCCCGACCACGACCCGGCGGACTACGAGAAGGTGACGGACGTCCTCGACGTCTGGTTCGATTCCGGCTCGACCCACGCCTTCGTGCTCGATGACGCGACGCAATTCCCGGGGCTCGCGGGCGTGAGACGCCGGCGTGACGGCGGCGGCGACACGGTGATGTACCTGGAGGGCTCCGACCAGCACCGGGGCTGGTTCCAATCCTCGCTGCTGGAATCCTCCGGCACCCGCGGCCGGGCGCCCTACGACATCGTCCTCACCCACGGCTTCGTCCTCGACCCCAAGGGGCTGAAGATGTCGAAGTCCAAGGGCAACGTCGTCGCGCCCCAGAGCGTGATCAAGGACTCGGGCGCCGACATCCTGCGCCTCTGGGTGGCGGCCTCCGACTACACGGACGACCTCCGGATCGGGCCGGAGATCGTCAAGACCTTCGCCGAGACCTACCGCAAGCTGCGCAACTCCCTGCGCTGGATGCTCGGCTCGCTGGCCTACCACGAGCCCGGCCACGACGCGCCGGCCGCGTCGCTGCCCGAGCTGGAGCGGCTGATCCTGCACCGGCTGGCCGAGCTCGACGGCGAGATCCGCGAGGCCTACGCCACGTTCGACACCAAGCGCGTCGTGGCGCTGCTCAACGGGTTCATGACCGGTGATCTCTCCGCCTTCTACTTCGACGTTCGCAAGGACGCCCTCTACTGCGATCCGATCTCCTCGCCCGTGCGCCGCGCGGCGCTGCAGGTCATCGACGAGACCTTCCGGCGGGTCACGATCTGGCTGGCGCCCGTGCTGGCCTTCACGGCGGAGGAAGCCTGGCTCGACCGCTACCCGTCGGACGACGGCTCGGTCCATCTCCAGACCCTTCCCGAGACGCCGGCGGAATGGCGCGATGCGATGCTGGCCGCGCGCTGGCAAAAGATCCGGCGCGTGCGCCGGGTCGTCACCGGCGCGCTGGAGATCGAGCGGACGGCCAAGCGGATCGGCGCCAGCCTGGAGGCGGCGCCCACCGTGTTCATCGCCGATCCGGACCTAAGCGCCGCGCTCGAGGGCGTCGATTTCGCGGAAGTGTGCATCACCTCCGGCATCCGGATCGAGGCCGGCGAGGGGCCGGCCGAGGCCTTCCGGCTCGACGACGTGCGCGGCGTCGCCGTGGTTCCCGAACCGGCTCAGGGCCGCAAATGCGCCCGCTCCTGGCGGGTCTCACCGGAGGTCGGCAGCGATCCCGAATACCCGGACGTGACGCCGCGGGATGCGCGGGCTTTGCGGGAATGGGATGCGGCACGGGCGGCATGAGAGCGAGGCGCACCAATCCCTCCCCCCCTCTGCGGGGGAGGGTGCCTCGCGGAGGCGAGGCGGGAGAGGGGAACACCGCCCCATCCGGAAAGGTCGCGCTCCCCTCTCCCGACCCTCGCTGCCGCGAGGGCCACCCTCCCCCGCAGAGGGGGAGGGATTGGTGCGTGCTGCGATGACCCCGTTCCGCCTCGGCCTCGCCGGTCTCCTCGTCACCCTCGCCCTCGACCAAGCCTCGAAGCTCTGGCTCTACTACGGCACCGACTTGGTCCTGACCCAGCCCTGGCGCCTCGCCTCCTTCCTCGACTTCGTGGTCGTTTGGAATCGGGGCGTATCCTACGGGATGTTCCAGCAGGAGGGCGGGCTCGGCCGCTGGATCCTCGTCGCGATCTCGGTCGCCGCCGCCATCGGCCTCTCGGTCTGGATGTACCGGACGAGCTCGCGCCTCCTGGTGCTGGCGCTCGGCCTGATCGTGGGCGGCGCGATCGGCAACGCCATCGACCGGATCATCTACGGCGCCGTGTTCGACTTCGTGCACCTGCACGCCTACGGCTGGTCCTGGTACGTCTTCAACGTCGCCGACGCGGCCATCGTTGCCGGCGTGATCGGACTCATCCTCGACAGCCTGAGGCCGGCGGAACGCAGCGACGGCGCGCAGCCGGATTCCTGAGCGGCTCGGAGGCTCGGATCATGCTTGGGGCCCGTCGAGGGCCGCCCTCACTCCAGGGACGGCGGCGCAGCCCGGATCAGGTCTTCGGATGAGCGGTACCCCACCCGAGCTTCAGGACGTCGTCGCCGAGATCGCGGAGGCGATGCGGCGCCGGCCCGATCGCGGCGAGGTCGCGACCTACATCCCGGAGCTCGCGCGGGCCGACCCAGAAGCCTTCGGGCTCGCCGTGATCGATGCCGAGGGTCGGGTCGCGGCGGCCGGCGACTGCGACACGCCCTTCTCGATCCAGAGCATCTCGAAGGTCTTCACCCTGACGCTCGCGCTCGGGATGGTCGGCGACCGGCTGTGGCGGCGGGTCGGCCGCGAGCCCTCGGGCAGCCCGTTCAACTCCATCGTCCAGCTCGAGCGCGAGTGCGGCATCCCGCGCAACCCCTTCATCAATGCCGGCGCCATCGCCGTCACCGACGTGATCCTCTCGGGCCACCAGCCCCGCGAAGCCTTGGGCGACATCCTGCGCTTCCTGCAGTTCCTGGCGCAGGACCCGGCCATCGCGATCGACGAGTCCGTGGCGGCCTCGGAGCAGCGGACGGGGTTCCGCAACAGCGCGCTCGCCCACTACATGAAGTCCTTCGGCGTCCTCGACAATCCGGTCGAATACACCTTGGGCGTCTACTTCCACCACTGCGCCATCGCGATGTCCTGCCGGCAGCTCGCCGGGGCCGGGCGCTTCCTCGCCCATTCCGGCCGCAACCCCGCCACCGGCCTCCAGGTGATCTCGGCCGAGCGGGCGCGCCGCATCAACGCGGTGATGCTGACCTGCGGCCATTACGACGGCTCGGGCGAGTTCGCCTACCGGGTCGGCCTGCCGGGCAAGAGCGGGGTCGGCGGCGGCATCCTGGCGATTGCGCCGGGCAAGGCCTCGATCGCGGTGTGGTCGCCCGGCCTCGATGCGGCGGGCAACTCGCATCTCGGGCGCATCGCCCTGGAGATGCTGACGAAGCGGCTGGGATGGTCGATCTTCGGGGCGTGAGGGTGCTGGTCCTCGGTACCGTTTGATGGCGCCGTCGCCAGCCATGCTGGTCTCTGCACAACCTTTGTCATTCCGGGGCGGTCAGGCGAGCCCGGAACCTAGAGCCGCTGACAATGCTCCAGCTTGCGGCGTCGGCGGTTATGGGTTCCGGGCTCTGCTGCGCAGCCCCGGAATGACAAAATGGGGTGCTACGCGACCGCCCTCACCGCCGCCAGCGATGCTGGATCTCGCCGACGATGCCGCGCCGGAACAGCAGCACGCAGGCCATGAAGACGAGGCCCGTGATGATCGTGACCGGGAAGGACGAGGTCGCGAAGTAATGCTCCAGCGCAGCGACGAGGGCCGCCCCGACCACGGGGCCGGCGAAGGTGCCGATGCCGCCGAGCAGGGTCATCAAGATGACTTCGCCGGACATCTGCCAGGCGACGTCGGTGAGCGTCGCGAGCTGGAAGACCAAGGCCTTGGTCCCGCCGGCCAGCCCCGCGAGCCCCGCCGACATCACGAAGGCGCCGAGCTTGTAGCGCTCGACCCGGTAGCCCAGCGACACCGCCCGCGGCTCGTTCTCGCGGATCGCCTCCAGGATCGTGCCGAAGGGCGAGCGCACGATCCGCCAGACCGCGAAGAGCCCGAAGGCCGTGATGCCGAGCACCACGTAGTAGAGGTTCAGGTTCGAGGAGAGGTCGACGAACCCGCCGAGGAGATGTCCGCGCGGCACGTTCTGGATGCCGTCCTCGCCACCGGTGAAGGGCGCCTGCAGGCAGACGAAAAACACCATCTGGGCGAGCGCCAGCGTGATCATCGAGAAGTAGATGCCCTGGCGGCGGATCGCGAAGAAGCCCATGGCGAGGCCCAGCCCCGCGCCCACGAGCGCCCCGAACAGGATCCCGGCCTCGGGCGGCCAGCCCCAGACCTTGAGCGCATGGGCGCTGGCATAGGCGGCGCCCCCGAAGAAGGCCGCGTGGCCGAAGGAGAGCAGCCCGACATAGCCGACGAGGAGATTGAAGGCCGCCGCGAACAGGGCGAAGCACAGGATCTTCATCAGGAAGACGGGATAGACGAAGAGCGGCGCCGCGATCAGGACGGCGAGGCCGACGAGCGTCAGGCCGAGCGCCAGGGCCGGCCTCCCGGAGGACCGGGTGGGGGTGACGTCCGGCAGGACGTCGGTGCGCCGCGCATCCATGGCCTTCAGCCCTCCCGCCCGAACAGGCCGGCCGGCCGAACCAGCAGCACGACGGCCATGACGACGAAGATGACGATGCTTGAGGCTGGAGGATAGAACACCTTGGTCAGGCCCTCCAGCACGCCGAGCGCGTAGCCCGTGAGGATGGCGCCGCCGATCGAGCCCATGCCGCCGACCACCACGACGGCGAAGACGATGATGATCAGGTTCGAGCCCATGAGCGGGCTGACCTGGTAGACCGGCGCGGCGAGCACGCCGGCCAGCGCCGCGAGGCCAGCGCCGAGCGCGTAGGTCAGGGTGAGGAGGCGGGGCACGTTCACGCCGAAGACCTGGACCAGGGTCCGGTCCTCGGTGGCGGCGCGCAGATAGGCGCCGAACTTGGTGCGCTCGATTAGCAGCCAGACGGCGAGGCAGATGGCGAGCGAGGCCACGACCACGAAGCCGCGATAGATCGGCAGCACCATGAAGCCGAGGTTCTTGGCGCCCACGAGCTCGTCCGGCGTCGCGTAGGGCTGGCCGGCAGCGCCGAACTGCCAGCGAAAGAGCCCCTCGATGACGAGCGCCAAGCCGAAGGTGAAGAGCAGGCCGTAGAGCGGATCGAGCCCGTAGAGCTTCGAGAGCGCCGCCCGCTCGATCACAACCGCCAGCGCCGCGACGACGAGGGGAGCGATCAGGAGCGCCCACCAATAGCCGATCCCGAGCTGCTCGAGGAGGAACCAGGCCACGAAGGCGCCGAGCATGTACTGCGCGCCGTGGGCGAAGTTGATGACCCGCAGGAGGCCGAAGATCACCGCAAGGCCGAGGCTCAGCATCGCGTAGAACGAGCCGTTGATCAGCCCGAGCAGCACCTGACCGAGGAGCGCCTGCAGGGGCACGCCGAACACCGTCGTCATCGGCCCTAGACCCCCAGCAATTCGTGGAGCCGGTCGAGGCGGCCCTCGACCTCTTGCGCCCCGAAGGCGTCGACCACGACGCCGCCCTCCATCACATAGAAACGGTCGGCGATGTTGCGGGCGAAGCGAAAGTTCTGCTCCACGACGAGCACGGTGAGCCCGCGCGCCTTGAGCTGCCTCAGCGCCGCGGCGATGCGCTGGACGATGACCGGGGCGAGCCCCTCCGTCGGCTCGTCGAGGAGGATCATCTTGGGCCCGGTGCGCAGGATGCGGGCGATGGCGAGCATCTGCTGCTCGCCGCCCGAGAGCTTGGTGCCGGGGCTCGTGCGGCGCTCCTTCAGGTTCGGGAACAGGGCGTGGATCTCATCCACGCTCATGCCGCCCTCGGCTCCTTTCGGCGGCAGCATCAGGTTCTCGGCCACCGTCAGGCCGGCGAAGATGCCCCGGTGCTCCGGCACGTAGCCGAGGCCGACGCGGGCCGGGCCGTGCAGCGGCATCCGGGTGAGGTCGCGGCCATCGAAGCTGACGCCGCCCTGGCGACGGCCGACGATGCCGAGGATGGCGCGCAGGGTCGTCGTCTTGCCCGCGCCGTTGCGGCCGAGCAGGCAGACGGTCTCGCCCTCGCGGACGCGCAGATCGACGCCGTGGAGGACGTGGCTCTCGCCGTACCAGGCGTGCAGGCCCTTCACCTCGAGGAGGGCCGGGCCTGCCGGCTCGTCCACCGCGACCGGAACCGGCTCGTGCGTCCCGAGCTCAAGCATGCTCCGATCCCATATAGGCCTCGCGCACCCGCGGATCGCGGCTGACCTCGTCGTAGCTGCCCTCCGCCAGGACCTCGCCGCGGGCCAGCACCGTGACCTGGTCGCAGAGGTCGGCGACCACGGAGAGGTTGTGCTCGACCATGAGCACCGTGCGTCCGACAGCGACGGTCCGGATCAGCTCGCTGACGCGGCCGATGTCCTCGTGCGCCATGCCGGCCATCGGCTCGTCGAGGAGGAGCAGGTCCGGCTCCAGCGCCAGGGTGGTGGCGATCTCGAGGGCGCGTTTGCGGCCGTAGGAGAGATCGGCCGCGTCGGTCTCGGCATGGGCGCTCAGGCCCACATCGTCGAGGAGGGCACGGGCCCGGTCGTCGAGCGCGGCGAGCACGCCGCTCGACCGCCAGAACTGCGTGGCGAACCCGGCCCGGCGCTGCAGGGCGACGCGAACATTGGCGAGCGCCGTGAGCTTCGGGAAGACCGCCGAGATCTGGAACGAGCGCACCAGCCCGAGCCGGGCGACGTCGGCCGGCGCCATCGCGGTGATGTCGCGGCCGCGATAGACGACGCGCCCGCTGGTCGGTTTGAGGAACTGGGTCAGCAGGTTGAAGACCGTGGTCTTGCCCGCGCCGTTCGGCCCGATCAGGGCGTGGATCGAGCCCTCGCGCACGGAGAGATCGACGCCGTTGACCGCGACGAAGCCGCGGAACTCCTTGCGCAGGCCCGCAGTCGAGAGGATGGGGGTGCTGGTCATGGCGCGATGCGGCGTCCTGCGCCGAGGCGGGCATCAATGATGATGGGTGTACACGCGGCTCTCCTCCCCCTTGTGGGGAGGAGTTGGAGGTGGGGGTGGCTGGGTGACCCTGCTGCGGCGGCAAGCGGAACCACCCCTACCCCTCCCCACAAGGGGGAGGGGATTTCCGCGCCGACCCGGGTCATCCTCACTGCCCGACCGTGGGGCAGCCGCTCTCTTCCGCCTTGCCGAAGGCCTCGGCGCCGGGGATCGTGGCGAGCAGCTTGTAGTAGTCGTAGGCGCCCTTGCTCTCGGCCGGCTTCTTGACCTCGAACAGGTACATGTCGTGGATCATGCGGCCGTTCGGAAGGATGCTGCCGTTCTTGGCGAAGACGTCTTGGACCGGCGTCTCGCGCATCTTCTTAGCCACCGTCGCCGCGTCGTCGGTGCCCGCCGCCTGCACGGCCTTGAGGTAGTGTGTCACCGCCGAGTAGGTGCCGGTGTGGATCATGTTCGGCATCCGCTTGGTGCGCTCCTGGAAGCGCTTGCCGAAGGCGCGGGTCTCGTCGTTGAGGTCCCAGTACCAGCCCTCCGTCAGGGTCAGGCCCTGCGCCGCCTTGAGGCCGAGGCCGTGGACCTCGGCGAGCGTGAAGAGCAGGCCGGCGAGGCGCTGTCCGCCCTGGACGAGACCGAACTCGGAGGCCTGCTTGATGGCGTTGGCGGTGTCGAGCCCGGCATTGGCGAGCCCGACCACCTTGGCGCCGGAGGCCTGGGCCTGGAGCAGGAAGGAGGAGAAGTCGGTGGTGCTCAAGGGATGGCGCACGGCGCCCTTCACCTCGCCGCCCTTCGACTTGAGGTACTTCGTGGTCTCGCTCTCGAGCGAGTAGCCGAAGGCGTAGTCCGCGGTGAGGAAGAACCAGGACTTGCCGCCCTGCTCCACCAGCGCGCCGCCGGTGCCGACCGCGAGCGCGCGGGTGTCGTAGACCCAGTGGAAGCCGTAGGGGCTGCACTGCTTGCCGGTGAGCTCGGTCGTCGCCGCGCCCGTTACGATGTCGATGCGCTTCTTCTCCTTGGAGATGCCCTGGACGGCCAGCGCCACCGAGGAGGTGGTCAGCTCCATGATCGCGTCGACCTTGTCGACGTCGTACCATTGCCGGGCGATCGAGGAGGCGATGTCGGGCTTGTTCTGGTGGTCGGCGGTGATGACCTCGACGGGAACGCCGTTCACCTTGCCGCCGAAATCCTCCACCGCCATGCGGGCGGCCTCGAAGGAGGAGCGCCCGCCGAACTCGGCATAGACCCCGGACTGGTCGTTCAGGATGCCGATCTTGACGGTGCCGTCCGAGATCTGCTGTGCGGCGGCGGGTGCGGCCAGGGTCGCGGCGGCGAGCGTCGCAGCGCAGGCGAGCCCGACTTTGAACTGTCCCATCTCGTTCCTCCGGTCGGGGCTCTGCCGGCCCTCTGATACTTGGTGCGGCCCGGTTCCGGGTCCGCGTGCTCGGGCGCGACCCGCGAGGGTCGCGCCGGTCCTTCTACGCCGAGAAGAAGGCATGACGCTACCATAGCTTAGGGCCAATTCCCTACGGCCCGAGCCAGGCTATCCGCACTCAACTCATGGTCGGCATGGTGAACTCGGCGCCCAAGCCTGCACCGTCCGGCCAGCGCACGGTCGCGGCCTTCATGCGGGTGTAGAACCGGACGCCCTCGGGGCCGTGCATGTGGTGGTCGCCGAACAGCGAGCGCTTCCAGCCGCCGAAGGAATGGAAGGCCATCGGCACCGGGATCGGCACGTTGACGCCGACCATGCCGGCCTTGACCCGCGTCGTGAAGGTGCGCGCGGCACCGCCGTCGCGGGTGAAGATGGCGGTGCCGTTGCCGAATTCGTGCGCGTTCACGAGGTCGAGCGCCTCGCCGAGGCTCGCCGAGCGCACGACCGAGAGGACCGGCCCGAAGATCTCTTCGCGGTAGATGCGCATCTCGGGGCGGACGTGGTCGAACAGCGAGCCGCCGATGTAGAAGCCGTTCTCGTAGCCCTGCAGGGTCAGGCCGCGGCCGTCTACGACGAGCTCGGCGCCCTCGCGCTCGCCGCTATCGATGTAGGACGAGACCCGATCGAGATGGGCCCGCGTCACGAGGGGGCCCATCTCGGCCTCCGGATCGGTGCCGGGGCCGACCTTCAAGGCGCGGACCCGCGGCACCAGCCGCTCGACTAGGGCATCGGCCGTCTCACGGCCCACGGGGACGGCCACCGAGATCGCCATGCAGCGCTCGCCCGCAGAGCCGTAGGCCGCGCCCATCAGGGCGTCGACGGCGCCATCGAGGTCGGCGTCAGGCATGATCACCATGTGGTTCTTGGCGCCGCCCAGCGCCTGGACCCGCTTGCCGACGGCCGTGCCGCGGCCGTGGATCGCCTCGGCGACCGGCGTCGAGCCCACGAAGGAGATTGCCTGGACCTCAGGGTGCTCGAGCAGCGCGTCGACCGCCGACTTGTCGCCGTGGATCACGTTGAAGACGCCGTCCGGCAGGCCGGCCTCCTTCAGGAGCAGCGCGAGCTCGACCGCCAGCGAGGGATCGCGCTCGGAGGGCTTCATCACGAAGGTGTTGCCGCAGACGAGCGCGACGGGGAACATCCACATCGGCACCATGGCCGGGAAGTTGAACGGCGAGATGCCCGCAACGACGCCCAGCGGCTCCCGCAGCGAGATCACGTCGACGCCCCGGCCGACCTGTTCGGAGACCTCGCCCTTGAGGAGCTGGGGCGCGCCGCAGGCAAACTCGACGACCTCGAGGCCCCGGATCATCTCACCGCGGGCGTCCGAGAGCACCTTGCCGTGCTCGGCGGTGATGATGGCGGCGAGGCGATCGATGTGGCGGTCGACGAGATCGCGGAAGCGGAACATGACCCGGGCCCGCACCTGCGCGGGCGTCGCTGCCCAGGACGGAAAGGCTTTTGCCGCGGCCTCGATCGCCGCCGCCGTCTCGTCTGGGGTCGCGAAGGGCACGTGGGCGGTGAGCGCTCCCGTCGCGGGATTGTGGACCGCGCCCCGGGCCTCGCCGCGACCCTCGACGCTCCGGCCGCCGATGAAATGCGGGATGATCCGGGCGGCTTGCTCCGGGGCTTGCTGATGCGCGGCCAAGGCCATGGAAGAAATCCTTCTTGTGCGTTCAGGCCTGCCAAGCCTGTTCGTAGAGGGCCGCGATCTCCGCGGCCGAGGGAATGCGGGGATTGTTGGCCGGCGAGCCCGAGGCGAGCGCCTGCTCGGCCATGAGCGGGATCAGCCCCCGCCAGCGGCCCTCGTCGATGCCGTAGGCGCGCGGGCTCGGCACTTCGAGGTCGGCATTGAGCTGGCGCAGCTCGGCGAGCAGGCGCTCGACTGCCTCCTCGTCGGGCGTAGCTTCCGTCGCCAGGCCCATGGCCCGGGCGCAATCCGCGTAGCGGCCGGGTGCGGCGGTAGCCGAGAAGGCCGTCACCACCGGCAGCAGCATGGCGTTCGAGAGCCCGTGGGCGACGTGGAAATGCGCGCCGATCGGCCGGCTCATGCCGTGGACGAGGGCGACGCTCGCGTTCGAGAAGGCGATGCCGGCCTGGAGCGCGCCGAGCATCATCGCCTCGCGCGCCGCGCGGTTGCCCGGCTCCCGGACGGCAGCGCGCAGGTTCGGCGCGATCGCCCGCATGGCGGTGAGCGCGACGCCGTCCGAGAACGGGTTCGCGCGCCGCGAGACGTAGCCCTCGATCGCGTGGGTCAGGGCGTCGATGCCGGTATCGGCCGTGAGCCGCGCGGGCTTCGTCAGCGTCAGCTCGTAATCGACGATCGCGGCCACCGGCAGGTAGGCCTGCCCGATGCAGAGCATCTTCTCGTCGGTGGCCTCGTCGGTGACGATGGTGAAGCGGGTCGCCTCCGAGCCGGTCCCGGCGGTCGTCGGGATCGCGATGACGGGCAGGCCCGGCCGATCCTCGACATGCGGCGCCTTGAGATCGCGCATCCGGCCGCCGCCGCGGGCAGCGAGGACGGCCACAGCCTTGGCGGTGTCGATCGGGCTGCCGCCGCCGAAGCCGATGACGCAATCGTGGTTCCCGCCCGCCATCGCCCCGAGCGCGGCCGCGACGGAGGCCTCGGTCGGATCGGGCACCGCCTCGGCGAAGGTGACCGCGCGCAGTCCAGCGGCGGTCAGGCTTGCGCTCAGGCGCTCGGCCGCGGGCTGGCTCGCGAGAAAGCGGTCGGTGACGATGAAGGGGCGCGACAGACCAAGGCCGCTCAGGACTGCGGCGACCTCGTCGAGCGCGCCGGCGCCGATGCGGATGACGCGCGGCAGAGCGATGACCGCACCGGGCATGGCTTTCTCTCCCTGGCCGTCCGGCGTCTCTCGCTTCCGTTGCCGGACGGTACGCCTGTTGCACGGAGGCTAGCATTGACATCAGCGCACAGACACCGGAACTCTCGCCCAGTTTCTGTGCGAAGATGCGGGAGCCGATGCCCAAGCCCTTCGATTGGGACGATCTCCGCTTCTTCCTGGCCGTCGCCCGGTCCGGCACGATTTCGGGTGCTGGGCAGCGGCTGGCGAGCGACCACGCCACGGTGAGCCGACGCATCACCGGCCTCGAGACGGCGCTCGGCGCCAAGCTGTTCGAGCGCAACCCGCACGGCTACAACCTGACCCAGCCCGGCGAGCGGCTGCTCGCTTCCGCGCAGGCGATCGAGACGGAGGCCTTGAAGGCCGAGCGCGACGTCGCGGATGCCGATCTCGCGGTCGCCGGCACGGTCCGGATCAGCACGCTCGAGGGCTTCGGCAACTTCTTCCTCGCCGGACGCCTGCCGGCCTTCGCCAAGGCGAACCCGAACCTCGCCGTGGAGCTCATCGCGATCCAGCAGATCGTCGCGCTGTCGCGGCGCGAATCCGACATCGCCGTGACCCTGGACCCGCCGCAGAGCGGGCGCTTCCTGCGCGATCCGCTCACCGATTACCTGCTCTTCCTCTACGGCGCCCGCGGCTACCTGGAGGCGCATCCTCCGATCGCGAGCCGGGCCGATCTGAGTCGCCACACCTTCGTCGGCTACATCGACGACCTCGTCTTCATGCGCGGGCTCGACTACCTCGACGAGGTCGGCGGACGCGGAAGCCGGGCCCGCGTTCAGAGTTCGAGCCTGCATGCGCAGATGGAGGCGACCTTGTCCGGCTACGGGCTCTGCGTGCTGCCGGCCTTCATGGCGAGCCGGCACGCGGATCTCGTTCCGGTTCTCCCCGGAGAGATCTGCCTGCGCCGGAGCTACACCCTCGTTACCCATGCCGATATTGCCGAGACGGCGCGGGTGCGGGCCGCCCGTCGCTTCATCCGCGAGGAGGTCGAGGCCGCCCGCGGTCTGTTCCTCGGCCTCGGCGACGTCCCCGCGCCGAACGGGCGGGCTTGACATCGGAATGACGAACGGGCGCCGCGCGATGATCTCGCGCGACGCCCGACTGCCGTCTCGACGATCGCCGGTTCAGACGTGAGCCGGCGTCAGAGCCCGCGCTTCACCGCGTCGGCGGCGTTCTTGATGCCGTCCTTGGCATCGCCGACGGTCTTCTGGGCGTCGCCCTTGAGCTCCTGTCCCTTGCCCTCGGCGCGGAGCTTGTCGTCGCCCGTCGCCGAGCCGATGCCCTGCTTGGCGTTGCCGACGGCGTCGTTGACGAGGCCCTTGATCTTGTCGGTCGTGCTGCTCATCGTGAAGCTCCTGTCGTGGTGCGGCCTTCACCGCGTCTCAGGAGCCAACGGACGCCGCAGGGCGATGTTCCGTCGATTAACATTCCCGCGCCGAGGGACGATGCCATGGGCGACCCCAAGCCCGATCTCGAGCGCGAGCCTCCTGGCGACGATCCGCTGGGCCTCGCCTTCGCCGCCGCCCGCCGCGCCGCGGAGACCGGCGAGGTGCCCGTCGGCGCCGTCGTCGTGCGCGAGGGCGAGGTCCTGGCCATCGCCCACAACCGGCCCCGCGCCCTGCACGACCCGACGGCGCATGCGGAGATCCTAGCGATCCGCGCCGCTTGCGCGAAGCTCGGCGACGAGCGGCTGACGGGCTGCGACCTCTACGTCACCCTGGAGCCCTGCCCCATGTGCGCGGGCGCGATCAGTCTCGCGCGCATCCGGCGGCTCTACTTCGCGGCCTCCGACCCGAAGGGCGGCGGCGTCGAGCACGGGCCGCGCCTATTCAACCAGCCGACCTGCCACCATGTCCCGGAGGTCTACGGCGGGCTGCGCGAGGCGGAAGCGGCGACGCTGCTCCGCGACTTCTTCGCGAGCCGGCGCTGAGGGAGAAGAGGATGGTGCCCCGTTACGAGCGCGCCCTCATCGTCGGCGCGGGTTCGGGTCTCAGCGCCTCGCTGGCCCGGCTGCTGGCGGCAGAGGGTCTGCGCATCGGCCTGGCCGCCCGTGATGCCGCCAAGCTCGCCGATCTCGCGCGTGAGACGGGCTCCGCCGTCCATGCCTGCGACGCGACGAAGCCGGCCGAGGTCGAAGCGCTGTTCGCGCGGATCGAGTCGGCGCTGGGCGGTTCGCCGGACGTGGTCATCTACAACGCCAGTGGTCGGGTCCGCGGCGCGATCGAGGATCTCGATGTGGAAGCTGTGGCGGGGGCGCTGATGACGAGCGCCTATGGCGGGTTCCTGGTGGCCCAGGCTGCCGCCCGGCGGATGCTGCCGGCCCGCCACGGCGCGATCCTGTTCACGGGGGCTTCGGCGAGCGTGAAGGGCTATGCCGGCTCCGCACCCTTCGCGATGGGCAAGTTCGCCCTGCGCGGCCTGTCGCAGAGCCTCGCCCGCGAATTGCAGCCGAAGGGCATCCACGTCGCCCACTTCGTCATCGACGGCGCGATCCGCAGCGCAGGCCGCCCAGAGCCGGCGGATTCCCCCGACAGCACCCTCGATCCCGACGCCATCGCCAGGGCCTATTGCGACGTGCTGCGCCAGGACCGCAGCGCCTGGACATCGGAGGTGGAGCTGCGGCCGTGGGTGGAGCGGTTCTGAACCCGTCGCGGTCTCCTTCTGCCCAAGTGCATCTCCGGAGAGGATGACCTCAAGGGAATCGGGGGACCGGGGATGATCGCTTGCCGCCTCGCCGCTGGCGCTATCGCGCTCGTCGCCATGGCCGGCTTCACGGCCGGCTTCGTCGCCGTGTTCGGACGGACGGGGTCGCTCGCCGCGGCGGCGGCCGTCATGCTTTCCTACTTCACGAACATCACCGCCCTGCTCGTCGCCGGCCTGTTCCTGGCAACCCTCGTCCGGCCGGCGCGATGGCTGAGCTCGCGCCTCCTCGCGGCGGCGGCGCTCACCGTCGTGCTGGTCGGCGTCGTCCAGTTCCTCCTCCTGTCCGGAACGAAGGTGCCTCGAGGCGGGGATGCGATCGCGGACCTTCTGCTTCACGTCGTCCTGCCGCTGGCCGTGCCGTTCTACTGGCTCGCCTGCGGCGTGAAGGGTCAGCTGCGATTTCACGATCCGCTGGCGTGGACGCTCTACCCGCTCGCCTACCTCGCCTTCGCCCTGGTTCGCGGCGAGGCGACGGGCCGCTACGCCTATCCCTTCATCGACGTCGCGCGGACCGGCTGGCACATGGTGATCGCGCACGCGGTCGCCATCACGGTCGCCTTCATCGCGACGGGGTTCGGGTTGGTCGCGTTGGACGGGTTCCTGGCGAGGCGAAAGGACGGGGCGTAGCCCTCCCGCCGGCTGCCGGCGCTCGGAACGCGACGGCCTACGCCGCCGCCAGCGGCTTCGACACGTCCTCCAGCGACTTGCCCTCGGCGGCCGTGCCCCAGATTCCGCCGACGATCGCGGCGACTGCCATCAGGATGGCGCCGATGGCGTAGCCGATCAGCACGTTGTCGCGGGACCCCGTCTCGACCAGCGCCCCGAACAGCAGCGGCCCCGAGACGCCGCCGATGCCGGTGCCGAGCGCGTAGAACACCGCGATGGCCAGCGCCCGAATCTCGAGCGGGAACGTCTCGGCCACCGTCAGGTAGGCCGCGCTCGCCGCCGCGCTCGCGAAGAAGAACACCACCATCCAGGCCGCGGTCTGGCCAACGGGCCCGAACACCTCGATCTTGAAGAGGTAGCCGGTGATCGCCAGCAGCGCCGCCGAGATGCCGTAGGTGAAGGCGATCATCGGCCGGCGCCCGATCGTGTCGAACAGGCGCCCGAGCAGGAGCGGACCGAGGAAGGAGCCCAGCGCGAAAGGCAAGAGGTACCAGCCGACATGGTCGTCCGGCACGCCGTAGAAGCGCTGCAGCACCAGGGCGTAGGTGAAGAACAGGGCGTTGTAGAAGAAGGCCTGCGCCACCATCAGCGCGAGGCCGACCAGCGTCTGCTTGCGGTGGCCGACGAGCATCGTGCCGAACACCTCCTTCAGCGGGGTGTGGCTGCGGGTCTTGAGCCTCATGCGCTTCGTCTCGTCGACGGGCGGGAGCACGTGGCCCTCGTCGGTGAAGCGCTTCTCGATTCCGGCCACCACGCGGTCGGCCTCGGCGATACGCCCGTGGGTGACGAGCCAGCGCGGGCTCTCGGGAATCCAGCTCCGCAGCAGCAGGATGGTGAGCCCGATGCCTCCGCCGACGAAGAAGGCGACCCGCCAGCCCCAGGCCGGATCGATCACGTCGGGTCGCAAGAGCACGATGGAGAGGATGGAGCCGCCCGCCGCGCCGATCCAGAACGAGCCGTTGATGACGAGATCGGTCCAGCCGCGCACGCGAGCGGGCACGAGCTCCTGGATCGTCGAGTTGATCGCGGTGTACTCGCCGCCGATCCCGGCGCCCGTCAGGAAGCGGAAGAAGCAGAAGCTCCAGATGTCCCAGGACAGGCCCGTGGCCGCGGTGGCCGCGAGGTAGAGGGCCAGCGTGATGAAGAACAGCTTCTTGCGCCCGATCCGATCGGTGAGCCAGCCGAAGCCGAGCGCGCCCAGCACCGCGCCGACGAGGTAGGCGCTCGCGGCAAGGCCGACGTCGAATTCCGAGAAACTCATCGGCTCCTTGCGCAGCGCCCCGACGAGGGAGCCGGCGAGCGTCACCTCAAGTCCGTCGAGGACCCAGGTGATGCCGAGCGCCACGATGACGAGGGTGTGGAAGCGTCCCCAGGGCAGCCGGTCGAGCCGGGCCGCGATGTCGGTGTCGACGACCGTCCCCATCGGGACGGTCTCGGGCGCCGCGGCGCCCGGATGTGCCGCTGATCGGCTCGCCATCGACCCCTCATTAACGGTGATTCAAGAGACTTGTTGGGAACAGCGCCCGAATCGCCGCGGTTCCGGCGAAAGTTCACCTCCCTCGGGTTGGCTGAGCGCACTCGAACGGGTGCGCCCCCATGAAGACGTCGTTTCGCATCGCGCTGTTCACCACTACGGCACTCGCCGCGCTCGGTGCCGCACCGACCCGGGGCGCCGACGGTATGCTTGCACGGGAGGCCACGCCGGCCCCGCTCTCGGGGGCGGAGCGGTGGCGGTTGCGCCCGGCGGAGGTGACGACGACGGGTGCCACGGCGAAGCGGCCGGGCAAGGCGGGGCAGGCATCGGAGATTCCCGAGGCGCGCCGGGCCGTGCGGATGGTCTATCCGGGCTTGACCGCGGCCCGCTGAGCTAGCGCCTCGCGCGCGGATCGAGGGCGTCGCCCAGCGCGTCGCCGAGCAGGTTGAGGGCTACCAGCGTCGCGACGAGGAAGGCCGCCGGTCCGGCGAGCATCCAGGGCGTGGCCTCGAGCGTCCGCACGCCCTCGGCGATGAGCGCGCCCCAGCTGGTCGCGGGCTCCTGCACGCCGAGGCCGAGGAAGGACAGGAAGCTCTCGAGCAGGATCACCCGTGGCACCAGCAGGGTCGCGGCCGCGATCACGGGGCCGAGCGTGTTCGGAACGATGTGGCGGCGCAGGATCGCGGCACCGCTCAGGCCCAGGGCCTCGGCCGCGCGGACGAAGTCGCGCTCGCGCAGCGACAGGGTCTGGGTGCGGACGATGCGGGCGATGTCGAGCCACTCGACGGCGGCGATCGCGAAGAGGATCAGGGCGAGGCTCGCCCGAAAGAACACCACCAGCACGATCACGAAGAACACGAAGGGGAGCGCGTAGAGGATGTCGACGAACCGCATCATCGCGGCGTCGACCCCGCCCCCGGCATAGCCGGAGACCGCGCCGTAGACGGTCCCGATCAGGAGTGCAGCCAGCGTGGCGACGAGCCCGATCAGCAGCGAGACCTGCCCCGCCACGAGGCTGCGGGTGAGGAGGTCGCGCCCGAGCGTGTCGGTCCCGAGCAGGAAATGGAGCCGCCGCACCGGCGCCTCGACGACGAGGCGCCGACCGTCGGGCGCCCGTTCCAGGATCGCAGCCTCGCCGAACAGGTCGGAGCGCGGCAGGTAGGCGAGCACCCGCGGGTCGATCGCTCGCTCCGCGGTCAGGGTGAGGCGGACGCTGCCGGCCTCCTGGCTCACCGCCTCCAGCGTGACGCGCATGCGGATCGCCAGGCGCTCCAGGACCGGGTGGATCGCCTCGGGCCGCGGATGGCCGGCCAGCCCCGGCGGCGTGCGCACGAGGTCGGGGTAGATGCGGTCCGGCGCGCGGCCGGTCAGGAACGGCCCGATCAGGCAGGCGAGGGTCACGAGCAGGAGCAGGCCCAGCGCCGCCAGGGCGAGGCGGTCGCCGGCCAGCCGGGCGGCGGCACGGGGCAGGCCCGTCACCGCGCGAGCCTGAGGCGCGGGTCGAGCATGGCCGCGAGGATGTCGGCCACGAGGTTGAGCAGCACGACGAAGCCCGCGACCAGGAGGACGGTGCCCATGACGAGCGGGTAGTCCCGGTTGAGCGCCCCGTCGACGAAGGCCCGGCCGAGGCCGGGCAGGCCGAAGATCGTCTCGACGACCACCGAGCCGGTCAGCAGCGAGGCGGCCGTGGGGCCGAGGATCGCCACGACCGGGAGCAGGCCGCCGCGCAGGGCGTGGCGGGCGATCCGGTGGTCCGGCAGCCCCATGGCGCGGGCGGTGCGGATGTGCTGCGCCCCCAGGGAGTCGGCGAGCGACGCGCGGGTGAGCCGGGCGATGGCGCCGACCTGCGGCAAGGCCAGGGTGATCGCGGGCAGGACGAGGTGGGCGGGCGCGCCGCCCTCCCAACCGCCGGCGGGGAGCCAACGCAGCCCGAGCCCGAAGGCGATCTGCAGGAGCGGCGCGATCACGAAGGTCGGCACGGAGACCGTCAGACCCGCGAGTCCGCTGACGATCCGGTCCGCGATCCCGCCCCGCCGGAAGGCGGCGAGCGCGCCGAGCCCGATCCCGAGGGCGACGGCCAGGATCAGGGCGATGGCGCCCAAGGTCATCGAGACGGGCAGGAAACGGGCGAACAACTCGGCGACGCTGAGGTCGCGGAACGAGAAGGAGGGCCCGAGGTCGCCGGTGAGCAGCGCACCGAGGTAGCGGGCGTATTGCACGAGGAGCGGCTGATCGAGGCCGTAGACCCGGGCGAGCGCCTCGCGGGCGGCCTTCGGCAGCGGCCGTTCCAGGTCGAAGGGCCCGCCCGGCGCGAGGCGGATCAGGAAGAAGCTCGCCGTCACGACGATGAACAGGGTCGGGATCGCCTGCAGTAGGCGGCGCAGGACGAAGCCGATCATGGGGCGGTTCCCGCCGGTCCGGTTGTTGCGCCCGGCCGACTCATCCTTCCAACCTCAGGAACCGCGTCGGCGAGACGTTGCGCAGGTTGGCGCGGTAGCCCTTGAGGCGCTGAGAAATCAGCGCCTTCGAGCGGTTGTGGAGCAGCGGGATCCAGGGCAGCTCGGCCATCAGGAGGGATTCGGCGGCAAACAGGATGTCGGCGCGCCGCGCGGTGTCGGGCTCGGCGGCGGCCTCACGCATCAGGCGATCGAAGGCGGGGTTGGCGTAGCGGCCGGCATTGAGGCCGTCGTTGCCGCTCTCCAGGAGGAACAGGAAGTTCTGCGGGTCGGAATAATCGGCGATCCAGGACATCCGCGCCACGTCGAAATCGCCGCCGTCGCGGAGATGGGCGAAATGCGTCTTGGCGTCGGTGTAGACGAAGCGCGTCTCCACGCCGAGGCCCCGCCACATGTCGGCCACCGCGATCGCGGTGTTGCGGTTGTTGTCGCTGGAATTGAACCGGTACTCCAGCCTGAGCGTCCGGCCGCCCGGCCCGAAGCCGGCCGCGGCGAGCAGCGCCCTCGCCTCCTCCTCCCGATCGATCGGCAGGGCCTCGCGACCCGCGAGCTCGGGCGGCGGCAAGGAATTGTCGAGGCCGGGTGGACACAGGGAATAGGCCGGGCTCATGGTCTCGCCCCAGACCGCACCGCCTAGGAACTCGCGGTCGAGGCCAAGCGAGAGGGCGCGGCGCACGCGGACGTCGTCGAAGGGCGGCTTGCGGGTGTTCAATGCCAGGGCATAGACGCCGAGCGCGGGGCCCAGCACGACCTCGGCGCCGAAGCGGCGCCTGAGGGAGGCCATCTGGTCGCCGGGCAGGTCGGCCAGCGAGTCGATCTCGCCGGCCGCGTAGCGGCGGACCGCGCTCGCGAGGTCCGGGGTCGGCAGGAAGGCGACGGTCGGGATCGTCACGCCCGCGGCCGCGTGGAAATACAGGTTGCGCGCCAGGGTGATGCGATCGTTCGGCACCATGTCGACGAGCCGGTAGGGTCCGTTGGAGACGAGGTTGCCCGGCTTGGTGAAGGCGTCGCCGTGCCGCGCGGTCGAGGCCGGGTGCACCGGCAGGGCGGTCTGGTGGGTGAGGAGCTCGAGGATGTAGGGGGTGGGCTGTTCGAGGGTGAGAACAACGGTCCGGGGATCGGGCGCGGCGACGCCCAGCGCCTCGGCCGGGGCATCGCCCCCGTTGACGGCCCGGGCGCCACGGATCGCGAACAGGACCTCGGCGTACTTGGCGGCGGTGGCCGGGTTCAGGATCCGGCGCAGGGCGAACACGAAGTCGCCGGCGAGCACCGGATCGCCGTTCGACCAGCGCCCCTCCGCCCGGAGGCGAAACGTGTAGGTCAGACGATCGGGCGAGACGGTCCAGCCCTCCGCCGCGCCGGGGATGAGGTCGCCCGCCCCGTCATAGGCGACGAGACCCTCGTAGAGGTCGCGCAGGATATGGGCCTCGGCCACCGTGGAGGAGCGGTGCGGATCCAGGGTTTCGGGATCGGCGTCGTTGCCGCGGCGATAGACACCCAGCGGTGCTGCCCCTGCGCGTCCGGTGCCGAGCACGATGGCGGCAGCGCCCGCGAGGCAGTCCCGTCGGCGCGGTCCGGCTCGGACATCATTCGGAGACATTACGCGTTCAGAAGCGGTCCCGCCGGCTTCGGGCGTCCGGGGATTCGCGAAACTCGGGTCGGCCATGAGGAACCGGGGTTTCGAGGAAACCGGGCAGCGCGAACAGTGTTTTGCTTCCGCTGCCGTCAGAAGGCCTGAACTCCACGCGAAGGCTGCGTGGCGAGAAAAATCGTTCATGCGTCGCGCCATCGTTCATATCGGAATGCCACGGACGGGGTCCACCTCGCTGCAGCACGTGCTCGCGACTCTGCAGCCGGCGCTCGCCGGAGAGGGCGTGCTCTATCCGGAGGTGAAGCCCCGCTCCTTTCCCTGGCCGAGCCCCAACCATCAGCCCTTCGGCGAGACCCTGGACGGCCGGCGCCCGGCCCACGAGAAGGCCGAATGCCTGGCGATGCTGTCGGAGGCGCTGAGCACGACCGAGGCGGACACGGTCATCCTCTCCTACGAGGATTTCGCGCAGCAGCAGCGCCGCTTTCGGGTGCCCGAGATCCTGCGTGACGTGCTGGGGCGCCACGGTTTCGCGATGGACGTCGCCGTGGTCGTCAAGGCGCCCTCCGAGCACCTGAACTCCCTCTACACCCACCGCGCGCAGCTCGTGGCCGAGCGGCGCAGCTTTCGCGCGTTCGGCCGGCAGTACTGGCGCTCGGGCCGGTTCGACTACCATGCGCTCATCGAGCCCTGGCTCGCCGCGTCGGAGGGCCGGGTCGCGGCCGTACCGCTCCGCGATCGGCGCTCGGGCGATCCCCTGATCCAGCGGGTCATCCGGGCGATGGGCCTCGAGGCGCGGATCGGCAGTCTGGTCGGCGCGACGAACCGAAACGTCATCGACAACCGCTCCCCGGGCCCGATCGTGGTCGAGGCGAGCCGGCGCCTGCGGGGGCTGCGGGCGCATCGGCAGGTCGGGGTGCACCCGCGCGAGATCGGCCATTTCATGGATTCGCGGGCTTGGTCGCGGGGCTGGGACGAGATCAGTTTCCGGGGCGACGCGCCGGAGATCGATGCCGGCGTCGATGCCCGCTTCGCCGCCGCCAACGACCGCTTCGCGCAGCGTCTCTGGGGGGCGCCCTGGAGCGCCGTCGCGGCGGATGCTCCGCCGCGGCCACCGAATGAACTGGCCGGCCGCCCGATCCCGCCGGAGATCGCGGAGCGGGTCGAGACCGTCCTGCGCGAGACCACCGAGCATTTCCGGCTGCGCCGACCACCATCCTGGCGGGCGGGCGCCCTGAACCGCCTCGACGAAGAGGCGACGCGGCTCGCGCGGGTCGTCGGCTACTCGCGCTGGCGGGTGCTGTAGGCCGCGGGGTCAGCGCAGGGCCGCCAGGAACGCGTCGTAGCGGCGCGTCACTTCGCCGAGCCGCTCGAAATGCGGGAAGGCGCCGGTGGGCAGCACCGCGATCGTCCAGTTGGGCTTGTCCGCCACCGTATCGAGGTGCCGGTAATCGACGAAGTCGCCGCGCTGGCGGTGGACCGCCCAGACCGGCAGGGCGAGCCGCGGATAGATCCGGCTGATGTCGTCGGGAAACAGGTGGCCCGAGAGGAAGGAGAAGGGTGCGTGCTCGGCACCGGGCTGGTGGGCCGAGAGCTGGTCGTACTCGAACAGGCCCTCGTCGATGTCCCTGGAGCCCCAGGTCTTCTCCAGGAAGAAGCGCATGCTCGGCCGGCTGACCAGGAGGTCGAAGAGCGGTCGGCCCCAGAGCGGCACGGAGACGATCGCGCGGGCGATGCCGCTGCCCTTGGTGGATTGGGCCGGGCCTTCGCCCGACAGCCTCGCATCGAACCCGGTCGGGCTGATCAGGCCGAGGCTGCGGTAATCCTGCGGGCGTTCCAGGGCGGTGCGGGCCAGGTACTCGGCCGAGAGGGAGAGCGCGAACGCATCGATCGGTAACGTGCCGTGCCGCCGCCGGATCTCGGCCGCGAGCGCGCGGATCGCGTCGCTCATCAGCCGAGGCGTATAGAGCCGGTCGCTGCGTTCGGAGAAGCCGAAGCCGGGCAGGTCGATCGCGTAGACCGGCCGGCGCCCCGCGTAGTGCAGGTAGAGCGGCCGGACCTCGTAGGCGTTGGCCGCCGCGTTGATCGAGTGGATCAGGAGGAGCGGCACGCCCTCGCCTTCGGTCGAGGCATAGAAGCTCACCGATCCGGCCTCCGTCTCGATGACCTCGCGCGTCCCCGGCAGCGCGGGCGGGAGCGGCTTGCGATGGTCGATGGCGAGCCGGCTGTAGGCGATCCAGCCGCCCGCCAAGCCGACGGGGAGGAGGGCGAGCTTGGCGGCGAGGCCGAGGCGGCGTTTCGCGGTCTTGCGACGAGGCGGTTGGGGCATGGTGTCGTCCGGAGGCGGTGGCTCGTCCGGAAACGTCGTCACGCCGGGGAATGTTGCCCGGCGCATGTGCGGACATCTTCCCTCCCCCTCTGCGGGGGAGGGTTGCATCTCTCATCCCTCCGCGCCCTCGATCGCCCCGCTGATCTCCAGCCACTCCTCCTCGGCCGCCTCCAGGGCCGAGGCGGCGTCGGCGCGCATCTTCGAGAGTTCGCCCGCCTTGACGGGGTTGGCGAGGAAGGCCGAGCCGTCGCCCAGCGCCGCGTCGATCTTGGCGATGGCTTCGGACAGCCTCTTCATCCGCGCCTCGATCCCCTCGAGCTTCTTTCGCAAGGGGGCCAGCGCGATCCGGCGCTCGGCATTGGAGCGGCGCTCCATCGCCTTGACGCCGCCCGCGGGCTCGGAGCCGCCCCGCTCGGGTCCGCGCTCCGGCCCGGCCAGGACGAGGCGGCGGTAATCGTCCATGTCACCGTCGAAGGCCTTCACGCTGCCGTCGGCCACGAGCCAGAGCCGGTCGGCGCAGGCCTCGACGAGGAAGCGGTCGTGGCTCACCAGGATCACGGCACCCTCGTAGTCGTTGATGGCCTCGACGAGCGCCTGCCGGCTCTCGATGTCGAGGTGGTTCGTCGGCTCGTCGAGGATGAGGAGGTGGGGGCCGCGGAAGGCGGCGAGTCCCATCAGGAGCCGCGCCTTCTCGCCCCCTGAGAGCTGCGAGACCGGCGTCTCGGACTTCGTCCCCGAGAAGCCGAGCCGGGCGGCCGCCGCCCGCGCCTTCGCCTCCGGCACATCGGGCATCAGCTCGCGGACATGGGCGTAGGCGCTCTCAGAGGGCCTGAGCTCGTCGAGCTGGTGCTGCGCGAAATAGGCGACCTCCATCTTGCCCGAGCGCCGCATCTCGCCGCTCAAGGGGGGCAGGCGCCCGCCGATGAGCTTACAGAAGGTCGACTTGCCGTTGCCGTTGGCGCCCAGCAGCGCGACGCGATCGTCCGGCGCCAGGCTGAGATTGAGGCCCGACAGCACGATGCGGTCGGCATAGCCGGCCTGGACCCGCTCCATCGCCACGATGGGCGGCGAGAGCGGCCGCTCCGGGCTCGGCAGCCGGAAGGCCGGCACGTCGTCCTCGATGACGGAGGCGATGATCTCCATCTTGGCGAGCCGCTTGACCCGGGACTGGGCTTGGCGGGCCTTCGTCGCCTTGGCCTTGAAGCGGTCGACGAAGCTCTGGAGATGCGCCCGCTCCGCGTCCTGCTTCGCCTTGGCCTTGGCCTGCAGCACCCGCTTCTCGGCCACCTGCCGGGCGAAGCTGGTGTAACCGCCCCGGTAGATCGTCAGGCGGCCCCGATCGAGGTGGAGGATGTGGTCGACGCACTCGTCCAGCAGGTCGCGGTCGTGGGAGATGATGATCGCGGTGCGAGGATAGCGCTCGAGGTAGTCGTAGAGCCAGATCGTGCCCTCGATGTCGAGGTAGTTGGTGGGCTCGTCGAGGAGCAGCAGGTCGGGCTCGGAGAAGAGCACGGCGGCGAGCGCCACGCGCATGCGCCAGCCGCCGGAGAAGTCCGCGCAGGGGCGTCCTTGCGCCGCCGCATCGAAGCCGAGCCCATGCAGGATCGCCGCCGCTCGGGCCGGCGCCGAATGCGCCCCGATATCGACGAGCCGCGTCTCGATCTCGGCCCGGCGCACGCCGTCGGCTCCCTCGGCCTCCGCCATCAGGCGGGCGCGCTCGAGGTCGGCGGCGAGCACCACGGCGTGCAGGGTCTCGGGGCCGGCGGGCGCCTCCTGCGCGACGGCGCCGATGCGCATGCCCTTCGGCACGGAGACCGTGCCGCCCTCGGTCGGCAGCTCGCCGAGGATCGCCCGGAACAGGGTGGTCTTGCCCGCCCCGTTGCGACCCACCAGCCCGACCCGCGCCCGGTCGGGAATCGAGAAGGTGGCGCCGTCGAGGATCAGGCGCTCCCCGATGCGGTAGGTGAGGTCGTTGACGCGCAGCATGGCGCGCTTGTGCGGGGAAGGGGCGGGGGAGGCAAGGGCCGGGCGGTGGCGGTGCCCCCGTCAGCCCCGTGCCCGTGCCGCACCCGCCGCCCGCTCCTTCGCCCGCCGGCGCCGGCGGGCCAGCAGGTTGAGGCCCTCGACGCCGGCCGAGAAGGCCATCGCCGTGTAGATGTAGCCCTTGGGTACGTGCGCGCCGAAGCCTTCCGCGATCAGCGTCATGCCGATCATGATCAGGAAGCCGAGCGCCAGCATGACCACGGTCGGGTTGGCCGCGATGAAGCGCGAGAGCGGGTCGGCGGCGAGCAGCATCACGGTGACGGCGGCGAGCACGGCCACGACCATGATCGGGACGTGATCGGTCATGCCCACCGCGGTGATGATGCTGTCGATGGAGAAAACGAGGTCGAGGACCAGGATCTGCCCGATCGCCGCGGCGAAGCTGAGCTGGAGCGTCTCGCTGCCCGTCTTCTCCTCCGCCGGATCGAGGGTGTGGTGGATCTCCTGCGTCGCCTTCCAGAGCAGGAACAGGCCGCCGGCGATGAGGATGAGGTCGCGCCAGGAGAAGCCCTTGCCGAAGACCTCGAAGATCGGGTTGGTGAGCTGGACGATGAAGGCGATGGTGCCGAGCAGCCCGAGCCGCAGGATCAGCGCGAGGCCGATGCCGATGCGCCGGGCCTTGGTCTGATGCTCCGGCGGCAGCTTGTTCGTCAGGATCGAGATGAAGATCAGGTTGTCGATGCCGAGCACGACCTCCATGACGACCAGGGTCGCCAGCGCCGCCCAGGCGGCGGGGTCGGACAACAGGGGAGTGATGCTGTCGAGGATGCCGCTCACGTCGCTTGGTCCCGCGTCTTGAAGGGGAAGGGAAGGGGGATGCCCGCCGAGGCCGGCTGCTTGGCCGGATCGGGGGAGAAGATCCGGATCGCCTTGGGTACGACCTTGAAATGGGCCGGGGTGACGGTCGAGAGCTCGCCGTCGGTGTTCACCGGCCGGGGGCGCCGCGTCTTGATCACGATCTCCGTGGTCTGGAACGCCCGCACGTCCTCGGCCCGGCCATGGGTGCCGCGGCGCAAGGCCGGCAGCAGGGCCAGGAGCCGCCACCAATGGGCGACCTCGAGGCTGTAGAAATCGAGCTTGCCGTCGTCGACCTGGGCGGTCTCCTCGACGGTCATGCCGCCGCCGTAGTGGCGGCCGTTGCCGACCGAGATCTGGATCGTCCGCACCGTCTCGACGGTGCCGTCGTGCTCGATCCAGACCTTGAACGGACGCACCCGGCGCAGGACCCGGATCGCGGCGATGCCGTAGCCGAGCGTTCCCCACTTCTTCTTCGATTCCGCCGTGAGGTCGCCCGCGAGCTCCGCCGAGAAGCCGATGCTCGCGACGTTGAAGTAGTAGTGGCCGTTGACCCAGCCGAGATCGGCCGGGCGCGGTTCCTCCGTGGCGATGATCTCGGCGGCGGCCACGGGGTCGAGCGGGAGCGAGAGCGAGCGGGCGAGATCGTTGGCGGTGCCCAGCGGCAGGATGCCGAGCGGCAGCCCCGTCTCGACGAGGGCGGGCGCGGCCGCGTTCAGGGTGCCGTCGCCGCCGCCCACGATGACGAGGTCGCTCTCCGCAGCGTGCCGCTTGATCACGGCCGTGCAATCGGGATCGCCCGCAGGCTCGAAGGGCTCGATGCCGCCGGCCCGCAGCGTCTCGCGCACGGCGTCGAGGGAGAGCGTGCCGCTGCGCGCCTTCGGGTTGACGAGGAGGAGCGCCCGGCGGGGCGCAGCTCCGCTCACCATCCGCAAACCCCGATACTGGGCGCGCTCAGGCGTGGCAGCGGAGCCGCATCGGCTGTGTGGGGGCGGTCGGTCAACAGGTCTGGTCCCTCGATCAAGATCGTGCCGCGCTGGCGCGGCGCGCGGCGGTCCGACATCACGATCGACGCTTCGACCGTCAGAGGGGCCCGGAGCCGTGGCGGAGACTTGGGTGTTCCCCGGCCGAAGGCAAGGTCCAAGGTCGAGGTCCGGTCGTCGGGATGTGCCAGCCGGAACGTCGGGCCCGGCGCGCCCGACCCCGCCCGTGGGGCGGTGGCGAGAGACCCGGAGATCACGCTCACGAGGGCTGGGTTGGCAGGGGCATCGATCAACCGCAGATCTCAAATCAACCGCAGACCTCAAGCATCGGACCGGCGGAGACCTGCCGGCCCGATGCCCTGGATTCGATCTTGCGCGGGACGCTTCCCGCCCTCAGGTCCGGTTGGAGTCGGAGGAATCCTCCCGGTCGACGTTCTGTTCGGCCTCGTCGAAGGTGTAGCCCTCCAGCCAGTCGGCGCTCTCTTGCGAACCGGCCGGATAGGGATTGGCCTCCATCGCCTTGCCCGCCACCTTCGCGGCTTTGCCTTCGTTCATCACCGTGGCCGACACGAAACCCATGGGGCGATCCTCCTGTTGTGCGCCGAGGATAGGCCAGTCGGACGGATGGCGCGAGGGACCGGGCCGGGACGTCGCACCACGCTCGGCCCGTCCCGGACTCCGCGCGGCGGCCTGACGAGGCAGGGCCGCGACTTGCCGGCCAAACCGCTCCCGTGGCATGGCGGGGATCACCCTGGTTCCCATCGGATGCCCTTTGGGATGGAACCCTGACGGTATGCGGCCGCGTTTCACACCGTTCGGCCGGCTGCGGCCAGACCGCACCCGTCCCTGTCGGCCGCGACCCCGGTGATCATCCCATGCGCTACGGTCCCCTCGCTTCCCTGATCCTTGCCGGCGCGTGCCTCTCGCTGAGCAACGCCCATGCCCAGCAGCGCCCGGGCTGGGTCGACCCGCCGGCCAAGCCCGCCGCCGAGCCCGAGCGGGCGCCCCCGGTTGCCGCGGCCCCGAAGGAAGCCCCGACGGCCGCGAAGCCTCCGAGCCCGAGCGAGCCTCCCGCAGACCTCGCCGAGGGCCGCCCGACGCCGAGCGCGCGGACCCCGCGGCGGCGCGAAACGGTTCGCGAGGAGCGGGCGGTGGAGCGCGACGACGGCCGCCGCCTCGCCCGCACGCCCCCGCTCGCGCCGCCGGCCGCGGCCGAGGCGTTCGATCCGCGCTATACCGACTGGGCGGCGGCGGCGCAGCGCCTGACCTTCGACTACCTCGACAGCGTCTCCGGGCCGGATTCGGCCTCGCTCGCGACGGCGCGCCGCTTCTACGCGGAGCGGGTCCGCCGCTTCGGCCGCGTCGTGCCCCTGTCGGCCGTGGTCGCCGAGAAGCGGAACTTCGTGCAGCGCTGGCCCGAGCGTCGCTACGAGGCGCAGGGCGGCACGACGCGCACCGCCTGCAGCGCGGCGGCCGCCTCCTGCATCGTGCGGACGATCTACGATTACCGGGCGGATGCGCCCGCCCGCGGCGCCCGCTCGCAGGGGACCGCCGAGCTCGTCCTCGAGATCAGCTTCGCGGGCGAGCGGCCGCTCATCGTCGCCGAGTCCAGCCGCGTCCTGCGGCGCTACGGCCCCGGGCCCCTCAGCGCCGCTGGGCCGACGCGCCGCGGCGCCTGATCGAGAACCGATGCCGCCTGACACCGCCCGCCTCGCGACGCCGGACAGCCTTTCCGACGGATCCTCGCTCCCGAGCCGCGGGGAGTGGGACCGGCTGCGCGCGCAGATCCGGGCCGAGATCGCCGCCCGCGGCGCCTTCCCGGTCGCGCGGCGCACTCTCGAACTCGTCATCGAGACGGCCCTGGAGCCCAGCGAGGAGCCGCCGGGCTACCGGATCGTCGACCGGGACGGGACCCCCCGCCTCCATCGGGAGGACGCGGCGCCCCTGACGCTCGCCGACCTCGTCGACGAGCTGCAGGAGCGCCATCCGGCGCTGTTCCCTCGGCCGTCCGAGCCGGAGCCGGAGCCCGCACCGTCCGAGCCCTCGCCGGAACCGGCCGGCGCGAAGATCAAGGCGGCCGCGGCCCGCCTCGTGGAGGCAGGTGCCGCCTCGGGCGCGCTGTCGGGTCTGCGCGCCCGCTTCCAGGCCTCCCCGCAGCCGGTGAGAACCTCGGCGGAGGCGGCCCCCCTGGCGGACGCGGCGGACGCCACGCCGGCGGCCCCGCATCCCGCCTCGGAGGCGGGCCGGGCCCGCCTGCAGGCCGCGGCAGAGACGGTCCGCCAGCACGGGAGCCGGGCGGGCGGGCGGGCTCGGGTTGGCTTGCGCCGGACGCTCCGTTTCGCCCGGCGCCGGAGCGTGGCCCTTGGTGAGGCTTCGGAACGGTTCCGGGACCGGATCGGCGATGCCTCCGATCTGCGCACCACCCTCACTCGCCCGAGCGTTCTTGCCGGGATCGGCGGTTTGGGACTGGTCGGCATCGTGACGCTGTTCGCCCTCAGGGGCGGCTCCGACGCACCGCCGGCCCCGCCCCCCAGCCCGGCACCGGCCGCTCGGCCGACGGCTGCCCCTCCGGCGGCGCCGCCGACGGCCGCGGAGCCCGAGGACGAGGGCGGGACGCCCCCGGACGAGACCGCGACCGAGCCGCTGGTCGATCCGCCGGCCGAGGAGCCCCCGCCCGCGAACGCGGTGAGCGGCCCGGCCGAGGTGATCGACACCGCGACGCTCAAGCTTGGCGGGAAGGTCGTGCGGCTGTTCGGCGTCGAGTGGGTCCGCGGCGGGCAGCGGGAGGAGCTGACCCGCTACCTGGCGAGGCGGCCGGTCTCCTGCCAGCCGGTCGCCGGCAGCGAAGCCTATCGCTGCACGGTCTCGGGCCGCGATCTCTCCGAGGTCGTGCTCTTCAACGGCGGCGGCCGCGCCTCGCCGGAGGCGACCCCCGACCTCGTCGCCGCCGAGGACCGTGCCCGCACCGAACGCCTCGGCGTCTGGGCGCGATAGCGCCGCGGGTCGGACGAACCACTCACGGTTGTCACCGCGCCGTCCACGGCGGCACGCCTAGCGCGACTTGCGGTTTCCCATCGCCTCGGTCTCAATGCGCGCCGAACGGGCTATGCGGGGGCGGCGATGGACGTGTCGGTCGGCTTGGGGCTCGCGGCGCTGGTGCTCGCCGTGCTCGTGGTCGGCACGCTGGCAGCAGGCATCAACATCGTCCCGCAGGGTTACGTCTACACGGTCGAGCGCTTCGGCCGCTACTCCCGCACGCTCGAGGCCGGGCTCGGCCTGATCACGCCCTTCGTCGAGCGGGTCGGCCGGCGGGTGAACGTGATGGAACAGGTCATCGAGGTGCCGAGCCAGGAGGCCTTCACCCGCGACAATGCCGGCGTGCGCATCGACGCCGTGGTGTTCTACCAGGTGCTCGATGCGGCCCGCGCCTCCTACGAGATCTCGAACCTCGAGGTCGCGATGACGACGCTGGCGATGACGAACATCCGCACCCTCGTCGGCTCGATGGACCTCGACCAGCTCCTCTCGCACCGCGACCAGATCAACGAGCGCCTCCTCAGCGTGATGGACGCGGCGACCTCGCCCTGGGGGATCAAGATGACCCGCATCGAGATCAAGGACATCCTGCCGCCCGCCGACGTCGCCGGCGCCATGGCCCGCCAGATGAAGGCCGAGCGCGAGAAGCGCGCCTCGGTCCTCGAGGCCGAAGGCCAGCGCCAAGCCGACATCCTGCGCGCGGAGGGGCGCAAGCAATCGGCGATCCTCGAGGCGGAAGGGCGCCGCGAGGCCGCCTTCCGCGACGCCGAGGCCCGCGAGCGCGGGGCGGAGGCCGAGGCCAGGGCCACGGGGATGGTGAGCGAGGCGATCGCCAAGGGCGACATCGCCGCGGCCAATTTCCTGGTCGCCGAGAAATACGTCGAGGCGGTCCGCGCCATCGCCACCGCCCCGAACCAGCGGGTCGTGGTCGTGCCGATCGAGGCGGCGGCTTTGGCCGGCACCCTCGGCGGCATCGCCGAGATCACCCGCAGCGTCTTCGGCGACGGTGCGGCGGCCGCCCCGCGCCGCGCCTCCGGCCTGCCGCCGACCTCGCCATGACCGGAACGCTGCTGGGTGGGATCGGGCCGACCTGGGCCTGGATCATCCTCGGCCTCGTCCTGATGGGGCTCGAACTCGTCGCTTCCGGGATCTTCCTGCTCTGGCTCGGCCTTGCCGCCGTTCTGACCGGCCTCGTCGTCGCCGTGGTAGCGATGTCCTGGCCGCTGCAGATCCTGCTGTTCTCGGGCCTCGCCGTCGCCCTCGTGCTGGTCGCGAGCCGCCGCGCGAGAAGCCCTGATGCGACTGTGAACCGAGGCGCGCGCGGGCTGATCGGCCGGGAATTCGTCCTCGACGAGCCGATCGTCGCCGGCGCGGGTCGGCTGCGCTTCGACGACACCATCTGGCGCGTTGCCGGCCCGGACGCACCCGCCGGCAGGAGGGTCCGGGTGACGGGGGTGGAGGGGACCGTGCTGCGGGTCGAGATGGTGACCTGAAGGGCCTAGCTCAATCCAGAGATGCTCCTGGTGTGGCGCACCTCGCCTTTGTCATTCCGGGGCGCCGCAGGCGAGCCCGGAACCCAGAACCGCAGGTCGCGATCCAGTCTGCCTCGTTGGTGGTTTTGGGTCCCTGGCTCCGCGGCGTTTATCCTCGGACCGGCCAAAGGCCGGATCCGGGGGCGGCCCCGGGGTGACAAGCGTCGGTGCAAGCAGGAGGCATTTGCCCGCGGCATCTCGTCGAACCGCTTGAACAAACCACGAACAAAGCGCATGTCTCTTGCATGGACGAGTCGCTCGCCAAGAAGCTGCGCATCCTGGCCGATGCCGCGAAATACGATGCCTCCTGCTCCTCGTCCGGGGCGCCGAAGCGCAAGGCCGGCGCGGGCGAGCTCGGCTCGACGACGGGGGTCGGCATCTGCCACGCCTACACGCCGGACGGGCGCTGCATCTCGTTGCTGAAGATCCTGCTGACCAATTACTGCCTGTTCGACTGCGCCTATTGCATCAACCGGCGCTCCTCGAACGTGCGCCGGGCGAAATTCTCCGTGGACGAGGTCGTGACTCTCACGGTCGAGTTCTACAAGCGCAACTACATCGAGGGACTCTTCCTTTCGTCGGGCATCATCAAGTCGCCCGACCACACGATGGAGCTGCTGACCCGGGTCGCGAAGGACCTGCGCCGCAAGCACGGTTTTCGCGGCTACATCCACCTCAAGTCGATTCCGGAGGCGAGCCCCTGGCTGATCGAGGAGGCAGGGCTCTACGCCGACCGGCTCTCGATCAACCTCGAGCTTCCCACCGAGGCGAGCCTGGAACGCCTGGCCCCGGAGAAGGACGGCGCCGCGATCCAGGGCGCGATGGCCCAGATCGGCGAGCGCATCCACGAGGCCAAGGCCGAGCGCCGCCGCTTCTCGCCCGCCGGGCAATCGACGCAGGTGATCGTGGGCGCCGACGCCACCACCGACGAAGCGCTGATCCGCAAGAGCGCGCATCTCTACGGCTCGTACAATCTGAAGCGGGTCTACTACTCCGCCTTCAGCCCGATCCCGGAGGGCTCGACCATCCTGCCGCTGAAGTCGCCGCCCCTTCAGCGCGAGCACCGGCTTTATCAGGGCGACTGGCTGATCCGGTACTACGAATTTTCCGCCGACGACGTGGCCGATGCCACCGATGGCGGGATGTTCGCCCTCGACATCGATCCCAAGCTCGCCTGGGCGCTCAAGAACCGCGATCGCTTCCCCGTCGACGTGAACCGAGCCGAGCGCGAGGCGCTGCTGCGGGTGCCGGGCCTCGGGGCCAGGGCCGTCGACAAGATCGTGAAGGCGCGCCGCCACACGCGGCTGCGCCTCGACGACGTCGCCCGCCTGACTTCGGGGCTGAAGCGGGCGAGGCCTTTCCTGATCGCGGAGGATTACCGCCCGACCGGCCTGACCGACTGCCTCGACCTGCGCAGCCGGCTTGCCGAGCCCGCGCAGCAGATGAGCCTGTTTTGAGGATGGGCAGAGCCGCGCGCAGCAACCCTCCCCCCGCGGACGGGGGAGGGTTGCTGCGCGCGATCTCCCTCCGGCCAGGTGCCGATCTCGACGGGTTCCGCGCGGCCGCCCGGCGTCTCGTTGCCGCGGGCATCCCGCCGGAGCGCGTGACTTGGCAGGAGGACGGCGCGACGGACCTGTTTGGGGTCGATGTCGGCGGCGAAGCTCCGCCCCTCTCCCTTCCCCCGGGAGTCGGCGATCTCGTGCGGATGGTCGTTCCGCACCGCGATCCCGAGCGCTACGCCCTGCTCTACGCCCTGATCTGGCGCGTTCTTCATGGCGAGCGCCGCCTTCTCGAGGTCGGGAGCGATCCGCTCGTCCACCGCCTCGAGCGGATGCGCAAGGCCATCGCGCGCGACCTCCACAAGATGCACGCCTTCCTGCGCTTCCGCCGGGCCGAGGGGGAGCTCGAACGCTTCGTCGCCTGGTTCGAGCCCGACCACTACATCCTGGAAGCGGCCGCGCCCTTCTTCGTCGACCGATTCCGGGCCCTGCACTGGTCGATCCTGACGCCGGAGGGCTCCGCGCATTGGGACGGCTCCGGCTTGACCTACGGGCCGCCCGGCCGGCGCGAGGATGCGCCCGCGAGCGACGGGTTCGAGGCCGGCTGGCGCGACTATTACGAGAGCACCTTCAACCCGGCCCGCACAAACCTGCGCGCCATGCGTTCCGAGATGCCGAAGAAGTACTGGCGCAACCTGCCGGAGACCGCCGCGATCCCCGACCTCGTCCGGAGCGCGGCCTCCCGCACGGAGGCGATGATCGAGAGGGAGCCGCAGATGCCCGTGAAGCGCAATCCCGCCCGCGCGGTCGCCGCGATGGCCGACGACGCGCCGGGGAGCCTCGAGGAGCTCAACGCCGTGATCCGGCGCTCGGAGCCCCTGGTGCCCGGCGCGACGCAGGCCGTGCTCGGCGAGGGCCCCGTCGGCGCGACGATCGCCTTCGTCGGCGAGCAGCCGGGCGACCAGGAGGATCGGCAGGGCCGGCCCTTCGTCGGCCCGGCCGGTCAGCTCCTGATGCGGGCGATGGGCGAGGCCGGGCTCATGCGCCCAGAGGTCTACCTCACCAATGCGGTCAAGCACTTCAAGTTCGAGGAGCGCGGCAAGCGCCGCATCCACCAGAAGCCGACCGCCGGCGAGGTCAGCCACTACCGCTGGTGGCTCGACCGCGAGCTCGACTTCGTCGCGCCCCGCCTCGTCGTGGCGCTCGGCGCCACCGCCGTGCTCGCGCTGACGGGCAAGGCGATCCCGATCACCCGGGCGCGGGGGCCGGCGGGGTTCGAGAAGCCTTATCGCGGCTTCATCACGGTGCACCCCTCCTACCTGCTGCGCCTGCCCGACGAAGCCAAGGACGACGCCTACGGCGCCTTCGTCGAGGATCTGCGCCGGGTGAAGGCACTGGCCGAGGAGTTGGCGGGCTAGAAGAAGTCGCGGGTCTCTCCTCCCCCTTGTGGGGAGGAGTTGGAGGTGGGGGTGGCTGGGTGACCTGGGGCTCAGGCAAGCGGAACCATCCCCACCCTCGATCCCTCCCCACAAGGGGGAGGGAAGCGCGCCACATCAGCCCGCGCCGAGTTCCGCCTTCAAGAATGCCAGAACCTCCGCCCGATCGATGCCCGGCGCGATGAAGCTCGCGCCGATGCCGCGGGCGAGGATGAAGGTCAGGGCCCCGTCGCGCACCTTCTTGTCCTGGCCCATCGCCTCGACGAGCGCGTCGGCATCGCCGCTTCCGCCCGGAACCGCCTGCAGGCGCGTCGGCAGCCCGACGAGGGCGAGATGGTTGGCGACGCGGCCCGCCTCCTGGCCGGGGCAGAGGCCGAGCCGGGCCGAGAAGCGGAAGGCGAGCGCGAGGCCGATCGCCACCGCCTCGCCGTGGACGAGGCGCGCGGAATCGTAATTCGTCAGGCGCTCCAGGGCGTGAGCGAAGGTGTGGCCGAGATTGAGCAGGGCCCGCTCGCCGTGCTCGAACTCGTCGCGCACCACCACGCCGGCCTTGGCGCGGCAGCAGATCGCGACCGCCTCGTCGCGCTCGGGACCACCGGAGAAGATCCCGGCCCAGTTTGCCTCGCACCACGCGAAGAAGGCCGCATCGTTGATAAGGCCGTACTTCGCCACCTCGGCGTAGCCCGCCCGCATCTCGCGCTCCGACAGGGTGTCGAGGCTTGCGGTGTCGGCCAGCACCAGGCGCGGCTGATGGAAGGCGCCGATCAGGTTCTTGCCGTGGCCCGAGTTGATCCCGGTCTTGCCACCGACCGAGGAATCGACCTGTGCCAGCAGCGTAGTCGGCGCCTGCACGAAGCGCACGCCCCGTCGCAGGGTCGCGGCGGCGAAGCCCGCGAGGTCGCCGATGACGCCGCCGCCCAGCGCCACGACGAGGTCGCCGCGCTCGATCCTGGCGGCGAGCAGCCCGTCGCAGACCTGCGCGTAGCCGGCATAGCTTTTCGAAGCCTCGCCCGGCGGCACCACGACGAGGCAAGTGCGCAGGCCTGCCGCCTCGAGGCTCGCCCGGGCCCCATCGGCGTAGAGGGCGGCCACATTCTCGTCGGTGACGATGGCCGCGGCCCTGGCGCCCAGCGCCGCGGCTCGCGCCCCGGTTTGGCCGAGGAGGCCGCGCCCGATCAGAATGTCGTAACCGCGGCCGCCGTTGAGAGGCACGTGAACGGTGAGAGGATGGGCCGTCTTCGTCTCGCTCACTGCGCGGCGACGCCTTGGTTCGAGGGGCCGTTGAGATGGGCGTCCAGCGCCTCCATGACGTCCTGCACGACTCGGTCGTGCGAGACGTCGCGTGAGGGCACCATCACGTCGGCCTCGCCATAGACGGGGTGGCGCAGGTCCATCAACTGCCGCATCGTCTCCTCCGGATCCTCGGTCTGGAGGAGCGGCCGCCCGCCGCGCTTGCGCACGCGGCGCATCAGCACCTCGAGCTCCGCCTTGAGCCAGACCGAGACGCCCCCCTCGGCAATCCGGATCCGGGTGGCCTCGCGCATGAAGGCGCCGCCACCGGTGGCGAGCACGAGCGGCCCCTCGCGGATGAGGCGGGCGATCACCCGCTCCTCGCCATCGCGAAAACTGGCCTCGCCGTAGATCGCGAAGATGTCGGGGATCGTGAGCTGGGCGGCGGCCTCGATCTCGGAATCGGCGTCCTTGAACATCAGGCCGAGCCGTCCCGCGAGGCGGCGGCCGACCGTGCTCTTGCCTGCCCCCATCAGGCCGACGAGCACGATCGAGCGGGTGCCCAGCGCCCGGCGAAGGCGGAGCTCGATCGGTTCGCCCGGATTGTCGCCGCCCGGGGGCGCGGACTCGGTCATCGCGAGGGTCTTCATGGCGTGAGACCGGTCTTAGCGCGTTTTGGGAACGGGGCGAAGCGGGGCCGTGTGGCCGCAGGGACCTTGCCTTCGCCCGCCCCACGTGATGGAAACCCGTTGTCCCGCAGCGCAGTATTCATTCCGCACCCGCCCTCCGCGCCGATCCTTGCGCCCGACCGAGGCTCCCCCAAGTGCCGACCCTGTTCCGCTTCCTCGCCATCCTCGCGATCCTCGGCGGATTAGTCTTCGCAGGCATGTTCGCGCTCGCGACCTTCGTTCAGCCGACGCCGCGCGAGATGAGCGTCACGATCCCGGCCTCGAAGCTGCAGCCGTCGGGCCGGTGAGCGGGGCGGCGGGCCTTGTTCAGGTCTTCCTCGACATGCTCGCGGCCGAGCGGGGCGCGGCGAAGAACACCCTGTCGGCCTATCGCCGCGACCTCGCGGACTACGTGGAGGCCCTCGCAACCGAGGGACACGACCCGGCGGCGGTCGAGCCGTCCACCGTGCGCGCCTACCTGGCCAGCCTGGAGACGCGGGGCCTCAGCGCGGCCTCGGCGGCGCGCAAGCTCTCCTGCATCCGGGGCTTCCACAAGTTCCTCTACGCGGAGGGCCTGGCCGAAGGCGATCCGAGCGCACCGGTCGCCGGGCCGCGGCGGGGCCGCGCCCTGCCCAAGGTCCTCTCCGTCGCGGAGGTCGACCGGCTGCTCGCCGCGTCCCGGGCCCGCGCCGAGTCTGCGGAGAGCGCCGAGGGGCCCCGTGCGCGGCGGATGCTCTGCTTGCTCGAACTGCTCTACGCGACGGGCCTGCGCGTCTCCGAACTCATTGCGCTGCCGCGCGCGGCGGCCTCCACCCGCGAGCGCTACCTCGTCGTGCGCGGCAAGGGCGGCCGCGAGCGCCTGGTGCCGCTGACCGACCTCGCCCGGGCGGCGATGCGCGACCATCTCGCCGCCCTGCCCGACGACGGGGCCTGGCTGTTTCCAGCCGACAGCGAGAGCGGCCACCTGACCCGCCAGGCCTTCGCCCGCGACCTCAAGGTCGCGGCGTCCGCCGCCGGCCTGCGCGCCGACAAGGTGAGTCCGCACGTGCTGCGCCACGCCTTCGCCAGCCACCTGCTGCAGAACGGCGCGGACCTGCGCATCGTCCAGGAGTTGCTCGGCCACGCCGACATCTCGACGACGCAGATCTACACCCACGTCCTCGACGAGCGCCTCAAGAGCATGGTCCGCGACCTGCACCCGCTGATGGACGAATGAGGGGCGCCTCTCCTCCCCCTTGCGGGCAGGGAGGAGCCAGCACCCGTCACCAGCGCCCGGCGGCGGCCTCGTCGTGCTCCGTCGCCTCGACCCAGCCACCCGTGCCGCCCTCGGCCAGGTGCTCGCGCTTCCAGAAGGGCGCGCGGGTCTTGAGGTAATCCATGAGAAAGCTCGCCGCCTCGAAGGCCGCGACGCGGTGGCTCGACGCGGTCACCACGAGGACGATCCCCTCTCCCGGACGCACGAGGCCGTGGCGGTGGATCACCCGCACCGCCTGCAGCGGCCAGCGCGCCCGCGCCGCCTCGACGACCCGTCCGATCTCGGCCTCGGCCATGCCGGGGTAATGCTCCAGTTCGAGCCCCGCGAGGCGGCCCTGCTCGTCCCGGCACAGGCCCGTGAAGGTGACGATGGCCCCGGCCGCACCCGCCAGTTCCTCGCTCAGCCGCGCGATCTCGCCGGCGACGTCGAAGGGCTCGCCCTGGATGCTGATCTCGGCCATGGTGATCCTCAAGGCAGAGCGTGCCTCCCGCCCCTCGGCGCCTATATGCCCGCCCGGCCCGACCCGCGCCACCGGCCCTGCGAGGACGCTCCCGTGACGCCCGACCTGATCCTGCCCCATGAGGGCGTTCTGCCCGTGTTCGCGTCCCGGCCCGTTTGGTGCGGGCGCGGCAGCGCCGTGATCGGCGCCGCCACGATCGGGACCCAGGCTTGGCTCGGCGACGATGCCGTGATCCGCGCCGACGGACAGAGCGTGAGCCTGGGCGATCGCTTCTGGCTCGGCCACCGCTCGACGGTGCACATCGCCACCTACAGCCACGGCACGCAGGCCGGCGACCGCGTGACGGTCGGCCGCAACGCCGTGGTCCATGCCTGCCGCGTGGGCTCGGACGTGGTGATCGAGGACGACGTCGTCGTGCTCGACGGCGCGGTGGTGGCGGACGGCGTGCTGATCGAGGCCGGGGCGACGGTGTTTCCGCGCGCGCAGCTCGGCCCCGGCTTCGTCTATGCCGGCAGCCCGGCCAAGCCCGTCCGCCCGATCAGGCTGCCCGAGATCGCCGAGCGGGCCGAGCGCCTGCGCGAGGCCTCCGGCGAGTCGGGGCCCGCGGTCACCGGCGACGCCCCGGCTCTCGAAGAGAGCGCGTTTGTCGCCAGCACCGCGCGCCTGCGGGGCCAGATCGCGCTGGGCACGGGATCGACCGTTCTCTTCTCCTGCCTCCTGGAGGCTGAGGCCGGGTCGATCGTGATCGGCGCCGACACCAATATCCAGGACAACAGCGTGATCCGAGCCCGCGCCGAGGGCGTCGTGATCGGACGCGACACCACGATCGGCCACAATGTTTGCCTCGCCGATTGCCGGATCGGCGCCCGCGACCTCATCGGGATCGGCTGCGTCGTCGCACCGGGCACGGTGATCGCCGACGACGTGCTCCTGGCGGCTGGCGCCACGACCGATCCCGGCCAGCTCCTGGAGGGCGGCCATGTCTGGGGCGGCCGACCCGCCCGCATCCTGGGGCCGCTGGATGGCGAGAAGCGCGCGATGATGACCCGCATCGTCGAGGGCTACCGGGCGCTCGGGCGGCTCTACAAGGAGGCGGAGGCGGCGAGCGCGGGTTGAAGTCCGGCGACCAAAGCCCGAAAACCGGCTGATAAAACGACCACCCTTGTCATCCCGGGGCCGCGAAGCGGAGCCCGGGACCCAGAGCCGCCGACAGTCCTCCATCCTGCTAGGTCGGCGGTTCTGGGTCCCGGGCTCGCCTGCGGCGCCCCGGAATGACAAACGTGGGTCCAAGGTCAACATGGGTCCAAGTCCGCGCGGAGAACGGCGTAAACCCGGAGACCAAAGCCCTGCGGTCCGAGCGCCCTCCTGTTGCCGATGGGGCCCCGCCTCGCTACCTACCGGACGAGACATGAAGCGCGCCGGCCGCGCGCACCCGAGAAACGCGACATTCCCGCCATGGAGCTCCTCAAGCTCGCCGCCCTCGACGCCGAGGACCTCGCGGTGATCTCGACCCACCTGCAGGACGCGATCCTGCGGACAGGCGACCTCGCCTATCTCGCGCAGGAGCACCGCTTCGTCCTGGTGGCGCGCCGCTTCGACTGGGCGGCGCCCGACGGCGAACCGCCGCGGCGGCGGCTGACCGGCCTGCATTTCGAGCGGGTGCTCGCCGTGCGCACGCGCGGCATCACGCCGAACCCGAATTCGGATGCGGCGCTCGAACTCCTCGCCGTCACCTTCGAGCCGGCCGAGCCGCCCTCGGGGACGGCCACCCTCGTCTTCGCGGGCGGGGCGGCGATCCAGCTCGACCTCGAATGCATCGAGGTCCGCATGAAGGATCTCGGCCCCGTCTGGGAGGCCGAGGGGCGGCCGGACCACGCCGCGGTCGAAGCGGGCCGGGCGGCCATCGCGGGGCAGGGCTGATGGTCCGCCTCGACAGCCGCGACGCCAATTTTCGCCAAGCCTTCGCCGCGCTGCTCGGCGCCAAGCGCGAGATCGCCGAGGACGTCGACGAGATCGTGCGCGGCATCATCCGGGACGTGGTCTCGGGAGGCGACGCCGCCCTCGTCGCGCAGACGCGACGCCTCGACCGCCTCGGCGACGGCTTCACGGCCGCCGATCTGCGCGTGAGCGAGGCCGAGGTCGACGCGGCCGTGAGCGCCTGCCCGGCCGAGGCCCTCGACGCCCTGCGCCTGGCCGCCGAACGGATCGAGACCTTCCACCGTGCCCAGCTGCCCAGCGACCACAGCGCCACCGACGCGCTCGGGGTCACCGCCGGGTGGCGCTGGACGGCGCTCGAATCGGTCGGGCTCTACGTGCCCGGCGGGACCGCGAGCTACCCCTCCTCCGTGCTGATGAACGCGGTTCCCGCCCGGGTCGCCGGCGTTCCGCGCGTCGTCATGGTCGTGCCGACGCCGGAGGGTCAGCTCAACCCGCTGGTGCTGGCGGCGGCGCGGCTCTCGGGCGTCGACGAGATTTTTCGCGTCGGCGGCGCGCAGGCGGTGGCCGCCCTGGCCTACGGAACCGAGACCATCGCGCCTGTCGCCAAGATCGTCGGGCCGGGCAACGCCTACGTCGCGGCGGCCAAGCGCCGGGTGTTCGGGCAGGTCGGCATCGACATGATCGCCGGCCCCTCCGAGGTGCTGATCCTCGCCGATGCGGATGCCAATCCGGACTGGATCGCCGCCGACCTGCTGGCCCAGGCCGAGCACGACGTAGCCGCCCAATCGATCCTCATCACGGATTCTCAGGCCTTGGCCGATGCGACCGCCCTCGCCGTGGAGCGGGCGCTGACGACGCTGCCGCGCGCCGAGACCGCGCGGGCGAGCTGGCGCGATTACGGCGCGATCATCGTGGTGGAAGACCTCGAGGCGGCGATCCCCCTCGTCGACCGGCTCGCGCCCGAGCACCTCGAGATCGAGACGGCCGACCCGGAGCACTTGGCCGGGCTCGTGCGCAACGCCGGCGCCATCTTCCTCGGCTCGCACACGCCGGAAGCGATCGGCGACTATGTCGGCGGCCCCAACCACGTGCTGCCGACCGCCCGCTCGGCCCGGTTCTCCTCGGGGCTCGGCGTCCTCGACTTTATGAAGCGGACCACGCTCCTGCGCTGCGATCCGCAAGCGCTGCGGGCGCTCGGGCCCGCCGCCATCGCGCTCGGACGGTCGGAGGGCCTGGAGGGCCATGCCCGCTCCGTCGCGATCCGCCTGAACCTGTGAGGGGGGCATGCCCGACAAGGCGCTGAACCGCCTCGCGCGCGTCACGCTCGACGAGGATTCCATCGGGCGCGGCAACCCGGACCAGGAGCACGAGCGCGCCATCGCGATCTTCGACATCCTGGAGGAGAACTGCTTCACGGTGCCGGGCCGCGAGGGTCCCTACGCGCTGACCCTCGGCCTCGTCGAGAGCAAGCTCTCCTTCGCGATCCAGACCGAGGCCGGCGAGCCGGTGATGACCCACCTGCTCTCGCTCACCCCGTTCCGGCGGGTGATCCGCGACTACGAGATGATCTGCGAGAGCTACTACAACGCGATCAAGACCGCCTCCCCGACCCAGATTGAGGCGATCGACATGGGCCGGCGCGGGTTGCACAACGAGGCCTCCGAGCTCCTGCGCCAGCGCCTGGAGGGCAAGGTCGACCTCGACCATCAGACCGCGCGGCGCCTCTTCACCCTGGTCTTCGCCTTGCACTGGAAGGCTTAAGGCGAATGCCCTCGACCGGGATCGGTCGAGGGCATTCGCCGCATGCAGGCAAGTGCACGCCCTCTGCGCGACTGCTATGCGGCGGCGCGCAGTCGCGCTTTGCATGCAGCTCCGTCGTCGCGGCCTATCTTGATGGGATCGGTCGACCCAATGAAACCCGAGGCAATCACCGGATGGCGGACGAGGCCGGCCCGAAGAAGAAGCGCGTGCAATCGGCCCTGTTCATGTGCAACTTCAACGCCGTGCGCTCGCTGGCCGCGGAGGCGATCGCGCGCCACTATTTCGGCAAGTCGACCTATGTCCAATCGGCGGGGGTCCGCTCGGGCGAGCCCGCCGACCCCTTCATGATTTCGGCGCTCGACGAGATCGGGATCGACGCCTCGCGCCACAAGCCGCGCACGCTGGCCCAGCTCGAGGAATGGGAGGGGCTGAACTTCGACCTCGTCGTGACCCTCTCGCCCGAGGCCCACCACGCGGCGCTGGAGCTCACCCGCACCAACGCCGTCGACGTCGAGTACTGGCCGACGCCGGATCCGACGATCCTCGGAGAGGTCTCCCGCGACCAGCGCCTCGACGCCTACCGCGACGTGCGCGACGGGCTGGTCTACCGGATCAAGATGCGGCTGAAGGGGTGAGATGGTGTGCGCCGGCCATCCGCCGGACCGACGTCACCGCCCCGTAGCTCTTCTCCGCGATCCGCGCGACGGCCTCGCGCAGGAGCTCGACCGCCACCATCATGTGGTGGCCGTTGGCGTGGATCAGGCGATCCGAGTCGAGCATGAGGCCGACATGGCCGCGCCAGAACACGAGGTCGCCGCGGGTCAGACCCTCAAGGCTGTCGGGGAGCGGCTCGCCGAGCGCCCGCTCCTGCTGGTCGGCGTCGCGGGGCGAGGGGAGCCCCGCCGTCGCGAGGCAGAGCTGGACGAGGCCGGAGCAATCCAGGCCGAGGCTGGTGCGGCCGCCCCAGAGATAGGGCGTGCCGACAAGGCGCTCGGCCGTCGCCGCAAAGTCCGGCTCATAGGCGTTAAGGGCGCCGCAATGGCCGGCGAAGACGTAGCCGCCGGTGGCGAGCCGGAGGTAATCGCCCTCACGCGCTGCGACCGTCACCGCCGCGCCGAGGCTGAGATGGGCGAGCGCCGGCCGCTTCAGGTCCGGAGCGGGGTAGAGGAAGGTTCGAAGCGCCTGAATCCGGTGCGTCGGCGCAGGCTCAGGGTCGCCTAGGGCCGCGCTCGGCAGGTAGCCGACATAGCCGTCCGCCGCGAGCTGGACGAAGGCGAAGCCGTCGCGATCCTCGTAGATGGTGACGGGATCGCCCAGCACTGCCTCGGTGTCGATTCCGGCCTCCGGGCTCGGCGCGCGCCGCAAGGGAGCAGAGGGCACCACCACCCGGCGGTCGCTCCCAGTGACGTAGCGCGCGGCCTCGACCTGGCCCTTCAGGCGGAGATCGGCGAGGTCCGGACGGGCCGGCGTCAGACGGGGATCGAGGCTCGGGATTTCGGCGGACATGCCTGGATTATCCGCCTCGGCACGAGAGACGGCAATCGCCCGCTTGCGCCGGCGCCTTCAGCGCCGCGGCATCGCGACGCATTCGGCTGCCTAATTCGCCGTCATTTGACACCGGAGCTAGCGGCTTCGCAGCGCAGCGTGCCGCCAAATCATGCCAAACCCAATGCTGCGCGTCGTCAACCATGGTCGCCTGCGTTTGGTGCGCTGCACACATGGCTCGCGATAGACTATGTTGCGGGCGATGATGAATGCGAGCCGCGCCGTGAAGAAGCCTGCGAAATCCCTTCAGGATCTTCCCCCGATCCGGGTCCGGCGCGAGCCGCCCACGATCGCCGAGGCCGTGGCCGCGGCGCAGGATCTCGCCGACGACGTCGAGCAGCAGGTCGAGATCGCCGCCGGATTGATCGGTCTGCCCCTCGACGAGGTCCGCCCGCAGGTGCTGGCCGCCGCCAAGGCGAAGCCGGAGCGGGCGCCCGAGCGCATCCTCAGCACGGGCGGCACGAGCCGGGCACCCCGCACCGTCATCGTGGAACGTCGCACGCGCCCGCCGCTCGTCGTGGAGCGCCGCGGCCGTCCCTTCGACGGCCGCCGCTAGGCCGCGCTCACCACGGCAGCGTCGCACCCGCGTAATCGAGATAGACGCAGCCGGGCTGGCCGAGGCGAGCCTCGATGACGTCGCTCATGCCGGCCACGCTCGTCCCGACGTCGAGATCGGCGTCAGCGCCGCCCATGTCGGTGCGGACCCAGCCCGGATGCATCAGGACCACGCCGAGCCCCCTGTCGCGGTGGCGGAACTCGAAGCTGCGGGCATAGGTGTTGAGCGCGGCCTTGCTCGCCCTGTAGGCTTCCCAGCCTCCGTCCTCGTTGAGGGCGACGCTGCCGAGGATCGAGGTCATCAGGGCGATCGTGCCGTGGGGGACGAGACGGTCGAGGAAGGTTTCCGCGAAGCGAATCGGGCTCACCGCATTGGTGAGGTAGACCTGCGCCGCCACCTCGCGAGGGAGCTCGTGCAGGGGCGCGTGCGCCTGCGTCGCGACGCCGGCGACGACGAAGATCAGGTCGAAGCGTTGGCCGCTCAGCCGGCCGTGGAGCGCAGCGACGGCGGCATCGTCGTCGATGTCGACGGTCTCGAGCTGCAGCGCCGGCGACGACAGGGCGGCGAGGCCGCGTGCCTCTGAGCGCTGGGTCGCGGTCACGCGCCAGCCCCGTTGCAGGAAGGTCTCGACCAGGCCGAGCCCAAGGCCGCGCGAGGCCCCCACAATGAGTGCGTTCCTCGGCTCGGCCATGCATCGTTCTCCCGCTCGTCGACCCCGCAATCACGTCGAGCGCCCGGCCCCGTCGGCAACGGGTTCCGACAGGGATTCGTGCACGATGCACGCGGAAAACCTCAATCGGCCGTCTGGACCGACCAAGTCGCATGCGTGATGCCGGGCTCGCGTTCAAGGGCGGCGGCGACGGCATCGAGCTCGGCGGCCTCGACCGCCGTCGCAACGAGGGTCGCGACGACCTCGACGCTGTCCTCGCCCCTCTCCACCACCTCGATGCCGCCAACGGGATAGCTCGCCGCCTCCAGGCGCTCGACGAGGAGGTCGCGGGCCCGGCCTGTACTCCCGGCCGCCACCGTGACCTGAACCTCGTAGGTTGCCTCGATCGCGCTTCCCCTGATCGGCGCCCGGTTGATGGCGTTGACGAGCGGCCGGAGCAGGGTGTTGCCGGCAAGCACCGCAGCGGTGACAAGCACGGCCTGCACCGGCAGATCGGCGCCCGCGAAGGCCCCGACCGCCGCCGAGCACCAGAGCGTGGCGGCGGTGTTGAGGCCGCGCACGTTCATGCCCTCCTTCATGATCACACCGGCCCCGAGGAAGCCGACGCCCGAGATGACGTAGGCGACGGTTCCGACCGCACCCCGCGCGCCCTCGAGCCGCATTCTGAGATCGACGAAGGCCGCGGCCCCGAGCGCCACGAGCACGTTGGTGCGCAGGCCCGCCGCGTGCTGGCGGTACTGTCGCTCCGCCCCGATCAGGGTGCCCAGCACGAAGGCGACGAGCAGGCTGATCGCCGAGTTGGCGGTCTCAGGGAGGGGCGGGGCGAGAAATCCTGTCATCGGCCGTCCATGACGCGGGCTCATGACAGAAGCTTGACCGCGCGATACTTGCATCCGGCGGTCGGGAGGTGGTGGAGAGACGAACCATGACGGATGGTGCGGTCGGCCGCATGCCGGGTTTGCTGCTGCGAATCGAGGGCGCCGCCGCGCTCGCCGGCGCGGTGTTCGCCTACGGGCAGCTCGGGTCGTCCTGGTGGCTGTTCGCCGGCCTCTTGCTGCTGCCGGACATCAGCATGCTCGGCTACCTGATCAATCTGAGGATCGGCGCGACGAGCTACAACCTGGCCCACACCTACGCCGCGCCCGCCCTCCTGGCGGCCGCCGGCGTCGCGATCCCGGCCCTGCTACCGCTCGCCGCGATCTGGGCGGCGCATATCGGCATGGACCGGACTGTCGGCTACGGCCTGAAATACCCCGACGCCTTCAAGCACACTCACCTGAGCCGTTTCTGAGACGGGATCAGGCCGCGAGGAAGCCTCTCAGCGCTTCCAGCGTGTCGGCTGGGTTCTGCTCGGCGGGGAAATGACCCGACGCCACGTCCACGGCGACGGCGTCCGGCGCGAAGGTGCGCTGCCAGGCTTGCAGCGGCGTTTCCCGGCTGCGATCGAGATAGTTGCTCGCGGCAAGGATCAGGGTTGGACAGGTGATCCGCCGGCCCTCGGCGAGGGCCGTCGCGTCGGCCTCGCGGTCGCGGGTCGCGCCGGCGCGGTAATCCTCGCAGAAGGCGTGGATGCGCTCGGGCACGTTCCAGTTCTGGCGGTAGAGGTGGAGGGCGGCGGGTGCGAAGGCCGCCAGGTCGCCCGTCCCGCTCCAGGCGCGCAGCAGGCCCTCGAAATAGGCGATCGGATCGCGCCCGATCTCGGCTTCCGCTCCCGCGCCAGCCAGGAAATCCCAGTGCGAGGTCTTGCGCGGCGGCCCCTCGATCCGCTCCCACTGCACCAGGGTCGGCACGATATCGAGAAGGGCGAGCCGCGCGACCCGGCCCGGCTCGTCCAGCGCCAGACGGTAGCCGACGCGGGCGCCGCGATCGTGACCGGCGACCGCGAAATTGACGTGGCCCAGGCTCTCCATGATCGCCACGACCTCACGGGCGAGGGTGCGCTTCGCGTAAGCCTCATGGGCCGCGTCGCCCCGCGGTGCCTGCGACCAGCCGTAGCCCTTGAGGTCCAGGCAGACCACCCGATGCGTCTCGGCGAGCGCGGGGGCGATCCGGTGCCAGCAGGCATGGGTCTGCGGGAAGCCGTGCAGGAGAAGGAGCGGCGGCCCCTCCTCCGGGCCACCGACCCGGGCGAAGTAGCGGCCGGCCGGAATGTCGATCCAGCGGGCGGCAAAGCCCGGAAACAGGTCGCTCGTCATGATCGGCTCCAGGTCCCGCAGGGGGCGGCGATCCGGCGATATAGCGCCGGGCGACGCCGCAGGCAGTACCGGCGCGGCTGCGTCCACCCGCACAGATTTGATCGCGCGCAACGGGATTGACGGGCGCCCCGGGCAAGGGGCACACCGAACATCCTGTGGGTCGCTTAAGAACCCGCCCTGAGGAGACGCGCATGCTGCAGGATATCGCTGCCGCGAAGACCCCGCTCGGGCCGCGCCGTTGAGCGGCTCCGTCCTTACCGATCGCCCGGCCGCCGCGAAGCCGGCCGACGACGCCCTGCGCGCCCGGGTGCTGGCCCTGCGCGACGGCCTGGAGCACGGGCTGATCGGCTGCCAGGGCCTCGTCGAGCGCCTCCTGATCGGCCTGCTGACGGGCGGCCATCTCCTCATCGAGGGCGCCCCGGGCCTGGCCAAGACCCGCGCCGTCAAGCGCCTGTCGGACGGGCTCGACGGCTCCTTCGCCCGCGTCCAGTGCACCCCCGACCTGATGCCGGCCGATCTCACCGGCACCACGGTCTGGCGCCAGGATTCCGGCACCTTCGAGTTCCTGCCCGGTCCCCTGTTCCACTCGCTGATCCTCGTCGACGAGGTCAACCGCGCGCCGCCCAAAGTGCAGTCGGCCCTGCTCGAATCCATGGCCGAGGGCCAGATCACGGTGGCCGGCCACACCCACCCCCTGCCCGATCCCTTCATGGTGGTCGCGACGCAGAACCCGATCGAGCACGCCGGCACCTTCCCCCTGCCCGAGGCGCAGCTCGACCGGTTCCTCCTCCACGTCGTGGTCGAGATGCCCGACGAGGCCTCGGAGCGGCGCATCCTCGACCTCGTCGAGGGCGAGCTGAACCATCATGCCGAGGCGATGCCGGTGACGCTTTCGGTGGACGAGATCCGGGCCGCCCGCGAGGCGGCGCTGAACGTCTATGTCTCGCCCGCGCTGAAGGATTATCTCGTGCGGCTCGTGGCAGGCACGCGCACGGATGCGGCCGCGCCGGACCTTCGCGCGGCGATCGAGCATCCGGCCTCGCCCCGCGGCACGCTGGCCCTGATGCTCGCGGGCAAGGCGCGGGCCTATCTCCACGGGCGCGACCACGTCATCCCCGAGGACGTCTCGGAGCTGGCCGCCGACGCGCTGGCCCACCGCATCGGGCTGACCTGGCGGGCGGCGGCCGAAGGACAGACCTCGCGAAAAATCATCCGCGGCCTCGTCCAGCGGGTGCGGGCGCTCTGAGGGTGGCCGCGAGAGGTGCAGGCGCGGGACCTCTCTTCGCCCTTCTCGGGCTTGAGCGGTCACGCGCCCCACGAACCCTTTCTGGAAGCGACCGCTTCCTCACCAACCACTGTCATTCCGGGGCGCCGCAGGCGAACCCGGAGTCCATAACCGCCAACAGCGCTCCAGCCTGCCAGGTCAGCGGTTATGGATTCCGGGTTCTGCTACGCAGCCCCGGAATGACAGTGGTTGGCGCGAAGGGAGCAGCGATCCCGAAATCCGCACTGCCACGGTCACGGCCATGACCGGCACGGCCACCCCCGCCTCCGACCTGCATCCCGGCATCCACCTGTCGGGCGAGGCGCTGATGGGGTTGCGCCACCTCGCCCGGCGCGGGGTCTCCCCGGCGACGCGGACCATCGCGGGCCTGCCCGGCGGGATCGTGACGCGGCGGCGCGGGCGCGGCTCGGAGCCTGACGACGTCCGGCTCTGGTCAGAGGGGGACGACCGCCGCCATATCGACCGCAACGCCACCGCGCGCACAGGGGTACTGCACGTGCGCACCCACCATGACGAGCGCGACCGCGCCGTGGTGCTGCTCGCCGATTTCCGGCCTTCGATGCTGTTCGGCACGCGCCGCGCCCTGCGCTCCGTGGCGGCCGCCGAGGCGCTGGTGCTGCTCGGCTGGCGCATCGTCGGCGACGGCGGCCGGGTCGGGCTCGTGGCGGCGACGCCCGGCGGCCCCGTCGTGGTGCGGCCGGGAGGCGGCGAGCGGGCGATGACCGCGGTGACCGGGGCGCTCGCCCACGCCCACGGGGAGGCGCTCGCCGCGGCGGCGGGCGAGGACCCGCCGCTCGGGTCCCTCCTCACCCTGGCGCAGAGCCTGCTGCCCTCTGGCGGGCATCTCGTCATCGCCAGTGCGCTCGACGCGCCCGGCCCCGATTTCGAGTCCCTGCTGACGATTCTGGCCGAGCGCCTGTCGATCCGGCTGCTGCTCGTTAGCGACGCCTTCGAGCGGGCCCGGCCGCCCGGTTTCTACCCCTTCGCCACCCCCGACGGCCGGCGCGGCACCGTGCGGGCGGGCCGAAGCGCCGGCGCCGGCGCGGCGCCGCTGGACGAGCGTCTCGCCGACTACGCCCGCCGCGGCGTCGAGGGCCTGCGCCTCGACGTGGAGGCCGGCCCGGAGAGCTACGCGCCCCTGATGGAGCGGCTCGATGCGGTGCTGTGAGGTGAGCATTTTCCCCTCCCCCTTGTGGGGAGGGGTCAGGGGTGGGGGTGGCTGGGCGACCCTGTGTCGAGGCCGGCGGAACCACCCCCACCTCCAACTCCTCCCCGCAAGGGGGAGGAGAGGCATCGTACCATGAACCCCGAGCTCGCCGCCGCCCTCGACAACCTTCGCGGCCTGCACCTGCCGGCCGATGCCGGCGGGGCGCTCCGGGGCGAGGTCGTGCTCGCCATCGCGCTGGGCTTCGCGGCAGCCCTGCTGGTCGGGCTCGTCCGCTACCTCCGCCTGCGGGCGCGCCGGACCGTCCGCCGCGCGGCTTTGCGGGAACTCGCCGCCACCCGTGACCTCGACCCGGAGGCCCGCCTCGTCGCCCAGGCCCGCCTCCTGCGCCGCCTCGCGCGCACGCTGGCAGGCGACGCGACCGCCGACGCGCGGGGGCGGGACTGGGCCGGGCTGCTCGACGGGCTGTTCCGGACCGAGTTCTTCACGAAGGGCGCGGGCCGCGTGCTGACCGACGGGCTCTACCGGAGGGAGACGGCCGACCCGGCCGCCATCGACGCCGAGCTCGGGCGCTTGTTCGCCCGGATCGGAGCCCGACGGCATGCTTAGCCAGCTCACCGCCTTCCTCTCCGCCTTCGACCTCGCGAGCCCGCTCGCCCTGCTGCTCCTGCCGCTGCCGCTCCTCGCCGCCCGCCTGATGCCGGCGGAGGCAGCGGGGGGAAGCGGGGCGCTGAAGGTGCCGCATTCCCTCGTCGCGGCGGCGGCGCGGGGCGAGAGCGTGGCGGCGCGCGGCCGCGCCCGGACCCTGCTGATCTGGACCCTCTGGGCCGCCCTCGTCGTGGCGCTCGCCGGGCCCCGCCTCGTCCTGCCCGCCACCGCCCTGCCGGCCTCGGGCCGGGAGATCATGATCGCGATGGACCTCTCCGGCAGCATGGAGCGGCGCGACTTCTCCCTCGACGGCGAGACGGTGTCGCGCCTCGCGGCGGTCAAGCGGGTGGGCGCCGACTTCATCCGGCGCCGGGCCGGCGACCGCATCGGGCTCGTCATCTTCGCCAACGAATCCTTCGTCTCGGCGAGCCCGAGCTTCGACACCGCCACCGTCGCGCGGGCGCTGGAGGACGCGCAGATCGGCCTCGTCGGGCGCTCGACGGGGATCGGCGACGGGCTCGGCCTCGCCCTGAAGCGGCTGGCCGCACCGGAGGGCGAAGGCAAGGGGGAGGGCGAGGGCACTCCGCCGGGGAATTCGAAGGTGGCGATCCTCCTCTCCGACGGCGCCAACAATGCCGGCCAGACGGTGCCCCGCGACGTGGCGGCGCTCGCCCGCGAACTCGGCATCAAGGTCTACACGATCGCGCTCGGTCCCCGCGATCTCGCCAATGCCGACGGCGAGCAGGACGTGGTCGACGTCGAGGCCCTGCGCGACATCGCGACGATCACCGGCGGCAAGGCCTTCCGGGTCAAGACCACCAACGACCTCATCGCGGTGGCCGAATCCATCGACGAGCTCGAGGGCGGCCGGGCCAAGGCCCCGCCCGTGCCGCTCCGCCGCGACCTCTGGCCCTGGCCCGCGACCCTGGCTCTCCTGTGCGCGGCGGCGCTCCTGGCGGCGAGGCGCGCGACATGAGCGGGCTCGACGCCTTCGCCCTGTTGCGGCCCTGGTGGATCGCGGCCCTGCCGATCATCGCCCTGCTGGCGCTGCGGGCGGCCTGGCGCTCGGCGCCGCTCGGCGACTGGACGCGGGCCGTCGACCCCGCCCTGATGAACCTGCTCAGCCGGCGCGGGGCGGTGCTCGGCGGGCGCCGCCAGGCGAACCTGATCGCGGCCGCGACCGCCGGGCTGATCGCGCTGGCGCTCACGGGGCCGGCCTTCGAGCGCCCGGACGCCAAGACCTTCCGCAACCTCGACGCGACGGTGGTCGTCCTCGACCTCTCGCGCTCCATCGCGGAGGGCGGACGCCTCAAGGACGCCCGCCAGCTTGCGCAGGGCGTCGCGGAGGCCGCGGGCACCCGCAGCGTCGCCGTGGTGATCTATGCGGGCGACGCCTATCTCGCCGTGCCGCCCACCACCGACCGCGACGCGCTGGGCTCCACGCTCTTCGCGCTCGACGGCGACGTGATCCCGGACCGCGGCAGCCATCCCGAGCGGGGCCTGGCGCTCGCCCGCCGCACGCTTGGCGAGGCCGGCGTCATCGCCGGAGACGTGGTGCTGATCAGCGACGGGGACGGGATCGGCGAGGCGGCGACCCGGGAGGCCGCCGCCATCCGCGACCGGGGCTGGCACCTGCACGCGGTCTTCGTGCCGGCCGGCACCGCCCTGCCCAAGGATGCGCCGCGGCCCGACCGCACCGCGCTCGAGCGGCTCGCGAGCACCGGCGCCGGCGTCACGGCCGATCTCGGCGCGCCCGGCGCCGTGCTCGACCGGGTCGGGGCCAGCACGGCCCAGCACCTCGCCGCGGGCGGCTACACGGTGCTGGCCTTCGTCGATGCCGGGCGCTGGCTGATCCTGCTCGCCCTCCTCCCCGCCCTCGTCCTCTTCCGCAGAAGCGCCTGATGAGGAACGCCTGATGGCCGCCTCGGTCCTGCCCCTCGCGATCCCGCTCCCGCGCCGCTGGGACGTCGCCGCCCGCGTCGCAGGCCTCGTCCTCGTGGGCGCGGCGATCCTCGGCCTCGCCTTCGTCTCGCAGCCGCGCACGGCGCTCGGCCGCGGGCTGATGGCGATCGGCCTGCCCGGCATCGCCGTCCACGTGCTGACCGATCCGGCCTGGCGCGGCCCCGCCCTCTACCAGGCCGGGCGCTACGGGGAGGCGGTCGCGCTGTTCCGCGAGGGCGGCAAGCGCAACGCCTACAATCTCGGCAACGCGCTCGCGAAATCCGGCGACCTGCAGGGCGCGCTCGACGCCTACGACGCGGCGCTGAGCTACAACCCCCGCGACGCCGACGCGCAGGCCAACCGCTCCCTCGTCGCTAAGCTGATCGCGGAGGGGCCGGACGATCCGGGCAAGGGCGGCGGCATCGCCAACGCCGTGGCGGTCACCGGCAACCGCTACGACAAGACCTCGAACAAGGACCCGGACGACGAGGCCAAGGCGAGTTCGAGCGGCGAGGGCCTGGCCGGCAACAAGGAGGCGGGATCGAGCGCCTCGCTTCCCGGCAACAGCAAGGTCGCGCGACGGGGCAAGACCGAGCAGCAGAGCATCGATTCCGGCAAGGGCGAGGCCAGGGGCTCGGCGAGCGACGCCGCCGGGCGCGGGCGCACGGGTGCCGGTTCGGCCATGGTGGCGGCCGCGCCCGAGAAGGAGGTCCGCCGGGTGACGAAGAGCTTCGAGGCCCACGAGGTCCGGCCGGACCGGCTCTGGCTCCAGACCCTGCCCGACGATCCGGGCCGCTATCTCAAGCTGCGCATCAAGGCCGAGCACGCCGCCCGCGTCGAGGCCGGCACGGCGATGCCGGCGGGGAGCAACCCGTGGTGAGGGGGGTGAGCGGCGCCGCCCGCCCTCTCCTCCATCCGATCGAAGCCAGCGGAGTCACGGATCTGGCGATGGCCATCGCACGATGGCCCTCTTGCGCCTACACTTGTCATCCCGGGGCCGCGCAGCAGAGCCCGGGACCCAGAGCCGCAGGTCGTGCTCCAGCTTGCCGCGTCGGCGGTTCTGGGTTCCGGGCTCGCCGGAGCCTGTCCTTGGACTGGCCGAAGGCCAGATCCGGGGGGCGCCCCGGAATGACAAGGGACAGTGGGTGGGAAGGAATGCGCATTGTGCGCATCGTCCTGTTCATCCTAACGGCTCTCCTCACCCTCCCCGCCCGTGCGGTCGAGCCCGGCGACCTCGCCCTGACCGTCACTCCCGAGCTCAACGGCAACGCCTCGCCCTTCTCTCGCGAGATGGTGCTCTTGCGCATCCGCGGGGTCTACCGCCCGCCGATCCTCTTGGAGGAGGTCATCCAGCCCTCGCTGGCGAATTTCAGCTGGACGCAGCTCGGGCGCGACCTCTGGTCGAAGACCCGCCTGCCCGACGGCCAGACGGCCATCGCCTTCGAGCGCGTGGTCGCGGTCTTCCCCCACCGCCCGGGCGACTTCACCATCGAACCCTTCATCCACCGCCTGACGATCAACGATGCGGGGACCCGCACCGTGGTCGACGTGCGCTCGCCGCCGATCAGCCTGCCCGTCGCCAGCTGGACCAAGCCGACGGGCGGCCCCGACGCGAAGGACCCCTGGTGGCTGCCCGCGGCGGACGTGACCATCACCGATTCCTGGAGTCCCGAGCCAGAGACCCTGAAGATCGGGGAATCGGCCCGGCGGATCGTCACGATCGAGGCCAAGGGCATGATCGCCGAGGGCCTGCCGCCCCGGCCCGTCATGCGCACGCGCGGCATCCTCACCTTCGCCGGTCCCGTCACCCGCGAGACCATCCTCACGCCAGGAGGGCCGGTGGCGCGGGCGACCTACCAATGGGACGTGCGGCCGGCCATCGCCGACGTCATCCCGCTCGACGCCATCATGATCCCCTGGTTCGACACGGACACGCGCACCATGCGCGAGGCCGAGATCCCGGCCCGGCAGATCGGCGGCGGCCTGCCCGACCGGGACACGGACCTGCGGCCCCTCGATCCGGCCTCGCCGGCCATCGTCGCGGTGGCGGGGCTGGCGGCCTTCGGCCTCGGGTTGGTGCTGATCGGCCTCGGCACGGGGGGGAGCCGCCCGCCGCGCCTGTGCCTCGACCGCCCGGTCCGGCAGGCCCTGGCCCGCGCTGCCAGGGAGGGCGACGCGACCGCGTTCCGGTCCGTGCTGGGCGGCGCGATGCAGGCGGAGCCCGAGCTCGCGAGGGCCTGGCGCGCCGATCCAGCCATCGCGGCCGGCCTCGACGCGCTGGACCGAGCTGTCTACGGAACCGGAGGAGCCGCGCCGCCGGACCTCGCCGGCCTCGCTCGCGCCCTCTCGCGGCCGATCAGGGGACGGATCTCCGCGCCGGTCGAGGATCGCCTCGCCGCCCTCGACGGGCGGGGCACGCGCTAGGAGTTCCGGATCGTGGCGAGCGGCGGCGTGGACGAACCGGAAGTGGCGCACCTTTGTCATTCCGGGGCACCAAAGGTGAGCCCGGAACCCAGAACCTCAGGTGGTTCTTCAGCTTGCTGGGTTGGCGGCTCTGGGTTTCGGGCTCTGCTGCGCAGCCCCGGAATGACAAACGGATTTTGGTCGCCCACGAGGATGAGTGAAGGGGCTCCTCTAACGATTGGTTCACCATGAGCTGCGAGGGTCGGCCCTGCGTGGTGGAGGCAGGCGATGGGTCGCGAGGACAGGAAGGTGCGGCGGGTCCGCTTCGGCCTGCTCGCGGCCGGGCTCTTCCTGGCGGGCATCCTCGCGGCCGGGCCGCTCGCCGCCGTGGACCTGCGCGAGGATTGGAGCCGCGGCGAGACCGCGGTCGAGGTGCTCCCGCCCCTGCCCCGCTACTTCCCCCGCGAGGACGGCGACCGGGACGTCGTGGCCGTGGTGCCCCTTCGGCGGCGCGTCGCCGGCTGCATCCCGCGCCGCGCCCCGGTGCCGACCAACGCGCCGGACGATCCGAGCTACGTCGGATCGACCTACGGCCTCGGCAAGCCCAGCTATTACGGCCTCACCCCGCCGCTCGGGGTGGACGACCCGTTCGGGCGCCCGCTGCTGCGCTACTGCCCGTAGGCGGACCGAACGCGCGAGGGATGGCGTTGGGAAGCCGGCGTGATTAGGTGACCGGCGCCGTCACATCCTGAGACCACCCTTGCCCGATCCCGACCTCCCCCTCCGCTTCGACGCCGTCGCGCCCCTGCGGGCGCAGGTCGCCCATTGGCGGGCGCAAGGGGCGCGGATCGTGCTCGTCCCGACCATGGGCGCCCTGCATGCGGGCCATCTCGCCCTCATGGAGGAGGCAAGCAGGCTGGGAGAGCGGGTGATCGCCTCGATCTTCGTCAACCCGACGCAATTCGGTCCGAACGAGGACTTCTCCCGGTATCCGCGCGACCTGGCGCGCGACCTCGAACTGCTCGGGCAGGCGCGGGTCGACGCCGCCTACGCGCCCTCGGCCGAGGCGATGTATCCGGAGGGCTTCTCCACGAGCCTGCAGGTGGCGGGCCTGAGCGAGGGTCTCTGCGGCGCCTTCCGGCCCGGGCATTTCTCGGGCGTCGCCACGGTGGTGACGAAGCTCCTGAACCAGGTCGGCCCGGACGTCGCGCTGTTCGGGGAGAAGGACTTCCAGCAGCTTCAGGTCATCCGCCGCGCCGTGCGCGACCTTGAATTGGGCGTCGAGATCCGCGGCGTGCCGACCCTGCGCGAGGCGGACGGCCTCGCCCTGTCCTCGCGCAACCGCTACCTCGACGAGGACGAGCGCGCCCGCGCGCCTCGCCTGCACGCCGTGCTGAGGGACGTCGCCGAGGGTCTGCGCCGGGGCGAGGCCGCCACACCCCTCGTGGCGGAGGGGCGGGCCGCGCTGGAGCATGCGGGCTTCGCACCCGTGCAGTACCTGGAGGTGCGCGACGCCGAGACCCTGCAGCCCGTGGAGCGGGTGGAGAGGCCGGCGCGGGTGCTGGCGGCCGCCTATCTCGGCCGCACGCGGCTCATCGACAACGTGGCCGTCGGCTGAGGCGTCAGGCCCGGCCCGCCGCGAGGCTGTGCTCGAGGAAGAAGGCGAGCATCGCCCGCGAGGCGTCGGGCCCGCGCGGATCGGTGTAGCTGCCGGAAGGGTCGCCCCCCGACCAGGCGTGGCCGAGGCCGTGGACGAGCCAGCTCTCGATGCGGGCGCGGCCGGCCTCGTCGCTGTAGCGCGTCCGGCTATAGGCGAGGCCGCCGGGGCTGGTACCGGATTCGGTCGCCTGCCGCAGTCGCGGCCCGTCGGCGCCGGCCTGGGCGAGCACCTCCTCGCCGTTGCGCGGGTTGACGGTCTTGTCGCCGTCGCCGTGGATGACGATCGCGGGGATGCCCAACCCCTCGACGGGCGCGCCGAACCCACCCGATAGGCCCGTTCCCGGCGCGCCCATGTTCATGGCCATGAGGGCGGAGGAGAGGTCGCGGGCGCAGCCGGCGGCCAGGCCCGAATGGATGCCGACGGCGGCATAGAGGTCGGGATAGGCCTGGGCCACGTTGGCCGCCGCCGCCGCGCCGGCGGAGAGGCCGGCGATGTAGACGCGCTTGGGATCGACCGGGTGCTCGGCGACGACCGCCCGGGTGATTCCGGCGATGATCCCGGCCTCCCCGGTCTCGCGGCCCTGGTCTCCGGCCTCGAACCAGTTCCAGCAGCGGTGCCCGTTGGCGCGGCTCGACTGGGCCGGATAGGCGACGAGGAACCCTTCGGATTCGGCCAGCGCGTTCATGGCGGTGCCAGCGGCGAAATCGTCGGGCGATTGCTTGCAGCCGTGCAGCATCACGACGAGGGGCATGTTCTCGCGCCGTCCGGTCGGAACGTAGAGCTTGTAGTCGCGGGCGCCGGTGCTGCCGGAGAAGCTCAGCTCCAGGAACTCGCCCGGCTCGCCGCGACCTGAGGATCGCGGCGCATCGGGGAAGGCGTTGCGGCCCTGCCCGCCAAGACCCTCGAGCCCGAGACCCTGAAGCCCGAGGCCCTGGCCACCGAGTCCCTTCAGGACGGGGGCGACGCCGCGGCCGAGGCCGCGCACCACGCCTTCCACAGCCTCGCGGACCCGCTCAGGCACGAGCCGCGCCTCGGTGACGGAGGCGGATTCCGCGGCGGGGCGAGTCTCCACCCGCTCGGCGACGAGGTCGATGGTCGGGGGGGAAAGCGTTTTCGCGGCCGGCGCCCGCGCCGCCGGCGAGGGCACGATCCCTGAGAGGCTGCGCTGGATTAGGGTGGTCGCGTCCTGAAGCCGCCCGGTGCCGGTGAGCCGGGTCGCCTCCAGCATCTCGGCGAGACGCGCCTGCATCCGCTGGGTGTGATCGGTCATGGGGCGGGTCTCCTGGCAGTCCGAAGGGACCGGGATGGATTCAGAGTAGGCGGTCGCTGAGTGCGGCCTTCACGGCCGGATCGGCGTGAAGGCTTCCGAGCACCTCAATCGAGGCGATGGCCGCCCGTGCGAGGTCGGGCGTGACGTCCGCGGCGATGGTGGCGAGGCCGAGGACGCGGATGTGCAGCCTGCGGCCGGAATCGCGGGCGGCCTCGAGGGTCGGGCGGTCGTAACGGCAGAGGCCCAGTTCGACCCGCTTGCGGGCCACGGACTGGCGCGTGACATCCGCATGCCGTTCCGCCTGGTTGCGGATCGCCGTGCGGATGAAATCCGTGCGGTTGGCGTAGAGCCCCTCGGCGACGAGAAGGTCGATATGGCCGAGGTCGACGAAGCCGAGATTGATCGTGATCTTCTCGCTGTCGGCCGGCCGTGGCACGGGCTTCACGTTCTCGATCGCCGGCAGCATCGCACCCTCCACCATCCCACTGGATGGTATATGGGCTCGGCATGCTGCATTGCAATATGAGCGATCGTGCAGCGCAGTATCAGGAGGTCGGGGACGACGCTCCGTCCTCGCCCACGTAGTGGCGCCAGATCGCGCCGTCACCCAACGTCGCCACGAAGGCCGCGTGCCGGGCGCCCTCCTCGGCGGTCAGGCGCGCCCGGAACTCGCGCGGCGCGACGACGACCGGGGCGGAAGCCGCCGCCATCTGAGCGGACGAGACGGTGCCGAGCCCCAGGCTCGCCTGCTTGCCGCCGAGCAGCTCGATATAGACCTCCGCGAGGATCTGCGCATCGAGGAGGGCGCCGTGCTTGGTGCGCCGGCTCGTGTCGATCCCGTAGCGGGCGCAGAGCGCATCGAGGTTGTTGGCCGCGCCCGGATGCTTGCGCCGGGCCATCTGCAGGGTGTCGACGACGGCATCGAGCTCGATCGCCGGCGGGGCTGCGGCGCCGAGCCGGGCGAACTCGGCGTTGAGGAAGCCGACATCGAAGGGCGCGTTGTGGATGACGAGGCGGGCGTCGCCGCAGAAGGCGCGGAAGGCGTCGACGATGTCGGCGAAGACCGGCTTGTCGGCCAGGAACGCGTCGGAGAGGCCGTGCACGGCGAAGGCGCCCTGGGACACGGGCCGCGTCGGGTTCACGTAGCGGTGGAAGGTGGCGCCGGTCTGGATGTGGTTGATGAGTTCGACGCAGCCGATCTCGATCAGCCGGTCCCCGCCCTTGGCGTCGGTGCCCGTGGTCTCGGTGTCGAGGACGATCTCGCGCAGCATGGACAATTCCGTTCCGGCGCCGGCCTCGGCGCCCTCCGATAGAGCGGCGTTCGGGTTAACCCGGGCTTTCGCGCGTCAGCCGCGCGATGAGCGCGTCGACCTCCCGCTCGGCATGGGCGAAGCCGAGGCTCGTGTCGATGGTGAAATCGGCGCGCGCCCGCTTCTCCTCGTCCGGCATCTGCTTGGCGAGGATGGCGGCGAGCGCCGCCGCGTCCATGCCGGGCCGTGCGAGGACGCGGGCGCGCTGCACCTGCGGAGGCGCCGTCACCACGAGGATGGCATCGCAGCGCTCCTCGGCTCCGGTCTCGAACAGGAGGGGGATGTCGAGGAGCACAAGCGGAGCGTCGGCGTGGTCCGCCAGGAACGCGCGGCTCCTCTCCTGGACCAGCGGATGCACGATGGCCTCGAGGGCGGCGAGGCGGGCGGGATCGCCGAGCACGGCGACGCGCAGGGCGTTCCGGTCGACGGAGCCGTCGGCCCGGACCGCCTCGGGCACGAGGGAGCCGATGGCGGGACCGGCCTCGCCGCCAGCGGCGTAGAGGGCGTGGACGGCGGCATCGGCATCGTGGACCGGGACGCCGCGCGCGGCAAACATCGCGGCGGTCGCCGACTTGCCCATCCCGATCGAGCCGGTGAGGCCGAGGATGACGGGGCGATCGCGAGGTGAATTCGCGGAACTCATGAAGGCCGGAGATCCGCAACGATCCGGTCGCGCAGGGCCGGGGTGACGGCGGGCCTGACGCCGAACCAGCGCTCGAAGCCCGGCACCGCCTGGTGCAGGAGCATCCCGAGCCCGTCGACGGCGGCGAGACCCCTGGCCCGCGCCGCGGCGAGGAGCGGGGTTTCCAGGGGCGCGTAGACGATGTCGGCGACGGCCGCCTCGTCGGCAAGCGGGGACAGGTCGAGGTCCAAGCGTGGATGGCCGCTCATGCCGAGAAGGGTGGTGTTCACGAGGAGACCGGTCTCGGCGAGCCCGCCTGCCAGATCAGGCCAGGCGAGTGCCTGGACCCGAGCGGGATCCAGGGCGACGAGGGCCTCGGCCCGGGCCAGGGTGCGGTTGGCGACGCGGATGTGGGGCAGGCCGCGCTCGAGGAGGCCGACGACGATGGCGCGCGCAGCGCCCCCCGCCCCGAGGACCAGGGCGTCACCCGGCCTCCGGCGCGGCCAATCGGCGCCGAGGCTCTGATCGAGATGCGCGATGAAGCCCGGCGCATCGGTGTTGTCGCCGCGCAGGCGGCCGGCCTCGTCGAAATCGAGCGTGTTCACCGCCCCGATGGCCCGGGCGCGCGGGGTCAGAACCTCGACGAGGCGGAAGGCGGTCTCCTTGTGTGGGATCGTGACGTTGCCGCCGGCGAAGCCGTTCCCCCGCATTCCGGCGAGGAAGGCCGGAAAATCGTCCGGCGCGACGTCAATGCGCTCGTAGGACCCGACGATGCCGTGCTCGGCGAGCCAATGACCGTGGATGAGGGGCGAGCGGGAATGGGCGATCGGATGACCGACGACGAAGGCCTTGATCAGGACCGGCACTCCCCGGCAAGCGGACAGGCGGGACCGTCCGCGTCCTCGACCTGGAAGGTCGAGTGCGCGATGCCGAAGCGATGCTGCAGCGCGTGCCCAAGATCGAACAGGAACCGGTTGCCCGGATGGCCCCCGGCAACGACGAGATGGGCCGTGAGGGCCACCTCGGTGGTGCTCATCGACCAGACGTGGAGATCGTGGAGCCCAACGATCCCGGGCTGCTGGCCGAGGAAGCGGCGGATTTCCTCTGCATCGATGCCGCGCGGCGCCGCGGAGAGGGCCATCGCCAGGCCCTCGCGGAGGAGCCCCCAGGTCGACCACACGATCAGGGCGGCGATCCCGAGGCTCACCAGGGGGTCGAGCCAGTTCCAGCCGGTCGCCAGGATGCCAAGGCCGGCGACGACGACGCCGGCGGAGACGGCCGCGTCGGCAAGGAGGTGAAGGTAGGCGCCGCGGATGTTGAGGTCGCCGCCGCCCCGGGAGAACAGCCAGGCCGATCCCCCGTTCACGAGGATACCGAGGGCAGCGACCACCATGACGGTCAGGCCGCCGACCGGCTCCGGGTGGATCAGCCGACCGGTGGCGGCCCAGGCGATCCCGGCGCTGATGACGAGCAGGAAGACGGCGTTGAACAGCACGGAGAGGATCGAGGCGCCGCGCCAGCCATAGGTGAAGCGGGCGCTCGGCGGGCGCTTGGCCAGGGCCGCGGCGATCCAGGCGACGACGAGGCCGAGCACGTCGGAGAGATTGTGACCGGCATCGGCCACGAGGGACATGGCGTTGGTGGCGAATCCGTATCCGGCCTCGACGACCACGAAGCCCACGTTCAACGCGATCCCGATCGCGAAGGCGCGGCCGAAATCGGAAGGCGCGTGATCGTGGTGGGCATGACCGTGATGATGGACGTGTGCGCTCACGGTTTGCGCCTTCCTGGGTCTGCCGCCGGGATGGTGGCACGTCGCATCAGAACCTCAACCAGCCTCGTTGGCGCATGCGCGAGAGGAGCGGTAGCAGGGGCAGGCCGAGGATCGTGCTGTGATCGCCCTCTATGTGGCTGAACAGGTGGATGCCGAGCCCCTCGATCTGATAGGCGCCGACGCTCGAGGTCACCCGGGCCGGACCGGCGAGCGCGACGTAGGCCGCGATTGCCTCGGCATCGAGGGCCCGCATGGTGAGCCGCGCCGTCTCGACGAAGCGGTCGACGATCCGTCCGCCCTCTGCAATCGCGACGGCGCTGTGCAGATGATGTGTCCGGCCCGCGAGTCTGGCGAGGTGCGCAGCGGCCTCATCGGAACCGGCGGGCTTGTGAAAGACCTCGCCGTCGAGGGCCAGGACCTGGTCGGCGCCGATGACGACGCCGTCGAGCCGTCGCTGCGCGATGGCGGAAGCCTTGGCTTCCGCGAGCCGCAGCGCGAGATCGGGCGGCGCGCTAGCGGGTGAGACCGCCTCAAGCGAACGTTCATCGATGTCGGCCGGGTCGCAGACGGGAGAGAGCCCCACCGATTCGAGGAGCAGGCGCCGGGTGATGCTTCCAGAGGCGAGAACCAGCGCGGTCACCGGCCTCCACAGATCGGGCGATCCATCCTCAGGCATGGCACCTCTGATAGAGCCTATCGAGGGTGACAGCGACGGTGTGTTTCACGTGGAACATCGAAGCATCAGGCATCAGGAACTGCGCGCCATCAATCCCGTGAACGGCTGGAGCATGAAGAGCGCGGGGCGCAGCGTGACCGAGACCCACCACGCTCCGGCCGCCTTCGACATTCGTCCGCAGCTCGACGATTCCCGGCGCCATCCGCTCAGATCGCGAGGAATTGCAAGCGGTGCTCGCGATGTAGGTCGATGATCCCGGCCGCGGTCTCCTCGATGGAGCGGCGCGTCACATCGATGGTCGGCCAGCGGTGCTTGGTGCAGAGCCGGCGGCAGGCCGCGACCTCGTCGGCGACGGCGTTGCGGTCGACGTAGAGCGAGCTGTCGTCGGCCTTCAGGCTGAGCAGGCGGTTCTGCCGGATCTGGACGATCCGCTCGGGGCTGGCGAGCAGCCCCACGATCAGGGGCTTGCGGGCGTTCTCCAGCGCCGGCGGCAGCGGCATGCCGGGAACGAGAGGGATGTTCGCCGTCTTCAGGCCGCGGTTGGCGAGATAGATCGCCGTCGGGGTCTTCGAGGTGCGGCTGACGCCGACGAGGATGACGTCGGCCTCGTCGAGATCCACGGGCAGGTTGCCGTCGTCGTGGGCCAGGGTGAAGTTCATCGCGTCGATGCGCTTGAAATACTCCGCGTTCAGCATGTGCTGGGCGCCGGGCCGGGCCGTGGAATGCGCCCCGAGATAGGATTGCAGCAGGGCGTGGACGGGCTGGAGCACGGAGAGGCAGGGGGATCCGCTCTCGCGGCAGGCGGCTTCCAGGCGCTCGGTGAGATCCTGGCCCACTAGCGTGTAGAGGACGAGACCGGGCGCCGCCTCGATCTCCGAGATGACGCGCTCGAGCTGGGGACCCGAGCGCACCAGGGGATAGACATGCTCGATCGCCGACACGCCCTCGTATTGGGCCGCGGCCGCGCGCCCGACATTGATCAGGGTCTCGCCGGTCGAGTCTGAGACGAGGTGAAGGTGGACGTAGCTGCGGCTCATCGAGTGAGCGATCTCCTTCGGACCCGGATCAGGAGCCGCGGGCCAGAGTTTGTCCACGGATCTGCCGAGGGGGAGTCGATGAGTGTGGATAAGGGGCTTCGGCGCGAGCGTCCAGACGATCGCGGCGTCATCCTGTCGACACGACCGTGAACAGCTCCCGCCATACGCGTCGGGCGGATAGGGATCCTGGGAGAATCCGGGACCGATGCGGGCCCCGCGGCGAGGCCCGGGCGGCAAGCGCCTGTTGGGGCTCGGCAATCGGCAGGATGCGACGCAATCCTTTAAAGATCGATTAACGCCGCGGTGGCGGGGACGGCCTGTGGATGGATCCGCGCTCCCATGACACCTCGGTCCAGAAGAAAAAACAGACTCCTCAAAGATCTCTCTTTTCTTGGAAGAGGCAGGGCTGGGGATCGGAGAGCGCGGAGCCCCACATTCGGAGGAGGGACGCGTTTCGGGTTTGCGGGAAGCGCCCTGATCGGTGCTACACATCGCGAAAGGGAATGGGGAAGGAACGTGATGGGGCAGAGTGAGTGCGCGGACCGTGCGGTCCTGCGGGTCCTGTCGGGCGAAGCCTTGTCGCCACCGCCTGCCTGGATGATGCGCCAGGCGGGACGCTACCTGCCCGAGTACCGCGAGGTCCGTGCGCAGGCCGGCTCGTTCCTCGACCTCTGCTACAGCCCGGACTTCGCCACCGAGGTCACGCTGCAGCCGATCCGGCGGTTCGGCTTTGAAGCCGCGATCCTGTTCTCGGACATCCTCGTCGTGCCGCACGCGCTCGGCCAGGACGTCCGCTTCGTCGAAGGCGAGGGACCGCGCCTCGATCCCCTGTCGGGACGGGTAGAGTTCGAGGCCCTGCGCCGTCACGACGATCCCGCCATCTTCGCACGCCTGGCGCCGGTCTTCGAGACCGTCCGACGCCTGCGCAGGGAATTGCCGGCGCAGACCACCCTGCTCGGCTTCTGCGGCGCGCCCTGGACGGTCGCGAGCTACATGATCGGCGGCCGCGGCACGAGCGATCTCGCTCCCGCCCGGGCCTTCGCCCAACAGGATCCCGGGCTCCTCGACGCCCTGATCGATCGCCTGGTGAAGGTCCAGACCGCCTACCTCGTGCGCCAGCTCCAGGCCGGCGCCGACGCCGTCCAGATCTTCGAATCCCATGCCGGTTCGCTGCCCGACGGCCCGGACCCCCTCGCCCGGTTCTCCTTCGCGCCCATTAGCCGGATGATCGAGGGCGTGCGGGCGCAGGTGCCGGGCGCTCGCATCATCGTCTTCGCCCGCGGCTCAGGCCTCGATGGCCATGCCAGGGTCGCCGAGGAGACGGGCGCGGATGCCGTCGGCGTCGATTGGGCGGTCGACCTCGGCGCGCTGCGCCGGCGGCTTCCCGAGAGCGCCGTCACGCAGGGCAACCTCCACCCCGACACGCTGATCGAGGGAGGCCCTGCCCTCGACCGTGCTGTCGATTCCATCCTCGAGGCGACGCACGGCCTGCCCCACATCTTCAACCTCGGCCACGGCATCACGCCGCAGACGCCCGTCGCCCATGTCGAGCAGATGCTGGCGCGCCTTCGCCGCCCCCGATGAGCGAGCTCTACCCCTGGATCAAGGCCGGGCACGTGGTGTCGTTCATCGCCTGGATGGCGGCGATGCTCTACCTGCCGCGCCTCTTCGTATACCACGCTTCCCTGGCCCCGGGCCCCGCCTCCGCGGCGCAATCCGAGACCTTCAAGGTCATGGAGCGGCGCCTCCTGAAGGCGATCATGAATCCGGCCATGATCGCGACTTGGATTTTCGGGCTGGTCCTCGCGGTGTCGAGCGGGCTCTATGCCTCGGCCTGGCTGCAGGCGAAGTTCGTCCTCGTGCTCGCCATGAGCGGCATCCACGGCTGGCTCGCCGGCATGGTCAAGGATTTCGCGGCAGACCGGAACCGGCGCGGTCACAAGTTCTACCGCGTGATCAACGAGGTCCCGACGCTCCTCATGATTGGCATCGTGATCCTGGCGGTGGTCAAGCCCGCCTTGTGGTGATCACAGGATCACAGGATACCGTGATCCCTCAGGACAGCCGCGCGAGCAGGCGTTCCAGGAGCGGGTTGCCGGCCCCGAAGGCGTAGTCGACGCGGCGTACGCTCACGGCCAGGGCTCCGGCCTGCGCCAGGGCGTCGGCGAGATCGAACAGGCCGGCCGCCGGGCAGCGCAGGACGATCTCGCTTCCGCCCTCCGAGCCGTAGGGCAGCTCGGCGCCGTGCGAGGCGGCTAGCCCCGCGAGGTCGATGTCGCCGGAGGCTGGCCGGGCCGCGCGGATTTCCCGAGTGGTGCGGGCGCGCTCCTCGGCTGCGATGCGCCCGAGCAAGGTCGCCACCGCGCGGCGCTGGCCCGCGCCCCAGGCCGCCTTCAGGGAGGCGACGAGGTTCGCCTCCGAGCGCAGGATGATGCCGTCGTCGAGGATCTTGAGGGCGTTGGCGGCCAGCGTCGCGCCGGTCGTCGTGATGTCGACGACTATCTCCGCCGAGCCCGCCGCCGGCGCGCCCTCGGTGGCGCCCAGGCTCTCGACGATCCGGTAATCGGCAACGCCGTGCTCGGCGAAGAAGCGCCGGGTCAGGTTCACGTATTTCGTGGCGATGCGCAGCCGGCGGCCCTGGCGCACCCGCATGTCGGAGGCGACCTCGTCGAGGTCGCTCATGGCGCGCACGTCGATCCAGGCCTGTGGCACCGCCACGACCACCGTCGCCTGACCGAAGCCCAGCGGCGTCAGGAGTTCGACCTGGCCGCTCGCGTCGGGCAGCGTCTCCCGGATCAGGTCCTCGCCGGTCACGCCGAGGTGGGCCGCGCCGCTGGCGAGCTGGCTCGCGATCTCGGAGGCCGAGAGGTAGCGCACCTCGACATCCGGCACGCCCACGAGACGGCCGCGATAGTCGCGGGCGCCGGCGCCTTGCGCGAAGGTGAGGCCGGCCCGGCCGAAGAAGGCGGCCGCGTTCTCCTGAAGCCGGCCCTTCGAGGGCACCGCGAGGACGAGGAGCCCCTCGCCCGCCTCGCTTCCCTGCATCGTCTCAGCCACGGGACACCTCCTGGGCCGCCCGGGACAGCCAGATCGCGCAGCCGACCGCGGGGACGGGCACGGGGCTGCCCAGATGCTGCAGCAGGCCGTCGTAGCGGCCGCCACCCGCCAGGATCGGCGCGTCCTGCGCGAGGCCTGTCACCTCGAAGATGAAGCCCGTGTAATAGTCGAGGTTGCGCGCGAAGCCGCCGGAGAAGTGGAACTGCTCGACGGCGAGGCCGCGCGCCGCCATGAAGCCAATGCGCTCCTCGAACAGGGTCAGGGCCTCGTCGAGCGGCGGATGGTCGAGCCCGATCTCCCGCACCAGGTCGCGCAGGGCGCCCGCCGCCCGGTCCGGATCGCCGTGAACCGCGCGGTAGCGGTCGATGACGGCGCGGTTCTCGGCGTTCAGCCCCGCGCCGCCATTGGCCTGCGCCGCCGCCTTGGCGAGGAAGCGCTCGGCGATCTCGCCCGCGCTGCGGCCCCCGACGCGCGAGATGCCCGCGATCGAGAGCACGTCCTCGACGAAGGCGCGCACGCCCTTCGGGTCCTGGCCCTGGATCGCGGCGAGCAGCCCCGCATGGGGATCCTCCGAGGCACCGCCGTTGGTGACCTCGTCGAGGGAGCGCCCGGCTGCGAGCGCCCGCAGCGTGCGCCGCTTGGCCGTCGGCGGCACCTGAAGCGCGTCGAGCAGGGTATCGGTCAGGCCCATGTCGCCGAGGCGGACGCAAAGGTCGCACCGCCCGAGAAGACCGAGGCCTTCGAGGGCGAGGCCCACGACCTCGGCATCCGCCGCCGGCGTGTCGGTCCGGCCGATCGACTCGATGCCCGCCTGCAGGAACTCGTCCGGCTCGTCGGCCGCGAGGCGGAAGACGGGGCCCAGATAGCTGTAATCCCCCGTCGTCCCGCCGGAGGCGGCGAGGTGGTGGCGGCAGACGGGGATGGTGAATTCCGGCCGCAGGCACAGCTCGGCGCCGCCCGCATCCTGCGTCGCGAAGATGCGCCGGCGGATATCCTCGCCCGACAGCTCCAGGAACGGCTCCATGGGCTGCAGGACCGGGGGCAGGACCGGGGCGTAGCCGCAGGCCGCGAAATGGGCGGAGAGCTGCGCATGCGTCGCGCCCTGTCCGCCGCCGATCGCCTCTCCTGCCTGCGCTGTCGTCATGATCCACTCGCCATCGTCGCCCGATCCCTAGCAACCGCACCCGTTCCTGGCGACAGGGTCCGGCGCAGCCGCCTGTGGGCCGGCCGGAGCCAGGTTGCTGAGGCGCGTTGATAACCCGGCAATCGTTTCCGCCAAGCGAATCGCTTTTCCATCGGTCTTCGGTCGAGTGTCTGGGTCACTCCTCCCGCGCCCTTCCCTGGACGGGTGGAGCGTCAGCGGAACCCGATCCGGGGTTCAGCAGGGGACATCGCGAAGCGTCCAAAACTTTGTGCCGCTCGTCATGAGCCGCCGACGCGGCCCCTCATTCGCTGGGTCCCGGATCACCTTCCGCTGACGCTCCAGGCGTCCGGGAAAGGCGCGTGCAACCGAAGCGATCGGCTGGAAACGCTATCAGACCCAGCCCTGAAGCTCGCGCCGGACCACGTGCTCGATCACCCGCATGCCGAGGTCGCCGTCGTTGAGGCAGGGGATGTAGGCGAAGTGCTCGCCGCCGTTGTCCTCGAAGTAGTGGCGGTTCTCGCCGTCGAGCTCCTCCAGGGTCTCGAGGCAATCGGCCGTGAAGCCCGGCGCCACGATCGCCATGCGCTTGACGCCGCTCTTCGCCAAGTCCTGCACCGTCTCGTCGGTATAGGGCCTGAGCCATTCCTCGTTGCCGAAGCGCGACTGGAAGGTCGTGCGCATGCGCTCGGGGGAGAAGCCGAGCGCCTCGCGGATGAGGCGGCCCGTCTTCACGCATTGGCAATGGTAGGGATCGCCCTTGAGGAGGTAGCTCTTGGGCACCCCGTGGAACGAGGTCAGGATCACCTCCGGCTCGAAATCGAGCTTGGCCAGGCCCTCGCGGATCGAGTCGGCGATCGCCGCGATGTAGACGGGATCGTCGTGGTAGGGCGGCGAGACCCGCACCGTCGGCTGCCAGCGCATCTGCATCAGGGCCTTGAAGGCCTGGTCGCAGGCGGTGGCCGAGGTCGCGGCCGCGTATTGCGGATAGAGCGGCACCAGCAGGATGCGGTCGCAGCCCTGGTCGAGGAGCGCCTGGAGGCGCAGGGACACCTCGGGCTTGCCGTAGCGCATCGCCCAGTCGACGACGACGCTGTCGCCCATCGCCGCCTGCAGACGCTCGCACTGGCCCCGGGTGATGGTCTTGAGCGGTCCTTCGTCGCGTTCGTTGTTCCAGACGCTGGCGTAGTCGCGGCCCTTCGGCCCCGGCCGCTTGGTCAGGATGACGAGGTTGAGGAGCGGCCACCAGATCAGGCGCGGCACCTCGATCACCCGGCGGTCCGAGAGGAATTCCTTGAGGTAGCGCCGCATCGGCCAGTAGCTGGTGCCCTCGGGCGTGCCGAGATTCATCAGGAGCACGCCGATCCGGCCCCAGCGCACGGGCGGGTGATCGGTGGGCAGCGTCCCGGTTGCGAGGCTCTCGCCCCCAAGACTCTGTGTTTCCGCCAGGAGCGGCGGTTCGACGCGTTTGTTCATCGGGTTTCCGGATCAGCCGCAGGGTGCCGTGCGAGACACGATGCAAGACACCATGGTTGTGCGCAGAGACATATCTTACTAGAGCACGGACCCTGCCAGAGACGACCCGACAGGACAGCACGCGACATGCCGTCTCCCCGGTACTTCCTCAGCCACTTCATGCCCTTCACCGGCTATCCCTATACGGGTGAGCCCACGGCCTGCAATCTGTGCGCCGCGCGCGAGACCGTGACGGTGGCGGAGACGGATCGGCGCCTCAAGACCCTTCGCTCGATCGCCTGCGCGCAATGCGGCCTGATCCGCACCGACCCGATGCCGACGCCCGACGAGCTGGCGCATTACTACGCCCATGCCTACCGCGCCGATTACCAGCTCGCCTTCGCCGGCGGTCCGCCGCGGCACCATCTCAACCGCAGCGCCCGCGAAGCGGCGTTCCGGGCCGAGCTTCTCGCCCCGAAGCTGAAGCCCGGGGCGCGCGTGCTCGATTTCGGCTCCGGCTCCGGCGAGTTCCTCGCCGCCGTGCGCGCCCGGGGCTGCGAGGCGATCGGCGTCGAGCCGGGGCGCGACTACGCGGCCTATGCGCGGGACCACCACGGGGTCGAGGTCCTCGACGATGCCGGCGACGAGCGCTTCCCGGCCGGGTATTTCGACGTGATCACGACCCATCACGTCCTCGAGCACCTGCGCGACCCGGCCGACGTCATGGAGCGGCTCGCCCGCTGGCTGAAGCCCGACGGGGTGCTCTACGCCGCGGTCCCCAACATGGCCGCCACCGGCAAGCCGGCGCATGAGCGCTTCCACTTCGCCCATGTCCACGGTTTCGTGCGCGAGACCCTCGACCTCGCCGCCCGCCGCGCCGGCCTCGTGCCCCAGACCGATTACTGGCGCGAGGACACGACAGTGGTCTACGCCAAGACCGACGCGCCGGTGCCCGCACTCCGCTCGCCCGGCCTCGCGCAGCGCCTCGCCGTCGAGCTCAAGCCGGTACCGGCGGGGGCCTATCTCGCCTCCGGCGCCTGGCTCTGGCCCATGCTCCGGCGCAACGCGAAAGCCGTGCGGGACACGTTCGCGCCGCGCTGAACGCCGATGCGAGACGGCATGTTGGACAGATCGCACCGTCGCGTTCCAACACGATCGACTTGGAAATTTGTATCCTGTGGGATACGATCCTCATGATCGAGGTCCGTCGAACACATGCCTTCGCGGATTGGATCGACGGACTTCGCGATCGCCGAGCAGCAGTTCGTATCGAGGCACGCATCGATCGTCTTCGGCTGGGAAATGCCGGTGACGTGAAAACTGTCGGCGAGGGCGTCAGCGAGATCCGGATTGATTACGGCCCTGGTTACCGAGTGTACTTCGTTCGGCGCGGGACGTTGATCGTCGTGCTTCTCTGCGGTGGCGATAAGTCCACCCAGGTTCGCGACATCAAGATCGCGAAGGCTATGGCCGCTGAGGAGTGAACCGATGCCGCTGCAAACCTTTACTTATGACACGGCTGAACACCTAAAGGACGAGCAGGACATCGCCCTCTATATCGAAGCGGTCCTTGAGGATGGCGATCCGGCTCTGATCCGCGATGCCGTTGGCACCGTCGCGCGGGCGCGGGGCATGACACAGATTGCCCGGGAGACCGGCTTGTCCCGCGAGAGCCTCTACAAGGCTCTCTCGGCGGAGGGGAACCCCGGCTTTGACACGGTCGTGCGGGTCCTGAGGGCGCTGGGTCTGACCTTGAGCGTGAAGCCCACAGCCGAGGCGGAAACCACCGAGCCCAAGGTAGCCTGAGCGTCGTCAGAGGTTCATCATCGAACCACTAAGTACCCTGTCGAGCGTTTTCACCGGACAATCCCCACCATGCCTTCAGCGAACCGCCGTCGGACGTTGGGGCTCGGCCTCGGCGCCGGGCTCGCCGGTGCGCTTCCTGCCGACGCGGCGACCCCACCGCCGGAGGCAGGGCGCGACCCCACCTTCACCCTGCTCCTCGTCAACGACGTCTACCGGATGGCCGAGGCCGACGGGCGCGGCGGCTTCGCGCGGCTCACCGCCATCGTTCGGGCCGAGCGGGCGCGTGGCGTGCCGATGCTCTATGCGCATGCCGGCGACACCCTCTCGCCCTCGCTGATGTCGGGCTTCGACAAGGGTGCGCATATCGTCGAGCTCCTGAACCTGGCGCCGCCCGACGTCTTCGTGCCCGGCAACCACGAGTTCGATTTCGGGCCGGCCGTCTTCGCGCAAAGGATGGGCGAGGCGAATTTTCCCGTCTTCGCCGCCAACCTGCGCGACGCGGGCGGACAGCCGCTGAAGGGCTTGCGCGACCGCACGCTCGTCACGCTGGGCGGCATCCGGGTCGGTATCGTCGGGATCGCGCTCGCCAGCACCCCGGAGAAGTCGCAGGCCGGCGACCTGCGCTTCGGGCCCGAGATCGAGACCCTGACCCGCGAGGCGCAAGCGCTTCGGGACGAGGGCGCCGACCTCGTCGTTGGGGTGGCGCATACCGGCCGCGTCCTCGACGAGGCCATCCTCAAGGCGCGGCTCGTCGACATCTTGCTGTCGGGCCACGACCACGACCTCGTTCTCTCCTACGACGGCCAGGGCATGCTGGCCGAGTCGAGCTTCGACGCGCAATACGTGACCGCCATCGACATCACCGCCGCGGTGACCGGCGAGGGCAAGAACCGCCGCGTCACCTGGCGCCCGAGCTTCCGCATCCGCGACTCGGCGACCGTCACCCCTGATCGCGAGGCGGCCGCGCTGGTGAACCGGCTCGAGAGCGCCCTGTCCCGCGAGCTCGACCTCCCCGTCGGGGCCACGCGGGAGGATCTCGATAGCCGCATCGCTTCCGTGCGCGTTCGCGAAGCGAGCTTCGGCAGCCTCGTGGCCGACGCGCTCCGGGCCGCACTCGGTGCGCAGGTCGCGATCATGAACGGCGGCGGCATCCGCGGGAACCGCCTCTACCCGGCGGGCACGGTGCTGACCCGCCGCGATATCCTGACCGAACTCCCCTTCGGCAACAGCACCGTCCTCGTGTCGCTCACCGGCGCGCAGATCCGGACCCTGCTGGAAGGGACCTTGACCGATCTCGGTCGCCCGGCCGGGCGCTTCCCTCACGTCTCCGGCCTTACCCTCACCGTGGATCCTGCGGCGCCGGTCGGGCGCCGCATCGTCGCGATCCGGGTGGGGGACGCCCCCCTCGACGAGGCGCAGACCTACACGGTGGCGTCCAACAACTTCCTCTACGAGGGCGGCAACGGCTACGGCATCCTCGCGCGCGGGCGCACCCTTGTCGGGCCGAGCGACGGCAAGCTCGTCGCCAACGAGGTCATGGCCTATATCCGCAGGAACGCGCCCATCGCCGTCGAGGATCAAGGGCGCATCATCCTGCGCTGATGGCTCAAGACAACGGACCCGACACCGCCGCGGGCGCGCTCGCCGCCTTCCGCGCCTCCCGCTCGCCCTGGCTCGCCCTGCCCTTCTTCGAAACGGGTGCGGCCGACGCCGTCGCGGCCCGGGTCGATGCCCGGCTCGCCTCGGGCGCGACCGTGCTGCCGGCGCCCCGCGACATCTTCAACGCGCTGACCCTGACGCCGCTCACCCAAGTCAAGGTCGTGATCCTGGGCCAGGATCCCTATCCGACGCCGGGCGACGCCCACGGCCTCGCCTTCTCCTATGTCGGGCCCCGCAGGCTTCCGGCCTCGCTGAAGGTGATCCTGGCCGAACTCGATGCGCCGATCCGCGGCGGCGATCTCACGCCCTGGGCCCGGCAGGGGGTTCTCCTCCTGAATTCGGCCCTGACGGTGGAGGCCGGCAAGGCGGGGGCGCATCTGCGCTACGGCTGGTCGGCGCTGACCGACGAGGCGGTGGCCGCCATCTCCGCGCGACCTGAGCCCGCCGTCTTCCTCCTCTGGGGGGCGCAGGCCCGGGCGCGGGCGGCCCTGATCGATGCGGGCCGGCACGCCGTGATCGAGGCCGGCCATCCCTCTCCGCTCAACCGCCTGCGCGACTTCCCCGGCACGAAGCCCTTCGCGCGGGCCAATGCTTGGCTGGCGGACCGGGGACTCGCCCCCATCGACTGGCGGCTTCCCTGAGGCAACACGCCCGAGGCCGGCGCCTTGGAGCCTTGGCCGCGACGGTCTATCCCGCATCGAGGTCCGAGCGGACGCACCAAGACGCCGCCGGCCGCCACGAGGAGACGCCGATATGCACCGCCCCATCCTTGCCCTGAGCCTCGCCCTGGGCTTTCTTCCCAGCGCCGGGCACGCCCAGATCCGCAACGCGCCCTCCCCTCGCGCGCTGGAATTCGCCGCCTACATCTTCTCGGCCGCCAATGTCTGCGGCTACCGGATCGGCGTCGACGAGTTCGGCGCGCTCCTGGAGAAGCAGAACGTCAAGGCCTCCGACGTCGGTCCCCGCGGACCCCACGGCGCCAAGGTCCAGACCATGTTCGCCCTGATGTCGAACCAGATGGCGCTCAACCGCGAGCGCTCCTGCCTGGCGGTGGCCGGCGAGTACGGCCCGGAGGGCAGCGTCGCCAAGGGCGTCCTCCTCCCCGCCCCCGCCGCCGAAGCGCCGGCCGGCGAGAAACCCGCCGAGAAGCCGGCCCAATAGGGACCCTCGTCGCTGACGGAGATCGATGATGACCAAGATCGCTGCAATGACGCTCGCGCTCGCCCTTATGGCGGGACCGATCGGCCACATCCCGGTCGCGGCGGCGGCGGGACAGGGGGAGTCCAAGCCTGCCGCCGACTGGCTGCCCGTCGATCAGATCCGGAAGGGCCTCATGTCGGCCGGCTACACGGAGATCACCAAGATGGAGGTCGACGACGGCCATTGGGACGGCGAGGGCGTCAAGAACGGCCGCAGGATGAAGTTCGAGGTCGACCCGAAATCCGGCGCCATCCTCGGCGAGATGGAGCAGTAGGGCTGGGCCCCATTCGCATTCCCGCCTGGAACCGCCTATATCGGGGCCGATCCCCGAGTTCCAAGCGAGAGTGTGATGGCGACGGCGTCGTTCGACACCGCCCGGCCCGCGCCGGGCGCTGCCCCCGCGATCGAGAAAATTCCCGAGTTCCGCCCCGAGGCCGAACCGGCGCTGCCCGGCCGCCCCTCCCTCGTCGGCCTGACGCGGGCTGGGCTGAAGGAGCGGATCTCGGCGATCGGGGTGCCCGAGCGCGAGAGCCGCATGCGCGCCGGCCAGGTCTGGCATTGGCTGAACGTGCGCGGCGCCACGGCCTTCGATCAGATGACCAATGTCGGCAAGGGCCTGAAGACCGAGCTCGCCGCGGCCTATACCCTCGACCGGCCCGAGATCGTGACCGAGCAGGTCTCGCGCGACGGCACCCGCAAGTGGCTCCTGCGCATGCCGCCGACGGGCCGGCACGACCACAATCGCGGCGCCGAGATCGAGTGCGTCTATATCCCCGGTCGCGGGCGGGGGACGCTCTGCGTCTCGAGCCAGGTCGGCTGCACGCTGACCTGCTCCTTCTGCCACACGGGCACGCAGCGCCTCGTGCGCAACCTGAGCGCGGCCGAGATCACCGCGCAGCTCGTGGTGGCCCGCGACCGGCTCGGCGACTGGGCCGTGCCCGGCGCCACGAACGGCGTCGACGAGAGCCGGCGGGCGGTGACCAACATCGTCTTCATGGGCATGGGCGAGCCGCTCTATAACCTCGACAACGTGATCGACGCCGTCGGCGTGATGGCCGACCAGGAGGGGCTGGGCCTGTCGCGGCGCCGCATCACCGTTTCGACCTCGGGCGTGGTGCCGCAGATGCGCCGCCTCGGCGAGGACGCGCATGCCATGCTCGCGATCTCGCTCCACGCCGTGCGGGACGATCTGCGCGACACCCTGGTGCCCTTGAACCGCAAGTATCCGCTGGCCGAGCTGATCGCGGCCTGCCGGGCCTATCCGGGCCTCAACAACGCCCGGCGCATCACCTTCGAGTACGTGATGCTGAAGGGCGTCAACGATTCGGACGCCGATGCCCGCGAGCTGGTGCGCCTCCTCAAGGGCATTCCGGCCAAGATCAACCTGATCCCGTTCAATCCCTGGCCCGGCTCCGCCTATGCCTGCTCGGATTGGGAGCGGATCGAGCGCTTCGCCGAGATCGTCTACGAGGCCGGCTACGCCTCGCCGGTGCGCACCCCGCGCGGCCGCGACATCCTCGCCGCCTGCGGCCAGCTCAAGAGCGAGACCGAGAAGCTGCGGGCCCGCGCCCGGATGATGCTGGAGGAGGGCCTCGGCGCCGAGGGTTTTTACGCGGCGGCGGACGAGGACGACGCGGAGGGCTGAGGTCCGCCGCGGCGAGGCGGAACAGGCGTTTCGCTCCAAGAGACAGTGCGCCGGAGGCAGGTTTTTGGCTGCTTGGAGTTTCAACCCCCTTTTGTCATTCCGGGGCTGCGCAGCAGAGCCCGGAACTCAGAGCCGCAGGTCGTGCTCCAGCTTGCCGCGTCGGCGGTTCTGGGTTCCGGGCTCGCCTGCGGCGCCCCGGAATGACAATCGTAGTGGAACAGCAGGCTTCCTCCGGCCAAAGCTCCGATTTCGCGACGCGGTGCGCGCCGCCGTCGTCGGCCTGACCCTCACAGGCCCCGCCCTCGCTCAACCCGCTGCCGCGCCGATTCAGGCGGACGACGCGCGCCACCTCCCCGTCCTCGCCAGCCGCGGCATGGTCTCCTCGCAGGAGGCCCTGGCGACGCGGGTCGGCGTCGACATTCTGAGGCGCGGCGGCAATGCCGTCGACGCCGCCGTCGCGGTGGGCTTCGCCCTGGCCGTGACGCTGCCGCAGGCCGGCAATCTCGGGGGCGGCGGCTTCATGCTGGTGCATCGCGCCGCCCGCAACGAGACGGCGGCGATCGATTACCGCGAGACGGCGCCGGCGGCCGCGACCCGGGACATGTTCCTCGGGTCCGACGGCGAGCCGGACCGGGCCGCCTCGACCCGGGGCGGCAAGGCGGTGGGCGTGCCGGGCACCGTGCGGGGCCTGGCGGAGGCGCACCGCCTCTACGGCTCCGGCCGCCTCACGCTCGCCGACCTGATCGCCCCGGCCGAAAAACTCGCGCGTGAGGGAATTCCGGTCGAGGCCGGCCTTGCCGATTCCCTGCCCCGCGCCGCGGGGCGTCTCGGGAACTGGCCCTCGAGCCGAAAGGTGTTCTTTAACGGCGACCGGCCGTTCGGGCGCGATGAGCGCCTCGTCCAGACCGATCTCGCCGACACGCTGGCGGCCATCGCCGCGGGCGGGCCGGAGGCCTTCTACCGGGGCGCGATCGCGAGCCGGATCGCCGCGGCCGCCCAGGGCGCGGGCGGCATCATGACGGAGGCCGACCTCGCCGCCTACGAGGCCGTGATCCGCGCGCCCGTGCGCGGCACCTATCGCGGTCACGACATCGTCTCGATGCCCGCCCCCAGCTCCGGCGGCATCCACCTGATCCAGATCCTCAACGTGCTCGAAGGCTTCGACCTCGCCCGAATGGGCGCGGGCAGCGCCGGCGCCGTCCATCTCCTCGCCGAGGCGATGAAGCCGGCCTATGCCGACCGGGCGACCTGGCTTGGCGACCCGGCCCGCGCCCAGGTGCCGGCCGGGGGCCTCATCGCCAAATCCTACGCGGACACGCTGCGGGCGGCGATCGATCCCGCCCGCGCCCGGCCGGCCGAGGCGATCAAGGCCGGCGATCCGCTGGCCTTCGAGCCGGATCAGACCACCCATTACTCGGTGATCGACGCCGAGGGGAACGCGGTCGCCAACACCACGACCCTCAACTTCTCCTACGGGCTCGGCCTTGTGGCCGAGGGCACGGGCGTGCTGCTCAACAACGAGATGGACGATTTCTCCGCCAAGACGGGCGCGGCCAACGCCTTCGGCCTGATCGGCGGCCCGGCCAACGCGATCCGGCCGGGCGCCCGCCCGCTCTCCTCGATGACGCCGGCCTTCGTCTTCCGCGACGGGCGCCTCGTCCTGGTGACGGGGAGCCCGGGCGGCAGCCGCATCATCTCGACGGTGATCCAGATCATCGTGAACGTCCTCGATTTCCGCATGAACCTGGCCCAGGCCGTCGCCGCCCCGCGCATCCACCATCAGTGGCGGCCCGACAGGCTCATGGTCGAGGAGGGCCTCTCCCCCGACACCCTGGCGCTGCTGCGGGCGTGGGGTCATCCGGTGGTCGTCGGGTCGAGCTCCGGCTCCGCCAACTCCGTGATGCGGACGGAGGACGGTCTCGCCGGGGCCGCCGATCCACGCCAGCGCGGCACGCTCGCGGACGGCCATTGAGGCGGCGGCCCGCGCGAGGTTGGTGAACCTCGGGGCCTCGCGCTAAAGCAGGAGCCGCCCGGTCGGCCGGGCGCCTTCATCCGGGTCCCCGATGCTTCCCCTGCGCTCGCTCGCGTTCAACGCCGCCTTCTATCTCGTCACGACGCTCATCGCCGTCGGCGGGCTGCCGGCGCTGGTCTCCAGATCCGCGACGCGAAAGGTGGCGCGGTTCTGGGCGCGCACCACGATGTGGCTCCTCGACGTGGTCGGCGGGGTCCGCATCGAGTATCGCGGCCTGGAGAACATCCCGCCCGGGCCCCTCCTCGTTGCCGCCAAGCACCAATCGGCCCTGGAGACCCTGGCGCTGGTCACGGTCTTTCCGGACTTCGCCTACATCCTCAAGCGCGAGCTCCTCTGGATTCCCCTGATCGGCTGGTTCCTGTCGCGGGCCGGCATGGTGGCGATCGACCGCTCCAAGGGCTCCCGCGCCATGGCGGTGATGAACGAATCCGCGGTGCGGGCGATCAGGACGGGACACCAGCTCATCATCTTCCCCGAGGGCACGAGGCGTCCGCCGGGTGCCCCGCCCGCCTACAAGCTCGGGATCAGCCACCTCTACGTGGCGCTCGGCGTGCCCTGCCTGCCCGTCTCCCTCAACAGCGGCCTGTACTGGCCGCGCCGCAGCCTGACGCGCCGGCCTGGCACGACGGTGATCGAGTTCCTGAGCCCCATCGCGCCCGGTCTCGAACGGGCCGCGTTCCTCGACCTCGTCCAGGAGCGGATCGAGACCGCCTCGAACGCCCTGCTCGCCGCCGCCCGGGCCGATCTCGCCGCCAGGGGTCATCCGACGCCGGAGGCCGAGCCGACGCTCGAACGGCAGCCCTCCCGCGGGATCTGAGCGGAACCGGGCGACCCCCGGGCGCTTGTGGATAACTTGGTTCGTGCCCATATTCGGTGGGTGTCGAGGATCATCCTTGACCCGCCCCGATCGCCGCGATTAGGTTAGAACAAATGGCGAACAAGAGAGCTCTGTCCTGGTCAGCGGCCCTGCGCGACCTGAAGGACGATCGATCACGGAGAGCGGACGTGCGTGAGGAACGGTTGAAGACCGCCGCCGGCCTGCGGGGCAGCCCCGCGACGACCCTTAGCGCCTGGCGGGGACGCTCGGGCCGGCGCTACGTCGTGGGCGTGCACGAGCTTGCGGAGCCGGAGCTGAACGAGGTGGGCGAGGCCGTCGTCCTGGCCGTGCGCCGCGACCCGGCCGGCATCGGCGAGCTCGTCGCGGTGGCGGCGGCAGGGCAGAGCCCGCGCGAGCGGCTGCACGGCAATTGGATCGCCCGGGCACGGCATCGCGGCGCGACCGAGATGCACGTCCACCGCCTCGCCGAGACCGAGGCCGAGCGCTCCGCCATCGTCGCCGACCTCGACGCCGAGCCGTCCGCCGCCAACCAGGCCTAAGGTGAGCCCTCTCCCCTGAGGCCTGCGGACGCTTGTCTTGGGCCTGCGGATGCTTGCATCCCGGCGCCGCCCTCTCCAAAGACGGCCCGCATCAAGGCGTCCCGGGCTCGACCGTGGCGCCGGCGGCAGGGAGCATCGCGGCGATGGCGCAGGGATCTGGACGCGTGGACGATCCGCAGCCCGCAGCAGCGCAAAGGCCCGTGCGGTTCAGGCTGTTCCTGCCCTCGATCCTGCTCCTCACGCTCGTGGTGCTGTGGTCGGCCGCTTGGTTCTGGATCCGCGACCGGGCCGCCCGCGAGATGGATGCGTGGCTGGCCGCGGAGGCCGCCGCCGGCCGTACCTGGACCTGCGCCGACCGCTCCATCACCGGCTATCCCTTCCGGCTCGAGCTGCGCTGCGCGTCCCTCGCCTTTACCCGCTCCGACGGCCGCTTCACCCTCGGGCCCCTGACTGCCCTGGTGCAGGTCTATCAGCCTCGTCACGGGCTGCTCCAGGTGGCCGGACCGTTTCACGTGGAACAGGGCGAGCTCGTCGCCGACGCAAATTGGACCGCCCTGCAGGGCAGCTTCCACGGCGCCGCGGACGGCTTCGTGCGCGCCTCGCTCACCGCCGACGGCATCAAGGGCAGCGTCCGGGGCGGCGAGCCGGGGCCCGTCGATTTCAGCGCCGGGCACCTCGAGTTCCACGCCCGTCCGACGCCCGCCCGCTTCGCCTCGGACGGCGCCGTCGACGTGAGCCTGCGCGTCGAGAAGACGGGCCTGCCGCTGATCGACCCCCTCGTCGGCAACGCCGATCCGGCCGACCTCGCCCTCGATGCCACCCTCACCCGGGCCGCAGGGCTTCGCACCGGCCGCGTCGCCCAGGAGCTCGACGAATGGCGCCGCGACGGCGGTGCGCTGGAGATCGCCCTCCTGTCCCTTGCCAAGGGCGACCGGCGCATCCAGGCCCGCGGCACGCTCGGGATCGACGAGGAGCATCGCCCGGCCGGCCAGCTCGACGTGCGGGCGGCGGGGCTCGAAGCCCTGATCGGTCAGGTGATGGGCCAGCGCTTCGGCGCCGATCGCGGCGCGATGATCGGCAACCTCGTCGGCCAGCTGCTCGGCGGCGGACGGCGGTCGCCGAACCCGGCCGAGCCCGAGGCCAAAGGCGATCCGGCCCTGAAGCTGCTGCCGCCCTTGCGCCTCGCGGACGGACGCCTCCTGCTCGGACCGATCCCGCTGCCCAACGTGCGGCTGCTGCCGCTCTACTGAAACGGGCGCCTTCCTCCCCCTTGTGGGGGGCGATTGCAGGTGAGGCGGCTCATCGACCGACGGGCTCTACAGCACTCCCCTTTGTCATTCCGGGGCGCCGCGGGCGAGCCCGGAACCCAGAGCCGCTGACAGCCCTCCAGCTTGCCGCGCCAGCGGTTCTGGGTTCCGGGCTCTGCTTCGCAGCCCCGGAATGACAGAGGGAGTTGAAGAACCCCGTCTGCAACCGCCCTGCCCTGAGGGGAAGGACCGAGGGCGACTCAGCGGCGAGGCAAGCGGAACCGGCCCCAGCCTACTCCTCCCCACGAGCGGAGGAGGTTGTGTCCGTCACCGGCCGCCCCCGACCGAAATCCGCCTCCGCCGTCTCCTGCCCCATCGCGACGATGCTGCGCCGGATCGCCCGGGTGCGGGTGAAGAGGTCGTGGAGGGCGTCGCCGTCGCCCCAGCGGATCGCGCGGGCGAGCGCCGCCAGGTCCTCGTTGAAGCGGCCGAGCATCTCCAGCACCGCGTCCTTGTTGGCCAAAAAGACGTCGCGCCACATGGTCGGGTCGGAGGCTGCGATGCGGGTGAAGTCACGAAACCCGCCGGCCGAGAACTTGATCACCTCCGATTGCGTCACCGCCTCCAGGTCGGCCGCGGTACCGACGATGTTGTAGGCGATGAGGTGCGGCACGTGGCTGGTGATCGCCAGCACGAGGTCGTGGTGCTCGGCCGTCATCGACTCGACGATGGCGCCGATGCCTTCCCAGAAGGCCTGGACCCGCGCGACCGCCTCGGGGTCGCTGCCCTCGGGCGGCGTCAGGATGCACCAGCGCCCCTGGAACAGGGTCGAGAACCCCGCATCCGGTCCCGAATACTCGGTGCCCGCCACGGGATGGGCCGGTACGAAGGTGACGCCCTCGGGCAGGTGGGGGCTTACCCCCGCCACGACGCTGACCTTGACCGAGCCGACGTCGGAGACGATGGCGCCGGGGCTCAGGTGCGGGCCCATCCGCTCGGCCACGGCGCCGGCCGCGCCGACGGGCACGCACAGGATCACGAGGTCGGCGCCCGCGACGCCGGCGAGGTCGTCCGTGACCTCGTCGGCGAGGCCGAGCGCCCGCACCCGCTCCAGCACCGCCGGATCGCGGTCGATCGCGACGATCGTCCCGGCCCCACCGAACTGGCGGGCCGCCCGGGCGAGCGAGGAGCCGATCAGACCCAGTCCGATGATCGCGAGCCGGCGGAAGCCCCCCGCCTCAGGCACCGGCCTCGCCCTCCAGGAAGGACGCCAGCGCCGCCAGGAAGGCGCGGTTGGCCTCCTCCGCGCCGACCGTGACCCTGAGCGCGTTCGGCAGGCCGTAGGCGCTGACGCGGCGCACGATGATTCCGCGGGCCGTCAGGAAGGCGTCGGCCTTGGCCGCCGAGCGCCCGGGCTCCTCGGGGAAGTGGACGAGGAGGAAGTTGCCGACGCTCGGCGTCACCGTCAGCCCGAGGGCGCCGACGCGCTCGCTCAGCCAGGCGAGCCATTCGTCGTTGTGCGCCGCCGCCGCGGCGACATGGGCCTCGTCGGCGATCGCCGCCGCACCCGCCGCGATGCCGGCGCCCGAGACGTTGAACGGCCCCCGGATGCGGTTGACCGCGTCGACGATGCCCGGCGGCCCGACCATCCAGCCGATGCGCAGGGCGGCCAGCCCGTGGATCTTCGAGAAGGTCCGGGTCATGACCACGTTCTCGGCCTGGAGGACGAGGTCGAGCCCGGCGCTGTAATCGTTGGCGCGCACGTACTCGGCATAGGCGCCGTCGAGGACGAGGAGGACGTTCCCGGGCAGGCCCGCATGCAGGCGCCGGATCTCCTCGAACGAGACGTAGGTGCCCGTCGGGTTGTTGGGGTTGGCGAGGTAGACGATGCGCGTGCGCGGCGTCACCGCCGCGAGCAGGGCGTCGACATCGGCGCGCAGGTCGCGCTCGGGAACCACGACCGGGGTTCCGCCCGCGGCCAGGATCGCGATGCGGTAGACGAGGAAGCCGTGCTCGGTGAACAGGCCCTCGTCGCCGGGACCGAGAAAGGCGTAGGCGAGGAACGAGAGCAGCTCGTCCGAGCCCGCGCCGCAGACGATGCGGGCCGGGTCGAGGCCGTAGCGCCCGGCGATCGCCTCGCGCAGCCGCGTGGCGTTGCCGTCCGGATAGAGGGCGAGGCGCCCGCCCTCCTCCGCGAGGGCCGCGAGGGCCTTCGGGCTGGGGCCGAGCGGCGTCTCGTTCGACGAGAGCTTATGGACCTTCGCCATCCCCGGCGCGCCGCTCTTGCCGGGCACGTAGGCCTTGATGGCGAGCACGCTCGGGCGGGGCACGGGACGAAGGGAGGACATGGTGGCGGAGGACATGGGGGCGACGCCGTTCGGATGAGCGGCCCCTCTAGCGCAGCTTGCCTGTCGTGGCGAGCGGGCGGCCCGTCTCACACCCGGAACCGGGCCGCATGGCTCCCGATCTCGTCGAGGCTGCTCGGGCCTGCGCCCGCCCGCTCCAGGGCCTCGCGCAGCTGGCGCGGGCCGACGCCGCCGGGCACGGCGAGGAGCAGGCGGGGCCCCTCCCCGCCCTCGGCGCGGGCCACGACCTCGCCGTAGAGGTCCTGCAGGGCGCGGGTTCCCTCCTCCGTCCAGACCTCGACGCGGGTGGCGTGGAGCACCCAGTCCCGCTGGGCCGCAGCCGGGTCGTCGAGGGGGTTGGCCACCACGAGGACGGGGGTGCCGGCCGGATGCGTCGGGCGCTCGATGAAGGGGAGCCGCGCGATCACCTTCGGCCTGCCTGCGCCCACAAGCCCCTCCCACCAGGCCGTCCCCGAGACCGCGGCGCCGAGGCGGAAGATGCCGAGGTCGCCGCGCGAGGCCGCCACCGCCTCGATCACCGCCGCGCAGGTCGGGTGCGGCCGGTAGGGCACCGTGAAGCCGAAATGGAAGCGGGCGGAATCCCGCATCGGCGCGTCGCCGCCCGAGACGTCCGCGTGGACCTGGAACGGCGCCTGGACCCAGGTGAAGGTCGCGATGATGACTCGCCAGATGCCCTCCACCGTATCCAGCGGCAGGAGCCCGCGGTGGCGCTCGGCGACGCGGCGCATCATCGAGGCCTCGCGCCCGGGCCGGAAGGCCGAGCCGCTGGCCGAGGTGCGCTTGGCCGCGATGAGGCGGTCGATGATCGTGCCCCGCTGGATCAGCAGGGCGTGCATCTCCGCGTCGATCCGGTCGATCTCGGCGCGTAAGCTGGCGAGGTCGTCGGGGGCGTCGGGTCTCGGGGTGAGGCGCATGCGGGGGTCCGGCGGGCGTGTCGGACCTCGTGTCTACGATCGACGGGTGCGAAGGGCCAGCGTCGGGTCTTGGAGCGGTGCCGAGTTGGGCCGGAACTCCGCGATGGGCGGGGAGCGGTCGTTCGCCTGACGCGGTCAGCGACCGGGCTGACCCTCGTCGGATCTCGGGAGCGTCCGCTCCCAGGTGGCCTTCGCGACGCAGGCGCCATTCAGGATCCCGCTTCCCAGGATCCGAGGCGCGCGGAATTAGATGGTCTCGCGAGCCTTGCTGGGCACGATCTCCGCCTGACATGCCCGGTCGCTTGGAGGGTTCCAGGAAGCCTCCTAAGGTCTGCCTGGGCAGCCGCTTCGCGCCCATGCGAGAAGGCTAGGATGTCCCTCACAGGAGCCCACGACAGCACCCTCGTCGCCCTCTCGATCCTGATCGCGACGGTCGCCTCCTACACCGCCCTTGATCTCGCAGGCCGCATCCGTGCCGCAACAGGTTGGGCAGCACGCGCGTGGCTCGCGACCGCCGCCCTGGCGATGGGCGGTGGCATCTGGGCCATGCACTTCGTCGCCATGCTCGCCTTCAGCATGCCGGGCATGGAGGCGCATTACGACCTCGGCCTCACGCTCCTGTCACTGATCGTGCCCGTGGCGGTGACCGGAATCGGCTTTGCCGTCGTGAACCGGCCCACGAGCAGCCGCTTCGCGCTCGCCGCCAGCGGTCTTCTCATGGGCATCGGCATCGCGGCCATGCACTACACCGGCATGGCCGCGATGCACGTGCCCGCGTCCCTGCGCTACGACGCGCCGTGGGTGGCCGTCTCGATCCTGATCGCGGTCGGAGCCTCGACCATCGCGCTCTGGCTCGCCTTCAAGAACACGGGGCTGGTTCAGAAGCTCGTCGCCGCCGGGGTGATGGGCATGGCCGTCTCGGGCATGCACTACACGGCCATGTATGCCGCGTCGTTCACCGCTCACGGCGTGACCGACGGCGGGCATGGCTATGCCAGCATCGGCCAGACCAACCTTGCCCTCGCCGTCGCCGCCACGACGTTCCTCATCCTCTTCCTCTCGCTGATCGCGGCCATGTTCGACCGCCGCTTCGCTGTGCTGGCCGAGCGGGAGGCCCTGGCTTTGCGCCGGAGCGAGGAGCAGTTCCGCGCGCTCTACCGAAAGACCCCGCTGCCGCTGCACGCCCTCGATGCCGAGGGCCGCGTCGAGGAGGTCAGCGAGGCGTGGCTCGATCTTCTCGGCTACCCGCGCGAGAGCGTTGTGGGTCGCCCCTTGATCAACTTCATGAGCGGGGAATCCGCGCGCCGCCGCGTTCAGGAGGACTGGCCGAAGCTCCTGGCGAGCGGCGCGCTTCGCGACGCCGAGTACCGCTTCGTGACCCATCGCGGCGAGCCTCTGGACGTTCTCCTGTCCTCGCAGGTTGAGCGTGACGCGCAGGGCCGGTTCCTGCGCGCGCTCGGCGGCCTCGTCGATGTGACAGCCAGACGACGCGCAGAGGAGGCGCTGCGGCAGGCCCAGAAGATGGAGGCAGTGGGACGCCTCACCGGCGGCATCGCGCACGACTTCAACAACCTGCTCGCCGTGGTGATCGGCAACCTCGACCTGCTGCGCAAGCGCCTGCCCGACGACCCCCGGCTCACGCGCCTCGTCGAGCATGCGATCCAGGGGGCTGAGCGTGGAGCCTCGTTGACCCAGCGCATGCTGTCCTTTGCACGGCGGCAGAGTCTGAGGCCCGAGCGGATCTGCGCCCCCGATCTCGTGCGGGGCATGGAGGACCTGCTTCGCCGCTCCATCGGCCCGCAGGTGCAGATCGAGACCCACTTTCCCCTGGGGTTGGCCTACGCCTATGCGGACGCCAACCAGGTTGAGCTGGCGCTGTTAAACCTCGTCGTGAACGCACGGGACGCCATGCCCAATGGCGGCATCATCACGATCAGCGCACGCGAGCAGGCGGTCGGAACGGACCAAGTGAGTGGTCTTTCACCGGGCAAGTACGTCTGCCTCGCCGTATCGGACACGGGCACGGGCATGGACGAGGCCACCCTGGGGCGAGCGATGGAGCCGTTCTTCACGACGAAGGGGGTCGGCAAGGGCACGGGGCTGGGGCTCTCCATGGTGCACGGCCTCGCCGAGCAGTCCGGTGGAGCCCTTGTCCTCGAGAGCCGTGTCGGCGTGGGCACGACCGCTGAGGTGTGGCTTCCGTTTGCCGAGGCCAGAGAGGAGCCCGGCGAGATCGCGGCTGAGGCAGGCAAGAAGGCGGGCGCTGCGACGCCCTCGCTGACGGTTCTGGCGATCGATGATGATGCCCTTGTCCTGGCGAACACGGCGGCGATGCTGGATGACCTCGGGCATGTGGTCCTCGAGGCCTCGTCCGGAGAGGAGGCGCTGACCTTCTTGCGAAGGGGCCGCAAGGTCGATCTCATAATCACGGACTACGCCATGCCGGGCATGACGGGCCTGCACCTCGCGGAGGCGATCCGGGCCGAGTGGCCGCGCATGCCGATCCTGCTGGCGACCGGCTATGCGGAGGTGGCGCTGGACAGCCACCTTGCCCTGCCCCGGCTGAACAAGCCCTATCAGCAGGCCGATCTGGCCGATGCGGTCGCGGGCTGCCTGAAGCAGGAGGATGCAGCAGACCGGGTCGTCGCGTTCCGGCCCGTCCGCGGCGGGTGAACCCCAACCACCTTGGGTCGACGGACGCACTGGTCGGCTAGCAGGAGCGCGATGGACGTCCGCTTCTGGCGCAAAGCCGTCGCGAGCCGAACTTCCGCAACGGGTCGGACGCAGACAGGAAGAGCGCCTCGTTCTCCAAACCGCTCCCCACCCGATGCCCGCGTTCGTTGACGCAGGCAGGGGCGCGGACTAACTGCTGGTAGCCGAATTGCGCGGGCGAAGACGCCCAATCGTGGCATCCGGGTGTCGCGACCGCCGAGCGCCCGGACCCGTTAAGACGCCCTATGGACACCGCCGCCGACCTGATCGCGAACCGTCCCGTCGAGACAGGCCCCGCGGCCGAGCTCTCGCAGGCGGCCGACCCCAAGAGCCCCGTCGCCCTGTTCGGCCCCGACGAGCCGCTGGCGACAGATGCCGGCGTGCAGATCAGCCCGTTCCAGATCGCCTACCAGACCGCCGGCACCCTCAATGCGGATCGCTCCAACGCGGTCCTGATCTGCCACGCGCTCACCGGCGACCAGCACTTCGCCCACACCCATCCCCTCACGGGCAAGCCCGGCTGGTGGGAGACGCTGGTGGGGCCGGGCAAGCCCATCGACACGGACCGCTACTTCGTCGTCTGCTCGAACGTGATCGGGAGCTGCATGGGCTCGACGGGCCCGGCCTCGATCAATCCGGCGACGGGGCACCCCTACGGCCTCGACTTCCCCCTCGTCACGATCCGCGACATGGTCCGCGCCCAGGCGATGCTGCTCGATCGTCTCGGCATCCCGGACCTGTTCCTCTGCATCGGCGGCTCGATGGGCGGGATGCAGGTGCTGCAATGGGCGGCGAGCTTTCCGGACCGCGTCTTCGCGGCGATGCCCATCGCCACCGGCGCCCGGCACTCGGCCCAGAACATTGCCTTCCACGAGGTCGGGCGGCAGGCGATCATGGCCGACCCGGCCTGGGCCGAGGGCCGCTATCTCGAGGCCGGCACCCGGCCCGCCAAGGGTTTGGGGGTCGCCCGGATGGGCGCGCACATCACCTATCTGTCGGAGCCGGCGCTCCACCGGAAGTTCGGGCGCCGCTTCCAGGGCGGCTCGGCCCCGACCTTCTCCTTCAACGCCGACTTCCAGATCGAGAGCTACCTGCGCCACCAGGGCCTCAGCTTCGTCGAGCGCTTCGACGCCAACGCCTACCTCTACCTGACCCGGGCGATGGACTATTTCGACCTCGCGGCCGATGGCGGCGGGGTGCTGGCCAACGCCTTTCGCGGCACCAAGACCCGGTTCTGCGTCATGTCCTTCACCTCGGACTGGCTCTTTCCGACCGCCGATTCCCGCGCCATCGTGCACGCGCTCAACGCGGCCTCCGCGCCCGTCGCCTTCGTCGAGGTCGAGAGCGACAAGGGCCACGACGCCTTCCTGCTCGACGAGCCGGCCATGTTCTCGGCGGCCCGGGGCTTCATCGACGCCGCCGCCCGGGCCCGCGGCCTGTGAGGGGACAGCCATGAACGCGCCCGTCACCCCCTGGGATGCGGCGCAAGCGATCCCCCGCTCGGACGGCGCCCGCGTCGATCACATCGCGGTCCTCGAACTGGTGCCGCCCGGCGCCCGTGTCCTCGACATCGGCTGCGGCGACGGCACCCTGCTGGCGCTCCTGCGCGACCGCCGGGGCGTGGACGGGCGCGGCATCGAGCTCTCCCGCGAGGGCGTGAATGCCTGCCTCGCCCGCGGGCTCCCCGTGATCCAGGGCGACGCCGACACCGATTTGGAGAACTACCCCGACGACGCCTTCGACGTCGTGGTGCTGTCCCAGACCATCCAGGCGACGCGCAACCCCCGTATCGTGCTGGAGCACCTGCTCCGGATCGGGCGGCAGGTGGTCATCTCCTTCCCGAATTTCGGGCATTGGCGGGTGCGGGCGGAGCTGGCCCTGCGCGGGCGCATGCCGGTGACCGAGCTGATGCCGGAGGCCTGGTACGAGACCCAGAACATCCACCATTGCACCATCCGCGACTTCGTCGGGCTGTGCCGGGTGGTGGGGGCCCGGATCGAGCGGGCGGCAGCGCTCGATGCGAGCGGACGGCCGATGCGCTTCTCGATGCCCTGGTGGGTCTGGAACCTGATCGGCGCGCAGGGCGTGTTCCTGCTGCGCCGGGGTGAGGGAGCCGGGCCGGGCTGAGCGGCCCGGTGTGTTTCACGTGAAACGCGAGAAAGTCCCCTCCCCCCAAGGGGGAGGAGAGCCTCGCGAGCCTCTCCCTAACCCTGGTGATCGATCCGAAGCGATCTCAAGCCGCCGAGATGTCGACCTGGATGTTGCCCCGCGTGGCGTGGGAATAGGGGCAGACCACGTCGGCGCGCTTGACCAGCTCCTCCGCCTTGGCGTGGTCAATGCCGGGCAGATGGGCCTTGAGGGTGACGACGAGGCCGAAGCCCGCGCCGTCGTCGCGCTGGCCGATGCCGACCGACGACTCGACCTTGGCGTCGTCCGGGATCCTCACCTTGTCCTGCGCGGCCACGAACTTGATCGCGCCGAGGAAGCAGGCGGCGTAGCCGGCCGCGAAGAGCTGCTCGGGGTTGGTGCCCGACCCGCCGCCGCCGCCGAGCTCCTTCGGGGTGGAAAGCGTCACCTGGAGCGTGCCGTCCTGCGTCGCCGCCGAGCCTTCGCGGCCGCCGGTGGCGTGGGCGTGGGTGGTGTAGAGGGCCTTCATGTCATCTCCTGCTGGCATTCGTCTCGCGACCCTGAGATGGGCCGCAACGGGCCGGGGTCGAGCCCCGGCCGCCGGTCGCCGCAACCCGATTGCGCACAACCCATCCGGCTTATCGCACGGATATCGATTGCGCACAATCCTGTTTCCGGCGGCTTGGCCGAGGGCTCGATTGTACGGGAAACCCGTTCTGCCGTAAGATGCGGGGTCACCGCGCGAAAGCCGCCGTGGCACCAGGGATCGGACGGGCTCAATCGGATGGCGGCGGCGCGACATTCACGGACGGGTGCGGGGAAGACCCAGGCGCAGGACCCGCAGAGCCTCGACAGCCAGCTCTGCTTCGCCGTCTACGCCGCCGCGCACGCCTTCGGCCGCGCCTACCGCAGCCTGCTCGCCGGCCACGGGCTGACCTATCCGCAATACCTCGTCCTGCTCGTCCTCTGGGAGGAGGAAGGGCTGACGGTGAAGGACATCGGCACCCGCCTGTTCCTCGATTCCGGCACGCTGACGCCCCTCCTGAAGCGGCTCGAGGCGGCAGGCCATGTCCGCCGCGCCCGCGACCGCAGCGACGAGCGGCAGGTGAGCATCTTCCTGACCCCGAAGGGCCGGGCGCTGCAATCGCGCATGGATTGCGTCCCGGAACAGGCGGGCCTGCTTACGGGCCTCGACCTCGACGCCCGGCGCGCCCTCCTCGATCACCTCGCCGCGCTGCGGGGCACGCTCCACGAGAACCTGGCGGGTGACGGGGCGGGGGCCGAGGCCTAGCGCTCAAGATCCGAGTCGAGGGTCTCCACTCCCTACGGTTCGCCAGCCAAGTCGTCCCGGCCAAGTCGTTCCGACCGAATGAGCGTTGTCGACGTCGATTCGAACGCTCCGTGCGACGGGCTCCTACAATTCGCGCGCTCGAGTTTGGACATCGAATCTCAACCAAGCTCCGCGATGCCGCGGGCAGCGATAACAATACCTTCAGCACTCGCAGGCACTGCTTCAACGCCCTTGGAGAGCTGACCGACCATGCCCACTCAGAAGTTCCGCCTCGTGACCCGGAGTGATTTCGACGGCCTCGTCTGTGGCATGCTGCTGCGCGAACTCGACCTCATCGACGAGATCAAGTTCGTCCACCCCAAGGACATGCAGGACGGCCTCATCGCGATCTCGGAGCGCGACATCATCACCAACCTGCCCTACGTCCAGGGGTGTCATCTCGCCTTCGACCATCACTCGAGCGAAGGCGCGCGCAATGCCGGGCGGGACTTCCCCAACCACGTCATCGATGTGACGGCGCCGTCCGCGGCCCGCGTCGTGTACCGCCACTATGGCGCGGCGGCCTTCCCGCGCATCAGCGACGAGCTCATGTCCGCGGTCGACAAGGCCGACGCGGCCCAGTTCAGCCGCGAGGAAATCCTCGACCCGCAAGGTTGGGTTCTGCTCAACTTCCTCATGGACTCGCGGACCGGGCTCGGGCGTTTCCGCGACTTCCGCATCTCGAACTACGACCTGATGATGCAGCTGATCGAGCGCTGCCGCGACCACACGATCGCGGAGGTCCTGGCCCTGCCGGACGTCAAGGAGCGCGTCGACCTCTACATGAGCCACCGCGACCGCTTCGCGGCGCAACTCCAGCGCTGCACGTCCGTGCACGGCAAGCTCGCGCTCATCGACCTGCGGGACGAAGAGATCATCTACGCGGGTAACCGCTTCGCGGTGTACGCGCTCTTTCCCGATTGCGACGTCTCGGCCCACGTCATGTGGGGCCTGAAGAAGCAGAACACCGTCTTCGCGATCGGCAAATCGATTCTGGACCGTCGCTCGCAGGTCGATGTCGGAGCGCTGTGCCTCTCCTACGGCGGCGGCGGCCACTACGCCGCCGGCACGTGTCAGGTGCCCAACGAGCGAGCCGAGCCTGTGAAAGCCGAGCTCATCGCTGCGCTTTCGGGGACCTCCTACAAGGCCGCCGCCTGACGTGCCGCCGGCGCTCCTGCGCGGGGCGGCATCGTGCCAGGCGTGATGCCATGCGTGCAGGAACGATCCCGATGCCCTGCATCCCTCCCCCGTGGGGGAGGGTCGTGTTTTGTCCTGATTGAGGGGACGGACCGGAGCCGGCCCTACTTCTGCGAGGCGAGGTAGGCGATGACGTCGGCGGTCTTCTTCTCGTCCTTGAGGCCCTGGTAGACCATCTTGGTGCCCTTCACCTTGTTGGTGGCGGGGCCGATGAGCCATTCCTTCAGGTTCGCCTCGTCCCAGGTGATGCCCGAATCCTTGAGGGCGGCGGAGTAGTTGTAGCCTTCCACCGCAGCGGCCTTGCGGCCGACGACGCCCGTGAGGTTGGGGCCGACGCCGTTCTTGCCGAAGGCGTGGCAGGCCTTGCACGCGGTGAACGCCTTCTCGCCGGCGGCGGCGTCCTGCGCCTGAGCGGACAGGGGCAACATCAGCGCGAATGCGGCGCCGAGGATGAGATGACGCATCGTTTCTTTCCTCCGTTGGGCGGCGACAGCCGCCTCGGCTTATGGCAGAGCTTGCCGTTTTAGAACAAGTCGAGAGTAAGAACGTTCCGGAGCCAATTAGGTCCCTTGCGGCGAAAAGAAGCCGTCTGCCGATCACGACGACGCCATCGGGGACGAAGGCGCAGGGTCCCGCGTTGACGGGGGAACGCCGCACCCCCTCCCCCGTGCCGGGAGCCCGCTTTCTGGTATGATCGCCTCAAGCTGAGCGGATGCTGAAAAACCGCGGAGGAACGCCCCATGTCGATCGCCTTTCCGACCCCGGATCCCGACATCCTCGCCCGTCGCGATGCCATCATCGCCGGGCTGAAGCCCCTGGTGGCGGCCGAGGCCCTGGTGACGAGCGAGGACGAGCGCCGCGCCTTCGAGACGGACGGGCTCACCGCCTACCGCCAGATGCCGCTCGCCGTGGTGCTGCCCTCGACCACGGCGGAGGTCTCGGCGGTGATGGCCTATTGCCACAGGAACGGCGTGCGCGTGGTGGCCCGGGGCGCCGGCACCTCGCTCGCGGGCGGGGCCATCGCGCAGGGCGACGCGATCATCCTGGGCGTCGCCAAGATGAACCGCATCCTCGACCTCGACTTCGCCAACCGCACCGCGCGGGTCGAGGCGGGCATCACCAACCTCGCGATCTCGGGCGCGGTCTCTCACGAGGGCTTCTTCTACGCCCCCGACCCATCGAGCCAGCTCGCCTGCACCATCGCCGGCAACATCGCGATGAACTCCGGCGGCGCCCATTGCCTGAAATACGGCGTGACGACGAACAACCTGCTCGGCGTCACCCTGGTGATGAACGACGGCACCGTGGTCGCGCTCGGCGGCGACCACCTCGACAGCCCCGGCTACGATCTGCTCGGTCTCATCTGCGGCTCGGAGGGGCAGCTCGGCATCGTGACCGAGGCGACTGTGCGCATCCTGCGCGCCGCTGAGGGCGCGCGGCCGGCGCTCGTCGGCTTCTCCTCGGTGGAGGATGCCGGCGCCTGCACCGCGGCGATCATCGCGGCCGGCATCATCCCCGTGGCGATCGAGTACATGGACCGCGAAGCGATCCTGATCACCGAGGATTTCGCGCAGGCCGGCTATCCCCGCGACGCCGAGGCGATGCTGATCATCGAGGTCGAGGGCTCGGACCGGGAATGCAGCGACATGCTCGCGCGCATCGCCGAGATCGCCAAGGCCTTCAACCCGACGAGCCTGAGGATCTCGGGCTCCGAGGCCGAGAGCGCGGCCATCTGGAAGGGCCGCAAATCCGCCTTCGGCGCCACGGGCCGCATCTCCGACTACATCTGCATGGACGGCACCATCCCCACGGGCCAGCTCGGGCCGGTGCTGGAGCGGATCGGGGCGATCTGCGCGGAGAAGGGCCTTCGCGTCGCCAACGTCTTCCATGCCGGCGACGGCAACCTGCACCCGCTGATCCTGTTCGACATCAACAAGCCTGGTGAGCTGCAGAAGGCGGAGGCCGCCGGCGACGAGATCCTCAAGCTCTGCGTCGAGGTCGGGGGCTGCCTCACCGGCGAGCATGGGGTGGGCATCGAGAAGCGCGAGCTGATGCGCTTTCAGTACGCGAAGGAGGACCTCGAGCAGCAGATGCGGGTGCGCAACGTCTTCGACCCGGGCTGGCTGATGAACCCGGCCAAGGTGTTCCCGCTGGAGGGCCGGGTGGCGGCGTAATCTACCCTGCCGCCCCGAGCGCCTCGCAGCGGAACGCCCCGTAATCGCCCCGCGCCAGGCGCTCCGCCAGCGCCGGCAGGAACAGGCCCGCCTCCTCGGCGAGCCGCCAGGGCGGGTTGACCACGATGAGCCCGTTGCCGGTCAGGCGGGTCGTGTCGGGCGCGTCGATCATCAGGTCGAGGCGCAGCGCCGGCCGGTCGAGCGCCCGGTCGAGGGCCGCCGCCATGCGGTCGACGGGGGCGGGATCCTTGATCGGGTACCAAGCCAGGAAGATTCCGGTCGGCCATTTCGCGACCGCCCTGGCGAGCGCCGCTCCGAGCCGGTCGATCTCGCCCGGCTCCTCGTAGGGCGGATCGATCAGGACGAGGCCGCGGCGCTCAGGGGGCGGGATCAGCGCGTTGAGGGCCGTCCAGCCGTCCAGATGCATCACCTTGCTGCGTGGGTCGCGGTTGTAGCGCGCGCGCAGAACCTCCGCATCGGCCGGGTGCAGCTCGACGAAGACGCCCTGGTCGCCGGGGCGCAGGAACTCGCGCAGGATCGCCGGCGAGCCGGGATAGGTGCTCGCGCCGTGGCGCGCCTTCGCCGCCGCCACCGCCTCGCGATAGGGCGCGAGAAGGGCCTCCACGGGCTCGGAGAAGGCCGTGTCGAGGCGGCCCCAGCCCTGGTGCCACTCGCCGGTGCGCCCGGCCTCCTCGCCCGCCAGATCGTAGAAGCCTAGGCCCGCATGGGTGTCGATGGCCCGGAAAGGCTTGGGCTTCTCGCGCAGGTGGACCAGCACGCGGGTGAGCACGAGGTGCTTGAGGACGTCCGCGAAGTTGCCGGCGTGGAAGGCGTGGCGATAGTTCATGCCCGCTCAACGCGCGGCGTCGACCGCGATCTCCCCGGCCCGGCAGTTCTGGCGGGCGAGCTCCGGGCAGGGCGTGAAGCCGCGCAGATCCTTCGCGAAGCAGATCCGCACCTCCTGCAGATGGCCCCGGGTGCAGGCGACCGACATCATGTCCGGCCGCAGGCCCCGGTTGGCCAGGACGAACTGGCGGGCGATCTCGATCGGCGCCTCGCGGCGGTCGGCGACCGGGTTGCGGAAGGTCTCAGGGATCGTCACGGCCTCCCGCGCTTCCTGAGCCGCGCGGAAATACGAGGTCGGATCGAGCCCCGAGCAGGTGCCGTGCTTGCGCCACTGGTAGCGGGCGAGGCCTTCGCTCGGAAAGACGGCGCCCGCGACCTCCATCGCCTGCCGCGTCGGCGCGCGCTCGACGGCGGAGCAGTTCGAGGGAAAGCCGCGCCGGTATTGCGGCCAGAGCCCGTGCACGACGAAGCCGAGCCCCCGGCCGGGCCGGCACTGGCCCTCGTCGCGGCGGTCGCCGGCACTCTCGCAGTAGCTCGGTGACCAGGAGAGCGCGAGGACGTAGAAATCGAAATCCCCCGGCGCGCCGCCGGAGCCCTGGGCGGCGGCACCCGTGGTCGCGAGGGCGACGAGGCACGCCGCAAGCGCGCCGCGCGCCCGAACTATCGGGTTCGATCGACCGCGCCACCCTTTCCCGGACGCCTGGAGCGCCAGCGCAAGGCGATCCGGGACCCAGCGCGTGACCTGCCGCGCCAGCGGCTCATGACCCGCAGCGCAAGGGTTCGGACGCGTCGCGGTTTCCTGTGCTGGACTCCGCTGACGCTCCGCCCGTCCGGGAAAGCAGGTGGGTGACGCGACCGAAGCGACCGCCCGGCGATCGAATGGCGCCATCAGGGCCGGGCTTCGCGGCAGGCCGTGGCGTAGGCGAAGGCGAGGTTGCGGTCGAGGCCGTGCACGCAGAACTCGACGCCGAAGCCCGCGCCGATCAGGCCGAGGCCCTCGCGCACCGAGTAGTCGATCTTGCGGCGCACCCCGTCCGAGGTGGTGGCCAGCGCCGAGCAGAACCGGCGGGGGTAGAAGTCCAATCCCCAGGGCCGCCAGGCGGTCCGCTCGATGCGGTCGTAGGCGACGATGGTCAGGGACGAGTTCCAGAACTTCGCCTCCTTCTCGGCGAACTGGTTCGAGATCTTCTCCAGCACGTCGGGGTCCTGGCAGCCGGGGATGTCGCCGTCGAAGGGGAACTCGCGTTCCTCGCCGGGCGTGATCTCTTCGCGGGCCGAGCGGGCCAGCGCCGGCTGCAGCGCCGAGGCGAGGGCGAGCCCGAGGGCGAGAACGGTGAGGCTGCGGTTCGGGCGCATGACGATGGGGTCTCGCTGCAATCCTGGGGATCGCCGGACGATGGCCCCTGCCCTGCCGGTGTCAAGCCGCGGATGGCGCGCGCCGGCGCTTTCGCGCCCGCCTGGGGTATGGGGGGCACACCCCCGGCCCCTCACCCGTCAGTAGATCGGCCCGGGCCCCGGAGGCGCCAGCGAAAGCGGCTCGTCGGCGAAGCCCGGTGCCGGCTCGCCGTAATCGGCGACGCGCGGCGCAGGGGGCCGAGGCGCGTAGGCGCGGGCCGGTGCCGAGGCGTAGGCCGAGGGTGCCGCCGGCGCCGGCGCCCGGGCGAGCTGCGAGGGCGCGCCGCGCGGGGCGCCGCGCTGGGACATCGGGGTGAGCCCGTAGGGATCGTCCTCCTCGATGTCGATCGGGGCCTGAGGCGCTGCGGGCTGGCGCTCGGGCGGGCGCGACAGCGGACGCGGCACGCCGCCGGCGCCGAGCTGCGACTCGAACTTGAGGATCGGCTTGCAGACCCGGCGCAGGCCGCGCGGGTCGTGGCGGGCGAGGTCGACGTGGATGTGGTCGTAGTGAAAGACGTCCGAGCCCGGCGCCAGCACCGTCGTGAAGCGCTGGCAGGCCCCGTAGAAGACCTCGCGCAGGAAGCCCTGCTCGGCCTCCGTTCCGCGCCAGCCGCCCTTCACCGTGATGACGTAGCCGTCGGCGAGCTTGAAGGACATGAGGTCGAGCGCGTTGCCGAAGGAATGCTCGGAGAGCTTGGCGCCGACCTGGTTGTTGCGGCCGCGGCAGGCGTAGGAGCCCGCGTTGATCTCCGCCACCGGCTGCCCGAAATAGAGGTTCGCGGCGGGCTGGATGGTGTCGGCGAGCCAGGCCTCGGCCTCGGCCAGCGCCGGGCAGGCCAGCGTCATGCGCTGCTTGAGGACGACGGCGCCGTTGCCCATCCGCGTCACCCGGAAGGGCTGCTGCATGCCGCAGGTGCCCGGGCCCTCAATGGCCTTGACCGGCGTGATGAACTCGGTGGTCTCGACCAGGCGCTTCGACAGGCAGGCCTGCTCGGCCTGGTCGCGCCAGGGCTCTCGCTGCTCAAACTTGTTGAGCGCACAGCCGGTGAGCCCTGCGCCGAACAGCACCAGGGCAGAGAACGCAGAGACGCGACGCCACATGGTCGCGACAATGCGAAGGGTCGCGTAAACGGAGCGTCAACGCTGCCGAGACTTCACCGCCGGCCTGTGGACGCATGTTGACAAGAGGCCGCCGGGAGCCGGATTGCATGGCCCATGCTGTCCCTCGTCGATCTTCGCACCCGGCTCAGTGCCGGCGACCTCTCGCCCGAAGGCGCCATCCGCCTGGCGCAGGAGGCGATCGCCGCCCGCGAGCCGGAGGTCGGCGCGCTGGTCTGCCGGCACGACGCTCCCCTCGTCGCGACGCGGGGACCGCTCGCGGGCATCGCGGTCGGCGTCAAGGACATCATCGACACCGCCGACCTGCCCACGCAGATGGGCTCCACGATCTACGCAGGCTGGCGGCCGAGGGCCGATGCGGCGATCGTGAGCCGGCTGCGGGCGCTCGGCGCCGTGCCGCTCGCCAAGATGACGACCTGCGCCTTCGCGAGCGTCGATCCGACCGCCACCCGCAACCCGCACAACCTCGCCCGCACCCCCGGCGGCTCCTCGGCGGGCTCGGCGGCGGCGGTGGCCGCGGGCATGGTGCCGCTGGCGCTCGGCACCCAGACGGGCGGCTCGGTGATCCGCCCGGCCGCCTTCTGCGGGGTCGCCGCGATCAAGCCCTCGTTCCGGCTCCTGCCGATGGTCGGCATCAAGACGTTCTCCTGGGCGCTGGACACGCTCGGCCTGTTCGGCGCGGGCATCCGCGACGTCGCAGGGGCCCTGGCCCTGCTCGCCGACCGCCCGGGGATCGACCTGCCCGAGGAGAGCCCGACGGGGATGCGGATTGGGCTCGTCCTCCAGGACTTCGCCGGCGAGGCCGATCCGGAGGCCGTGGAGGCCCTCCAAGCCGCGCGCCGCGCCGCGGAGGCCCTCGGTGCCGTCGTGACCGACCTGGGGCTTCCTGAGGCCATCGCCGAGGCCTGGCGCTGCCATCCGATCGTTCAGGATTACGAGGCCCGCCAAGCGCTCGCCTGGGAGTACGCGGCGCACCGGGACGCGCTGACGCCGCTGCTGCGGGCCCAGCTCGACGCGGCGCAAGGCCTCACCGCCGAGGGCTACGACGCGGCGCGGCGCCAGGCGCACCAGGCCCGCCGCATGCTCAAGGACGTCTTTTCGGAGCACGACGCCCTCCTCACCTTCTCCGCGCCGGGCTACGCGCCGGCGGGACTCGCGTCCACGGGCAGCCCCCGCTTCAACCGGCTCTGGACGCTGATGGGCGTGCCCTGCGTGAACGTCCCCGTGCCAGGCCCCGGCCTGCCGCTGGGCGTGCAGGTGATCGCCCGCTTCGGCGACGACGGCCGAGCGCTGGCCGTGGCGGCGATGATCGAGCGGGGGTTGAGGGCGGGCGTGGGCTCGGTTTCGTAGTCGCGGCGGCGATCGTTAGGACGGATATGATCACTACGATTGTCATTCCGGGGCTGCGCAGCAGAGCCCGGAACCCAGAACCATAGGTCGAGGCCCATTCTGCACCATCGGCATCTCTGGGTTCCGGGCTCGCCGGAGCCTGTCCTCGGACTGGCCGAAGGCCAGATCCGGGGGGCGCCCCGGAATGACAAAGGTGGGAGGGTCACGGACGCGCGGCCCCAGCTTGAGCATAGCCGGTACGCAGGCTAGGCCCTCGCGCATGCACCCGTCGAACCTGCCTGCCTGGAAGCGGTCGGTCGCCCGCGCCTTCGACGGCGCCGAGGGCTACGACGCCGCTGCCCTCGTCCAGGCGCAGGCCGCCGAGCGGCTGGCCGCCGCGATCGCGCGCGAACCGCTGGCCGCGGCGCCGCGCATCCTCGAGGTCGGCTGCGGCACGGGGCTGCTCACCGCGGCCCTGCGCGCCCGGCAGGCGGGGCCGATGATCGCCTCGGACATCGCGCCCGCCATGGCGGCCCGCTGCCGGGCGCGCTTCGCCGGCGATCCCGACCTGCGCGTCCTCGTGATGGACGGCGAGCGGCCCTGCCTCGCGCCGGGCTTCAACCTGATCTGCTCGAGCCTCGCCGCGCAATGGTTCGCGGATCTGCCGGGCGCCCTGGCGCGCCTCGCCGCCCTCCTGGCACCGGGCGGGCTGCTCGCCGTCGCGACGCTCGCCGAGGGCACGTTTCGCGAGTGGCACGCGGCCCATGCGACCCTCGGCTTCGCGGCGGGCACGCCGGCCTACCCGCCGGCCGAGGCACTGGGGACGCTGCGCTATCCGGGCTGCACCACGAGGCTGTCGCTCGACCCCATTGCGGAAACCCATGCCGACGGCCGGGCCTTCCTCGCCGCCCTGCGGGCGATCGGAGCGCAGACGCCGCTTGCCGGCGCGACCTACACACCGGGCACGCTCCGCCGCCTGCTCCGCCGCTTCGACGCCGATGGCGCCCGCGTGACCTACGTCATCGCGACCCTGATGATCCGGCGCTTGGGTTGAGCCGCCGATAGCCGCTCCCTCGGGCTCGGGTCGGTCTGGCGCGCTTCCCTCCCCCTTGTGGGGAGGGATCGAGGGTGGGTGTAGCTGAGCGACCCTCTGCGGAGGCCAGCGGAACCACCCCCACCTCCCACTCCTCCCCACAAGGGGGAGGAGAGGCGCGCGGGCGAACCGGTGAGCCTTACGGAAAATGCTGCGCCAGCACCTCCTTCACCCGCGCGACCATCTCCGCCTCCGGCACGGAGAATTGCGCCGGTCGGGCGGCCTTCCACTCGGCGTTGCTGGCGATGCTCTCCGCCGCGCGAGCGCCCTCGATCAGATCCTTGATCTGGACCTCGCCGGCCTCCCGCTCGTTCGAGCCCTGGATGATCGCGCAAGGGGAACCGCGCCGGTCGGCGTATTTCATCTGCGCCTTCATGCCGGAGCCGCCGAGATAGAGCTCCGCCCGGATGCCTTCCGCCCGCAGCGTCGAGACCAAACGCTGGTAGTCGGCGATGTTGTCGCGATCGAGCACGAGCACGACGACGGGGCCGGGCTTGTCCACGCCTGCCAGCAGCGGGCTGCCCACGAGCTGCAGGGCCGAGAACAGGCGCGAGACGCCGATCGAGAAGCCCGTGGCCGGCACCGGCTCGGCCCGGAACCGCCCGACGAGCCCGTCGTAGCGCCCGCCGCCCGCGACTGAGCCGAAGCGCACGGTCTCGCCCGCCTCGTTGGTGACGGGGAAGGTCAGCTCGGCCTCGTAGACGGGGCCGGTGTAGTATTCGAGGCCGCGGACGACCGAGACGTCCATCTGGATGCGGTCGCGTCCGTAGCCCGCGGCCGTGACCAGCGCGGCCATCTCCTTGAGTTCACGGACGCCCTCGGCCGCCAGCCCCTCGGGATAGAGGCTCGTCAGGGCCCCGAGGTAGGCGGCGTTCGACGCGTCCGGCCCCTCGGTGCCCTTCCCGAAGCCGAGGAACTGCACGAGCTGGCCCACCTCCTCGTCCCCGAGCCCCGCGCCCTTGGTGAAATCCCCGCTCTCGTCCTTGCGGCCCGGCCCCAGCAATTGGCGCACGCCCTCGACGCCCAGCCGATCGAGCTTGTCGATCGCCCGCAGCACCGTCAGCCGCTGTCCCGCCTTGTCGTCGCCGGCGAGCCCGATCGCCGCCATGACGCCGTCCAGGACCTTCCGGTTGTTCACCTTGACGACGTACTGGCCCTGGAGCCCGAGGCGATCCAGCGTGTCGGCCATCAGCATGCAGATCTCGGCATCGGCCGCGACGCTGCCCGCGCCCACGATGTCGGCGTCGAACTGCATGAACTGGCGGAAGCGGCCCGGGCCCGGCTTCTCGTTGCGGAAGACGTAGCCGTTGCGGAAGCTGCGATAGGGCTTCGGCAGCGCGTCGAAATGCTCGGCCACGTGCCGGGCGAGCGGCGCCGTGAGGTCGTAGCGCAGCGAGAGCCAGCTCTCGTCGTCGTCCTGGAACGAGAACACGCCCTCGTTCGGCCGGTCGAGGTCGGGCAGGAATTTCCCCAATGCCTCGGTGTACTCGATGAAGGGCGTCTCCAGGGCCTCGAAGCCGTAGAGCTCGAAGGTCTGGCGGATCGTCTCCAGCATCCGCCCCTGTGCGGCGATCGCGTCGGCGCGGCGGTCGATGAAGCCGCGCGGCAGACGGGGCTTCAGGGTCTCGGCCTTGGCCATGGGTCTTCGCAAGCGTCCGGAGGTGAGGGGAGGCCGGGCTCTAACGCAGGCGTGGGGAAGGCGGCAAGCGCGGGGACCGCGGGGCATCAACCCACCCTTTGTCATCCCGGGGCTGCGCAGCAGAGCCCGGGACCCAGAACCGCTGAAAATGCAGGCTGGATCTCGACCTATGGTTCTGGGTTCCGGGCTCGCCGGAGCCTGTCCTTGGACTGGCCGAAGGCCAGATCCGGGGGGGGGGGCGCCCCGGAATGACAATGGGGGTTTGAAGCGCGCGAACCATCCTCTCGGACCTACGCGACCAGCCCAAATCCCTAGCCTCATCCGCGTCCCGAACCGGGGCTTGAGGGAAGCCGCGAAACGCGCTATCACAAAATCCCTCCTTGTTGCCGTTCTGCATCCGGAAGCCTTGAGGCTTTCCCAAGACGATGCTCGGTGGCGCTCCTCGCGAGTGCTCCGATGACAGGCGCCGCAAAGGCGCCCGGCGATCCTCGAACGACCCTCCCCCGGCTCCCGCCCTCGTCGGTTTCAATTTCCCCATGACGCCACAGCACGATGTCTCCGAATCCGCGGATCAGACGGCCGAGGAGGCCGTCGTCGGCGGCCTCGACCCGCGCCGCGAGGTCAAGCTCCAGGACCTGAAGTCCAAGACGCCGACCGATCTCATCGCCTTCGCGGAAGAGGTCGAGGTCGAGAACGCCTCGACCATGCGCAAGCAGGAGCTGATGTTCTCGATCCTGAAGCAGCTCGCTGCCAAGGACGTCGAGATCATCGGGGCCGGCACCGTCGAGGTGCTTCAGGACGGCTTCGGCTTCCTGCGCTCGTCGGAATCGAACTACCTGCCGGGCCCCGACGACATCTACATCTCGCCCACGCAGATTCGTCGCTTCGGCCTGCGCACCGGCGACACCGTCGACGGCCCGATCCGCGGACCGAAGGACGGCGAGCGCTACTTCGCGCTCCTCAAGGTCAACACGATCAACTTCGAGAATCCGGAGAAGATCAAGCACAAGGTCCATTTCGACAACCTGACGCCGCTCTTCCCCACGAAGCGGTTCAAGCTCGAACTCGACAATCCGCCCAAGAAGGACTTCTCGCCTCGCATCATCGACATCGTCGCGCCGATTGGTAAGGGCCAGCGCGCGCTGATCGTGGCGCCGCCGCGCACCGGCAAGACCGTGCTGATGCAGAACATCGCGCAGTCGATCACCATCAACCACCCCGAGTGCTACCTCATCGTGCTGCTCATCGACGAGCGCCCGGAGGAGGTCACCGACATGATCCGCTCGGTGAAGGGCGAGGTCATCGCCTCGACCTTCGACGAGCCGGCGACCCGCCACGTCCAGGTCGCCGAGATGGTGATCGAGAAGGCCAAGCGCCTCGTCGAGCACGGCCGCGACGTAGTCATCCTGCTCGATTCGATCACGCGTCTCGGCCGCGCCTACAACACCGTGGTGCCGTCCTCCGGCAAGGTGCTCACGGGCGGCGTCGACGCCAACGCGCTCCAGAGGCCCAAGCGCTTCTTCGGTGCGGCACGCAATATCGAGGAGGGCGGCTCGCTCTCGATCATCGCCACCGCGCTCATCGACACCGGCTCGCGCATGGACGAGGTGATCTTCGAGGAGTTCAAGGGCACCGGCAACTCCGAGATCATCCTGGACCGCAAGGTCTCGGACAAGCGCATCTTCCCGGCCATCGACATCACCCGCTCCGGTACCCGCAAGGAGGAGCTGCTGGTGCCGCCGGACTCGCTCAAGAAGACCTACGTGCTGCGCCGCATCCTCAACCCGATGGGCGTCACCGACGCGATCGAGTTCCTCATGGACAAGCTGCGCCAGACCAAGAGCAACAACGACTTCTTCGACTCGATGAACACCTAATGGCCGATGCCCGACCGGCTACTGCATTGCGTTGCCTTGAGGATTTCTCAAGGTAAACACTTTGTTCGCCGTCTTCGGATCGCGGCATGAGCACGGACCGGACCACCATCTTCGCGCCCGCCAGCGGCTTCGGCCGGGCGGCCGTCGCGGTGATCCGCATCAGCGGACCCGCTTGCGCCGACCTGATCACCGCCCTTGCCGGCGCCCTACCCGCCCCCCGACGGCTGTCCCTGCGTGGCTTGCGCGATCCGGCGACGGGGGAGCTTCTCGACCGCGCGCTCGTCGCCTGGATGCCGGCCCCGGGGACCTTCACCGGCGAGGACATGGCGGAGCTGCACTTGCACGGCGGTTTCGCGGTTCGGGCGGCCGTTCTGCGGATGCTGACCGCCTTCCCGGACTGCTGGCCGGCGGAGCCCGGTGCCTTCGCGCGGCGGGCCTTCCTCAACGGTCGCATGGACCTGACGGAAGCGGAGGCCACCGCGGACCTGATCGAGGCCGAGACGGAGGCGCAGCGCCGGCAGGCCCTGCGACAGCTCGATGGCGCGCTGGGCCGCCAGGTGGCGGATTGGCGGGCGCGCCTGCTCGACAATCTTGCAGGCACGGAAGCGGCCCTCGACTTCGCGGATGAGGGCGACGTCGACGACGAGGCCCTGAGTGCCGAGTTGCGCCACGCCGTGGCGGGCCTGCGGGCCGAGATCGCGGCGGCGCTGGCGGACGGGCGCCGTGGAGAGCGGCTTCGCGAGGGCTTCACCGTCGTGCTGGCCGGCCCGCCCAATGCCGGAAAGTCGACCCTCCTGAACGCGCTGGCCCGGCGCGAGGCGGCCATCGTGTCGCCCCTGCCCGGCACCACCCGCGATGCCATCGAGATCCGCTGCGAACTTGGCGGCCTGCCCGTCATCCTCGTCGACACGGCCGGCCTACGAGAGGCGGTCGACCCGATCGAGGCGGAGGGAATTCGGCGCACGCGCGTACGGATGGCGCAGGCGGACCTCGTCCTTCACCTGTCGCCCGTCGGGGCCGACGTCACCGACAGCCCGGTCGGCGATCACGCGCTGCTCGTCCGGACGAAGGCCGATCTCGGCGAAACCCTGCCTGGCGAGCTTGCCGTCTCCGGTCTCACCGGGTCGGGCCTCGACACGCTGCTGGACGCGATCGCAGCCCGGGCCGAAGCCGCGCTCGGCGGCAGCGCCCTAGTCACGCGCGAGCGGCACCGCGACGCGCTGACGCGCTGCCTGGGGCATCTCGACCGGCTCCTGGCGCACGGGGAGGGCACGTTGCCGGAGCTCGTGGCGGAGGACCTCCGGCTCGCGATCCGCGCCTTGGGCGAGGTTGCCGGCCATGTCGGCGTCGAGGAAATGCTCGACCGCCTCTTTGCCGGCTTCTGCATTGGAAAGTGAGCCGGGAAGCGAATCCCCGGGCGCTGAACGGTTCCGTCCCGCTCGCGCAGGAAGAAAATGTTTCACGTGAAACATCGCCCGCCGCGCCGTTGACGGGGGCGGCAGGTAGGCCCTAATCACCGCCATGCTCCACACTCCCACCTTCGATGTCGTCGTAGTAGGCGGCGGCCATGCTGGCGTCGAGGCCGCTGCGGCCTCAGCCCGGTTCGCCGCGCGCACGGCCCTCGTCACGCATAAGGCGGCGACAATCGGCGCGATGTCCTGCAACCCGGCCATCGGCGGGCTCGGCAAGGGGCACCTCGTCCGCGAGGTCGACGCGCTGGACGGTCTGATGGGGCGCGTGGCTGATGCCGCCGGCATCCAGTTCCGCCTGCTCAACCGCCGCAAAGGACCGGCCGTGCGCGGCCCCCGCACGCAGGCCGACCGCAAGCTCTACGCCCGCGCCATGCAGGAGGCGGTGGCCGAGACGCCGAACCTCACGATCGTCGAAGGGGAGGCGGCCGATCTCGAGATTCGTAATAACCGCGTCGCCGGCATCGTCCTCTCGGACGGTTCAGCCCTCCCCTGCGCCGCGATCGTGCTGACCACGGGCACCTTCCTGCGGGGCCTCATCCATATCGGCGAGGTGCGGACGCCGGCCGGTCGCATGGGCGAGGATCCCTCCGTGGGTCTCGCGGCGACGCTTGATCGCCTCGGCTTCGCGCTCGGCCGTCTCAAGACCGGCACCCCGCCGCGCCTCGACGGCCGCAGCATCGATTGGTCGGGCCTGGAAATGCAATCGGCCGACGACGTGCCGGTACCGTTCTCGAGCCTGACCGAGCGGATCACGAACCCACAGATCCAGTGCGGAATCACCCGTACCACGCAGGCGGTGCATGACGCGATCCGCGCGAACCTGCATCGCTCGCCCATGTATTCCGGCGGCATCGCGAGCCGGGGTCCGCGCTATTGTCCGTCCATCGAGGACAAGGTCGTGCGCTTCGGCGACCGGGAAGGCCACCAGATCTTCCTGGAGCCCGAGGGGCTCGACGATCCGACGATCTACCCCAACGGCATCTCGACCGCCCTTCCGGAGAGCGTGCAGCGCGACGTCATCGCCCTGATACCCGGGCTGGAGCGAGCCACCATCCTGCGGCCGGGCTACGCCATCGAGTACGATTACGTCGATCCTCGGGAGCTGGACGCGACCTTGCAGGCGAAGCGCCTGCCGGGCCTTTTCCTCGCCGGGCAGATCAATGGCACGACGGGCTACGAGGAAGCTGCGGGGCAGGGGCTCGTCGCCGGCCTCAACGCGGCGCGGCTCGCGGGCGGCGCGGCACCGGCAGTCTTCGATCGGGCCGAGTCGTATCTCGGCGTGATGATCGACGACCTCGTCACGCACGGGGTCAGCGAGCCCTACCGCATGTTCACCTCGCGCTCGGAATATCGGCTGTCGCTGCGTGTCGACAACGCCGACGAGCGCCTGACTGGGCGCGGCCTCGACCTCGGCTGTGTCGGCGCGCGGCGCGGCGCGCATTTCGCGCAGTCGCAGGCCGAGCTCGCGGCGGCCCGGGCGCGGCTCGACGCGCTGACCCTGACACCGAACGAGGCGAGGGCGCAGGGCGTCGCCCTGAACCAAGACGGCATCCGTCGCACCGCCTTCCAGCTCCTGTCCTACCCCGAGATCACTTGGGATCGGCTCGCAGCGATCTGGCCCGCTCTCGCTGCGGTCTCGCCGCGCGTCGCCGAGCGCCTGCGCACGGACGCGACCTACGCCGTCTATCTCGACCGGCAGCAGGGCGAAATCGCGGCCTTCCGCCGCGACGAGGCGGTGATCCTGCCGGCCCGCCTCGACTACGCGTCCATCGCCGGGCTGTCGAACGAGATGCGCGCGAAGCTCGAGACGGTGCGGCCCGGTACGCTCGGCCAGGCAGCCCGAATCGAGGGCGTGACGCCCGCCGCACTTATCCTGCTCGCGGCCCACGCGCGGCGCAGCCATCGCGCCGCGGCGGGTGCCTGATCGGGCATGGCCGCCCCGGACGACCGCGCGCGCGTGCTCTCAGACCTGAATGTTTCACGTGAAACATCGGCGGTTCTGGACATCTACGTCCAGCAGCTGCGGCGCTGGCAGAGCGTGAAGAACCTCGTCGGACCTGCCACCCTCGCCGAGGTCTGGACCCGACACATCGCCGATTCCTTCCAACTCCTCGACCTTGCGCCGGAGGCGGAGACCTGGCTCGATCTCGGCTCGGGTGCCGGCATCCCCGGCCTCGTCCTCGCCATTGCGGGCCGGGAGCGTCCCGGCTTTCGGGTCGATCTGGTGGAAAGCAATGCGCGCAAATGCGCCTTTCTCACCGAGACGGCCCGCCTTACGAAAGCCCCGGCGCGCGTTCACAACGCGCGTATCGAGTCGGTGGTGGCCGAGCATCGCGGCGTCGCGGTGGTCTGCGCCCGAGCGCTCGCTCCGCTTCACCAGTTGCTCGCCTGGACCGAACCATTGTTGACAACCGGCACCACGGGCCTGTTTCCGAAGGGGCGGGAGGTCGAAGTGGAATTGACCGAGGCCGCGCGAGAGTGGAGATTCACCTACGAACTCGTGCCGAGCCGAACCGAATCGGAGGCGCGTCTCGTCCGCGTCACGGCCCTCTCCCGCGTGGATCCATGACAAGCCATCCTAGCTCTCCCGCCGGCGCGAAGCCGGAGCGATCCTTGAGGGTGCTGGCCCTCGCCAACCAGAAGGGCGGCGTCGGCAAGACCACGACGGCGATCAATCTCGGCACCGCGCTGGCCGCGATCGGCGAGCGCGTGCTCGTGATCGACCTCGACCCGCAGGGCAACGCCTCCACGGGTCTCGGCATCGACCGTCGCACGCGGAAGATCTCGACCTATCACGTGCTTGCCGGCGAGGCCTCCCTGTCTCAGGCCTCGGTACCGACCGCTGTGCCGCGCCTGCTCTGCGCGCCCTCGACCATGGACCTCCTCGGGCTCGAGATGGAGATGGCGAGCCTGCCCGACCGGGCGCACCGGCTGCGCGGCGCTATGCAGGGGCTGACGGAGACCGGCACGACGGAGGGCGTCACCTACGTCCTCATCGATTGCCCGCCCTCGCTCAACCTCCTCACCATCAACGCACTCGCCGCCGCCGATGCCGTCCTGGTGCCGCTGCAATGCGAGTTCTTCGCGCTCGAAGGCCTGAGCCAGCTCCTGCGCACCGTCGAGCAGGTGCGGGGCGCGCTCAACCCGCGCCTCTCCATCCAGGGCGTCGTGCTGACGATGTTCGACCCCCGCAACAACCTCTCGGCGCAGGTCGTGGCCGACGTGCGCGGCTTCATGGGCGAGAAGGTCTACGAGACCATGATCCCGCGCAACGTCCGCGTCTCGGAGGCACCCTCCCACGGCAAGCCGGTGCTGCTCTACGACCTGAAATGCGCCGGATCCCAGGCCTATCTGCGGCTCGCCTCGGAGATCATCCAGCGCGAGGGCCGGCTGCCTCAGGCCGCGTAAGTATCTTGTATTCAGTCGCGTAAACGGAGCGAAGCGAGTGGCGATGGCAGACGATGTGGTGCGGCCCCGGCTGGGACGCGGCCTCGCGGCTCTGATCGGCGATTTCGGCGACGACGCGGGCGGGGCCAACAAGCCCCAGCGCAAGGTCGCCGTGGAGTTCCTGCGGCCGAACCCGCGCAACCCACGCCGGCGCTTCGCCGACCCGGAGCTCGAGGAACTCGCCACCTCGATCCGCCTGCGCGGGATCATCCAGCCCATGGTCGTGCGGGCGCTTGCCGGCGTGCCGGACACCTACGAAATCGTGGCGGGCGAGCGCCGTTGGCGCGCCGCGCAGCGGGCGGGCCTGACCGAGGTGCCCGTGGTGGTGGTCGAGATTGACGACCGCACCTCGCTCGAATACGCGATCCTGGAGAACGTGCAGCGGGCGGACCTCAACGCCATCGAGGAGGCGGCCGGCTACGAGCGGTTGATGAACGAGTTTCGCTACACGCAAGGCGAACTCGCCGAGATCCTCGGCAAGAGCCGCAGCCACCTCGCCAACACCCTGCGCCTGCTGCAATTGCCGAGCGGCATCCAGGAGCGGGTGGCGGCGGGCGAGATCACCGCGGGCCACGCCCGCGCGCTGCTCTCGGTCAAGGACCCCGAGGCGGTCTCCCGCCGGATCGTGGCGGAGGGCCTGTCGGTCCGCGACGTCGAGGCCCTGGTCGCGACGCCGGAGGCAGAGACGCCCCGGGCCGCGCGTGCGCGCGGCAAGGCGCGCAGCCCGGAGACCCGCAACCTCGAACAGGCCATGGCCCGGGCGCTCGGCGTTCCCGTCTCGCTGCGCGCGGCCAATGGCGGCCCCGGCGAGATCCGCATCCGCTACGAGACGGCGGACGAGCTCGACGGGCTTTGCCGCAGATTCAAGGTGTCGCTGGGGGTTTGAGGCGATGCAGGGGAGGGTGCGCCTCCTCCCTTCGCGGCCTATCAGGTCCACCGTTCGCGAAGCTCCACCCTTTGTCATTCCGGGGCGCCGCAGGCGAGCCCGGAACCCAGAGCCGCCGACGTGGCAAGCTGAAGCGCTGTCAGCGGTTCTGGGTTCCGGGCCCTGCTGCGCAGTCCCGGAATGACAAGCTGGGTTTGAAGCACCGATGACGTACCACGTCTACATGCTGGCGAGCCGTCGGCATGGCACGCTCTACATCGGCGTAACGAACGATTTGGCACGGCGCGTCCATGAACACAGAAGCAAGGCGGTGATCGGTTTCACCTCGAATCACGACGTGACGCGGCTCGTCTGGTACGAGGGCTACGAGGACATCAACGAAGCGCTCGCGCGTGAAAAGAGCCTGAAGAAATGGCGGCGCGATTGGAAGATCCGGCTGATTGAGGAAGCCAATCCGGACTGGTCCGACCTCTACGATGTGGTGATTCGCTAGGAACCTTCCACCTTCCGGTCCCACAGCAACGATTGTCATTCCGGGGCTGCGCAGCAGAGCCCGGAACCCAGAGCCGCTGACGCGGCAAGCTGGACTAATGTAGGCGGCTCTGGGTCCCGGGCTCGCCTGCGGCGCCCCGGGATGACAGGCGGGGCGGGACAACAACCGTATCTCAAGCCGCCTCGAACGCGTGGCGGACGCAGTCCAGCCCGCCCATCAATTCCATCAGGTCGTCGGAGAGGTTGTCGTAGACGGCCTGGGCGGCATCGGGAAACTCTTCCAGCACGCGGCGCATCAGGGTCGGCGTGATGCGCAGGACCTCGGCCGGCGTGCTCGCTACCGCATCGGTCGGGCGCTCGCCGCGCAGGAACAGGGCGTGCCGGCCGATCAACGCCGAACGCCCCGCCTGCACGGGCGCGGCGCCGGGGACGCGCGGCGCCAGTTCGATCGTGCCGGAGAGCACCACGAAGCCGCCGTCGCTGCGCTCGCCCCGGGTAAACAGCCGGTCGCCCGCGGCCAGGCTCCGCCGCTCGGCCGCGAAGGAGAGCAGGCGCAGGGCGTCGCGGCTCATGAACGCGAAGAGCGGCGCGGCGGACAGGATCGCGATGTCGTCGTCCAGTGCCAAATCCGCCCTCCTTATCCCTGCCGAGAGAAGATCTACCAGACAAATGCGACAGAGACCTTGGCCTTAGGGCAGCAGCTTGTAGCCGCCGGCTTCGGTGACGAGGATGGCGGCCAGCGCCGGGTTCGGCTCGATCTTCTGGCGCAGCCGGTAGATGTGCGTTTCGAGGGTGTGGGTGGTGACCTGCGCGTTGTAGCCCCAGACCTCGGCGAGCAGGGTGTCGCGGCCCACGACCTCGCGGCCGGCCCGGTAGAGGAAGCGCAGGATCGCGGTCTCCTTCTCGGTGAGCTTCAGCTTCGAGCCGCGCGCGCCCACCAGCAGCTTGGCGCCGGGGCGGAAGGTGTAGGGGCCGATCTGGAAGACGGCGTCCTCGCTCGCCTCGTGGCTGCGCAGATGGGCTCGGATGCGGGCGAGCAGCACCGCGAACTTGAAGGGCTTGGTGACGTAGTCGTTGGCGCCCGCCTCCAGGCCCTCGACGGTGTCCTCCTCGGACACGTGCGCGGTGAGCAGGATGACGGGGCCGCGGTAGCCGTTGCGGCGCATCGCCCGCACCGCCTCGCGGCCGTCCATGTCGGGCAGGCCGAGATCCATCACGGCGAGGTCGATGCGCTCGTCGGCGACGCGATTGATCGCGCCCTTGGCATCGCCCTCGCTCACCACGATGAACTCGTCGTAGAGGTCGAGCTGCTCGACGAGGGTGTCGCGCAGGGAGACGTCGTCGTCGCAGACGAGAAGGCGGTAGGCATTCGGCATGTCTGAGGATCTCTTACGCTGACCGGCATCCGGACGCCACATCGCGGCGTCGGCCACGATCGGGGCGCGGAAATCCCCGGGCGTCGAATCGTCGGGTCCTGTCGCCCCCGCAGCACCCCGATCTCCGCAGCCCAAGGTAGCGCATTTCGTTCAATGGAATATCCGCTCGCTCACGCTTATGCAGCACGATGGGCCGCTCATCCTACGATCAGCGTGTGATGAAAGTTTCGGCGGTCGGCCGGGAACGGAGAACATGGTGAAGCGATCCGTGCGATCCGGCAAGGCGGCCGCGAGCAAGGGGGCCAGGAGCAAGACGGCCAAGAGCAAGACGGCCAAGAGGCAGACCAACCTCGCGCTCCTGCGCGTGCGGCCCCTCGTGACCGACCGCACGCGCGGCCAGCTCATCGTTGGCGGGAGCGTCATCGCCTGCGCCCTAGGCCGATCCGGCCTGACCCAGGTGAAGCGCGAGGGCGACGGCGCCTCGCCGCGCGGGCGCTTCCGCCTGCGGGGCGGCGCCTACCGGCCCGACAAGTTCGGGACGCGGCCCGCCACCGCGCTGCCCCTGCGTCCGACCCAGCCCGGCGACGGCTGGTGCGACGACGCCGGCGACCGCCGCTACAACCGCCCGATCACCCTGCCGGCGCCCGGCATCAGCGCCGAGCGGCTATGGCGCGAGGACGGGCTCTACGACCTCGTGATCGACCTCGACTACAATCGGGGTCCCATCCGCCGCGGATGGGGCTCGGCGATCTTCCTGCACGTCGCGCGGCCGGGCTACGCTCCGACGGAGGGCTGCGTCGCGCTGAAGCGGGCGGACCTCGCCCGGCTCCTGCGCCGGCTCGGGCCGCGCACACGACTCGCCATCGGGTAGGATCGCCGATCGATCGAACCGTGGGTTCCCTCTCCTGGAAGGCAGGGCGATCGCAGATAGGGTTCTTTAAACACCTTTGTCATTCCGGGGCGCCGCAGGCGAGCCCGGAACCCAGAACCGCCGACGCGGCAAGCTTGAGAGGTGTCAGCGGCTCTGGATCCCGGGCTCCGCGGAGCCTGTCCTCGGATTGGCCGAAGGCCAGATCCGGGGGCGACCCGGGATGACAAACGGGGATGGTTCGGCCGCAACTGCGCCGCTTCCGTCGCTTCAGACGGCGATGCTCATCTGCCATCGCCCTGCCCAGGAGCAGAGGGAGCCCGCCGCACCGCCCGGGGCACAGCGACGATGCATGAGCGGGCGAAGCCATCACCGATATGGGTTCAGGCCGGCACCGCCGCGCCGGTCGGGCGCGTCCGGGCCGGGTCCGATGAGGTCAGGATCGCCCCCGCCGCGATGAGGCAGAGCGCCCCGGCGATGAAGAAGGCGGGCAGGTAGCTCTCGAGCGCGGTCCGCGACAGGCCGGCGCCGTAGGCGATCGCTGCCGCGCCGAGCTGGTGGCCGGCGAAGATCCAGCCGAAGACGAGGTTCGCCTGCTCCCGCCCGAACCGCGCCGCGGTGAGGCGCACCGTCGGCGGCACCGTCGCGATCCAGTCGAGCCCGTAGAACACGGCGAACAGCGACAGGCTCACGAAGGAGAAGGCGGAGAAGGGCAGGAACATCAGCGAGAGCCCGCGCAGCCCGTAATACCAGAACAGGAGCCAGCGGTTGTCGTAGCGGTCCGAGAGCCAGCCGGAGGCGACGGTGCCGATGAAGTCGAACAGCCCCATCGCCGCGAGCACGCCCGCCCCCTGGATCGGGCTGGTGCCGTAATCGGCGCAGAGCGGGATGAAATGGGTCTGGATCAGGCCGTTGGTGCTGGCGCCGCAGACGAAGAAGGTCCCGAACAGCACCCAGAACACGCCCGTGCGCCCGGCCACCCGCAGCGCGGCGATGGCGCCGGTCGGGCTCGGCACGGGTGAGGAAGGGGAGGGGGCAGGCCCGGTCTCACCGTAGGCGCGGAGCCCGACATCCTCAGGCCGGTCGCGCATCAGGGCGAGCACGGCCAGCGCCGCGGCCAGCAACAGGCCGCAGATCACGAGGAGCGAGGCGCGCCAGCCCAGGCTCTCGGTGAGGGCGGCGAGCAACGGCAGCACGATGAGCTGACCCGTGGCCGAGCTCGCGGTGAGGAGCCCGACCACGAGGCCGCGGCTCTTCGCGAACCAGCGCGTCGCCACCGTGGCGCCGATCACCAGCGCGGTGAGCCCGGTGCCGATCCCCACCACCACGCCCCAGAGCATGACGAGCTGCCAGATCTCCGTCATGCCCAGCGAGGCGAGCAGCCCGCCCGCAATCAGGGCGAGCGCGCAGAGCACGATCCGGCGCGGACCGTAGCGGTTCATCAGGGCGGCCGCGAAGGGCCCCATCAGCCCGAACAGCACGAAGCGGATGGCGAGCGCCGAGGAGATCGTCGCGGTGTCCCATCCGAACTCCCGCTGCAGCGGCAGGATGAGCACGCCCGGCGCGCCGACGGCACCCGCCGTCACCAGCATGGTCAGGAAGGTGACGCCGGCGACGACCCATCCGTAATGGATGTCGCGGCGGGCGAGGGCGGCGGGGAGGGTTCGGACGGGCAGCATGGCAGGGAGCTTTGTCTCACGTCCGCGCGGGGAGAGCGAGGTTCGAGATATCCTTGTCAGGCTTGCGTGTAAGGATGGGAATGTTACGTGTTACGCTACACGTAACATTGGATCATGATCCAGTCCTTCGGCACCAAACATACGGAGGCCCTTCATAGGGACGGCAGGTGCCATCGGCGCTGGGCGGCGTTTGAAAGCGTGGCGATCCGCAAGCTCGACATGATCGACGCTGCCGTCGAGCCGGGGGACCTTCGCAGCCCGCCCGGCAACCGGCTGGAGAAGCTGAGCGGCGATCGCGACGGACAATGGAGCATCCGGATCAATGACCAGTGGCGCATCTGCTTCAGCTGGGGCGAGAAAGGTCCGGAAGGAGTCGAGATCGTCGATTATCACTGAATGACCAGAGCTTTTCGACGCTTTTCGGAGAGGCACATGCCCCGTATTCGCACACATCCCGGCGAGGTTCTGAAGGAGGAGTTCCTGGTCCCCCTTGGCCTCAGCGCCACGAAGCTCGCAGAGGAAATTGGCGTGCCGCCCAATCGGCTGACCGAGATCATCAGGCAGCGGCGCGATATGTCGGCCGACACCGCGATTCGTCTCGGCCGTCGCTTCGGTACGACGGCGCAGTTTTGGCTGAACTTGCAGAACGCGCGGGATCTGTCTCAGGCCGAGGCGACCCACGATTACTCGCGGGTCAAGACTGCCGAGGTCGCTTAGGAACGGGCCGCTCGCGCGGTCGGGAGGGGACAGAAGCCCATGCCCGATACCACGCGCAACTCCGACGTCGTGCCCGCTGGCGAACCCGAATGAACGAGGCTCTCGCCGACACGCCTCGGACGCTGAAGGCGGCCTGAGAAACCGCGCCGCTATTCGGACTTGGGCCCGTTCGCCAGCGCCAGCACCGTATGGAGCAGGACGTCGGCGCCCGCGGTGCAATCCTCCGGGGTCGCCGATTCCGTCTCGTTGTGGCTGATCCCGTCGCGGCAGGGCACGAAGATCATCGCCGCGGGGGCGATCCCGGCGAGGTTGCAGGCATCGTGGCCGGCGCCCGAGATGATCCGGCGATGCGGGTGGCCGAGCGCGCCGGCCGCCGTCTCGACGGCGTCGACGAGCCGAGGATCGAAGGGGACCGGCGCCTTGCGCCAGATCCGGGTCAGCTCCGCCTCGAGCCGCCGTCGCCCCGCGATCTCGCCGAGAGCCGCGCGGAGTTCGGCTTCCGCCGCGTCGAGCGTCGCGGCCTGCGGGTCGCGCAGGTCGATCGTGAAGCGGACGGTGCCCGGCACCACGTTGCGCGAGGGCGCGGCGATCACCGCCTCGCCGATCGTGATCACCGCGGAAGGCGCGTGGGCCAGTGCGATCCGCTCGGCCGCGAGCGCGAGCTCGGCGAGGCCGAGAAGCGCGTCGCGGCGGCGGTTCATCGGCGTCGTGCCGGCATGGCTCTCGAAGCCGGTGAGCGTGCCGTCGAACCAGGCGATGCCCTGCCCGCCCTCGACCACGCCGATGGTCAGCGCCTCCGCCTCCAGGATGGGCCCCTGCTCGATATGCAGCTCGACGAAGGCGCCGATCGCCCGCGCGCCGACCGGCTCCTCGCCGGCATAGCCGATCTCGGCCAGTGCCTCGGCGACGCTGATCCCGGCGGCATCGCGGCGGGACAGGATGTCCGCGGTGGTGAATTCGCCGGCATGGGCGGCCGAGGCCATCATCGCGGGGGCGAAGCGCGAGCCCTCCTCGTTCGTCCAGTTGACGAGGAGCAGCGGCGCCTCCGTCTCGATCCCGGCATCGTTGAGGCTGCGCATCACCTCGAGGCCGGCCAGCACCCCGAGCACGCCGTCGAAGCGGCCGCCCGTCGGCTGGGTGTCGAGGTGGGAGCCGAAGGCGATCGGCGGGCGGGCCCCGTCGCGCCCGGGCCGCAGGGCGAATTGCGTGCCCAGCGCGTCGGTGCCGACCTCCAGCCCGGCCGCGAGGCAGGCGTCGCGAAACCAGTCGCGCACCGCGCCGTCCTCGCGGGACAGGGTCAGCCGGTTGATGCCGCCGGCCGGCGTCCCGCCGAAGGCCGCCGTCTCGTGGATCGTCGCCCAGAGCCGGGAGCCGTCGACCCGGAGATTGTGCCGTGGGGGCGTCATGCGCGAAATTCCTGATGCCGGAGCCTGATTGCCGGGATGCCACGCACGCGCCTTGCGTCCAAGCGCCCGCAACGGAGGGAACGCAGCATGCAAGAGTTCGACCTCGCCATCCGCGGCGGCACGGTGGTGACCGCCGCCGACACGATGCGCGCCGAGATCGGCATCCGCGACGGCCGCATCGTGTCGGTGGCCGAGCGGGTGGGCCCTGCGGCCCGCAGCATCGACGCGGGCGGGCTCCTCGTCCTGCCCGGCGGCATCGACAGCCACGTCCACATCGCGCAGGCCTCCGGGCCGGACGTGGTGATGGCCGACGATTTCGCCTCCGCGACCCGGGCCGCGGCGGCCGGCGGCAACACCTGCGTGATGCCCTTCGCGCTGCAGCCGCGCGGCCGCTCCTTGCGCGAGGCGGTCACCGCCTACCGGGCGCTGGCGGAGGGCCAATGCCACGTCGACGTGGCGATCCACATGATCGTCTCCGACCCGAATCCGGCGGTGCTCGGACAGGAGCTGCCGGCGCTGGTGGCCGAGGGCTACACCTCGTTCAAGGTCTTCATGACCTACGACGACCTCGTCCTGAACGACCGCCAGATCCTCGACGTGTTCGACCTCGCCCGGCGCCTGGGCGCCCGCGCCATGGTCCATGCCGAGGGCTACGACGCCATCCGCTACATGACCGAGCGGCTGGAGCGGGCGGGCACGAAGGCGCCCTACGGCCACGCCCTGTCGCGCCCCGAGGTCGTCGAGCGCGAGGCGGCGCACCGGGCCATCGCCCATGCCGAGCTCGTCGACCTGCCCATCGTGATCGTCCACGTGTCGGGCCGCGAGGCGATGGAGCAGGTGGCCTGGGCGCGAGCGCGGGGCCTGAAGATCCACGCCGAGACCTGCCCGCAATACCTGACGCTGACCGCCGAGGACCTGAAGGGCCTGGGCGACGATGGCATGGAGGGCGCCCGCTACGTCTGCTCGCCGCCACCCCGCGACGCGGAGAGCCAGGCCGCGATCTGGCGCGGCATCGAGACGGGCGTGTTCGAGGTGGTCTCCTCGGACCATTGCCCGTTCCGCTACGCGGATGCCAAGGGCAAGCGGAACCCGCGGGCGAAGGAGTCCTTCCGCTGGATCCCGAACGGCATCCCCGGCATCGAGACCCGGCTGCCGATCCTGTTCTCGGAAGGCGTCTCGACGGGACGGATCTCGCTGAACCGCTTCGTGGCGCTCACCGCCACGAATCACGCCCGGCTATACGGGCTCTACCCCCGAAAGGGCTCGATCGGCCCCGGCTTCGACGCGGACCTCACCCTCTGGGACCCGAACCGCCGCGAGACGATCCGCCAGGAGCGGCTCCATCACGGCGCCGACTACACGCCCTGGGAGGGGTTCACGGTGACGGGCTGGCCGGTGATGACGATCCTGCGCGGCCGGGTGATCGCGGAGGAGGGACGGATCACGGGCGAGCCGGATTGGGGGCGGGTGATCGACCGGGCCGTGCCGGGGGCGGGCACATGAGACGTGGTCGGTCCGCTGCACGCGCACGAGCGCAGTTCTCTACCTCGTGGCGATCGTCGTCAGGAGGCCCTTCTGTCACCTTCGCTTGTCATCCCGGGACTGCGAAGCAGGGCCCGGGACCCAGAGCCGCTGAGGCCGCAAGCTGAAGCACTGTCGGCGGCTCTGGATTCCGGGCTCGCCGGAGCCTGTCCTCGGACTGGCCGAAGGCCAGATCCGGGGGGCGCCCCGGAATAACAAAGGTCTTGGCAAGGGATGTCTTGCCCTATCGCCCCGCCCGGATCGCGGCGGCGACCTCGCCCGGGTACTCCTCGTGGGGGCTCAGCGCGCCGGGCACCACGGTCTTCGCGACGAGGCCGGTGGCGAAGAGAGCATCCATCTCGGCGCCGGAACGGCGGGGCGCCCGCTCGGGGCGCAGCATGCGGATCGGGGGCAGGCCGCCGTCCTTGAACAGGGCGAGGAAGGCCTCGCGCGTGGCGACCGGATCGAGGCCGCCGGTCACGAACGCCGCCGTGCCGAAGCGTCCGCCGATCTGGCGGGTGATCGCGTGCTTGTCGGCGATGATTCCCGGCGTCACGTGCTCCGGATCGGCATAGACGTGGGCGCGCATCATCCGGCCGATCACCGGCGGCGAGATGTTGATGCGGTAGAGCGCATCGCCCAGCAGCGGCACCTCGACCGCCCGGCGCAGGAAGCGGAACAGGCCGCCGCGTTCCGGACCCATCATGGTCGGCAGCGGGCCGCGCCAGGTCGGGGCGACGAGGACGAGGCGCCGGAAGGCGCCGGGATGGCGGCGGGCGGCCGCGACGAGGTAGGCGGCGGCATGGCCGGCGGCGATCCCGAGGTCGTAGGGGCCGGGCTCGGCCGCGAGGAAGGTGTCGAGGAAGCCGTGCATCGTATCGGGATGCATCGCGACCGGCGCGCGGGCCTGGTTGCCGAAGCCGGGCCAGTCCGGGATCAGGCAGCGGTAATCCTGGCCGAGATCCCTGGCCAGCGGCCGCATCTCGGATCGGGCCGAGATCGAGGATAGGGCCGGCAGCAGCAGGGCGTCCGCACCGCTCCCCACGACGTCGCAGGGCATCTCGACCATCCGCCCGCCGAGCGGGAGGGCGAGGGTGCGGGTTGCGCGCGCAGGCTCGATCATGAAAGCTGCCTCCCGGGGCGACCGCGATGGATGTCGCGCATGCAAAGCGCGAACCCGGTGTCCCGCCTATGCGGCGGATCGCCGTCTTCGGCGCCTCAGGTCCGCAGCAGGTCGTTGATCGCGGTCTTGGCCCGCGTGCCGGCATCCACCCGCTTGACGATGACCGCGCAGTAGAGGCTGGGGCCGGGCGAGCCGTCGGGCAGGGCCTTGCCCGGCATGGTGCCCGAGACCACCACCGAGTAGGGCGGCACGCGGCCGTAGAGGACCTCGCCGGTGGTCCGGTCCACGATCCGGGTCGAGGCGCCGATATAGACGCCCATCGAGAGCACGCTGCCCTCGCCGACGATCACGCCCTCGACGACCTCGGAGCGGGCGCCGATGAAGCAATTGTCCTCGATGATGGTCGGGTTGGCCTGCATCGGCTCCAGCACCCCGCCGATGCCGACGCCGCCCGACAGGTGCACGTGCTTGCCGATCTGCGCGCAGGAGCCGACGCTCGCCCAGGTGTCGACCATCGTGCCCTCGTCGACATAGGCGCCGAGATTCACGAAGGAGGGCATCAGCACGACGTTCTTGGCGATGTAGGCCGAGCGGCGGGCGACGGCGCCGGGCACGGCCCGCAGGCCGGCCTCGCGAAAGCGGGCCTCGCCCCAGCCCTCGAACTTCGAGGGCACCTTGTCCCACCAGGAGGCCCCGCCGGGGCCGCCGGCGATGGGCGCCATGTCGTTGAGGCGGAAGGAGAGCAGCACCGCCTTCTTGAGCCATTGATGGACCTGCCACGCGCCGTCGACCTTCTCGGCGACCCGGGCCGCGCCCGAATCGAGGAGCGACAGGGCCTCGTCCACCGCCTCGCGGACGGGGCCGCGTGTCGCGGTGTCGATCGCCGCGCGGTCCTCCCAGGCGGTCTCGATGGTGCGGGCGAGGTCGTCGTGGGCCATGGGTTGTTCCGGTCGGAGGCGGGTCCGGCCGTGCTTACAAAAGCCGCTCCCGCCTGTCACCCGCCGGAAATGGCGGGAAGGGCTGCGAACTCGGGTAAACGCCTGGCAGCAAAAGCGGTGGACGATCAAGCAGGACACCAAACGCCGTCATTCCGGG
>NZ_BPQP01000017.1 GCF_022179305.1 Methylobacterium iners
TGCCCAGACAGAAACCGCGCGAACGCGCGGTTTCTGTCTGGGCATGAGATGCCTCGTACTTGATTAGTGGGTATGAATTTAGAAGGCTGGATCAAACCGACTTCGGCCTACCCGGTCGCGTTATGGAAGCGAGCTCAAAACTGCCGGCGCTATCCCGGAAATCCTGGGCTTGCTCAGTCACGCAGCAACCACTTGGGTGCCCGGCTTTGGCTTTGAGCGTTTTGCCAAAATCGTCGGGGAGACTTCCACATTCTTCTCTAAGATCCCGACCCCGCCTTCCATGACGTTCACGGTCCGGAGGTCGTGAGTTCCTGTCCGCTCGTACAAGCGGTCCGCGTTATGCAATCTGCGCAACATCACTTGGCGACGAGCTGCCCTCGCAGCCTGCCAGGTGCCTTTCAGAGCAGCCGACAGGCATACACTCCAAGACTCACCCGTAACCGTGCGACGGGCCTTCGCAGCTATTGTGGCAGCCCACATGATGGCTATGCGGTTGAATCTTCCGCAGACAATGAGAGGTGTGACGCGCCCCAACGCTTGTGCCCGACCAAAAGCGAGATTAGCGAAGGCTGAAACAGCAAGCGCAGCGCGACGCTCAATTTTGGAGATCTGCTCCCGATCAGCGCGCAAGCCTTGCAAGGCGTAGGACCACGATATTGAACGACGGTAGGCCATCGATATCCTCCAAATTTGATACCTCAGGTATCTAGCATCGGTCGGGAGGTGTCAATACCTCAGGCATCATTTAATACTTTGGGGACAGCGAGCCGGTCCATGCTAACGAGTGAATTGGTCCGCGCGGCTCGCGCGCTGGTTAGATGGGAACAAAGAGACCTAGCCGAAGCTTCGGGAGTGTCTCTACCCACAATCAAACGTCTAGAGACGAAGCCAGGCAGCCTTAGCGCCCACGGACCGACTGTCTCCGCGATACTGCAGGCGTTCGAGCGAGCTGGAGTTCAGTTCATACCAGCGAACGGAGGGGGGGCAGGCGTCCGTTTTCGTGAAAGGCAGGATGCCGAGAAACATATGTCGGGCACTGCGAGCTAGAGCGATCAGAGAGTTCAGCTGAATTCGCCAATGAGCGCGCAGCTTTAGAAGGCGAAGCGAACACTTTTAACGATACGAAGAACTGCCTCTCGCACCTGACACACAGAGGGCATCGATGCATACGATTACTGACACTCGCGGCGATGCTGCCGGCGTCCTGTGAGAATGCAAACGAACCGCGCGGGACAGCACCCTAGGACAAGCAGGGCGGCCAGCGCTTCATGGCAAATCTTCGTTTTGGCGAATTGCCAAGCCTTGTTTAGGTAGAAGAAGGTGCGGCTACGAAGCCGTATCCAGTTCGTCGTCGCACGTAAGGAATAGGATCCATCGTGGCAGAAAGACCATCCCCGTGCTCGGTCGAGAAAGTCACGTCGCACCCTACTAGCATAGATCTGCTTCCACAATCGCACGTCGTTTTGATGGGAGAGGACGCCGGACATTACAGGCGCATCACGCAGCAGATCGTTGAGAGCGTCAGTCCAACGGATATTATCGAGCATTTCTGGGTCCGAGATATTGCCGACCTCATCTGGGAAACCCTTCGGCTGCGCCGCCTCAAGGGCAATCTCCTCCAGACGGCTTCCCACAAGGCATTAAAGCGAGTCCTTCGTGATGCGGTAGGCTTTCCGGCCATCGAGCAACTTGTGAAGAGTTGGTCGACTGGCGATGCAAGCTCCCTGCAAAGGGTTGATGATCTGCTCAAGGGTATGAGTCTCTCATTCGACGCCGTCTACGCCGAGGCGCTGGCGGAAAGAGTGGGAGAGATCGAGCGGATCGATCGCCTAATCGCGAGTGCCGAGTCCCGCCGGAATACGGTTCTGCGTGAGATCAGCCGTCATCGCGACGCTGTGGCCTTGAGGCTCGCCCGTGCCAGCGCCGCGATCGAAGACGCTGAATTCGCCGAGGTGCGGGAAACCGACGAGCAAAGGCCGGTTCAGAATGGTGAGCCCACGTAAGCTTGCGGCCAACCGCGACAACGCGACCCGCAGCACCGGACCGCGTTCGCCTGCAGGCAAAGCGGCGACCGCACGCAATGCCCGCCAGCACGGCCTTGCGACATCCGTTCTCGACCTTGAGCCGTTGCGAGCCGAGGTTCAGCAACTTGCGGCCGCTATCCTCAAGAGCTTCAACGGTCGAGGTGACCTTGAGCTCGCGATGCGGATCGCCGAAGCGCAGGTCGATCTCAACCGCGTGCGTCACGCCCGCCAGATCATACTCACTCGACCGTTGGCCGCACCAATCGCTACAGCATACTCAGGAGGATCTTTCACGGAAAAACTTCGAGCCGCCGTTTTGCAGGTGCATCAAAACGAGAGTGACATCCAAGCTGGCGGGAAAGCGCGTAGCAAATCCGTCTCTACGGACGAGAGCGACCTAGATCACTTCGCTAAGTTCGCTCGAGAACTCTCGGCATTGGATCGATACGAGCGGCGGGCTTTATCACGGCGAAAACTTGCAATTCGTAAGTTTGATTTATCGTTATAATATTTATAAAAAAGAAAATTAAGTATTGATACTTATAGGTCTAAACTGTGATATATAAATGATTACAGAAACATGGAATTCAGAGAGTCTAGATTGCTCTGACGGCCGAGCTCCAGTGCGAGGCATGAAATGGCGCCGCGGACACAGGCTCAGCATTCCGAATCAGAGCGCCCGGCATCAAAACATTTTTGGCAGAACAAACCCACGAGACGGCCACTTACGAAGGGAAGTGCAACCCCTGCGAAGAGTTGCCCGTCAGACGATTTCACAGCATTCCCGGTTGAAAGTGCGCGCCGCTATGTCGACTGCGTGATCGCAGGACCACCGTCGGAACATGAGCCGGCATCGGCGGGATCGGCTTTGGTCGCGTCCCCATCCTCGAGCATTAAATCGATCTCGGCGATTTCAGAGCCGGTGACCTCGTTCTCCAGGTCGAGCACCATCCCCGTCAATGTCGACGGTGTCGAAGCGCTGGTCTGCATCGAACTCTTCAAGAGATTGACGCCGATCCTGATGTCTCGATAGCGCTGAAACTCGAATGAAAACAAAGATTGCACGCTGTTCCAGCACGCGTTCCTCGATCCCAACTAGAGCTTCCCTCTTTACCAAGCAGGTCGAAATCAGCTTAGCTGTTGATCAAGGGGCACAATTTCTGCGATCCTGCCCCTGAAAACGTGAACTTGGGAATAGCCCCTTTTTCGGCAGGATCAATGCGAAAGGCTTGGCGGGATTCAGGCCCAGATCATGCCCGAGCTGTTATGATAGGTCCGTTGCCGGACTCACGGCGCTCAGCGGATACTTGCCCCCATGCTGCGCCTGAGTCGGAGGCGTAGACGTGGTTGCGTAGAGCAAACCGGACCATGCGGCCCGTTTCCGATTGGCTCTCGAGGACATACAAGCGCCCGTGCTGATTTCACGCCGGGCACGCCGCCGCTCACCGCTGCGGGGTGAAGAGCTGCTGGAGCTGCTGTTGCTCACGGCTGAGAGGATCACGGCCCGCGCTCCCCCCACCGCCTTGCCCCTCAAGCAATCCGCTCCGGCCTCTGCTGGATGTGCCACCTGGAAGATTGACCAAAGGTGGGTCTACAGATGGGAGACAGACGATCTGACAAAGGGGAGGGATGTCTGTCGGCTGCGTGCAACGAGCAACCGCGTTTCCCTCGATGCAGCCGCACCCGCAAACCGCCAGAGCCGGCACCGCGGATGATGAGAGCACGAGCGCTAAGAACAGACTTCGCAAGATGACACCTTAGCCTAGGTTCGACACACCGTCCGATTGCTCTGCCGGTCAAGCAAAGGCCTCCGACGCAACCTCACCAGCAGGCACGCGGCAAGCGGCGTTTCCAGAACTCCCCGCGACGGAGTTCACGCTGTGGCTTCCCACGCACTCGACCAGCCGCTTTTTGTAGAACCGCATTGTTTGATGGTTCTGGCTCCGACGTGGGCTCATGCGGCAGCGAAGCGGCCTCGGCAACAGACCCTGGAGCTTCTTGCTCCAGTATTATCTCCGGGGTCCCAGCATCGGCTGCAGAGTCGCACGGAGCCGCGGCATGCGGCACCTTCCTGCTCACCCTCCTCAACCGTTGGTGCGGCGTGATTTCCTCTGCCTGTGGCTCTTCCTGCAGTAGCGTACTCGGCTCGTACATCGGGAGGAGGCTTGGTAATACGCGCCGCGCGGGCTGAGGAGCGGATTGAGTAGCTTCCCCATCCCGCTCCAGAAACCGATCTTGTTCGCGAATGATCTCTGCTGGCGCCTCGATCAACGGCGTGCTTCGCCAAAGCGCTGCACTGTTTGGCGATGAGCGAGCGTTGCTGGCTGACGGTGAAGTCGGTGTACGGGTACGTTTGATCTCGACCACAACGGGTCGCGCGCTCTGGCGGCGCTTCATCTCGTCATCCTAAATCTGCAGGTGAGTTTCGGTGAGTCAGCTGACATAGAGGTATGTGGAGTAACTTTGATTCATTGTCCAGACTGCCTACGTGCAGGTGAAGAAAGTGCTACGCGATGACACATGAAGAAAGGTCTTAACCAATCACCCGAGAACTCTCGATGGAAGGCCGACTAAACGGGTGCCCGAAGCGCATCGATCGCCATAAAAGCGTTTCCTGCAGTGGCTGCTCGCGGTCTAGGAGATGGCTAGTTGCTACTCATTAAGCCTGCGCATCATTCCATTTTGGCTAGGGAACCTGTGTGGTCCGCTCCCTCCGGCTGTCGCATGCCACCAACAGCACGCTCGTATTCCGCACCCGACGGAATACATCGTCCGCAAGCACCGTCAGCCTTCTGGTTACAGATCGGGACTCCCTCGTAATGAGGGCTAATGCTGATGACCGGCAAGCAATTGAGGGCTGCTTGTGCCCTGGTCGGCTTGGTATAAACTGTCCTTGCCGAACGTGCTGGGCTGAACGTGAACACCATTGGTACGATGGAAATGCATGGTTCCGAGCCGCCATCTGTCGAATGATGTCACTCGGCAGCCTCTGATAACTGAAACCCTTCGATACCCTGCCGTTCCGGGTTGATAGCAGCGAGCGCGCGCTTAGCTGTTTCCAGGGGATGCTCGGACTCTATTCGTACTGTCGTCAGATCGGGGCTTTTGTAGACCGTCACGATCGTGTCCATCACTTCTGTCAGCGTCGTGCGCTTGTCCTCGGGTGCAGCAATGAGGAGCTGAAGCCCCCAGGCTTGATAAAGGTCGACCAGGGCTTGCGAGTTGCGGATGTCCAGCTTTGAGAAGGCTTCGTCGAGCAGGCACAGACCAAGCCCGGGATTCTCGTCGCCCGGACGGTCGCCGGGGTAATAGGCTGATGCCAGCGAGGCGGCGATGGCAACATAGAAGGGTGCCTGAGCCTCACCGCCGGAGCCGCGCAATGCACGATTGGACATCGTTGTACGATTGCCGGAACGATCCCGCATACCGATCTCGTAGACGAAGTAGTTGCGATAGTCGGCCAGTCGCGAGGCGCTCTCTTCGCCCGAAATAAGTGCCGTGATCTCCTCTATTGCGGCAACCAGTGGCCCAGTCGTGTTTTCGGAGCCTGACTCCTGAAGGAGCGCTTGAGCGGCTTCAGCCGATCGCGCCACCTCGGTGGCAAGCGCGTGGACCGCGGCGTAGCGACGATCAACAGTCGCCTCGAAGGCGTAGGTCTGCCCGGTGAAGGTTTGGCTCGACAAGCGTTCGTTCAACGCATCGAGCCTCGCGTACACGCGCTCGAACTTGTCGGCGAGGCGCGTCAGGAGATCTTCGATCATCAGGCGGCGCATCTCGCCCTCAGCCTGCACCGCCTGATCACGGTACCGCCGCAGCTCGTGGCCGGCGACCTCGTCGTAGGACCGCTTGGTCCAGGCGTAGCCAAAGGACGCTGGAGCGTCGCCCTGACCGAGCGGATTGTCGGTGCGCCACTCGGCACAATACTCGGCTAGATCGCGCTCTGCCGCTCGGCCATGCCGCCGTGCCCGATCCGCAGTCTCCTCAGCCGCAACTCGGGTGGCCTTGGCGAGGGCTGCCAAGTCCTTTGCGTCGAGGCCGCGCATGTCTGCTCGGATCTTAGCGGGGGCTAAGGAGTCAAAGCCGTCAGGACGTACGAGACGAATCCGGACAGCGTCGGCTCCGTTCCAGCGCCCATAGGCCCTTCGCTTGGCTTCTAGAGCGCCTCGGACGTGCTCTCTTGCTGAGGTCAGCTTCGCACTCAAGCCCGCATGCTCGCTCAGCAGTGCGTCACGCTTCGGCTCGAGAACCTGAACGAGCTCGGTGAGATAGGCCGACCTCTCCTTCACGAGCGCCGCAATCTCCTCTTCCAACGCCCCGGAGTTCACCTTCTCGACAGCTTCACGCTCGGTCGCAAGGCTACGCCTGAGCCCTTCGATAGCATCAGCCTCCTGACGCAAAGCGCCAACGTCTAGGGGTGCCTCGGCCAAACGCGCTTGGAGCGCGGCAGTGCGACGGGCGGCCTCCCGTAGAACCTCGGCCTCGCGCCGCAGCCGACGCGCCTCGGCGGTTGCATGCTCTAGGTTCCTCCGCGCCTCAGCGGTCGGGCCCCGATTTCCTCGCGTCATCATCAATTGCACGGGTCGGACGACCGAGTACGCCATGCCCGAGGTCGAGCGCCCACTAGGGGCTACTGCGCGACTCATATGGGCGAGCGCAGCGTCATTCGGAGCCAAGTCGAACCCCCCTAGTCGAGCGGTCAGGAAGGCTTCCGCATGCGGATCATCGGTCTTGATCAGACTTAAGGGTCCGTCGTCGAACCGACCGCCACGCCGCCGTGCGGTGTCGGTCGTCTTCACGAGGATGCAGCGATAGAACTGGCTCTTGCGAGCTTCGAGATGCGCGAAGGCCCGATTGAGCTCATCGGGTTGAACGACAAGCGCCTCGCGAGCATTTCCCAAGAGGCCTTCCAGGGCTGGACCCCAAGTTGGATCAACAATCTCGGCAAGCTCGCAGATCGGGACCGCGTCGATCCCGAGCCGAGCTAGTTCGTCACGGAATGCGATCACCTCCTGCGAGAGGCGTGCAGCCTTGGCAGGTCCAACCGAGAACTCCGCTGACAGGATTTGCGCTTCCCGCTCCTGTGCGCGTGCTCGCAAGGCTGCATCCTCGGCAGCGATGTCTAGAGGACCTGCCAAGTCAGGCAACGCGACAAGGTCGGCAAGCAGGTGCCCGAACACCCCGTCCAGGCGCAGAGTCTCCTCGGGCGGAGCCTCACGACGCAGACCGGACCTAGCACAGGCCTCAACGAGTCGGAGCGCCTCAGGATTATTGGATCGGATCTCAGCCGAAACGGCTGTGAGCTTCCCCGCCTCCTGGATGATGCCAACCAAGGCGGCGACCCGGGCCGCAAGGTCTCGGCGATCTCGCGTGAGTATCGCGTGTCGCGCGTCGGTGGCAGCCCGCAATCCCTGCGCAGCTCCTCCACTCAGCAGCGCCTTCTTCATGGAAATTTCGGCGTCGATCTCGCGTACGAAGCCCTGGCTGGCAACGACGCTCTCGGTCGCGATGCGCAGTCGGTTGGCGACATCGCCAACCTTTTCCCGAAGCGTCACAAACTCGAGCACGCGGCGGCGGAGATCGGCACTCGCGGCCCGCAGCTCGTCGAGGACGCTCGAAAGGCTTGCTTCCGCCCAGGTGTCATAGCGGCGAAGGATGCGATCGAGCTGCGAGAGGCGACGCTCGAGTTCATCGATGGTTTCAAGGAGGCGCCGCCAGTTTTCAACCGATTGCCGGATCCGGGCCACATCGAGGGGTTCGGGCTCAAGGACGAAGGACCGCACGAAGGCTGAGGAGTCGAAGATCGGCTTGAAAGCGACTGCGTTGGAGAAGGTTCGAAGGAAATGCCTCGGCTCCGGGGCGGTGGCCCCTTCGCGGAGAAGCGCGAGAAGCTCGGCGGTAAATCGCTCGCCGGACGAGCGGAACTCCTCGAACCGGTCTGCGCGAAAGCGCAGATCCTTGGCGATCTCGGCCCAAGGCGCGACGAAGCTTCCCTCATGCGCCTCGCGGACGTAGTCGGCGATCTCGAAGCGATGGCCGTCGGCGATGAAGCGGGACAGTGTCGTCTCGCGGCTTTCCTCGGCTCGCGCCGCGAGGGCAAGCCCAACCGAGACGGTGCGGCGTGAAACCTCGTTCTCAAACACCAGGACAATCAGGGTTTCACAGGCTTCGCGGGTCGGACGTCCGCCCTCGGAGGGATCGCTGATCCAGCCGAGGCAGTAATCTCGCACCGTGCGTGCGCTACGCCCTGAGGCGGAGGCGTTAAGGATCAATCGGCTGGCATTGTTGCCGGCCAGGACCGTGCTAACCGCATCGAAGATGGTCGACTTGCCTGCTCCTGTTGGTCCGACCAGCGCTGTAGCGCCGCGAATGCGGATCTGCTCCCGCCGGATCAGGTACCAATTGGAAAGGGCGATGTCGGTGAGGCGATACACCGGGATGGCCGTTCGATTTGCGAGTGACAGACACCTATCGCACGAACACCGGCGCCGGGCGACTCGAGGGTTGAAGCGTCAGCTTCTCGGCAAACCTAATTGTGCTGGTCACGTCCTATGCGTCGCTTCGAGCCTCAGCCCAAGCCCGCACTTGATCCATCCAGCTATCGGAAGCGAGCACGGCAATCCCTGGCAGGATCATCAGCAGCGTGATGCGCTCCGTCCGGTCGCGTTCGCCGAGCCTCACCGCGCCTTTCCGCGCGAGAAAGCGCAGAATCTCGATGAGCCGGGACTCCTCGGGCGGATCATTTCGGGCCGCTGTTCGAATCGCCTCAGCAACGTCGTCCGTTGTGCACTCGACGACGCCGTCTGTGGTCACGCGGTGGTCACGTAGGCCCTCCTCATAGGTCAGTCGCAGCGCGAGGAGCACCAGAGTCTCGTCCTTGCGCAGGCGTTCGGCCTGTACATCGTGGCGGATCGCTTCGGCAGGAACTTTTAGGAACGCCATCTGATCGCGGTGCGAGACCGCAAAGTCATAGCCGATGCAGGCAAAGTAGCTCTGGAAGAAGGGTGCATAATGGGTGGCCAGTTCATAAGATCGGCCGATGCCCGGTGTGTCCGAATATACGCATTGCGCCTTCAACAATACCTGAAGTGCACGCACGAGTTCGCCCTCGTCCGGCGCCTTCGCGCCCGACGGCGGTGGCTCGGCGCCGTCAATGATGGCCCGAAATTCCTCAAGCACCGGTGGCACGCTCCACGATGAAGTCAGGGCAGTCCAACCATCCGTTCTCGATACGGCCCCCAACTCGCGCGATGTGATAACGGGCACTCAGGGTGCCGTCGAACAGCACGTCGATCTCACGCAGGCGCTGAAACACGATGAATTCGTCGACGTCGGCGACGCATATTTGTGAGCCGCGGATCGAAGACGCTGAGCCGAGCTTGTTCTCGATAAAGCGCACGACGCGATCAGGTGTCACTGCGACGCGTGTTCGGAATGCGTTCTTGGCCGCGATGAACGCCTCTATGGCTGGGTCAATGGTGATTTCGGGCAGAGGTTCGGCCCGAATAGGTGGCCGCCGCACGCGTGGAGCATAGAGATGCACCCCGCCCACAGGCGCTCGGAACAGAGATACAGGTGCTTGAGGTAGGCTGTGAAGTGCGGCTCCAGCAGCACCGATCGCCCGTAGGGCGGCGGCGGTGCGCTCGATCCGATCGGAGTCACGGTGATCTATGTAGCGCAAGGCTGCAGCGATACGACGCTCCAACCGGGCTACAATGTCGGCCACTCCGTCGAGATGTCGGTCGAGCCCCTCGAAGATGGACTGGATTTCTGCAAGATCGGCTCGCACGCTCCGCTCGGCCAGCTCGATCGTGGAGGCGCGCCCCTCGCGCAATCCGGCCTCAGCCAAGGCTCGAATCGTCAGGGAGTCGCGAAGCGTTCGTCCCGCCTCGCGCACGATGCCTGATCGGAAGCGGAACGGATTGAACCGCGTGTGCAGCGTCCGGTAGTCACTCACGAGGTGGCGGGCGACAAACTCATCGAAGTAGAGCCGAAAGGCTGCGTATTGGTCTTCCTCGCGCAGAATGCGATCCTCGATCTTGCGCATCGCACCAGCCAGGCTGCGAAGATGGCTGAGAAAGGCGCGCGAGGCCTTGGCCGCGTTAACGAGCGCCTCGGATCGATCGCTCGGATTAGCCGTGGCGCTCTCCAAGCTGCCGAGGACTTCGAGGACGGCGCCGCCGTAAGATCGGGTTTCGCCGCGGCCGAGGCGTCCGAGCTCCTCGATGACGAGGCGTGCATCCGGATCGAACTCAACGACAGGCACGTAGCGCTCACGACGCTCCACCAACCAACCAGCGTCCAGCAGCCGTCGATAGATCGCGGAGCGACGTTCTACAGGATCAGCAGGCGTCGTTTCATCGTCGGCAATCTCGTCCTGCGACCAACCCGCTGAGAAATCCGCGATGGCTGCAAGGAGCTCTGTTTTTCGTAACGGCTCAATGCCGGTGCTGAAAACCTTCGACTGTAGATGCTGCAGTAGTGCCGCGTTGAACGCTCGGCTCGCCGAGGCAAGGGGCTTGAACAGGTCGTTGGGGAGGTGGTTGAAAAGCATTTTTGGCGGCATTTAGGTTGGCACATTTGATCAGTCAGACTCAACATCCCTTCCTGTGAGAAGAGGGTGCGGCCATCCTAGAGCATCAACGCGGTGCATGCTGGCTCATGGGAACTAAGGTGGCGAGCTGTGGCGACATGTCGTGCCGAAGGTTGGTGGCCCGCTTCAGAATGGGTAGCCGATCTCTGCTCACGCACGAAGTGGACCGCCTCTGGGGAGCCCTGCAACTGGTGCCCCGGAGCGCGAGCAAATCACTTGCGATGATGCGGCCCAACCGTGGGGGGAGCCTTGATGTCTCTCGCTTCTGAGCTTCACCCCGACGCCGACGAGGCTGGCGCATCTGCCGATGGTGAGGCCCAACCCCTTCCGATTGAAGGGCACCGAGTGCTCGCGGTCCGCGCGATCAAAGCCCTAAAAGGGCAAGGCGATCTGCTGTTGTTCAGTCTTGAGCACTTGCCCGCAACTCGGTGAGAATGCCGCGGATCACCCCATCAGCCGACCCGCTATGATGCGGCTCTGAGCAACGCGATGCGACCAACCTTGAGGAATTGCGTGCGGGGTCGCAGTGTCATGGGCTGCGCAAAGCACGTGAAGGCGTAGGACAATCTGCAATGAAAGCCGCTCCACTTGTCTCCGTGCTGCGGACACTCATGACAAACGCAGCGTTCGCTCAGGAGCAGGCTCAGTAGCCCTTGCTGCTCGATTGCACGAAGTTCTCGAAGAAGACCGACGAGGCAGTCCTCGTGAAGCAGTTTGGCGGCGAGAACGTCGTGAGTGTCAAGCTCGACGGTGCCGAGGGTCAAACGGTTCGCGGGACGGCCGTCTTCCCTAAAGATCCCAGCCGCCGGCTGAAGGTGTACTGGCAAGACGAGGCAAAGCGGCGGGGCTTGGCCAGCATGGCCGTTCGCGGCAAGTCGGAGTGGATGGTCCGCACCAGCCCTCGCCCTCGATCAGTAGCCCCATCGGAACGGTGATGCGTTCCGACTTGATGTTCCACTTGCCAGCATCGACAAGCAGCGACTTCCCCGCCGCAGCGGCTTTCGTGACCGCATCTTGAAGGCAGGCGCGAAGGTCTAGAGCGCCAGCATAAGATCTCACATCCGCGCGCTCGGCGACGGTGCAGTTGTCGAGCGTGTGGAGCCGGCGATCAAGAACTTCGGCGAGTGAGCGCGTGGCGCCGCGTGACATGACCGCGCCCTGGCGCTCAGCGTCGAGGCGTCGCCCGTTGAGCCAGGGCTCTAGATCTCCAACTTGTCGGGTGTCGAGATGTACTCGTTCCCGGACTTCCGACAAATCTTGATGTCGTCCGACATCCGGATTTCGCCGGTGTCCTTCACGCGCGGTGATGGCAGGACACGGTCGAAGGCCAGCACCGAAGCGCCAGGTGCGAAGGTCAGGAGGGCGGCGAGCAGAAGACGGAGGGCGATCGTCATCGAGCGAGGATCCAGACTTTGGTGGCGCCGCGGCGCAGGCCGAGCGGGTGAAGGGCGCAGGCGCTCAGCGCCTCGAGTTGGCGACCGCGGAAGGGCGCCGTGGTGTCGTCACTCACCCGCCGGCATCGTCTTCCGGTTCGAACAAGCCCGGGCGGCGCAGGCGCAGGGCCTGGACAAGCAGAGCTGTCTTCATGTCGTTGATCGTGCCCATGGCGAAACGCTCGGCTAGATCGGCCAGCGGCACTTCAAGCACCAGCATCTGCTCGCCTTCCTCCGTAAGCCCACCGCCTGAGCCGATCCGATCGCCCTGCGAGTAGGGAGCAAGGAATAGGGCGATGCGCTCGCTGGAGACACTCGGCATGCTGTAGCCGTCGAAAACCTGTTCGAGGCTTGTCAGGCGAACGCCAGCCTCCTCGTAGGCCTCGCGGATGGCGGCCGCCCGCGTATCCCCGTCCTCGACGCCTCCGGCCGGAGCCTCGTCCACCTCGCCGGGCTCGCCCCAGAACATTGGACCAACACGAACCTGACGGACGAGAAGGGCGACACGCCGGTCAGGATCGTAGGGCAGGACGCACACGGCCCGGCCGTGATCCTCCAGGGCGCGCTCGACGAACGTTCCATCGCGCTCAACGATGGTGGCGATGCCGAAGGTGTTCCAGCCCTGATGGATGACGCGGAAGCGGAAGGCATCAGCCAAAACTCTTCCCTTCGACCGTCGCGTCAATCTAAATGGATCTGCTAGAGATCAGGCAAGCTGCCCAAGGCGGGCGTTAGCCTCTGCAAGCGCTTGCTCGACAGATGGATACGGTGTTGCTGCCTCTTCGCGGAACATGGAGTGGGTTCCGCACATCGTCCAAAGGTACTTGGACGGGTCGGAAGGGGCTGGCCGTATCTGGATCCGGTATGCCGCGTTGCCGGTCGCCATGTCCCGCCTCCGAAAACTGAATTTTGCTACTTGAAGCATATGCCAGAAGGGCGCAGCTTAGTTCCAATCCGAGATGGGCAAAGCAGGACGGATCTGAACGCGACGTCTCACCCCTTCACCGGCCGAGCCAGTAGGATCGCCGTGCGCACCGCACTGCGCTTCGAGACGTCCTGGATGGCGGGATCGGCAAGCATGCTTTACGCATAGGGACTTTTGGCTACGGCACCAGCGAGGTCCGCAACGTGCTCGCCAATGACGAAGTGGCTGGTCGTTGGAAGGGCCATATAGGCATCAACGGCGGCCTTCAGTTCGTCGTCGCTAATCGCCTTTGCCTTGAACAAATCGCCGAAATAGGGGTCCTCGGCCATCGCTACTGCATCCTCTTGGAACCGCCCATCAGGCCGTATCGTTCACCGGCCTAATGCGGCAAATAACCTCCCGCCTACACGCCTGGTCCCGATGGGCTAATGCACCCCGCGGACGCTCGTACCTTCCATCAGGGCCTTAAGTGGTCTTCACCTCGTTGATCTCGCCGGCTGAGACATGCAAGTCGGTTTCGGCGGCGAAACGGTACAACCGCCGAGTGGGTTAAGGAGCGAGCGAAGGAGTTCGGCTGTGCCCCACCTGATGGCTCTCGTGGCGATCCTACTCGTAGCTGGGACGGTCCATCTTCCAGCCAGAGCCGAAGACGCTGCAACGGTGCGCTGGCCAGCCCAGGGTGCTCGAGCTGAGATCCGTGGACCGTTTCGCGGATCGGACATTGTGGTTAGTACGTCGTCGCGCACCGCAGGAGCGATCGACAGCATGACCTGGGCGGGGCGCGAGTTCGTCAACGCCTACGATCATGGCCGTGAGTTACAATCGGCAGCATCGTTCGACGGGTATGGAGAGTGTTTCAACCCGACTGAGGCAGGCAGCGACAAAGACGGTACGGGTGCGACCAGTACCAGCTGGTTGGCTGAGGTTCGTACAGGTCAGAACTGGCTCCAAACGAAAAGCCAAATGGCCTTCTTCCTAATGCCAGGCCAAACCACGCCCGGATGCCCGAAGGGGCCGGGGCCTTACAGCACGCTGCGGTCTGACTATGCGTTGACAAAGCGCGTTTCGATTGGAGTCCACGGTATCGCTAACGCAATCGAATACCGGGCGACTTTCTCAGTACCACGCGCCCACAGCTCCGCGGGCTACGAGGTGGCTACCGCTTACATGCCACCCAATTTCACGCGCTTCTGGACCTACGATCCCTCTCGCCGGGAGTTGTTACCGCTCTCGGATGGGCCCGGCGAGCAGAGCATTCCTGTCATTCTGGCAACTGAAGATGGCTCTCACGCTATGGGCGTGTACAGCCCGGCTTTGCCACAAGCTTCGTTCCCCAACCTGGGCTACGGGCGTTGGAGCTTCACCGACCTTCCTGGACCGGGCAATGCGACAGTGAAATGGAACTGTGTCTTACGCGAAGACAATCTCTCGCCGGGTGATCGTACCTTCATTTGCTACGTGCTGATCGGGACGCTTGATGACGTTCAAGCTGGGATGAGCGCGCTCCAAGCTGCAGTGACGGGGAGTCGCACTGAAGCCTCACAGCCAGAGCTCCATCACGGTAGATCAAGAGCCAATCCAGGGGTGCGGCTTTTCGTTGGCATAGAACCGAACTGCAACTCCGGGATCATCACAACCGACGCAAAGTTCGGAGGTTGCGCAACTGCACCAATTGGCTGGACGCTGGCGAGGCGGTCTGCACCTGGTGATCTACCAATCTACGTCAGCACAGCGGATGGACCCAGCGCCGGTGTTGTGACGAGCAACCCTGACCACCGCGATGCCCCAACAAGGTCAATCGGGTTCCTCCTACCCAGTGCGTCAGACGGAACTCCGGTTTATGTCGGCACCCAGGATGGCTGCAACGCGGGGGTAGCTTCCACAAACTCGGCGCACCTCAACTGTAGCAGTGTCCTTTTGGGTGTTGCGTTACCGTAACGAGCGTTGTTCGTCCCGGTCGAGGCCGGCGTAATGACAAGCGTTCCGTCTCGCACATGGCGGTCATGGACGCCTGCAACGTGCGCTGGGGCCGCGGCGTCGTGCCGGGCACCGCGGGGCTGGCCTCGTCGCGCAAAGATTCGTCGACGAAGTTCGAGATGGAGGGCAGGTGGCGGATGGCGACCGCGGTCAATGACATAGCGTGATTCTCGGACGGGCAGGGGCGGGGTGGCGAGAACACTCCCGCCACTCCCTAAAGCGTCACGCCGCAGAGCGTCTATTAACTCTTTTTATCGATTGTCGCCTTCCGAGTGTCTTGCTCGACCGACTGCGATCGAAAGCCTCGAACCAGTCGCTTGTGGTAGCTGCCGGATCTGCGATGCGCCTTTCTCTGAAGACCATCCTTCCCGCCTTGTTCGGCTTTGTCGCAATGATCGCGGCGGCTCAGGGCGCACTTACGCTCTTCGATTTGGCCCGCATCCGAAGCAGCGTCACAGAAGTCGCGTCGAACTGGCTACCATCCTTCGAAGGGGTCAGTGGAATCAGCAGCTTGGTGGATCAGGTTCGCATCAGCCAGTACCGCCTCGTGATTGCCTCGACCGACGATCAGAAGCTTGAGGCACACCGGAGGCAGTACACCGAGGCAGTCGAGAGGCTGGGCGAAGCTCGTAAGCGCTACGAGCCTTCGATTACAGCTCCCGCGGAGCGCGCCATCTACGACGAGTTCGCTCGTATATGGACGACCTTCATTCAATCGACCGAGCATCTTGATCTGTTGATGAGCGCCGGAAGCCAGGCTGAAGCCCAAGCCGAGCTGATCAGTCCTGCCGTGCTGAAGCTGCATGCTGAGGCCACCACTGCTCTTGCACGCGGGGTTGCCTACAACAGAGATGGTGCGAGGCGCGATGTCGATGCGAGTGTCGCCAGCACGGACGCGGCCTCAAAGACCGCCTACATCGCGATCGGCATCGCTATGCTGGCTGCTTTCGGAGCGATGCTGTTCAGTTTCATGCGGATTTCGCGCCCAATAACGCAGATCACCACGACCATGGGCGCTGTTGCCAAGGGTGATGTAGCCGCCGCTGTGCCTTACCGCGAACGCCTTGACGAAATCGGCGCGATGGCAGCAGCAGTTGAGGTGTTCAAGGACAACCTGATCCGCAGCCGGCAGCTCGAGAACGAGACTGAACTGGCTCGGGCCGGAGCCGAAGTCCAGCGTAAGGCAGCGATGCGCGAGATGGCCGACAGCTTCGAGCGTGCTGTCGGCGGCATCGTGGAGATGGTGACGTCCGCTGCCACCGAGCTGCAAGCCACAGCACAGGGCATGGCCGGGACGGCAAGCCTGACCGCCAAGCAGTCGACCACCGTCGCTGCAGCGGCGGAGAAGGCCGCCGCCAACGTCACTACCGTGGCTGCCGCCGCCGAGGAGCTTGGCTCGTCCGTCGCCGAGATCGGCCGACAGGTGAACGGTTCTGCCAACCTCGCGCAGACGGCGGTCGCAGAAGCTAACCAGACAGCGGCTCTTGTTCAGGAACTCAGCGGAGCCGTGTCGAAGATCGGCGACGTCGTGGCGATGATCTCGTCCATTGCTGGTCAGACCAACCTGCTTGCGCTCAACGCCACGATTGAGGCGGCGCGAGCGGGCGAGGCGGGACGCGGCTTTGCGGTGGTCGCGACCGAGGTCAAGGAACTTGCCAGCCAGACGGCAAGGGCGACGGAAGAGATCAGCGGCCAGATCGGTCGCATCCAGGGATCGACCGGGCAGGCCGTCAGCGCCATCGGCACCATCACAGCTCGCATTCAGGAAATCAGTGGTGTTGCCACCACCATTGCTGCAGCGGTCGAGGAGCAGGGTGCAGCCACGCAGGAGATCGTGCGCAACGTCTCTCAAGCTGCCGTGGGAACCAGCCAAGTCACGACGAACATCGGTGGCGTTGCAAGCGCAGTCGAGGAAGCGGGCGCAACGGCTAGCCAGGTTCTGTCGTCGGCCTCGGAGTTATCGCGTCAATCGGAGCACCTGAGCAGCGAGGTCAAACGCTTCCTTGCCACCGTACGCGCTGCATGAGGGAATGCCAGTGTTGGCCTTTGTCGCGGGAGAGGCGAACACCATAAGGCCGACGTTGATCAATAAAACTCGAAAAGGCGGATGCAACTGAAGTTTAAGTCGAGTAGAGTGCCTAAAGAGGATGGTCGGCAAGAGTTGGTAGAGGGCATGCCAGGGTCAGAATAGACGATCAGGTTGCTTCAGCAATCCGTGTTCGCCACTATTCTTGGGTTCAAGTGCAACGCTGGCTGCATCAACCCTTCCTTCTGCGTGCTCGGGCGATGAAACCCTTGATACCACCCGCATCGCCGGACGTGTACGGAGGCGGGGCGAGGGTGCTCTCTGATGCAGAAGGCTCTTCTGCCTCCGGCAAGCTCTCCTCTGCTGCATCAGCTATCTCATGGAGTGCTTGAGTCAGCATGGGTGGCCATGGCTCCCCAAGATCCTGAAACAGGCCAGCTGCTTTGAGCAGCGCTTCCACCTGCTCGGCCGGGATCTCTTGCCCTAGAAGCTGCGAATTGAGTACGCGATCGCTCAGCGCACCCGCGAGACGAACCGCCTCGGTTAGGCGGCTTCTTGTGGCGTCAGTCTCGCTCACTTCAGCTAGTCCTTCACTTTGAGGTGCTCGCCAGGAACGTTGCCTGGTCAGCCACCTTCCATATCCATTCTTACCGAACCATCCGCGCGATTGAAGACGAAGATGCGTGCACCACGATCCCTGCCGCTCTGCCCTTCCCATGCCCTTAGGACAGCTACAGATACGCCTCGTCCGAAACATCGGTCGATTTAGTGAAAACCGAAGTCACCTAGTGGCATGGACCGTGGCGATCCTTCGAGGGCATCAAATTCGCCACACAAGATCGGATCGACCGACTGAAAAAATCCGCCGCCTCGAAGCGAATGGGGATCTCCCTCCTGCCGAGGCCGCGGCGCGCTAATTCAGCAAGCTGAAGCGCAAGGCTTGGCCGCCTGACCCAACCTATATCGCCTCCAGAAAACCGGTGGGGTTCACCACCGCCAAGGAGCAAGCCTTTTGAAGGTGATGGAAGAGTCCAGGTGTCACCACCGCAATGGCACAAGGTCAAGGCAAAAGGAAAACTTAGGCCACACGAGCGCACGATCGGACTTCAACGTCGCCTAGATCCTGCAGGGTCCATCCGGTGAGGATAGCCTGCGTGAAGCCGCGTGTCAGGATGTTTGGACATGATGCGGGCTCGCAAACATGCGGGAATAAGCAATTCGCAGAGCAAATTCTGCTATTGTTAATATAAGTCGATTGAGGTCCTTAGCAGAGGGCAACTAGATGGCGCCGTCGGTGAGTTGGAGGATCCTGTTCTGCAGGCGCAGGACCTCCGCCTCAAGTTCCTTAATCCGGCGGCGTAACGCGGCACTCTCCTCCTGAGTAGACTCCGCCTCAGCCTCTTCCTCCTCGCGACGAAACTGGATGCCCGCTTCGTTCTCGGATCGCCACTTCAGTTCAGTCTGGAGCCGCTTCTGCTGGATGGGAATGTAGAGCTCGAAGTGGGTCGGCAGCGTCACGGCACGATCGATATCGATGCGTGCGCCACCCTCCGAGATGTTGCGGACGACGCATTCCCAGGTGGTGAGACCCTTATTGAAGGTGATGGTTGCGGCCATGAAGCAGCGCTTGCGCACCTCAGCCCGATTAGAGGTGGCTTGGGCGGGCTCGGTCTCAGCCTGAGATTGTGCGAATGACGACATCCCAAAATACTGGCACAAGCGACGCTAAGGATCCGTTGCGCGAATCCTATACTGTCTGCCGCAGTTAGTTCGCAATGCGAGAACGAAGGCTTTGACCGGCAACGTCACCGACGCGCGTCTTGAGCCTGTCGCAGACACATCCGGTGAGCTGGAGGGTAAGTCCGCTCAAGGGCTGTGATCGTGTCGAAGCGCTCGTTGGCTTCCACGATCTGCTGCATGCATCGGCAGTAGCGCTTTGCAGTCAAACCGTGGAGATCACTCTTGGCCCGCTGCTCGACGCAGTCCCTGATCCAGGTTCTATCAGCGTCACCGAGCGTTACGGCGAAGGCTGGGCCGGCGCAAAGCATGATGAAGAACATGCCTACTAGCGCAATCAGCTGCATCGGCTCAGGAAGACCAGGAGCTGCAAGGTAGTGACAGACGAGGCGCCACTGACCCCATCCTAGTCACGCTTCGGAACATCGCTTTGTATCAGCGTCAAGCCTCATTACCATAGCTGCGGACTTGACGCCCTTGGTGGCAACGCGAAAGCGGAGCGCGCACTTGGGGTAGTCACCTATCTTTACGCGGGCCGCGCCGGCTGGATCACCTCGCGTGCCCACCTGCCGGTTGTGATCGGCTTCTACGATGGGTCGGCCGCAACTTGGGTCGCTAAGTCTTGTTCCGGCGATTGTGACTTGGGAGCTTGCCACCTCCGCGAGGGGCTGAGGTGGCAAGCGGCGTAGTGATGGATCAGCTGCGGCCGAGCTGCTTCTCAATGTCCTGCAGCATGGCCAAGTGCTCCTTGATCTGGCCGCGCATCAGCTTGGTCACGTTCAGGTTCTCTCGATCCTTGCCACTCTTCAGGTAGGCTTCCTGGATCTGCAGCAGCTGCTGGTGGCCCTGGATCTGCCCCTGCACGTACTCGCGATCGAACGCCGCGCCAGCCTCAGCCTTCTGCAGCTTCTCAACCATCTGCTTGCCCTTCGCATCCAGATTGGTCTGGCTGATCTCCTTAGAAGGAGCCTTGACTTGACCAGAGGCTGGCGTGCCCTGGTCGCGCATGGATGTCAGCACATCAGCAATGGTCTCTTGCTCGGCCACCTCGAGCTGTGCGAACTCCTTCACCTTCGGATTCTGCGCCTTCTTCAATGCAATACGGCTGGTTTCCAGGGACATCAGCCCTGCAGCCGACGTGTCAGCTGCATGCTTGGCTTCCGCGTCGCCCATTGCAGCTGCGGTATTGCCGGTCTTCTCCGAGACTGAGCTGGGACTGTTCTGGGCTAATGCCGGGAGTGCAAGGGCTGGCGTCACGATGACGGCTATCGCGGCAGCGAGCGTACGACGGCGATCCATGAGAATTCCTCTTTGTTGCTTTGCTTAAGCCCTGCGCAAGCGGGTGCGTTTGCGGTGGGCCGGTGTGAAAAGCCAACAAGGAGTCGGGCGGGATTGTTTCGTGCGTTGAGGCTCATGATCCGTCATGCGTCAGCGTGGCACAGATCACCACGAACCACACGCCAAAATGGCTACCTTCGGCAGCACTACAACGCAGTCAAGCTCACTCTTGCGCCAAAGCTTGTTCGGGTGCACCTCATGCGGACATGACGAACACAAGGCCGGTTCGATGAGGGTGACGCTAGAAGCGAGAATTCGTCCTAATCAAGATTCGCCCGCTCGCTTTCCTCCCATGTATTATGGAAAGACCAGGATAGAACGTCTTCTGCGTATCGGCTTCTGAACGGCCGACGAAATGCGGATAGAGCGATCCAGTTGCTGTTGATCGAAATCGAAATCTTAAGGTTTGAGTTCCGCGTGTCGTCAGAACACGGCATGATCGCCGCGCTCGGCAATCACGTCGCCTCGGACTAGACGCGCGTAATAGTCGAACAGCGTTTCCGAACCCGTTGATGGGGTAACACTCGCATCGTATCGACCTGTCGCCTGATCCAAAACGAGCATAGATTCGGTGGCATAGTAGCGCCCGATGCGCGCGAGCTCAGCCTTGACCGCCAGTGCCGGTACCAACCGTCCGAGCGTCGCCAGTACTGCGATGATGACGTCCAGCATCACCACCGGCACATGCATGAAGCGCGGCTCGCGCCCGATCAGGGCGAAGAGTCGCTCGCCCTGCGCCCTCGGCGTGATCGCTTCGCCCGGTCCGCCGATCGGGAGTACACGATTGCGCCGGTCATCGTTATCGAGGCAGTCGGCGAGATAGCTGCCCAAGTCGTCGTCACTGATCGGCTTGCAGGCTGTCAGCTGGCCGTTGCCGAACGCCAGGAACGGCTTCCCGCGCTTCACGCGGTCGATCTGCCCCGAGAGTGATTTGAAGAAGGCCGTCGGCCGTACGATCGCGTAGTCGAGGCCCGATGCGATCAGCTCACGCTCGAAGGCAAGCTTGGCATGCTGAAAGGCGAGAATCGGCTTCTGGACACAGATCGCCGAGAGATAGATGAACTGCGTCACCCCGGCGGCCTTGCACGCCTGCAACGCACTCACATGTGCCGCGTAGTCGATCGCCCAGGCGTCGTCGGGCAGTCCGGTGCGAGAGGCGAGACACGAGACGAGAACGTCGAAGGGCTCGCCGCGGAAGCCATCGCCAACAAGCGCGGAAGGATCGGTCACGTCCAGAACCCTTGCTGTCGCGCCCGGAGGCACTCGGGTACGATCGGCCAGCCCTGAAGAGGCGCGGTTTTCAGCCTTGTGCCTGACGAGGCAGACGACCTCATGACCGCGTGACACCAAGGCCCGCACGGTTGCACGACCGATCGTGCCGGTCCCGCCGAGAACAAGGACGCGTCGTGGTCGCCGCGTGTTCGATCGATCAGCAGTCACACTCGCTTCGTCCGGACGCTCAGGGATCCGACAGAGACGGCAATGGTTTGCAGGGCCGCGTCAACCCACCCGAGGCGGGCGCCAGCCTTGGAAGGTTCGGGCTTCCACGATGGGATGCAATGGCTGGGGTTTGAGGCCGCTCTTCTTGCCTGAACTGATCATCGCTCATGCCTCACAACCGCGGCGCGACGCAGGTCCTCTCCTCACGCGTCGACAGCACTCTGGCCTCCGCAGGTGACCTTGCGCCTCTACCGCGGACATGACAGTCTTGGCTCGTCCGATCAGACGATGCGGGAGAGCCCAGGCTTGCTTCATGCGGGTCATGGCGCCGACGGAGCAACCACCCCCGGAAACTCTCAGGCACAATCACCGTATCGTTGGACAATCTGGAGAGAGGCGCCTGACGGCGTCCACCGAAGGAGAAATCTCGGGCCGCTCGGCGGCTTGAGAGAAGCTCTCAGGTAACCGCGACAGATGGGGGCAACCGGACGCCAACGGCGTCTCGGTGGCACGCTGTCGTGGAGTGACCTGATGCCGAGCGAGACTGCCCGCCCCCAAAACGCGCGCACGCCCCTCCACGCCTTGCACCTGCGCCTAGGCGCGCGGATGGTGCCCTTCGCCGGGTACGAGCTGCCTCTGCATTACCCGCAGGGTCTCCTCGCCGAGCACCTCCACACCCGCCACAGCGCCGGGCTGTTCGACGTGTCCCACATGGGCCAGATCGTTCTGACCCCGCGCTCGGGTCGGATCGAGAACGCAGCGCGTGCCCTTGAGGCTCTGATGCCCGTTGATGTCCTAGGGCTCGCACCAGGCCGGCAGCGTTACGCCGTCCTCACCCATGACGACGGCGGCATCCGCGACGACCTCATGATCGCCCATCTCGGCGACCGATTGGCCCTCGTCGCGAACGCCGCAAACAAGGAGTCGGACGAGGCGCATCTGCGCGAACAGCTCTCCGATTCCTGCGACGTGTCGGTGCTGCGCCGCGCGCTCATTGCCCTCCAAGGACCGGCGTCCGATGCGGCGCTGCTTCGCCTCGTGCCCACCCTCGCCGGCATGCGCTTCATGGATGTGCGCGAGGTCGATCTGATGGGCGCGCCAGCGACCGTCACGCGCTCGGGCTACACCGGCGAGGACGGCTTCGAGATCTCGCTGCCCGAAGACGCGGCCGAAGCGGTCGCGGACGCCTTGCTGAGCGATGTGACCGTTCGACCGGTCGGACTTGGTGCCCGCGACTCGCTTCGCATGGAGGCGGGGCTCTGCCTGCACGGTGCCGACATCGACGAGACGACCTCCCCCATCGAGGCCGGCCTGACCTGGGCGATCCAGCCCGTCCGTCGCGCGGATGGCGAACGCAGCGGCGGATTTCCCGGCGCCGAGCGGATCCTGCGGGAGATCGCGGAGGGCCCGACGCGTCGCCGCGTAGGTCTGCGCCCCGAAGGCCGCGCCCCCGTCCGTGCGGGCGCCGCGCTCTTTCTCGGCGAGGCCGAAGCCGAGGCGGCAGGCCAAGTCACCTCGGGTGGGTTCGGCCCGAGCCTGCGCGCGCCGATCGCGATGGGCTACCTCCCCCTCAAGGCCGCGGAACCTGGCCGCAGGGTCTTCGCCGATCTGCGCGGCGAGCGCCTTCCTATCGCCGTCACTCCCCTCCCTTTCGTCCCTGCCGGGTTCAAGCGCTGATCCGGCCCACCCTACGAGGAGCGAACCATGCTGAGATTCACCGACGAGCACGAATGGCTGCGGGTCGAGGGCGACATCGCGACGGTCGGCATCACGAAGCACGCCGCCGAGCAACTCGGGGACCTCGTCTTCATCGAGCTGCCGAAGGTCGGGGCGACGCTGAAGAAGGGTGCGGCGGCCGCCGTCGTGGAGTCGGTGAAGGCTGCCTCGGACGTCTACGCGCCCGTCGATGGCGAGGTCACGGAGGTGAACGCCGCCGCCGTCGAGGACCCCACCATGGTCGGCGGCGATCCGCAGGGCGCCGGTTGGCTCTACCGCATCCGTCTCGATGACACCTCCGCCTTGGACGGGCTGATGGATGAGGCCGCCTACGCCAGTTTTGCGAAATAGCGGCGCGTTCAGGCGGATCACCGGACAGCGAGGACGTCCATGACGATTGACAAGTACGATCCCTACGACTTCGCCAACCGCCGCCATATTGGCCCGACCACGGCCGAGATCGGCGCGATGCTGAACGTGGTCGGTGCGCCGACCCTGCAAGCGCTTGTCGACGAGACCCTGCCGACAAACATTCGCCAGGCGGACGACATAGAGTTTGGACCGCCGCTAACCGAGCGCCGGGTGATTGAGCGGATGCGGGAGACGGCCGACAAGAACCGGCTCCTCGTTTCGCTGATCGGCCAGGGCTACCACGGCACCACGATGCCACCAATCATCCAGCGCAACATCTTCGAGAACCCGGCCTGGTACACGGCCTACTCGCCCTATCAGCCTGAGATCAGCCAGGGGCGGCTCGAGGCGCTGCTCAACTTCCAGACGCTCGTCTGCGACCTGACGGGCCTCGGAGTCGCCAATGCCTCGCTCCTCGACGAGGCGACTGCCGCGGCCGAGGCGATGGGGATGGCCAAGCGCATTGCCGGCAACGACGCCGAGACCTTCTTCGTCGACCGGGACTGCCTGCCCCAGACGATCGCGGTGCTGCGGACCCGGGCGGCGCCGCTCGGCTGGCGCGTCGTCGTCGGCGATCCCTTCACGGACCTCGACCCGACAGCCGTGTTCGGTGCCCTGTTCCAGTACCCCGGCGTCGGCGGTGCCATCCACGACTTCTCCGGCCCGATTGCAGCGTTGCACGAGTCCGGCGCGGTCGCCGTGATGGCGGCCGATCCCCTGGCTTTGACGCTGCTGAAACCGCCCGGTGAGATGGGGGCGGACATCGCGGTCGGCTCGATGCAGCGTTATGGCGTGCCGATGGGCTATGGCGGTCCGCACGCCGCCTACATGGCAACCCGGGAGGCCCACAAGCGCACCCTACCGGGTCGGCTCGTAGGTGTCTCGATCGACGCCCGCGGCAACCGCGCCTACCGCCTCGCCCTTCAGACTCGCGAACAGCATATCCGCCGCGAGAAGGCGACCTCGAACATCTGCACAAGCCAGGTCCTGCTGGCGGTGATTGCCTCGATGTACGCCGTGTTCCACGGGCCGCGCGGCTTGAGGGCGGTCGCGGGTCGCGTCCATCGCGACGCGGTCCGCCTCGCCGATGGCTTGTCTGGCCTCGGCTTCGACGTCGGCCCAAAAGCCTTCTTCGACACGATCACCGTGGAGGTCGGCCCGTTCCAGGGCGTGATCCTCGCCAACGCCGTGGCGAACGGGGTCAACCTGCGTAAAGTCGGCACCGACTGCATCGGCATCACCGTAGACGAGCGTACGAGGCCGGACATCCTTCAGGCCGTATGGCGCGCCTTTGGCGGCGATCACATCGCCTACGACGAGGCTTGGCCCGAGCCGCGCCTGCCGGCGGATCTGGTTCGGACCTCCGACTTCCTCACCCACCCGATCTTCCACCTGAACCGAGCCGAGAGCGAGATGACGCGCTACATGCGCCGCCTCGCCGACCGCGACCTGGCGCTGGACCGCGCCATGATCCCGCTCGGCTCCTGCACGATGAAGCTCAACGCCACCGCCGAGATGCTGCCGATCTCATGGCCGGAGTTCTCGGAGGTTCACCCTTTCGTGCCGGAGGACCAAGCCGCCGGCTATCGCGAGCTCATCGACGACCTCAGCCGGAAACTTTGCGAGATCACCGGCTACGACGCGATCTCGATGCAGCCAAACTCTGGCGCGCAAGGGGAATATGCGGGGCTGCTCGCGATCCGCGCCTATCACCTTTCGTGGGGTGACGGCCATCGTGACGTCTGCCTGATTCCCTCCTCGGCCCACGGCACTAATCCGGCCTCCGCCCAGATGTGCGGCATGCGCGTGGTCGTCGTCGGCGCCGACCCGGAGGGAAATGTCGATCTCGACGATCTCCGCGCCAAGGCGGAGCAGCACGCGGACCGGCTCTCGGCCTGCATGATCACCTATCCCTCGACGCACGGCGTCTTCGAGGAGCGCGTCCGCGAAATCTGCGACATCGTCCACGCCCATGGTGGCCAAGTCTACCTCGACGGCGCCAACCTCAACGCCCTGGTCGGTCTGGCCCGGCCCGGCGACATCGGTGCGGATGTCAGCCACCTCAACCTGCACAAGACCTTCTGCATTCCGCACGGTGGTGGAGGCCCGGGCATGGGGCCGATCGGCGTCAAGGCGCACCTGATCCCGTTCCTGCCCAGTGATCCGCGAATGGGCGAGGAAGGCGCGGTCTCGGCCGCTCCCTACGGCTCAGCCTCGATCCTGCCGATCTCCTGGAGCTACTGCCTGCTCATGGGCGGGCGCGGACTGACCCAGGCGACGCGGGTGGCGATTCTGAACGCGAACTACATCGCCAAGCGGCTCGAGGGCGCCTATCCGGTGCTCTATGCGGGCAAGAACGGCCGCGTTGCGCATGAATGCATCATCGACGTGCGCCCGTTCCAGAAGAGCGCCGGCATCAGCGTCGACGACATCGCCAAGCGCCTGATCGATTGCGGCTTCCACCCGCCCACGATGAGCTGGCCCGTCGCCGGCACCCTGATGATCGAGCCGACGGAATCCGAGACGAAGGGCGAGATCGACCGCTTCTGTGACGCCATGTTGGGCATCCGCGAGGAGATCCGCGCCGTCGAGGAGAGTCGGGTCGACCGCCAGAACAACCCGCTGAAGCACGCACCCCACACGGTCCAGGACCTCGTCGGTCCGTGGGAACGGCCCTACTCTCGCGAGGCGGCCTGCTTCCCCGTGGGAGCGCGCGGCATGGACAAGTACTGGCCCCCGGTAAACCGCGTCGACAACGCCTACGGCGACCGCAACCTGATCTGCTCCTGCCCACCGCCGGAAGCGTTCGGGGAGGCGGCGGAATAGGCAACCTGCGCGCTGCCAACCTCAGCAATTGTGTTGCTTCTTTCACGCCGTGAGGGCTGGCGGGTAAATCGGAGGAGGGTTCACCGTCTTCAGCGGAACGAAGGCCTAAGCCTGAGGCTCAAGCGCCCGCGTCGGCACGTCAGCGGCGCGGAGCGCCGGCGGTGATCCAAGATGCCTCACGACAGTCTGACGATCACTGCGGCTGACCCGGCAATGTGGGCCAGGGTCACGAGGACAGAGCCTGTGTGGAGAATACTGAAGCGTGCGCGATTTCCCGTATCGGTTGCGGCGTTGATCGCTGGCATCAAGAGCTGTCGCGCGAGGAGAGCTGTAACGGCGATGAGACCCAGTATGAGCGAGGACGTTGTGTCGAGACCAACCGTCAATGCGGCGGCGCCAAGAGCGCACAGAATGACGAAGATATAGAAGTGCGGGAAGGCGCGGCGCAGGAGAGGTCCTGCTACCTCGGCCGGTAGCGCGCTGAACAGGAAGGAGGCAAACCCGAACGAATACAGCACCATCCCGCCAAACAGCAGGGCCGACAGGAGGATAGCTACCTGCGTGAGCATCGTTTCAAACCCCAATGTGGTTGAAGCGTCAATTTAACATTCTCCTTGCCCATCCTGAGGATACTTCTGCCTTGCCTCACGAGGAACCCAGGCTCGCTCGATGCCCTGACCGTTGGCACACCAAGCTTGGCGCAGTCTCAACGGTTGATAGAACGTGATCAGCACGGCATCCTCGAGCAGGGCCGAGGCCTTGTGGCTCCACCAGTGTCGGACGCAAACCATCATCAACCCATCTCAACTGCCGCCGTCTACACTCCATGGTGGCGTCCGGCCCGAGCGACAGGAGTGATCGCACATCGTGCGCGGCCCAACCCTTGCGGATCGGCCGAGGGAGCATGAGAGGGAGCGGCAACGTGCATCGATTGGAGACAATTCTGGCTCGCTTCGACGCAGGCGCAAACCGGACAGAGTGGACGCTCGTCGCATTCGGGTTCTTCGGGCTTGCGGCGTCTGCGACCCTGATCAGCCTGAGCTGACCGGCATCTTCCAGCCCGTGCGTGTTGGAAAAGCGTTCGGAGCGCATCAGGCTTCGTCGAGAACACGAATAGCTTGAGGCGAGCGTTCAGCGACCACGCGCTCAGCGTTCGAACCTGATCAGCAATCAAGGCGGCGGGCTGAGTGGTAGAACGATCGGCGCTGAGGCCCTTGGCTCGACAGGGTCTGGCTTACGCTTCTCGTAGAAGGCATTGCCGCCCGCCACCGCGACGTAGTGCATGTTCGGGTAGGAGAAGCGTCGGCCCGCCACATGGAAATGCATTGCTTTGCCCACCTTCGGGTGGCGCTCACCGGCCAGCACCGCGTCGGCCGCGTCGGCGACCTTCTGGAGGTCCTTCTCCTGCATCGGCTTGGTGAGCACGCCGGACGCGAATTGGCCGGGTTGACCAACGACCTCGCAGATGCCGCTTGGCAGGACTGCGGCCTCCAGCCGGTTCATGACCACCGTGCCCACGGCGAGAAGCCCCTCCGCGTCGCTTCGGTTCGATTCAAAGTACATGGCACGACCTAGGCAATCGCGCTCAGCATCACTGACGGTCATGGCCGGCTTGCGATCCGTGATTGAGCCTGTGACCACGGGTGTGGTGCTGTGACACGCAGCGAGAGTACTGCCGACAGCCAAGACGGCCAAAGTGGATAACGTCCGTGCTGCCTTGCTGCTACGCATTCACTATCACTCCGCGCTGACCCAGCGCGACCCTTTCTGCCGTCGTGCAGCCGACAAGCCTCGCGCCGCCTCAATCTTGAGTGCAGCTTCGAGGCGCAGATGTGGCAAGGATAACTGCGAGAGATTGACGTTCCGAAGCGGACCGGTGGAACCGCACCGACTTACAGGCGCCCACACGCGCCGCCACGATAGCGCAGAAGACTTGGACGGACGAGCGGCGCACCTCGAGGTGGATGGCCTGCCTGAAGGTAGGACGCGCAGGCATACGCCAGTCGGATCGCCGATCAGCGTAGGCCTGCTGTTCTCGACTGCCGTGGTGAAACAGGTCCTTCTCGGCCTCTTAGAATGTCCGCTTCCTGGCATCCGAACGAGCCAAATACATATGACCTTGAAGCGTAGAATCGCGGCGGCCTACTTCCGGGCAGGCGCGCCGCGATGGAGCCGTTCCGCGAAAAGTCTAAGCTGAACGCATGACCGTGCAGAGGCACCGGTACGGGTTAGCGCTTTCGAACGACTGCGCGAGGTTCCACTTGGTTCATCAGCAGCCAATAACTGTGGTGAGTGTTTTCAAACGCGAAAGCGAGAGGCCAAGCGCGTCGAAGCGGCCGCTCGTAGATCGTTGATGTGGCAGGCCTCTCACACCTTAGACCCCGTTTCCTAACGTTCTTGCCAGCCGACTGACGAGGATCATGACGGCGGCCAAGAACGTTAGAAAAAGGGGTCTTATGTGGAACCCTCAAATTTACCAAAACATCAGGCGGCAACTAGACGTTCAAGCTAAGCTTGGGCATCATGTTTCGATCGGATCAACGAAGTCATGATCGTGGCTGTTGTCAGCATCCGGCGATCGAGCGCACCATGTCGGGAAGTAGTTCAATCTGCGGGGAGCGGCAGGGGATAGTTTCCATCGACGCGTGCAATGCGACGGATGCGCTTCGGGTCCTTGAGCGGGGCTTCCCAAATCTGGATACCGCCTTCTGGCAGAAGGGACTTGTGCGTTGGAACAGTCTCGTTGATGCGCGTAAGAACGATCTGTACTTAGACGGCCATATCTTCCAGATCTTTGGTAAGGATGTTGGGGTCTTGCTGACGTTCAAGAGCGATCGAATTCGGTCGGACGGTACACGTTATCAGATGATCAACCTGTCCAGCTGGTATATCGATGTGGCGTACCGCTGGAGAGCCCCCATGATGCTTCGAAGCGTCGTGCGTGATGAGCGCTCCGTCTTCACGGACCTGACCCCTTCACCCGAAGTCGACCGTATCAACGTCGCCGTCGGATTTCGCGATTGGAGCGACGGCATGCTCATCGCTGCGGCCGTCCCTTGGGCCGCGAAGCGATCGCCCAACGAGGTGAGGCTGGTCGAACTCGATGATCCGCGAGCCCGCGATCTCGGGGCGCAAGAGCGTGAGATGCTTGCCCGGCACCGTGCCGTCGGTTGCCTCGCCGCAATCCTGTGCCAGCCGCATGGTGTCGCTGCGCTGCTGTTTCGGCTCATCCGAAGAAGAGGGATTGTCTTCGCTCAGCTGCTCTATGCAGAGAGCCGGCGGATGGTCATCGAGCACTTACCGGCCGTCATGCGCTTTCTCCTGGCTCGCGGGGTCCTCCTGCTCTCGATCGACGCGACGAGAGCACAGTGTCCGTCAGGAACGTTCTTCCGGCCCGGCCGGAGGCGCTTCTGCAAGGGGCCGATCGATCCCGACCGATTGGATTATGCCTGTTCCGAGCTCGTTGCTTTTGGCATTTAGCGCCGAAGGCCGACTGAAGCGGTACACACTTTCTATTCCGGGCGGGGACATGGACGACATTCGGCAGAAGATCATTGGTTACATGGCTGGCCGCGTTCCCGAGGCGCTCACCTCCACGCTCTCCGATCACACGCCGTTGCTGACGAGCGGTGTCCTGGATTCGATCGGTGTGCTCGAGCTGATGATGCATCTCGAGACATCCTTCAACATCCCGATCGATGACATGGATTTCGACGCCGAGAACCTGGAGACGATCGGTTCGCTGGTGCAGTTCGTCGAACGCAAGCTGGCGCACTGACCGGCGATGTACCTCCTGCATCACTTGCTGGATCCGCGTCCGGATGATGCGACACAGGTGGCCGTCGTCGAGGGGGAGAACGAGGCCTCGTTCGCAGCGCTCCGCTCGGCGGCCGTCGCCTACGCGGCGCGTCTCCGGGGAGGGGGGATTCAGCGGGGTGACCGGATCGGAATTCTGCTTCCGAAGGGTCGCGAGGAATGCGCCGCGATCTTCGGAGTGAGCTACGCCGACGGCGTGTTCGTGCCGATCAATCCTCTGCTCAAGCCCGCCCAGATCCGTCACATCCTGGCCGATTGCGGTGCGCGAGTCCTCATCACCGCGCAGGCGATGCTGGAGGGGCTCGCGGATCATCTTGCAGGCCTCGACCTGCAAACGCTGGTCGTTCCAAGCCAGGATGTCGGGTCGAACGAGCATGCTCGCGCCGCGCCCTCTGCGAGCATCGGCGAGGATCTCGCGGCCATCCTCTACACTTCCGGATCGACCGGAAACCCGAAGGGCGTGATGCTCAGCCATCGCAACCTGCTTGCGGGGGCCCGGATTGTCGCGAAGTATCTCGAGCTCAAGAGCAGCGACCGCATCCTGTCGCTCCTGCCGTTCAGTTTCGATTACGGACTGAACCAGCTCCTCACCGCGGTCCAAGTGCGCGCGGCGATCGTTCTCCAATCCTTCCGGCTGGGCAACGACATCGTGGATGCCCTCAGCCGGCACCGGATCACTGGGCTTGCCGGCGTTCCAACTATCTGGACCATCCTTGCGCGCACCGCTCCCAAGCTCGCGACGACGCCGCTGCCGCACCTTCGCTACGTGACGAATTCCGGCGGGGCGCTGCCGACGGACACGGTCCGGCGCCTGCGCGAGCGCCTGCCGCAGGCCCGGATCTATCTCATGTACGGGCTGACCGAGGCGTTCCGCTCGACCTACCTTCCGCCCGATGAGATCGATCGCCGCCCGACCTCCATCGGCAAGGCCATTCCGGAATGCGAGGTGTTCGCCGTCTCGCCCGACGGTCGCCGGACGCGGCCCGGCGAGCCCGGCATCCTCGTTCATCGCGGCCCAACCGTCTCGCTGGGCTATTGGCGGAACCCCACTGAGACCGCGAAGGTCCTGAGGCAGAACCCGCTTCGACCGGCAGAGGAGGGCATCGAGACCGTCTGCTACTCGGGCGATCTCGTGGTCGAGGACGAAGACGGCTTCTTCACCTTCGTCGGTAGGTCCGACGCGATGATCAAGTCGTCCGGCTACCGGATCAGCCCGTCCGAGGTCGAGGACGCGCTGATGGCGACGCGCGCCTTCCGTCAGATCGCGGTCATCGGGCTGCCGGACGATCTGCTCGGGCAGCGTGTGCACGCCGTCGCCGTCCCCGGACCTGAGCCGGTCGACGTGGCGGCCATCCTGCGCGGAGCGGCCCGGCAGCTCGCCCCCTACATGGTCCCGCGCATGATCGAGCTGGTACCGGACCTGCCCACGACGCCCAACGGGAAGGTCGACTACAAGCGCCTGGTTCACGACAGAGGCACCGGCGTCGATGGCTGATGACGGGCGCCACGGTCTTGCGGGTCTTGCCGTCTCCCTGTTCACGGTCGAGGGTGACGCTCTCGTCGTCGGCGGCGTTCCGGTGTCGCAGCTTGCAGAAACCTACGATACGCCGCTCTTCGTCTACGATGCCGCCGGGCTGCGCCGCGGCTACCGGGCGCTCGTCGAGGCCGTCTTAGGCCTCGCGGAGGTGTTCTACTCGATCAAGGCCAACCCGAACCCGGCCATCGTGCGCGTCTTCGTCGAGGAGGGCGCCGGCCTGGAGATCGCATCCGCGGCCGAGTACGAGGTGGCGCGCGGGGCTGGCGCCCGATCCGACCGCATCCTGTTCGCCGGCCCCGGCAAGCGGGCGGATGAGCTTCGCCACGTCGTTGATCACGGCATCGGCGAGATCCATATCGAAAGCTTCGGGGAGATCGAGCACCTGGCAGCGATCGGCTGCGCGCTGTCCGCGACCATCCCCGTCGCCATCCGGATCAACCCGTCCGCGGCGGCGCAGGGCGGGGCGATGCGCATGGGCGGCAAGCCGTCACCCTTCGGCTTCGACGAGGAGGAGATCGATTCCGTCCTCGCGGCCATCGCGGCGCAGCCGCGGCTGGACTTGCGCGGAATTCATCTCTTCGCCGGCACGCAGATCCTCGACGCCGAGGTTCTGGCGAGCCAGTGGGGATACGGACTGCAACTGGCTGGCCGGGTCGCGCGCCGGCTCGGAAGACCGCTGGCGACGATCGATCTCGGCGGCGGGCTCGGCATCCCCTATTTCGCGGGCGAAACCGCGCTGGATCTCGGGCGATTGCGGGAGCGGGTCGGCGACCTGATCGCTCTCGTGCGCGACGAGCCGCTCATCCGCGACGCGCGGATCATGATCGAACCCGGCCGCTTCCTAGCGGGGCCGGCTGGGATCTACGTTGCCCGCGTCCTTGCGGTGAAGGCCTCGCGCGGCACGCGCTTCCTCGTCACCGACGGGGGGATGCACCATCACCTTGCGGCGTCAGGGAATCTCGGACAGGTGATCAAGCGGGATTATCCGATTGTCGCGGCGACGGGCCTGAGCCGTCCCATCCAGCGCGCCACTCTGGTCGGCCCGCTCTGCACCCCGCTCGACACGCTGGCGCGGCAGGCGGAGCTTCCCGATCTTCGTCCCGGCGAGTTGGTCGCGATCCTGCAATCGGGCGCCTATGGGCTGACCGCTAGCCCCGTCGGCTTCCTCAGCCATCCAACGCCGGCGGAGCTGATCGTGGACGGTGGTGAAGCCTCGCTGATCCGGCGGCGAGGAACCTTCGCGGCGCCGATTGCCCTTCCTTGAGGAGGGCCAAGCGATGCTGCTGCGCAAGACCCTGCTGTACCTGCCCTCCAACGCGCTCGGGCCGCTGATCCAGCTCGGCACGATCCTGGTCTGGACCTTTTGGCTATCGCCGGCCGATCTCGGGATCTACGCCCTCGTCACGGCGCTGCAGGACCTCGTCCACTTGGCGAGCGTGACGTGGTGGTCGCAATACGTGCTGCGCTACCTCGGAATCCGTGGCGAGGAGACCCGCCGCATCCAGGATCGCACGGAACTCGCCGTGCTCGCCGTCATGGGCGTGGCGCAGGCCGCGATCGTGCCGGGCCTGATCCTTCTTGCGGTCACGGGCACGGTCGATGCCCTGCTCCTCGCGAGCATCACGGGCGCCAGCGTGGCGCGCAGCATCGTGGTTCACTGGGGCGTCCGTGCCCGGGCGGAGCAGCGCATCGGGATCAATGGTCTCGCCCAGACGCTCGCACCGGCGCTGAGCCTCGTCTTCGCGCTGCTCCTGTTCCACGCCTTCGCGCCGAGCCTTACTGTCATCTTCGCCGGCATGGCCCTCGGCCACCTGGTGGTCGCGGCCCTGATCCTGCGTCCGCTGGGCCTCGTGCCCGTGACGCCGCATCTCGATCGCGAGATCCTGCACACGGGGCTGAGATACGGCACCCTCGCCACCCTCGGCGCCGTCTTCGCCTGGGTGTCGATGCAGAGCGTGCGCTTCACAACCGACGTGATCCTCGGAACCGCCGCCGTCGGCCTGATGACGGTCGGCTGGGGGATCGGCCAGCGGATCGCAACGCAGATCGCGGTCATCGCGACGGCAGCGATCTTTCCGCATGCCATCGCCCGCGCCAGGGAGGAGGGGGCGATGGCAGGGTTCAACCAGCTCGCCGCCGCCGGCCCGATCCTGATCGCCGCGCTCCTGCCGGCGACCGTCGGGGGAATGCTGGTGGCCGCTCCCCTCGCCGACCTCCTGACCGCTGGCCCGTACCGCGAGGCGACCGCGACCATCCTGCCCTACGCCATGCTGGCGGGCGCCTTCCGCGTGTTTCGCCACCACTACCTGGACGAAGTCCTGCAACTCGCGGAACGCCCCGACATCATGACGAAGCTCGATGCCTTCGAGGCGGTCGCCACGGTGATCCTCTGCGTGCTCGGCACGCTCTTGTACGGCATGATGGGAGGCGCCGCCGGCTGCCTCGCCGCCTCGGCGGTCACCACCGTGATCGCGATCTTCGCGATGCCGCCCCAGGCCGACGTCCGGCTGTCGGCCCGCCAGATCGGCCCGAGCGTAATGGCAACGGCGGCGATGGCCGCTATCGTCATCGCCATGCCGGAACCGCGCCATCTCGCCGAGCTCACCGCCTCGATCGCCGCCGGCTCCGCGACCTACGCCCTGACGCTAGCCGCCCTCGAACGGCGACGCCTGCGCGCCTGGCTGTCGACCTCTTCGGTGTCCGCTTCCTGACGCATCATCACGCACGAAACCGCGAGAGTTGCTGAACGCAGGAGTTCACCGACCGCACGGGTTCCTGCTGCAAGGCCATGCCGGCGGGGCCAAGATACCCTGTCACGAGGTCGGAGGGCGGTCGCCAACACCGACTTTGAGAGGGCACCCGCCTGAATCTGAATCGCCTGACGAGCGAAGCTGGTTATGACGAACCTCAGCAGATCGCCAATGACCGGGTGGTCAGAAACGAAGCTTCAGTGTCGGCGAGGACGCCTTGAAGCGCAGCGACGCCCTGGCTTTAGGTCAGGCTGGGCTTTGGCTTCTACGCAATCTGCGCCAGCGTGAGCGCAGCCCTCGAGCCGACAGCGACAGGGCTGGCGAACGACGAGCAGGCGTGTCGTCAGAAGATCACGGGCATTCCTCGATCTCGGCACTCGCCCGGGCTGAGTATCGCGGGCAACCTCCCCGAGGAGTTGATTGTCGTGAAGCCGGTCGTTGGTTTCCTCGGTCGCCTACGCAGCGGCGGCCTTCCAGGGTGACGAAGCCTGCTGGTTCAAGAGACAGGACGGCGATAGTCTCGACGGCTTACGTTCTCCGGCGCGACGGGCCTCATGTCCCCAGACGAGGCAGACGGTGAAGATTGGCTCTCGGTCAGCACGCGCGCGCCCAATGCCGCAGCGATCGAAGCGGCCCAAGCACGCGCTGGCGAGGCCGGCCGGGGCCGTACCGCGGCGCAGCCCGCAGAGATCCCGGCCCGGGGTTGGCACGATATCCTGCGGCGTGTGTTCTGGGCCGTACCGCGCGATCGCGTCCTCTCCACGGCCGGCAGCGTCGCCTTCTTCACCCTCCTGTCGACGTTTCCCGGTCTGGCAACCATCGTGTCGGTTTATGGCTTGTTCTCAGATCCTGGCGTCATCAGCCATCAGCTCAACACGCTGTCAGGAGTGCTGCCGGACGGCGTCCTTGAACTCATCGCCGACCAGCTCCAACGCGTCGCCGATCAGGGCACCGGCCTGCTCAGCACCGCGTCGCTGGTCAGCCTCGTCATCGCATTCTGGAGCGCCAACTCGGGCGTGAGCGCGCTCTTCGATGCGCTCAACGTGATCTACAAGGAGCGGGAGAAGCGCAACTTGATGCGCTTTTACGCGACGACCCTTCTGTTCACGGTCAGCGGCGCCCTCATCGCGGTCGCCGCTATCGGTATGGTGGTGGGCCTGCCCATCGTCTTGAACCAGGTCGGCTTGGGTGCGCGCACCGACACCTTGCTGCGGATCCTGCGCTGGCCCGCCCTGCTTATCCTCGTGAGCCTCGGCCTGTCGTTAGTCTATCGGTATGGGCCGAGCCGCCAGGAGGCCAAGTGGCGGTGGGTGAGCTGGGGCAGCGTCGCTGCCGCGCTGGCCTGGGTCTGCGCCTCGGTGCTGTTCTCCTGGTACGTCGCGAGCTTCGACAGCTACAACCGCGTTTACGGTTCGCTCGGTGCGGGCGTCGGGTTCATGACTTGGATCTGGCTGTCGATCGTCATTGTGCTGCTCGGGGCGGAGTTGAACGCCGAGATGGAGCGACAGACGGCCTGCGACAGCACCATCGGTCGTCCAAAGCCCCTGGGCTCTCGTGAGGCGTTCGCGGCCGATACGGTTGGGCCACCGTAGGTCACGCAAGACCAGCTGGTTGCAGCCCACCGCAAGGTCGGCCGCATGACCAAGGACATCGCGGCTGAGTTGGGCAAAAAGCGTTGAGGGGACCCATGCCGCATCCTGCGTACCATCGCGGGGTCAAGCGCGGCCGGCCGCGATCTCGGCGTGCGGCATCGACGGCCCACTCGGCAAGCGAACTGAGAGTGGCTCCAGCCCGTTGAGCCGGCATGACCGAGCCCCATGCTGACACCGCCTCGCAGCTCACCGATGCGCGACGCCGCGAGATGGCGATTGAGCACCTGCTGTTTGGCACCATCCGCTTCGTCGCGCAGCGCCACCCTGAGCTTCTCGACGAGCTTGACGGCAGCCTCGACCACCTCTGGGACAAGGCGGACGGCGAGGAGCGCGACGACGAAGCCGTTCGCGAGGTTGCCCGTCGCTTCGTGAGAAGCCTGCGCGCTGGCAGCTGACGCCGTGAGGACGGACCAGGCGCCCTCGGTCGATCATCTGCCGGAGTTACCACGGGAGGCGTTCCGAAAGCATGACGCTTCGCCCGACCCGCTGTTCTACGCGGCTCCGCGCTTCGTCACGCATATCGACGACACCGCGATTGCTGCGGTCACAGACTTGTACCGCTACGTGCTGCCGCCCGGAGGTGCCCTCCTCGATCTGATGTCGAGCTGGGTCAGTCACCTGCCGGACGAGGTGGTCTATGCTGCCGTCATCGGTCACGGGCTGAACGCTCAGGAGCTTGCAGCCAACCCGCGTCTGACGGCCAGCTTCGTGCAGGACCTGAACATCGATCCGATGCTACCGCTCGAGACCGCCCGCATCGACGCGGTCACGATGTGTGTCTCGGTGCAGTACCTGCAGGATCCTGTGGCCGTGCTGCGCGAGGTGGCGCGCGTGCTGCGGCCTGGCGCACCCGTGATCATTACCTTCTCCAATCGATGCTTTCCGACGAAGGCCGTGGCGATCTGGTCGGCGCTTGATGGAGGGGATCGTGCCCGGCTTATTGGCCTCTACCTCCAGCACGCCGGGTTCACTGAGGTCGAAGGCCGCGTGCTGGTACCGGAGGGTGGTTCGAGTGATCCCCTGCACGCCATCATCGGCCGGACGGAAACTATTTCTGGGCTTGAGGAGTGAGGGCCGCTCCCTCGTCTGAGGCGCGCACTGTCGTCAGGATGGCTGTGACGAGATCGAAAATCGGTCGCAAGGTCGGCAGCGCTTCTCTCAAACCGCATGGTCGAGTTGGTGAGAATGGTCATTGCCGGAGGATCGTAGGTCCGACAACCCCACGCCGATCAGCCGCAGGTTGCGCCAGAGCGGATAGGCGCCGCGCAACAGACTGGCGCTGAGTTCGGCCAACCAAGCGCGATTCGCCACGCTTGGGCCGCCGCAGCGAAGGCGAACACGTCGAATCCTGACGTGATCGGACGGTTACTCTGCCAACAGGCAAGAAGGCTCAGAGGGCCTGCGTATCCACCGAAGACCGCCCACACGTACCGAGGCGTTGTTCCTCGACGATCCTCATGCCTCATGCCACGCCACAAAAGGGCGGACAGGGAAACGTTGAGGATGGTCGTCTCCGCAATCGGCGGATAGAGGCTGGCCAGGGTCACGGGGGCCTAGCGGTTGCTGAACGGCATCAGCGAGGATGGCCTGGACCGCCCCATTAGCCAACCCGCTATGATGCGGCTACGCGGCTGGCCACTCCGTCTACCTGGGGAGGTGGGGAGTGCGCCAGATCGACGATCGGCATCTCGTCCGCTGCCAAGCGGCTGCTCGACTCTACGATCGTCTGCCAAAGCGTCCGCTGTGATGCGTAAACACGGGCGTCGCGACGGGCCTGCCGAAGCACGATGCGGGCTGCAGTGCGTGCGTTGGATGCTCGCAGCTCGGATTTCGGACCACCGTCGCGAAGCGCTTTCCAGGCCAAGGCACGAAACCAATTCGCATTGGTGATCGCAATAGCGCGGCGCTCCACCAGACTAGCCGGCTCAACCTCGTTTGGTACAGTCGAAACGGACATTGCACTGCCCCTGGACTACGAGACCCTACTTGTCTCAAAGCGGGACAGAAATGGGTACTCGTATCCCTTCCGTGCAATAGAGGCACCACCGCTTCTGAAGGGTAGGGTGCTTCCTGGGTGAGGTACTGGCTGGGCTCAAAAAAGATCGCGTACGGAATGCATCCGCTAGCGAATGGCGCGGGGTCGATCCATACTTTAGCGCTGAAGGGGCAGCCTGCCTCAGGCTGCTTGCACGCCCTTGTTGCTGGCGTCTAGACTTCCCTCGGCCGCTCGGCCCAAACCGCTGTCTTGCTCCGCTTGCGCGGCGACCCCCCTGAGCGCGGCGACCATCGCGTCGGTCTGCTCATCAAGATCATCCCGGCTCTGCCAGTTGGCGCCACGTCGGCGTGCGATGAGAGCCGCAACCAGCGTCGCAAAGAAACTTCCTCCGAGAGGCGCCAAAAGAGCGCTCGAAATAGCGCCCAGAGGAGCTGTGGCCGCAGCTGTAACAAGACCACCGCCAATCGCGGCGAACACCAACGGGAACACGAGGACCTCCTCACACCCGTGCGGTGTGCCTGAAGATGAGTATCAAGCGTGAGGCTGCTGCTGGAGTTGTTTCCATGAGGTTAACCGGCGGACTCAGAATAATGTCAGACAGACAGGGATCATCTCGCTGCGCCGGCTCGTTTTCCCTCGCGTTCGCAGACCTGCAGCAACAACGGGTAGGCACATCGCTAACTCTTCTGCGCGGTGAAGGATGTCGCCATGGCTGGTAACGACACACCAAATCCCCTCGGAGCTGCGTCGGTGCAGCCGAGGATGAACGAACAACCAGCGTCCAAGAGCACGTCCGGCACGGCCGATCAGGCTCGCGAGGCGGTAAGGAACGTTAGAGATTACGCATCTGACACATTGAGTGACGTCTCGAGGCGTAGCACAGACTATTATCGCCAGGGCAGCCAAGCTGTTGGCGGCGTAGGTAGTACCGCGATGGTGAGCATGTTCATTGCCGGCGCGGTAGGCTTCGGTATTGGCTGGTTGGTCTTCGGGCAGCAATCCCGCTCGGGCGGCTACGTCGCTCGGCGCATGAGCTACGGCAGCGAACGTGATTTCTGAGCGGCCGTCCTTTCGGTGCCTCATGGTCCACAAACTCGTTAGGCCCTGAGAGTGATGCTCCAGAACATCAAGACCGCAGTCCAGTGACAACAGAGCTACGCCAGGAGCTTGTGAGCAGGCGGGCCGAGGGCATCGAGGCTTCGCTGCTTCAGATCGGGCTAGGCCGCGATGCCAAGGATGCAGCGCTGACCATCCGCGCGCATCTGATTGATCTGTTCGGCTTGCTCACGCGCAATCCCGGCCAGGATGCGGCGGCTGACGACCTACGGAAGAGTGTTCACTCTGTCGTCAAAGCAGGTGAGGGTCCCGGCGTGGATGACCGACAAGCGCGACAGCTGGCGCAGGCTCACGCTCGCTTTCGTGCTCGTCTCGTAGCCGCCGGCGTCGATTTCAACCTCGAAGGCGGAGTGGAGAAAGCGCGCGGTTAAGTGGCTCCAGAGTTGTCAGGTAGGACTAAGCGCTCTGGAAGGATCATCACGATGACAAATCACACCCTGGAAGGCTGGCACGCCGAGCCGCTGCCGTCAGAACCAAAGCGAAGCGCTCCCCTGCAGGCGCGTGCCGCCGAGGCGACTGGCGCAGCCGCAACGGGTGCCCAGGCGGTGGGAGCTCTAGCCGTTGGCGCCATCGCCGTCGGCGCCCTGGCGCTTGGGGCAGTCGCCATCAGCGCCTTCACCATCGGCCGGCTGTCAGTTCGACGCGTGTCGATCCGAGACGGGTACTTTCGCCGTCTACATGTCGACGAGTTGACGGTCGGAAACCTAGAGGAGCTCCGGCGAGATCCCACTGCCGACGCATGAGAGGCGAATTCAGTGTCGAATTGCTCGCGGAGGACGCTTCTGGACCAGGGGTGTGGCTGTGGATGCACTAGGTGGATTGAGGCTGATCATGAAGGGGCGTAACGGGTGCAGGATGAGCCCCTTCGCACGTAGCGTCCTATCGTCTGCAGCAATCGCCGTCCTGGCCACCGCGGCCGTTTGGCTGTTTGTGATGCCGGATGAGCCTCAACGCGCCGCGGATGACGGTGTTATCGCGGCTCTTGTTGCGTCGGTCATCGTGACCGAGAAGGTTCGGCGGGACTCGCAACAAGGCTGATCAGGCATCTGAATGCGAAAGGCTCTTTGAAGTGAGGAACGGACTGATTTTGTCCTCGGGATAGCTGTATGCCTGTTCTCCTACCGCTTGGCTGAGGTGGAGAACCAGCGCTACGCATCATCGGTGAACATGTGTCCAGCAAAAGTCGGATTGTAGTTCACGATGCCTCAGCAACGACGCCGTAATGTCTGCAGGATGACCAAGGAAATTACCTGTAGATCCAAAGCAGCGTGCCACAGGAAGGGTCCTAATCAGTGGTCATGGAACTCCTAACTGGTAGCCAATGCCATTTGGGACCAAGCGCTCCTAGGTTCGAAAGCCCTTTTTTGGGAATCGAACCGTGCCGAAGGCTGGGACGCGCATCGTCGCTCGTCGTTGATGGGTCTAGACCCCACTTCCCGCCTGCGGGATGGCTGCCTCTAATAGGGTCAGGACGATATCGATGATGGGCTTCTGCTTGGCGCTGTTTGATCCGCCGATCTCACCGGTCTCAACTCCCGCGATCAGGCTCTCACCGAAGGCATGCACCTCATGAAGGCGATCCGGGCCAACAGCGGTACCGAAGGCCACGAAGGTGTGGTTCAGCGCGATCGTGAGAAGATCCAGGACGGCGCGAAGCTGCTCGTCACTGAGCTGAGAGAGCGTGTCTTCGGGCTGCTCATCGCCGTCCTCTACGAACTCGATTTCCATGCTGCCCTTGTCTCGTTGGCGCCTCGAGGGTGAACGCAGTGGGTGAGCCACGCAACCGCGTTTTGGCTTACCAAACTCGACGTCGCACTTAGCGAAGGTAGCCGCTCGCCCGTAGCGCCTTCTCGACCTCCTCATAGACCCCTTGCATCACGTCGTCGTTTTGAGCTGGCGGCGGATGTACCGGCACCATCGGCTTGAACTTCATCGTTTCAGGCGGAAAGTGCGCAGGCTGCTGCTCCATGAGGACCTCATCAGCGTCTCGACGGGACACCGTGGCGAACAGCTTTCTCAGCATAAGCGCCTCCAATCTCTGCGGCGCGCGCAATGTAGCGCTCGCTTGCTGACTGCATCAACCATGCTGGAAGGCGGTTGGTTCGACGGCTTGAAGCAGAAGCCTGAACCGTTCGCTATCGGAGTTGCTGAAACGCTTACGAACGCGAGCCCGAAACCGAACCAGCTATCAGGACAATCACGCACATGACGATGATGGCAGGCTCAACCATGAGCGACGGGCCCTCCTTGGTGAAGCGGCGTTTCATGCTCTCGCCGGCCGCGCGAGCAGGATCGGCATCTTACCTTCAGGAGGGCTGCTCCTCCGTGGTCTCCTCAGCGCCCTTGGCGGTTTTGTCCTCATCCTCGTCGCTAAGCAGCTCGTCGATATCGTCGGCCAAATCGCTCAGCTGGTTCTCGGTCGCGAACACGCGAACAACCTGACCGTCGTCTGTTTCCAAGGTGATTTGATAGCCGCCCTCCACGTCATCGGTCAGAACGCGAGCAAGTATTTTCATGGGGGCCATAGTGAGTCTCCATCCAGTTGGGCCAAGGGCAACGTGCAACACGACTGAATGAGCCAATCCAGGATGCATGAGCGTCACCGTTCCCATGGAGAGCTGCGTCCCCTGCATGGTCACCAGTCGTCTGGAGGTTACAATTCTGCTCCAAAGCGCTACTTATGGTGGTTAACCTCCTGAACGAAAGCGGCTCAGCACATGCACGACCTCAAGGACAGTGGTGCCCGCGATCGATCTGAGACAAGGGCTGCCAAACAGAAAGAACGCAACATTGCGGGGGCGTCAGCCTGGGCGGACCATGACGCAAAGCAGGAGGTCATGGAGATTAACCTCTCTCGCCAGCGAGCTTTGCGCCTTGCTCGGGACGAGGCCGTGATTGCGACTGCTATGGTAACGCCGAAAACCAAATTGAGAGTGCGTCATCGAGCAGCTTGACTGGACTGTAACCCAGCTCTCGTTCCGAGATTGCTGCGGAAGACGACCGTCGCATACGGCCCCGCCCGGCGCACGCCGCGGCGGGATTATCCGTGCCTGATCTCCTCAAAAGAAAACACCCATGTTTGGAAACAATTGGTGCAGAAGGAAGCTTATCTCTGCTCGTGTAGCGGCCAACGGTATGTCCGAGGGTCCAACCAGAGGTGCTCCTGTGAAGAACATCATTCTTATCAGCGCCGCTCTGTTCGCCACACTGCCGGCGCTAGCTCAAACCGGTGCGGCACGCCAACCTGGAAGCGACGGGACTGTCATCCAGCGTGAGCCGAACAGCACTGGCAATAGCAGCAATACCGCCATCTCTCGCGGTGCGACCGGCGCTGACACCGCTACGACTAATTCTGCTTCCGGCGGCAACGCCAACAAGCCCGAGCAGGCAATCCCGAATAGCAGTGGCGGTGGTGGCAGCGGATCTCAGTAGCGCTCGTACTGATCTTCCATGGCGCGTCGCAGCCCCGCCGGCGTCCGCCGAGCGGGGTTTTGTCACGTTGTTCCGGCCAAGCACCTGCTTCATGGACGGCGATGGAAGTTCACTGACACTTCCGCAACCTTGAACCCGCCCGGCACACGCCGCGGCGGGCTTTTTCATACATACGGTTGTATGAGCCATTTCCGTGCGGCCCACAGCTGAAACTTTCTCTCAAGTGGCAGCGTATCAAGCTGTACGAGGGGAGTGCTCACTGAAATCTCAGGAGCCTCACATGCGCATTTTTGCGCCACTAATCGTCGTGCTTTGCGCGCAAGGCTCGCTCGCTCAGGCTCAAGGAAAGCCTCAGTCACGTCCCGGGACCTCAGAAAAAACCATCGCTACGAGCGATGAGAAAGCCGCGGAGATCAAACGTCTGATCGAGGCAGGTCAGGCTCGCCAACGAGCAACGGACGCTCGTAATACCTTCATCTGGAAGCGATGGGATTATGCGGTTTGCATCGGATGTGGACCGATGCCGAAGACGTTCCGGATCGTTCACACAACACCATCGCGTGTTCTTGCGGGTTTTCTCGCAGCCAACGACGACCAGCGCTCGATGCGGTCTTCCAAACGGGCTGTGACAACCAGCTCCTGGGCCTCGATGCGAAGGTAGACGTCGCCTCCTTCGGCCAGCCTGCCCGGCACCCGCCGCGGCGGGCTTTTTCGTCAGCATTGATTGCGCAAAGCATCGCCGACGTTCCCAGATCTGAGCCAGACTTGTATTTCTTGGAAAGTTCGATCCCGCAGCGCTGGTTACAAAAGGCCGGGAGAGATTCAGGCTTTGGCAATACCTAGGGCACAAAACTCAACCCGCTGATCCACGGACTCTCTGCGAAGAAGCCGCAGGCGCTTGAAGGTCCAACAAGCCGGGGAAGATGTCTAAATGCTGGCTCTTGTCCTCGACGACGATGAGATGAACAACCTGCTGATGGTTGCCGCCTTGCAGCCCCTCGCTGGATGTACACCGCGTGACTTCACCCTGCCGGTCGAGGCGCTTGCTTTTGCAGAGTCCCACGCTGCCGAGATCGGCATCGTCGTCACGGACTACGAGATGCCGGGCATGAACGGCATTGACTTCATACGAGCGGTGCGGCGCATTCCAGACCTCGCGAACGTTCCGACCGTTATGGTGACCTCCTTCAACGAACGCAGCCTGCGCCGTGAGGCGCTGGAGGCTGGCGCGACCGATTTCCTTGGGAAGCCCGTGGACCCCTTCGAGATCCGGGCTCGCGTCACAAACCTCCTTGCACTATCAGTTGCTCACCGCGTGGAGCAGCAGCATGCGGCACAGCTCGCGCGCGAAGTCGCCGCAGCTGTGGCGCTGGTTGAAGAACGCGAGCGCGAGATCGTCTCGACGTTGATGCGGGCAGCCGAGAACCGGGATACGGAAACGGGCGATCATATCGCCAGGGTTTCAACCTACACGGGGTTGATTGCGGAGGCTCTCGGTCTCGCTCCCACAGAATGCCGGCTCTTCAGCTTGGCCGCCGCCATGCACGATGTCGGGAAGATCGCGATCCCGGATGCCATTCTGCTCAAGCCCGGCCCTCTCACCCCTGAAGAGCGCGCGGAAATGGAGCAGCACGCCGCACGGGGCCAGCGCATCTTGGGGGGAGGCGCCTCACCTGTGATGCGGCTTGCTGCCGAGATCGCAGCGAGTCACCACGAGCGCTGGGACGGCAAAGGATACCCATACGGTCTGAAGGAAGAAGCCATCCCGCTGTCCGGCAGGATGGTGGCCGTCGCTGACGTTTTCGACGCGCTTACGACGGAACGGCCCTACAAAAAGGCTTGGTCACCGGAGAAGGCGCAGGCTCATTTGATGGAAAACGCCGGGGCTCACTTTGATCCCAGGATCGTGGAAGCATTCATGAGCCGTTGGTCGCAAGTGCAGGCAACCTTGTCGTTGTCGCAATTCGACCAGCGTGGCGGGGTCGCGGCCTAACGCTCTCTACCGTGATAATCCAATCATCAATCGAGTTTGAGATCGTGGCTCGCGTGCCGTTCTGAATGTCACCCGCCTGCTCTGGATCGTACCTACGCTTTCCTGAGATCCACGTCTGGTCCCGCCGGTAACCAGGTTACACGCTGGCAGATCAACAGGAAGCCCGCCCGGCTCATGAGTTAGCGGGCTTTGCCGTGCAATCCGGAAGGATTGAAGTTCGGAACAAGAATGGCCTTTGCGCATGGCAGCTATGCTCCTGCAACCAAGAAAAATGGTTGCCTGAAAAAGCGGCCCAAGTCTTGGGAGAAAACGCCCGTAAGGCCAGCCATATCGCGATGCTATCGCGATCTCGCAGAGGAACAATGCGTTGTCTGGGATTCCAAAGTCAGGGCTGCTCGTCGCTTCTCGTGCCGGGGCTTGATAAGCCATCAGCTACTTCGCGAACCGCAGGCGTAATACGGTCCGCGAGCATTTAGTGTGTAAGTGCGCAAAGCTGGGCTGCGTTCAATCATGAGTTCGGGTGATGTCGCTAAAAAAAATGGGGGTGCGGAATCGCGCCTTTTGGAGCCTGCTCGTGCCGGACACTATGCGACCGGTGGTGCTTTCTGTGCGCTCATTCACGCGCATAGCTTCGATCAATGGCGGCGATACGATCGTGGTGCGTTTTCAGGCGCCGGATGGTCGGGACATCGCCCTACTCGTCCCGAAGTAAGCCCTTGAGGACTTTCGGCATCTGCTGAATAAAGGTCCTTAGCGCCTTCTAGCACCCATATTCGTGCCCACTCGGCTCGTTCCGCGGCGGGCATTTTCCGTGCGCATAGTTGCAGATTCGCGATTGTGTGGCTTGCTGGTGCGTAGCAGGATCGCTGGGCTGCTTCCGCAAGCAGTCGGTTTGGATCTCGCTGGTTCTTTCCCCCGATCAGCATCAGCGAGGCCAACTGAAACTAAGATCAGCCCGGCCGTCTCTCTGACGCGCCGGGCTTTTTCTCTCCTCGACCACACCAGTTGCACATGCAGGCGATTGTGGGGGTGGCGCAGGCCGAGGCTCTCGCGCACTCAACTTTTGTTCTTGCCGCTGCGGATCTCGGGGCTAAGGTGACCCCGTCCCGGTCACAACCCTCAGCACACCACCCATGTGAGACCAGTGTGCTCCCGCCCGTTTGCGCGCAGGGAGGCATGTGGACCACTACCTCTTCAATGTTCATGACTTGACGCTCGTGCGTGACGAAGTCGAGAGTGAGTGCGTCGGCCATAATGGCATTCGCAAAGAAGCGAGGTCATGCTGCCCGCCCTCGCAAAGGACGAGATCCCCAAAAGATGGCGAACGGCAGGCGTTTACGATGTTGGTGCGCAACGAGACCAAAGTGACGGCCTGCGCGGCGATCCTGATCTCGCGGATCTTTGACTCGGCGAGGACATCCCGCCGGTCGAGATGCTGCCAGAGGAGGACATTGCTCAGCGACTTCGGTCTTCCTCCGCTTGCGCGATAACCCGCCCAGCTTGCGCCGCGGCGGGTTCGTCGGCTTCTGGTCCGCTTCACTTCTAATCAAGCTCTCCTCAGCGAACTTCCCGACACCTACCTCGCACCCGAGGCCTGGCTCGCGGCCTTCGATTAGACTGGGCGGACCTTCGCGTCTGGATCGCTGCTTTATTCGGAGAACCTCACCGAGTTCATTGTCTTCCTGGCCCTGACGCGGGGAAAGCCGATTGGCTGGCAGCAGCGGGTCATGGGCTGACGGTCATTCAGAACGTCGTCCAGGGCGACGGTGAGGAGAAAGAGGTGACAGCCGCGATCAGGATGAGGTCCAACGGCGACACGCAGTTCCTGATCGTGGCGGAGAAGACGAGCGTAGGACCGGCCTTTTGGGCGATCGCAGATACCAGGATCGACGGCCATCTGCCTCCCGGCTTCAGTGTTCGCAAAGAGCTTCGCGATCTGCGATCGAGCGTCAGACGTCTGATCGGTCGTAATCCCTTCGATCCCGTTCAGGTAACACGTCGAGTTCATCCGGCTGGCGACACGCGCCCAGCAAAGCCGAAATGGTCTGCGTCAGCGTTGTCCCGGTTCGCACCCGTAGGGCGGGACTGATCGCGGGAAGCGTTCCTTGATGCGCGCGCAACCCCACTCGCGTAACGGCCCCGGCAAACGGGTGTTCACCTCAATCCCGATCTCATCGTAGGGAGACGCTCCCGCAGTGACATAGCTGTACCACTTCCAGCCGAGGATTCCGACGAGCGAGAGAACTCCGACCAAAACCGCTGTGACGATGATCGATACTGGGCTGTTGGCAGACCTGCGAGGCGCTGTGTTCATGGCGATTCCGATAGCACAAAGCGACGATCGTGCCGGAGGTGAGGCGAACCCCGCCGTCAACTCGGAAGCAGGCGGGATGATCCGGTCGACGCCAGGACGGATCATCGCGTTCGAACAACTCCTTCGAGCGGAGCTCTGGCGAGGACCTGTCGAGCCTCGGAGCGTTCCTTAGCCTCCGCCCCACATTTCGTGACATGCACGACCCGGTTGACGACCTGCAGATTGGGAGCGCCCCAATAGCCAAGCAGCAGCGGCCAAGGCTCATCGCGATGTTCCCGCCAGACTTGGTAGAGTGGCACCCGGTGGTCGACTTCCGCCGTCCGGAGCAGTCGCTTGCCTGAGGAGGAGCAACGGTGCCGCTGGTGCGCCTTCAGGGTCCGTACGTGCTCGCTCGGCGCCACCCAGAGCTTCCAGGCCGCAACGCAGGCCGCATGCCAGCGCGCGTTCGTGTTCGGCTTACTGCTAGCCCAGAGATCCTTGTGCCAGCCGAATCGGTACACGGGCTGCCCGCAGATGCAGCAGTGACCCCGGCCATGAGTGTGAGCTGGTTCCCGATAGGGTGAGGGTGGCATGCGGAAGGTGGAGGCGAGACCGGTCCCCTTCTCGTTGCCAAGGCGCCACCTCCAACCCTCGGGCGAGCCTGAGCGGGCTGCCAAGGCTCTTGCAAGGCGGTCAGCGCGCAGGATGTGCGTGCGCCAGTAGCTCTCGACCGCAAGGCGCGGGGTCGGCGGGATCAGCGGTCTTGCAAGGGCGTGCTGCAGGACCGGCGCTGGAAAGATCGGGGGCAGGGCACGCGCAAGTCTGGCTGTCGCTTGCGCGTTGCGGGTGTCACGCCACTCGGATGCCTTCGTCATAACTCGCTTCGCGGTATGGAGACGCCAAACTGTGACTTCGGGCACTGACAGGAGGCTACAGCCATCTTCCGCCCTTGAAAGCCCAGAGTGCAACGCCATCGGTTGGCTGGCCAGGGACATTGCGGCGGTAGTGGGTCCGCTGAAATAGAATGCGGTCCGGTTCAATCCCGGACGCTGTCTCGCCGCTCAGGACCAGAGCACCGCAATAGTCGGAACGCAGGACCCCGAGCGTTGGGTGCACTCCGAACAGCTCCAGCGTCGTCCAGCCGTAGCCTGCGGCCTCCTCCGCGTAATGGTCGAGGAACGCCACCGCGGCGGCATGCACCGCCTGCCACTTCGCCCCCGCAAGACCGGGGCAGGGCGGCACGCCTGGCTTCAGCGAGAGGAAGGTGTGTCGCCAAGCTGCGACTTCGGGATGTGCAGTTAAGAAGGCGGGTGAGTCTGACATGCGATCCGGACGCTGAAGCGGGCCGGATGCGATGAGGCGTCAGGGTTAAGAGACAGTGAAAACCAGCGTGCGAACTCCATCATGGGGAAAGTCCGCCTTGCTCATGGGGGCACAACGGCGGCGGTGGAGCTGACGTGCAACTTGGTCTGCATGGCGTCTGGCGGCCAGCCCAAGCGCCCCGCCGCCCGGTCTGATTGTGGGCAGGCGGGGCGCTCGTGTGAGAGATCACGACGGAGCCGATACGCAACTTGGCTCGCGCAGAGAGTGGGGCTGAGAGGTTAGCCAAGCCTCAACCAACACGGAACAGCTAATCCCAAAACAGGAGCACATCCAAATGGTCGGATGGACATTGGAGAGACCGCGCGATCCGGGTTATTGCGCCGCGTCTCGGTATCTCAGCACCCTGAAGCAGGATTGGACCATGCAGGCCTTCACGTCACCCGCTCCCACGATGCACGCCGTCGTGCTGCGCGCATGGTCGGCCGGCGACAACACGGCCGACATCGCGCAGCTGCTCGACGTGAGCGAGCCCGAAGTCGAGCGGATCCTTGTCGAGGCGCGCGAGGCGCGTCGCATCACGCCACCGCAGGACGGAGATGGCGCAGCACCCCTCAGGACCTGAGCCACCGCGGCCCGGCTGGATCTACACGGTCGTCGGCCCCTGGCTCAAGGCGGCCTTCCGAGCCAAGCCGACGGCGGGCATCTACGCACGGCGCGTCAACACGCTGTTCACGTTCGCCAACGAGCGCCGAGCGCCACCTTCGACCCCCTGACGTTCACAGGCACAGCGCTGAGCGACCGAAACGGCGAGCGCCTCGCGCTCCTGATCTCGGCACGCAGCATGGCGATGCGCGGTGAATCCGTGGGGTTGATCGTCCAGTTTTGCGCCGAGAAGGACCGCAGCCGATCAACTTTCAGGTTCCGCCGGCGCCGGTCCTGGGAGCGGATCGCCGCTGCAGAAAACAAGGGGGATTTGAAAGGGTAAATTGACGATCATTCAGTCTGTGTGATGGCTGACGATCGAGATTGCGCGGCACCGCAAAGATGATCAGTGAATGCGAGGGACCAGAAATTAACCTGTCCTGCTGCAATGCATCGATCTGGATTAAAACAGCGAGTTACAACACAGTTTTGCTAGTCACCCATGAGAGGCGACGGCGCGTCTTACGTCGTAAAGTCAAACATGGTTTGACCTTCTATGAAGGGTCTCTCGTACTTGATGGTGGTTACTGCGGAGTCTGACGCCAGGCTGGTCGCCGGCGACAAACTCTACGCCCGCTTCCTCAAGTGCACGCTGAACAGCTTGCACTTTCGCAAAGAGGCCCGGTAGAGGACCGGAACCGCCAGACTCCATCTTGCGGATAGTGTTGACGTTGACTGAGGCACGTTCGGCAAGCGCAACTTGTCCCAAGCCGACCAACGCACGAGCTGCTTTCAATTGGTTGCTAGTTGTTAGCATGACCCCTCACGATGGGAGAGATATGTATTGCAACCAAAAAATTGTCGATGTGAGAAACCAAGATCTCCCATATGTAAAATACCTACGTATGTTACTTTTTTAACCATACAGTGAAACACTAATCCCCATGTTGCAATGCAACGTGAAAAGGATCGTCTCCGATCAAAGCGATGGCAGATTTTCCCAGCTTCCAACCGATGCACGTGATGCATCTCATATCGTCGCTGTAGCAAAGCTTCCGAAGCTGGAAACAAGCCTTAGCACCTGTAGAGCTGCAACAGGACCTAGCCCTCGCGCAGGCGTGATTGCGCGCCCCCGAGGAGATCGAGCCGTGACCGTGACAGGCGCTCAGTCCTCGTCCATGCGAAGACGCATGTCACGCTCACGCTTGCAGGGCGAATCCACACAAGCAAGACGCTGGTCGGTTGCGGCTCTGCGCCTTCGGCCGACACTGGGCTCAAGTGGGCTAGACGGCTGCGTCCGACCTAACGCGGAAATGGAACATCCATTGCCAGCAAGAGCCTTCCGTCTTTTTGAGCGTATAGCATAGGCTGGCCGCATGGGACGCTTGACCTTCGGCTTGAATGTCACCCTGGACGGTTGCGTCGACCACCAGGAGGGGATCGCTGACGACGAGACGCACGTGTTCTTCACCCACCTGATGGACGCGGGCGGGGCGATGCTGTGGGGCCGAAGCACCTACGAGATGATGGAGAGCTACTGGCCGGCCGTCGCTCGCGGCGACGTGGAGGCGCCGCCGGCAATACGCGAGTGGGCGATTAAGCTGGAGGCTAAGCCGAAATACGTGGTGTCGAGGACGCGAAGGCACTTCCCTTGGGGCAACAGCCACCACATCGCTGACGATCTGCGAACAGGCGTGCAGAGGCTCAAAGACGCGACTCCTGCGGGCGTCCTCCTTGGTAGCGGTAAACTCGCGACCGAACTGGACCGGCTGGATCTGATCGACGAGTACCAGTTCCTCATCCATCCCAGGATCGCTGGCCACGGCCCGACCCTGTACCAGGGCGGGCTGCCTCTTACGCGACGGCTCAAGCTGGTTTCGGCCAAGCCGCTCCGCAATGGTGCGGTCGCCATGCACTACCGGCGCGAACGCTAACTTCAAGCACCGGGCAAGTTCATGTCGATGAAGGCGAGGTCGGGCTGCGTTGCGGAAGCGAATGCCTTGGCTTGTACGGACTTCGCTGCAGGCCCATGCACGTGATGTTTGATATCTTTGAGAAGGTTGATGAGGTTAAGGGCGATCAGTGCCTCGATTTCAACGATCAAGGCCGATTCTGAATTCAACGCTTTGTTCGACGCCTTTATCATGCGGTTACAATGCGAGGTGCCGTCGCAGAGTTCGGGGCTGCACCATGCACCGCGGTGTCAACTACCGGTAAGATGTTTTCGGCGGAACGAAGGCAGCAACTAGGAAAGCCCCCGGGAGGCGATTGCGGATTTATAATTTTCACGGAAACGAACGCGGCCTTCATGCTTTCTGGTTCTGCTTGGACAACTTGCCGCGCAGAAACCTGCTCGCTCCCTAGCCTGTGCGGGTTTCGTAATCGCTCTCAAGCCGTCTGCTGAGCGACTCGTCAATCGCTTCCGCGCGGGCAACTGCGGAGCGCGTCCGGAAGCGTTCGACATATCGCAGCAGCTCGAGCTTCGACGGTACGAGCTTGAGGTTCATGGTCCAGCCGAGCGCTGTGGCCCACAGGACGTCTGCAGCCGTAAACCGTTTGCCGAACAGGTAGGGTCCCTTTCGGACTTGCGATGTTAGCAGGTCCATCAATGCGTCGTAGCTGCCGTATGGCGACATCGACTGAGGTCCCGGACCGCGCTTCATGGCTTGATCGACGACCGCAGGCTCGAAGGAGGAACCGTAGAGAACAAGCCAGCGCAAGTAGCAACCGCGCAGAGGGTCGCCGAGCGCCGGGGCGAGTTTCGCCTCGGGATAGAGGTCAGCGAGATAGATGAAGATGGCCGCCTGCTCGGTGACGACGACATCGCCGTGTTCGATCGCCGGCACCTTCCCGAGCGGATTAATGGACAGGAAGGCGGGCGCCCACTGTTCACCGGCCTTCATGTCGAGCGTGCGTAGCTCGTAGTCAGCCCCAAGCTCCTCTAGAGCCTGTCGTCGCTTGGGGTGGCCGGGAGCGGGAGCGAGGCAGAGGACGTCGTCAGACTGCGTGATAGCTCTTATGGCAGGTCGTCTGGCGGGCGAGATACCAACAAAACCGCGATCTACTAGCCATCACCAGACCGCACCGAAGGCAGTCACAGCGCCGCGGACGGCGAGGGACGCTCGCGGCGGCCCCGACTGACCTACTTGAAAAATCGTGTGGATGCGATGCTCCGATCTCTATCTCGAACACGTCGCCCAACGGGAAGGCGCGATGATAATGCTTGTGCGTTATATTGGCTCGTCCCAGCGCTTTTTAGAATATAAGTTGATAACATATCACCCGTGCTAGGGTATTATTGCGAGATTTATATAATCTCCATTTGGAGCGAACACCTTGGAAATCAAAAAATTCGCAGACGCCCTATAAGAACATCGAGGTCCTTCCATACGATAGATCTTTTGATTATCAATTAAAAACACTTGAGCTGACTTCTTCGATTTATTGACAAATACGATTCCCAATCTCCCTTCATCGACATAGCGATTGTTTGGGAAGAATTTAAGCTGTGCAGCATCTTTTGGTAGTTCACGCGCGAGAACATCAGAGGCAAAAGAGTAATCATCTATGTAACATACTAAGTCCCATTCATCAGGTTTAATCTGAGAAAAATTCGTTGGTTTGTCGATATTTGCTAGTAGAAGATCTGTAAATTTTATGTCATCCCGCGAGATGTCATCGAAAAATAACAAGTATAATATTCCGCCAACTCCTATCGCCGCAACCGATATTAGTGTTTTGATCATTGCGCTCCCCTCGAAATATACAAATACATGCTATCGTTACCAGATTATGTCTTCGAACAGAGCAAGGGTCGGGTCCTGTATCGCTTGAGCCAGTCGATGGTTGCGGCAAGGCAAAGGATACCGACGAAGCTGCAGGCCGTCTTCTCGTAGCGCGTTGCAACTGCGCGCCATTCCTTAAGCCTCGCCTAAAGACGCTCGACCTGATTGCGGTTGTTGTAGATCCAGTTCGGGCAGGCCACGGATGCCTCGTGACGCTGAGGCGGGATCGCTGGCCGAGCGCCCATATCCCAGATGTGCTCGCGAAGGGCATGGCTGGTGCAGCCGCGGTCACCGACGACCCACTTGGGCATGCTTGGCAACTGGTCGAGTAGCGGAACTGCGTGAGGCAGTTCATGAGCCTGACCTGATGCCAGCCGGAAGGCGATGGCGCGGCCCAGCCCGTCCGCGATCACGCACGCCTTAGTGCCATAGCCGCCACGTGATCGGCCAAGAGCTTCACGAGCGTCTCGCTCGGCTGCAGATCCCCCCTTTTGGCGGCCCCGGCCGCCTTCTGGTGTGCGCGCACGTTCGTGCCGTCGAAAAACACCATTCCGAGCTGGACGCCCCGCTCCTGGACGAGGCTGAGGAGCCGTTCCCAGACTCCGGCACGGGACCAGCGAATGAAGATCTGGGCGGCCCGCCACCACGGACACAGGTCCTTTGGAATGGCCCGCCACTTGGCCCCGTTCTGATGCCGCCAAAGGATCGCCGAGAGCGTGCGGCGGAGATCCTGGGGCGGCGTCTTGGCCTTGGGCCGGCACGCCTCAATCAGCGGCTCCAATTCAGACCATTGCGCGTCGCTCAGCATCGCCCCTCCTTCCTCAGGAGGGATAAAACGCAAGCACACCCAATCCGTTTAGGTGACGACAGGCCCTAGCAGGACCTAGATGGCGGCAGCCCTTCTTTGGTATATCTTTGATGCGATGAATATACAAAGGTGGGGTATAGTAAAGGCGCACGGCAATAAAAATATATGGAGCACGGAGTCCTTTATCAGAAAGGCCGAATTTAGGTCGAAGAAGAAAGGTGCGATCAGATAGGCGATCGAGTTCAAGACGAGCAGAATTTGCAATCTACTATTGTTGATATCTGAAATGAGCGCTGGATCGGTCGCCAGAACAATCCTTCTGTACACAAAAAAGTAGTACAAGAACGTAACAGCATAAACCGCCTCTGTGAATACGACATACTTAAAGGTAGTTGGCTTCAAAAATGCCGCAAAGGACGTCAAAAAAAGACAAGCAAAGACGTTAATCATAGTGTGGTATAAGAATGAAAGATGAAAAGCTTCGACGAGCTTCTTCATAGCGCCACCCTTTTAATTCTGCATGTGCCCAAGTCACTGATATGGGAAGCTTTCGTTGGTTCATTCCGCTCCTTGACGCCGAGGTTGGCCTAATTCTCGACCTTGATGCTGGCGTCATCTGCATGATGGGTATGCTCTAGAGAGCCTTTGCCGTCTGCTCCTATCGAGACGAAGTGCGGATGCAGACTATGCTAGCGATGGCAGCAACCATCTTAACACTTTACCAAAGAAAGGATATTCTTCGTGGGCAGATTGCATTCGTCGCCACGATAGATGGCAAGCCGCGCCGCTGTCAGGTCGAAAACTCGCCTGTTCAATTTCTTTTAGGGCCTGAACTTGTCTGATATGGCCTTAAATTCTGTCCGGCTCATACGATCTTTCCATAAGAAGCGACTAACAAGAATAAGAAAAGGGATCAGGAACGGCAGGCTGTAAAACACTGCGAAGAATACAAACGCAACCGGATGTTCATCAAAAGCTATCCAGCCGGCATCATCACCTGCGATGCTGTAAACTAGCCCGAAGCTTGTCAATCTATAGAGATTATACAATGCGAAAATAAGGCAAGCTAATAGGAAAAGCTCGCCCATCGTTTCGCTAAGAACGCCGGGTTTGCTTTGCTTTTTCGCCAGCTTCCAATAGGGGCTTATCCAAAACGCAATCAGGCCTAGAAGGAAGGGTTTCACCAGAGCCCACATAGGTCATCCTAACTTACAATATTCGATATTTCCGAGTGTGTGCTAACACCCTGTTTCCTAAGGCTACTGCCGATCGTCTGAAGCTGCGGCTAATTTGCGGATCGCGGACGGCAACATCAGCGAAGGAAACCAATCTTCTTCAGAGATTGGTCAACGTTCGGCTTCCATGACGCAATCGCACCGACATGCCTGTCCCCGTCCTCACCATACGCAGGAGCTTGCAGGAAATGCGCGCAACCGCCGACGCTTGGGACTTCTGGGAAGCAATCTACGTTTAAACAGTGCTAGGACCGGTTTTCATGGGGGGGAACGGCTGCCTTCATGTGGATCCAGCGTCACGACCGCATCTGATCCGCCGTACGCCCCTGTTCACCCTTGCTCTAGATGGCTCCTGCGCGCGCACCGTGGTGCAAGCGACGACACACCTTAGAAGGGTTAGAACACCGGATGAGCGGGTGCGTGGCGCGTGGTAGAGCGTGATGCGGCGGGAATTGGTCACGGAAAACTCTGTTGATCGATCATCCGAGTGCGGGCACGGCGCGGATTGGCGCGGCGTTTTTCAGCAGCCCTACCTCAATCCACTTTCTTGAACCAAACGGCTTGGACAGAGACACCAACATGGGTCAGCGCCCGTCGACGCCGGCGCTAGATCACACTTGGTTCAGGAGCGATCGGTAATTGCGGACGGGGACTTCAGAAGCGAGAGTGAGCGGCCAAGCGCGTCGACACGGCCGCTCGTAGACATGTTGATGTGATCGACCGCGCTCGCCTTACTCGGCGGCGACGGCGGCCTCAATCTTCTTGCCACGTCCCTTTCCGGGAGTCTTCGCCGTCGATGACGAGGCAGGCCGGCCGCGACGGGCCTTGGGCGCTTCGGCAAGCGTCTCGGTCACCTCCGCAGCCTTCGGCTGCGTCTTGCGGCGCTGCTGTCCCAGACCCAGGTCGCGCGCGAGTGCCGACCGCTGCGCCGAGTAGGCGGCAGCCGTCATTGGGTAATCGGCTGGAAGGCCATACTTGGCCCGGTAGCTCTCAGGCGTCAGCCCCCGTCCCGAGAGGTGGCGCTTGAGCGTCTTGTAAGCTCTGCCATCCTCGAAGCTGATCAGCCCCTCATCGGTGATTGACTTCTTCACCTGCGCAGGCGTGGCCTTCGTCGCCGCGTCTTGAACCGCAGCACTGGGCTGGCCGAGGCCGAGGAGGGCCTGGTGCACGGATTGGAGGAGGTCTGCCAAGCCCGCGGCCGGCACTGGGTTGTTGGCCACGAACGCACAGACGATCTCGGCGGTGAGTTCGATGGAGTTGGTCTGTTTGGCCTGATCGAGGGGTTGAGCTTGTGCGGTGTCTGACATTTGCGCGTCTCGCCTAGGGATCGTAGATACGCAATCTGCCAGAACCTTCATGGAATCAAGCTGTCTGCCAGCATTCACCTTGGACAACGCTGTCGTTCACCACAGCGTGAACGCTTGCTTGGCTGCGGTGTTGCTGCAGACCGACACACCACGCAGTGCAGAACGTTGCAGCGTCGAGCTTCTCCTGGCCAGTCAGTCGTCGTGCGCTCGAACGCTACAAACGCTGCTTTTCTCGCTCGCGCTGAGGAACAGAAAGAAGCGATTGCGTTTCGTGAGACTAGTTCTTCTCGGCACGCAGATCATGACTGGCTATGGTTGAAACGGAAGATGACTGTGTCCCTGCGGTGGATCGTTGTGGCGGCTGGCGGCATCCTGGCCGGCCTAGGCCTGGCTGCTTCCTTAGCTAGGCGGCGGGCCAGCGAGGACCGCAGCACACGTCTTGGACAGCTTGCAGCGACGCACAGCCGCGTTAGCGGTAGGATGATGCATGCCAGAGTCTCGGTCGGCTCTTTCCCGGATGACCGCCTGCCCATAATCCTGGTTCACGGGCTCGGGATGTCGAGCCGTTACATGATCCCCCTCGCGAAGCATCTCGCCCCTTACTTCAGGGTCTACGCTCCCGACCTCCCTGGCTTCGGTCTGAGCGACAAGCCTTGCCGAGCGCTCACGGTTCGCGAGCTCGCCGATGGGCTGGCTGCCTGGATGCGGGTGGTCGGGTTAAAGCAAGCAGCCTTCATCGGCAATTCGCTTGGCTGCGAGGTGTTGGTTGAATTGGCTCTCGTTCACCCGCAACTCGTCGATCGCTTGGTGTTGCAAGGGCCCACGCCGGACCCTGAGGCCCGCGGCCTCATCCGGCAAATCGTCGGGTTTTTCGCCATCGCACCGTTCGAGCGCTGGTCGCTCGCCTGGGTGGCGCTCGCTGATTACGTCCGTGGTGGAGTCAGCCGCTATCTCCTGACTTTGCGCAGTATGGTCGGCAATCACATTGCAGAGAAGGTGCTCCGGGTCACGCAACCAACGCTCGTGGTCTGGGGCACCCGTGACTACATCGTCCCCTATGCATTTGTGGCGCGCCTCGCCAGCTCCCTGCCTCGCGGCCAACTTGCCATCATCCCAGGTGCTGCCCACGGAATAAACTATTCGCATCCTAAGGCGTTCACCGCGGTCCTACTCCCATTCCTCCTTGCCGCACGGAAGATGCCTTTGGCGCAGGACCTAACCCGACCGGCCGGCGCAGGCCGGTAAAGCACCGGCGAGCGTCACAGCCATGCCCTGCCATTTCGATTAGGCCACGCAGGGAGGTCAGCCGTCACCGGATGGATAAAGGCGCGCGCCGAAGCTTCTTCTACCGACATGTTCGCCGAGATGCAGGCTTTCTCAGCATTTTTCAAGCCTACCTTTACAGACAGCATTTTCAGTTAAAGCGGAGCTGTAGGTTTTAAAAGAAGCGTGTGACCCGAGCGGCTGCATCGAACTGCGCTGAATCAGTCAAGCCCTGACCCTGCCCCCTGTAGATTTTGATCTCGTGAGGAGTGCCCTGTTCCCGCAGAAGGCGCTCTACAGCATGGGCATGAGACAACGGGACACTGGGATCCAAAGCGTTATGCAGGATCAAAGTCGGTGGTCAGCGTGGACGTTGCTGGGCAAGCTCATCTAGGGTTATTACCTGCTCTTGGCCCTCACGGACTAAGAGGGATCAGGTGCGGCAGAGACGTAAGCCTGGGGTGCAAAAAGTCAAATGTAAATTTGGTCCAACATCATCAAGACTTTGTCCGCCTCAGTACACAGGTAACGACCCGTGTTCTTCAGCCTGGTGCGGTCGAGTACCAGCTGGCAGGCGCATTTTGCTGGACCTCAGCGATCTTGCCGCAGACTTTCGGGTTTGAAGAACAGACCCGCTTTCAAGCTGTCACCGATCCGGTTCGCACGCTCTGTGAGGTGCATCGCTACGTCGGCGGAAAACAGCTCCCCGGCCGTCTGTTCGAACAGAGCCAGCCAACGAGCAAAATGGGACGGCGTGAGCTCACCAAGTACCTGATGCTTGCCGAACGGATTGCCCTTGTAGCGGCCAGATTTCAGCAGCACTGATGACCAGAAGTCCTGAATGACGGCGAGGTGTCGGGGCCAATCAGCATCGGGGACGACGCGAGCAAAGACGGGCCCAATCAGGGGATCGCGCTGAACCTTAGCGTAGAAGGCCGCGAGGAAGCTGTGGAGGCTTGCTTCCGTGAGCGTGTCATGCATGCGGGCGTCTTGCGGCATTTGGATCTGTCAGCTGCGTCGGACTGAAGTTTTTTACGGTCCGCTTTACGTTTGCTTTTGAGCTTAGCGCAGACAGGGCTTCTACGACCATGTTAGGTCGGAAGCCGAACGTCCGCTTCTGGGCGTCGGCTCCACTTCCGCCTTCCCTCTTCCTCTAAAGTACAGAAAGGCCGCCTGCGGGCAGTCTGATCCTGATCCGTGGCAAGTCTTGGCCGAAAGGGTTCGATCTGCTCTGGCCTCGCTGCCTGAGTAATCGGTCACTAGCCGACCAGCAGCGCCTCGCTCGCGAATGTTTCTGGGACGGACCTGGTCCTAGTTCAACGAAAGAGTTCGCGTAATCCATTCAGATGCCTCGGTGACGTCCGTGCCAGTCAGTTCATGGCCTGTCAGGAGGGCCCTAAAATCCACGCGGGCACCACGCGCCCTAAGAGCATCCGCCAACTCTGTTCCGTCGCGAGCGTACGGGTCGTTACGTCCACTGATCACCAGCACGTCGGTGTCCGAGAGATCTGCAGCAGGCGGGTTCTCCAGGGCCTGCATCCCGCGTAGCAACGTTGCCCGGCGCACGAGTCCCGGATGCAACTGAATGAATGCCGCCAGGAAGTTAGCGCCGTTGGAGTAGCCGAGGAAAACGAGCCTGTCGGCGCTGAGCCCGTAACCCGTCACGGCGCCTTCGACAAAGGCAGCGAACGCTTCCGCTTCGCTGCGAATGTCGGCCCGATCGAACGTCGTGGCATCGAGACGGCAGAACCAACGATTGGTACCCTCCTCAGTCGCCCGCCCACGCACGCCCAAAAGACTTGAGCGCGGGGCGATGCGGCGGGCGATCGGCATCAGATCAGCCTCGTTCCCGCCGGTGCCGTGCAGCAAGACGAGGGTCGTGCCGTCGGGCTCCTTCGGCCGGTTGAAGCGGTGAACGAAGGGGAGTTCGCGAACAGGAAATCGTTCTTCGCCAGGAAGGGCGAATTGAGGCAGCATCGCCCTCAGATCCTCGGCGCGATCAGCCTCATGCGGCGGGAGAAATAGAGTACGGCCAAGCTCGCCGGGCGCTTCGTCGACGGTCATGCCTGGCCCATCGGTCGCGTATTCCATCAAGATGCCGACCGGATCGCGCACGTAGAGCGACAGGAAGTACTTCCGGTCGTGAACCTCCGTCGGTCCGTGCCCTTCCAGCGAAAGTCGCATGGAGCGAACGGCGTCGACGTCGCGTGCGCGGAAAGCCACGTGATCGGGTACTCCGGCCCCCGCTACGGACGGCACGAAGCCCGAGACTTCCCGGATGTCGAGGATGTCGGTGTCGGAGATCATGCGCTGGGTCATGCCGGTGTTCCCGCTGTTAGTGTAGCCGAAGCGCGACACGAAGCCTGCTGTCTCCGAGGCCCTGTCGGTCAAGAGCGTGACGCCGCGCAGGCGGGTGGGCGCACCGTTCAGGGGAGCAGGCGTTGCCATCTCGGCACCGACCAGCTTCACGATCAGCCCGTCCGGATCCTTCAAACGGAGGACCGGCTCTCCGAACTCACGAGACGGCCCCTCATGCGGGATGCCGACGGTCAGGGCCCGAGTGAGCCAGTCACCCATGGAACCGGGCGCTACCGCCAACCCCAATTCGGAGACCTGCCCGATCCCGGTGCGGCCACGGCCGGCTGCCTCCCAGACGAGGAAGGTCAGCAAAGAGCCCGGGCTGCCGAGCCCGTCGCCGTAGATGAGATGCAGCTGCTCTGCGTCCGCGTAGCCTCCCGTCTGCTTCACCAGCCTGAACCCAAGAAAGCCGGCGTAGAAATCGACGTTCGCCTGCACGTCGGCGGTGATGCCAGTGAAGTGGTGGATGCCGCTCGTCATTCTCTTGCTACCTTGCCGGAAAGTCCGTGCGGCGTCGTGCAATTCGCAACCCGGTTCTTTGACTGAACAGCCTCCAGAGTTTGTCGAGCCTGCTTCGGCGTTTGGCAATACCGCGACACTCGGCTGGCCCCCGGGATTGTCCACTACCTGACGACGCCCTGGCGAGTCTGTGTGATAGCGTGGGCGCAAAGCGGAATGTCCGCTTCTGGGCTCGGATTCAACTTTCTCGCCCCACCAATAGCAGAAGTCCGGTTCATTTCGGTTCTGCGGCGATTGCGTTGAAAACCTCGGGACGCCGTTGAAGTGGCACATTTGACGAAGCGAGCAGGAGCAGGACACTCCTCTGGATCTCTGAAGATCCGTTTATAGCGACAGAGCTTTATCTTGGAGAGATGGTTATTCCTCTGCGTGATGAGCCGGTTGCGGTCAAAGTGGCCACCGCCGAGTTTTTCAACACAATCCGCCACCAGCGGACCTTGACGTTGCACCCAGAAGCAGACGTTCCGCCTTCAACCCATCTCGGCGAGACATGCTGCAGTCCGGTAGTCATAAAATTGGACCGTCGTCCGCGAAGCGGAGCGCCCTACGCTGTGGCACACCAAATGACAGTCAATCTTCTTTCTGGTTGCAAACTCCCGGTCTTCTACGATGCTTCAACGTAACCTGGACCTATAAATGTGCGGTCGTCAATATCTGACCGCGGCACTTGCGCAGTGGCTTCCACAGCTTTCACCGGAAGCCTGCCAAACAATTTAGGTTAGGCTACATCTTTCATCGAGCGCCCGATTGACCTGACTAAACCAAGCGCCTCGTTCGCTGGCCTTGCCTGGCTAAATAGATAACCTTGCGCCTGTGTGCATCCCTGCGCTCTCAACGTCGCGAGCTGCTCATGAGTCTCAACCCCCTCGGCCGTCGTTACCATGCCGAGATCAGCCGCCAAGCGCGTGACGGCGCGTATGATCGCCAGGGAGCCTTCCGTCACGCTCAAGTCCCGGACGAAGGTGCGATCAATCTTGATCTTGTCGAAAGGGAATTTGCGCAAGTAGCTCAGCGATGAATAGCCTGTTCCGAAATCGTCCATGGCGATGCGGACCCCGAGTTCTTTGAGCTGACGCAAAGTGGCGAGGGTGGCGTCCGTGTCGAACAACATCGCGGTTTCGGTGATCTCCAACTCCAACCGGCTTGGCGCCAGTCCGGATGCCCCTAAGGCTCCGACCACGTCGAGAACGAGCTGCCGATTCCTGAACTGTACGGGCGACAGGTTCACGGCTACGCTGAGCGGTGCAGGCCATGCCGCGGCCGCGGCGCAAGCCTCACGCAGCACCCAGGCGCCGATTGAGCCGATAAGACCGAGCTCTTCGGCCAATGGGATGAACTGGTCCGGGGGCACTTGGCCCCGCGTTGGATGATCCCACCGCAGAAGCGCCTCGAAGCCGGACACCTCCCCCGCCTCCAATTCGACGAGGGGTTGAAAGTGCACGGCGAATTCACCCCGGCCAAGCGCCTGGCGGAGATGGATTTCCAGGCCACGCCTGAGTTGCATTTTCGCGTTCATGCCGGCTTCGAAGAATCGAAATGCGCCTCGACCGTCGCCCTTCGCCTGGTAGAGCGCCATATCGGCGCTCTTCAGAAGACCATCCGCTTCAATCCCATCGTCCGGCGCCACGGCGATGCCAATAGAGGTCCCGATGTCGACGCGATGCCCGTCGAGGTCGAACGGCGATCCGATGGTCTCGATGATCCGCCGAGCGAGCGCGGTCGCTCCAACCGGCTGGTCGCCAGCAACTTGTAGGATCACGAACTCGTCGCCGCCCAGGCGCGCAAGAATGTCGGTGTCGCGCATGCAACCGCGAAGACGCTCGGCAACGGACTTCAGCAGCGTATCCCCGACCGAGTGCCCCAGCGTATCGTTGACGGCCTTGAAGCGATCGAGGTCAAGGCAAAGCACCGCGAGAGAATCTCCACGCTTGGCGCGTATCAGCGCCCTATCCATCTCCTCTCGAAAAAGGACGCGGTTCGCTAAACCCGTGAGGCCATCGTGATGCGCCATGTGGGCGATGCATGCTTCGGCGGCTCTGCGCTCCGTCACGTCTTCGTAGGTGGATACCCAACCCGCGCCGGTCATGGGCTGGTAACGAACTGCGATGGCCCGTTCACCGGTCAACTCGTCATGCTGACCGCTGGCATCAAGCCGGGAAATGAACCCCTGCCGATCCGCATAGGCTTGTTCCGCGCTTTGGCCTGGAAAGTTGCCGGCCTCGACGGAAAGGGCAACGACCTCACGGAATGTCATGCCGATCTTTATCCGATCGGGCGGGAGGCCGACGATCTCACAGAAGCGACGATTGAAAACCGTCAAATGCTCACGGGCGTCGTACATCGTGAGGCCTTGCGACATGTTTTCGAGGGCCGCTCCGAAGCGGAGATTGGTTCCCCGCAGTTCGGTTTCACGCTCGTGAAGGCTGACTAGGTTATTGCGGAAGACTGCGACCGCCGCCTCCATAGCCGCGACCTCGGTCAATCGGCTGCCGACCGGCTTGGAAGCTGTAATATTGCCATTGGCGAGCGCAGCGGTGGCAGCTGTGATGCGGCGTACAGGGTCGACCAAGCCGCGCAGCAGCACCACTACCGCCGCCATGACAAGGCAGACCGAGAGCAGGGCGAGCCCGAGACTGACTAACATTCGGCGAAGTGCCGCGCTCACCGCGCCTTCGCCCTGCGCCGATGCCTCGCTGATCAGCGCCTCGCGCACGGGTACGAGCAGCCCGAGCGCAATCTTGGTCCAGCGGCGATACTGCGCATGGCTGAGAGGGGGCTCCGCCCCTGCGACTGCGGTCTTGGCGAGCTCACGATACCAGGGTTCCTCCTGGACGAAGAAGCGCTTTTCGGTGATTTTCACCGCCTCGACCAAGCCCGGTGTTGGCCTTGCAGCAGCGATGCCGCGCTGGATCCTGTCCCAGGCTCCTGCCAAGCGGCCGGTGAGGATCAGAAGTTCGTCCTTCTGGGCGGGAGACACACCCTGTCCACCGGTCCACAGACTCAGAAGTTGTCCACGCCGGCCAGCAATCGCGCGGAGGTCGTTGCTGCCACGCGCCAGACCAACCAGGACTCCGGTCGACGGGCTTGCGAGCGTAATGGCGCGCTCAGCTCGGGACATCTCCGCGTCCAGGGATTCGATCAGCCGAGCGAATTGTTCGGAGGGCGCGCGGAAGCTCGCACGATTTCTGACCACCTCCATCGCCCTGATACGCGTCGCGCTCAGGATCTCTTGCGTTTGATTAATCAAAGCCGTGCTTGCACCCGCCTCCAGCAGGGCGCTTCGCGTGTGGGCCAGGGCAAGGTCAGTGGCGGCGGCGCCGCGGGCCAAAATCTCAAAATCCGGCGTGACGGCGAGCCCTTGAGCCTGAAGTTCACCGCGCTCCAACATCAGGGCGGCCGAGGCACGCATCGCTTCGGCCACTGCCCTGGTTTCGCGCGTGACGACCTGCGCCGAACGCCAAGCCGTCCACGCCTGGACGACGTCATGGCCGGACGCGGCTAGGCCGGGGAGGACGAGGGTGATGCAACCTGCAAGGAACGCAGAGCGCATGTTCAGTGCTCGCCTGGGCGCTTGCCCCGCGCCAACGGGCGGCAAGTGTGGGGAGTCGGATTCCTGGGCTGCATACGCTGAGACGCGTTTGTCGAAGCATCGGTCGAAAACGCGTTTGATCATGACGCGTCAGCCTCGATTTCCGGTCGCCGTAGGAACCGCCTCGATTCGGGAAACCAAGTCGGGGCCAAACTCCGTGGCGAAATTCGACCAGGTCGGCTCGAGTGCGGCTCGGAACGCCGCTCGATTAACCATGGAGACAACCTGCATGCCGGACGCGCGCAAGATATCGACGCCCTCGCGATCGTCGCGCCCCGCCCTCTGACGCGACGCCGCACCTCCGGCATGCGCAGCCTCAAGAAAGACGCCGCGCTCTTTCGCGCCAAGACTGCTCCAAGCGTCCTTCGACATGAAAATGACGGCGTTGGAGTAGATGTGCCCGGTCAAGGTCAGGTGTTGTTGCACCCGATCAAACTCCGCCGCCCGAATGACCGCGATAGGGTTTTCCTGACCGTCGAAGCGGCCGGACTCCAACGCGCCGTAGAGCGCCGGGAACGCCATGGGCGCAGTATCGACGCCGAGCTGACGAAAGCAGCGCAACATCACGTCCGACTGGGGGACGCGCATCTTGAGGCCGCGCAGGTCCTCCGGCGTGTGGATCGGACGGAGAGAGTTGGTGATATGGCGCATCCCATTCTCGCCCCAAGCTAACGCCACCAAGTCGTGCTGACGAAACCTGTCGAGCATGGTCCGGCCGATCGGTCCATCTAATACAGCGTGAGCGTGGGCTGCGTTGCGAAACAGAAAAGGCAGGTCGAGGATGCCGAAACCTGGTGCAACGTTTGCGAACACAGCTCCGGTGATGAAGGCGAGATCGAGCTCACCCTTGCGGAGCGCCTCGATCATCTCGAGTTCACCACCGAATGCGCCGCCCGGATATTGGTCGATCCGCCACGCACCGTCCGTTGCGGATTTGGTCCTTCGGGCGAACTCGTCCGCCCCAGCTCCGAGTTGGGAGTCGTGGTCGAACAGATAACTCATCTTGAGGGCACGCCCCGTCCCGGCCGCATGCACGATGCGCGGAGCACCAAGCGCCGCTAAGGCACCCACGCCGCTGCGAAGCAGGTCGCGGCGACCAAGCGCGGCTGACGCAGCTCCCTGTACCTTCAGCATCTGCACGACCCGCTCGGTGCGATTGGCCTGAGATCGACAGGTAAGCTTGGTCGTATGAAATATAACGCAAGGTAAAAGAGCTGGAAAAATCTTTCGGACATCTCCAACCGCAAACTGCGACTCCGCTCCCACGCCGCCCTAAACTGGGAAAGAATGCTCCTACCGGGTTGGTCTGTCCGCTGCAGGAAATGGTCAAGCTTTGGCGGTCAGAGCGGCGTGCTGACTTCGGTTTCATGGTGCTGAACCAGAAAGGCACGACCGGGATTGGTGGTTTCGCGCTCGTCTGCTGTGGGGCAGGAGGTTCGCGAAGCAGACCCGAAGTATGCGTGCCTCTAGGTATGCCGGAAGCCGACCCGGGACATCACGCCCCAGCCCTGGTGGCCGCGCAGGTACTGCCAAAGGCCGCGCAGGCGCCAGAGGTTGCTGATCTGACGGTAGCCGAAATTCTCAACGACCGCGACGAGGGTCAAGAGCGCCAGGTCCGAGATGCGGGGCACCCGCTGCAGCTCGATCTCTTCCAGTATCAGCGAGGCAACGCTGACGAAGATCCCGAACACGAAGGTGAGCGCCAGGAAGGCGAGCAGGTAATCGACGGAGAGCAGGCCGAGGAACCACAGCATCGGCACCAGAAGGTAGCCGAGCACCTCGATGGGTGGGCCGAGGACGTCGACGATAAGGACGTGGCCGAAGCCGACCACGCCGATGCGCCCGTATTTCGGACGGAAGAGCATGTCGCCGTGCCGGAAGAAGGTCTCCAGGGCTCCGCGCTGCCAGCGGCTGCGCTGCCGGCCGAGCACGCGCCAGGATTCGGGCGCCTCAGTCCAGCAGACGGGCTCGGGCACGAAGGTGATGCGGTAATCCTGCCTCCGGTCGCGCATGTAGCGGTGGATCTTGACGACGAGCTCCATGTCCTCGCCGACGGTGCCGTGGCTGTAGCCACCCACCGCGATCGCGGTCTGGCGCTTGAACAGGCCGAAGGCGCCCGAGATGATGGTCAGTGTGCGCATTCGGCTCCAGGCGAGCCGCGCCATCAGGAAGGCGCGCAGGTACTCCACCGTCTGGAACAGCCCAAGCAGACTGCGCGGCAGCCCGAATGAGAGCACCCGCCCGCGCTCGATGCGGCAGCCATTGGCGATGCGGATAGTGCCGCCCACCGCCACCGTGCGGACGGGATCGTCGATGAAGGGCTGGGCCGCGCGCAGCAGCGCGTCGCTCTCCAGGATCGAATCCGCGTCGACCGCGCAGAAAATCGGAAAGCGCGACAGCGTGATGCCGGCGTTCAGTGCGTCGGACTTGCCCCCGTTCGCCTTGTCGACGACGACAAGCTTCGGGTACTGCGGCGAGCCGTAGACGCAGCGCAGCGGTTGGTGGGGCACGGCTTCCGAATAGTGCCGGATCACGGGCTTGAGCCCGAACCCGTCGATCATCGCCTGCAGGGTCCCGTCGGTCGAGCCGTCGTTGACGGCGATGACCTCGAAATCGGGGTAGTTCAGCGCAAGCATCGAGCTCAGGGAATCGACGATGGAGAGCTCCTCGTTGTAGGCGGGCACGAGGAGGGAGATCGGCGGGCTGATATCGGCGTAGCGCCGCCAGAGCAGGCCGGCCCGTTTCTCGGGCCGCTGGGTGGCGAGTTCCTGCATCGCGAGCACGAGTTGCAGCACGTAGAGCCCGTTCTGGGCGAGCCCCGTCGCGATCACGATGAAGAGCACCGTATCGAGCGTCGAGGCGACGATGATCTCGGGTGATGGCATGATCATGCGGCGCTCCTGTTGCGCTCGGCCAGAATGTGCGTGGCGGTCTGTCCGAGCGTGGTCTGCGCGGCGATCGCGGCCATCTCGTTGAGGGCCTCGATGCCGAGGTCGCCGAGCTTGGCCAGGGCCTCGCCAGCGCGGTGGCGGACCCACCAGTTCTCGTCGAGGAGGAGCGCGCACAAAGCCGGCCCGAGCTCGATGGTCCCCAAGCGCCCCACCGCCTCGGCGGCCTTGGACCGCACCTCCCAGCGATCGTCGGTGAGATAGCGGCCGATCGTCGGCGCGCCGTCGGGATGGCCGAGCGTGCCGAGGTTGCGCGCCACTGCGACGCGGATGTCCGCCGAGGGCGAGGCTTCGAGGGAGAGCAGCAGCTCGAGGGTGCCCGGCAGTCCCGTCTGCGTCACCGCGTCGAGCGCCACGGTCCGGACCCGGTCGCTCAAGGCCTCGTCGAGCACGACGTCCACGAGGGCGTCGGGCCGCTGCGCGGCGAAACGGTTGAGGACGAGTTCGATGCGCCGCGAGCTGCCGAAGCGGCCCAGCCGCTCCAGCAGGCGCTCGTCGAGGGTGAGCTCGCTGCCGAAGCCCGCGAGCGTGGCGGCCGCGGCGAAGCTGACGTCGTCCTGCACGTCCGAGACCGCCAGGCGCAGGGCCTCGGTGGTCTTCGGCGAGGGAAACCAGATCAGCGCCTCCGCGGCGTCGAGCCGGTCGCGCACCGGTCCCTTGCGCAGCGCCCGGCGGATCCACTCGCCGATGCCGGCTTCCTCCGCCAGAGCGGCGAGGCGGAGCTGGCCGTCTCCCCTGACGATCTCGAAGACCTCCGTCAGGAGGCCCGTCGCGAGCCGGCCGTCGCGGGCGAGCGACCGCCGGATCGCGGCGCCGTTCTCCGCGCCTCCGTCCTCGAGCCAGCCGAGGAGGGCGAGCAGGAGCATCTCGCGCTGCTCCGCTTTCCGCCGGGCCCGGCGCCCGCTGACGGCGCGCGTCAGGATGAGCACCAGCATCGTCGCCAGCGAGACCGCGGCGAAGCCCAGTGAGACGGTCCAGATACCCGAGAGCAGCAAGGCGACGATCGACCCCGTTCAAGGGATCACCCTCCCAGGGCGGACTTAAGGAAGCCGCGCGAGTCCGGCGCGGCCGTCGGCGCCTCGCCCGGAAAGCTGCGCTTAGCGCCACCAAATGGTGAACGGGGCCGAAGGGCGGTGCCCCGATTCAGAACCGCGTGGTCAACCCGACATTCACGCTATTGCGGTCGTAAGACTTCACCCGGTCCTCGTGGGCGGCGGAAACCTTGATGCTGAAGGTCTCGTCGATGTCGTAGACCGCGCCCCCGAAAAGCGCGCGGGCCGGGAAGACCCGGCCGTCGGAGGCGTCTGGCGCGTCGGCCCAACCGATGAAGAAGGTGAGATCGTCGCGCGCCTGGATGTCGGCCTTGACGAGGTAGCCGCCGAACTTGTCGATCCGCCCGCGGACGAAGGAGGTGCCGTCGATCCCGCGCTGGGTCACCTGGACGTCGGCGAGGGTGCCGATCGCCTTGGCCGAGAGCCAAAGGCGGCCACCGAGCATGTATTGCGTGATGCCGGGGCTCGCGCTGACGACCTCGGCGGTGGCGTACTTGGCGTAGCCGGCGTCGAGAGTCAGAAGGGTCGCACCGAAGGTGCCGAACCCTTGGGAGACCCGGATGGTACCGCCGGTCTCGACGAAGACGTCCGGCCGATAATCCGCGTCGGGGGCGCCGCCGAGCCGCAGGTAGCTCGTCCAGGCATCCGACCAGCGGTGGTCGACGCGGGCGTCGATGAGGGTGTTGACCCGGCCGAAGCGCTCCGTGACCTCGACGCCGCCCGCAAGCGTGGTGCGCTCGTTCAGCCGGTAGCCGAGGTTGATCCGGCCCTCCCGCCAGTCGGAATTGCCCTTGGTCAGGGTGCTGTAGGACCCGTCGATGTCGAGGCGCCAGCGCGGCCGGATCTTCTGCGCGATCCGCGCCTGGATCTCGGCGGAAGCCGGATCGGCGGCGGCCGCCTGCACGTAGATGCCGCGCGCCTCGGCATCCCGCAGGGTCCCGCGCAAGGAATCGCCGAGGCCGAGGAGGATGTCCGTGTCCTTGGGCAGACGCAGGGAGAGCGAGCGGAAGGCGACCTCCGCCTCCGCCGGCTCGCCCCGCGCCAGGGTCACCCGCGCGGCGAGCGCCTGCGCCTCGGTGTTGTCAGGCTGCTTGGCCAGCACCCGGTCGAGGCGGGGCCCGGCGTCGTCGAGCCGGTTCTCGTAGAGATCGACCCGGGCGAGGCCGATCGTGGCGTCGTCGGCCGTCGGGGCGACGGCCAGCGCCGCCTCGAAATCCCGGCGGGCGTCGGTGAAGCGGGTCTTGCCCTGGAAGGCGGTGACGGAGCCCGCCGCGATCAGGAGGTCGGAATCCTTCGGGCGGGTGGCGAGCAGGCCGCGATAGATGCCTTCCGCCTCCCAGAATTTGCCGGCCTTGCGCAGGGCGCTGGCCGCGTCGAGCTTCGCCTTGACGACCGCCTGTGCGCGAACCCGCGCGGCCTCGATCCGGGCCGCCTCGCGCCTTGCCTCGGCCTGCTGGGCCTCGACCTCGAGGGCGGAAGCGGCCTTGGCGATCTGGGCGCGAAGCGCCAGCGCCTCCCGGTTCTTCGGCTCCCGGGCGAGCAGGAGTTTGAGCTCGCGCTCGGCCTCCGCGGGCCGCTTCTCGTAGAAGGCGAGGCGAGCGAGGCCGAGCCTCGCATCGCCGTAGGCCGGGGCGAGTTCGAGGGCGCGGCGGAAGGCGACGCCAGCCTCGCGGAACCGGCGGGGGGCGATCAGCGCCTGGCCGAGCTCGACCTGCGCGTCGGAATCCTCAGGCGCCAGGGCGGCGGCCTGGCTGAACCGCTCGACGGCCAGGTCGAAGCGCCCTGCCCGGCGGGCCGCCTGGCCTTCGAGGAACAGGCGCTGCGTCTCGGTGCGGGCCGGCGCCTCGCTGCGCGACGGACCGCCCTCGGTACCGCGCAGCGCCGGTCCCTCCTGGGCAAGCGTTCCCTGGGCGGGCGGGGGCGCGCGGGCGGCGTCGAGCTGCCCCTGCAGCACCTTGAGCTCCGAGGCCTCAGCGCCTCCCTGCCGCAGAACTTTCAGCTCGCGCTCGGCCTCGTCGAGGTCGCGGGTCGCGAGCGCGACACGGACGAGCCCGAACCGGGCCTCGTCGTAGGTCGGAGCGATGGCGAGCGCCCGACCGAACGCGGTCCGCGCCTCGGCGAAGCGCTGCTTGGCGAAGAGCGCGAGGCCGAGCTGGAGTTGCGTGTCGGCATCGTCCGGCGCCAGCCCGGCCGCCCGGGTCAGGCTCTCGATCGCCTGGTCGACGCGCCCGGATTGCCGCGCCTCGGTGCCCTCCCGGTACAGCCGCTCGGCGACCGCCCCGTCCTGGGCGAGCGCCCGCCCGGCGCCAAGCGGGGTGAGGTCGGCGGCGAGCGCGAGCGCGAGGATCGTGAGCGCACGCATCATACCCGGCCGATGGGCAGCAGGCGCGCGATGCGGGAGGCCAGCTCCTCGGGGATGAAGGGCTTGACGAGGTAGTCTGCGGCGCCCGTGTCCAGCGCCCGCACGATGTCCTGCTCGAGCTTGCGCGCGGTCAGCATCACCACCGGCATGGCGGCGAGCTCCGGATCGCCCTTGAGGCGGCGCAGCACCTCGAATCCGTCGACGCCCGGCATCATCGCGTCGAGTACGGCGAGGCCCGGGCGCTCGATCTCGATGAGGTGCAAAGCCTGATCGCCGTCCACCGCGGTGACGATGCGGTAGCCGCGGCTCTTCAGCTTCATCTCGACGATGGAGCGGGTGATGTTGTCGTCGTCGGCAACGAGGACGAGGGGTGCGGCCATGGCGATCTCCGTTGCGGAAGGTTTCGCGGATTGCCGTTAACCACCGGTGAAATGCGCCCCTCGTTCCAGGACCGAATCCGCACATTGTCGTGCGCGACGAGGACCCGCGCAGGGCAGGCCGGTTCAGTCGATGAGGCCGTGGAACGCCAGGCCCCCGAAGCTCTGCCAGGCGGACAGACCCGCGGCGAGTTCGACGGCCGTCGCCTCGACGCGGGCATGGTCCCCGAGGAAGCTGACGCGCGCGCCGGCAAAGACGCTCTCGCGTTCGAGGGCGTAGACGCGGGCATCGCCTGCCGCGGCGCGCGGCTGGTGCAGCAGGACGAGGAGGGCGTCGCCCTCCGCCTGCGGCACGATCCAGAGGGGGCCCGAGGCGGCGCGGGCGTAGAGGCGGGTGGTCTCGTCGCCCAAGGGACCGGCCTCCAGCGCGACTTGAACGGGAAGCGAGGCGGCCGCACCCCAGGCGAGCAGGGGCTCGGCCGCCCGCATCACCTCGGCCGCGTTCGTGCGGTAGGCCATCACCGTCAGGCGCGCGGCCGCCCGGGCGATCGCCGGCATGACGAGGTGCGCGGAAGGGTTGTCCGCGAGCCAGAACGGCAGGACGAGGTCGAGGGGGAAGGGGGGCTTGGCCGCCGTGAGCGCGTCGAGCGTCTCGGCCCAGCCACGGAAGACCGCTTCGGGCTCTGCGGCGAAGGCCGGAAGGAGATAGGGCTCGATGTCGTATTGCAAACCGTCGAGGCGCGCCTCCGGAGCGGCGGCGTGCTGGTAGGCGGACAGCGCGGCGAGCCGGGCCAGCGCCACGGCGCGGCCGTTGGCGAGCGCCATGCCCGGATCACCCTCGACGGCGACGACCGCGATGCCGGCCCGGTGCGCGGCCGCGACGAAAGCCGCGAGTCCCGCCGCCTCCGTCACGTGGTCCTCGGCGACCTCGACGGTCACGAACAGGCGCTCCAGCCGGTGCGCACGGGCCTCGTCGAGGAGAAGCTGCGGCCCGTCGCGCCAGCGCGAGGGCCGCCACGCCCAGGCCGAGCGCGCGGGCGGCGGCGCGACCGCCCGGCCGACGAGCCGCAGATCGTTCAGGGTGATCGTTCCGGCGACCTCCGGGCAGGTCACCACGAACAACGGGGCGGCGCGCAGGGCAGCTTCGCCCGGCACGTCGGTCGCGGTGAAATCGCCAGCGATGCGCGTGCCGGACTCGGCCGAACCCCCGCGGGCAACGATCGCCGCCGCGAAGCCCACGTCGCCCGCGGCTGCCCAGTGCAGGCGCAGGTCCGCTACGTCCGGCATGCGCCGCTCGCCGGGATCGAGGATCAGGCCCGAGGGCCGCGTCCCCGCGCGGCAGGCCAGGGTGACCGCCTCGTCGGTTCGGGTCAGGACCGCGCGCTCCTCCGTGCCGAAGGTCCTGGCGGCGAGCTGCGGGATGAGGCCGAGACCCGGCATCAGCGGCGCCGGACGGCCGGGCGGGCCGGGGGCGGGCTCGAACCGGGCGCTCGCCGGGGCGAAGGTCGCGCCCGTTCCGGTGCCGCCCACCACGATCCGGTCGCGAGTGACGGGCTCCGATCGGTCCAAGCGCGTCGTCCAGCGCACGCTCTCCAGCGGAACGGGCAGGGCGACGGGGCGGCAGCCGGGGGCCATCCGCCCCGTCTCGACGAGGGTGAGACCCCCGTCGGCTGCCGTGCAGGCGAGGACGGAGCGGAAGACGGGCCGCGCCTCCGCGAGGGCCGGCCCCATCAGGAGCGCCAGGACGCCGGGGAGGAGCGCCCTGCGCCCGGCCTCAACGAAGCGCGGCCGGGGCACGGGCATCCCTGTCGACGCTACCCCTGAGGGCAGGAAAGCCGGTCTCGGCTGGGGTCGTCGGCGCAACCGCGGCGCCTTCCAGGCTCGCGACCGGCTGGGCCGGGCGGCCGGCCCTGTCGAGGCGAAAGCGGAGCGTCGCGCTGCCCTCCAGCCGCCCGATCACGACGAGGCGCCCGGCCTGACGGATCTGCGGGCCGGCGCCCTCCAGGCTCCAGCCAGCCGGGATCTCGAGGGCGAGGCGATCGACCGGCCCCGGCGCGGCAAGCGTCAGGACGGTGCCCTCAGGGCCGCGCTCGGCGTCGAGGGAGACGCCGTCGCGCGCCGCCCACCAGCCGCCGAAATCCTCCAGCGCCCCGAACCAGGCCTCGCCCTTGAGCTCGTCGATGAGAGTGCGGGCGAAGTCGAGCTTGTGGCTGAGGATATTGGGGTGGATCAGCACCGTGAAGAGCCCCCCGTCGCGCCCGATCTTGCGGGCGAGCGCCAGGGACGGCTTGATGCGCAGGCCCATGAGCGGCAGCAATTCGTCCTCGACGGTGATCGGGAACTCAAAGGTGTTCGTCTCGGCCTTCGCGCCCCGCCCGTAGGTGTGGCGGTGGGGCAGGTGCGAGAGGGCGTTGCCGGCCGTGACGGTCGAGCTGAAGCGGTAGCCCGTCGCCTCCATGGCTTGGGCGAGGCTCGGCGGGTTGGCGAGGTGGCCGGGGCGAAAGCTGACCACCTTCGCGCCCGGCACCAGGGTCTCGATCAGGAACTTGCTCACCCGCAACTCGCCGAGCACGGTGCCGTCCCGGGCCTCGTCCCAGCCGAGCACGACCGGCCGGTAATCGGGGTAGCGCTCACGGCCCGTCCCGATCTCGAACCGGCGCATGGCACGCGCATGTGCCACCGTGTGGCTGCCGAGCTCCATCCCGAGCGCCTTGAGGCGGTGCAGGTGCTGGACCGTGCCGGCGTTCAGCATGATCTCGTCGTTGTGGTCGCGCATGTACTTGGTCTGGATCAGGAAGGTGCCGCGCACCCCCTTCTCCTTCAGGAGTTCGGCGTAGGTCTCGGCATTGGGCAGCGAGCGCGTGAAATCCACGTCGAAGGTCATCACGACGGCGAGCGACTTGCCCTCCGGCACGCGGCCGAGCGTCACGGCGAGCGGCTCGCTCTCGCGCCAGATCTGGCGGATCAGGCGCAGGACGACGTCGTTCTGAGGCGCGAAAGCGTTGACGTAGGCGCGCTCGAGGTCCTGGCCGCGGGCGTTCTGGCCGAGCAGGAGCAGGAAACCGGGATCGAAGCCGAGCGCGTAGGCCGCCCCGCCCTCGGGGAGGCGCCGCCGGGTGATCGCGGCCGAGCCGTCGCCGAAGGAGGCGAGCGCCTCCGAGGCGCCGAGATAGCCCTGCGTGCCGAGCTGCGCCTCGGCGCTCTTGGCCGCGTCGCCGAAGCGCACGCTCTGCTCCTCCGGCTCAGTCAGCCCGAGCCAGGCGTGGGCCGTCTCCGAGAAGGTCAGCGCGAAGCGCCCCCGCGAGCCTACGGTCTCGCGGAAGCCGAACAGCGCGTTAAGCCCGCCGCCCAGCACGTTCGCCGCGATCAGGGTGCCGCCCGATCGAGGCAGGGCGGCGAGCGCCCGGAGCTCGTCGGGCTTCAGGACGCGGCCGGAGATGTAGGGATAGACCAGCACGGTGCGGTGCTTGACGGCCTCCTCGGCGCTGCGCGTGATCCGGAACGGCACGCCGAGGCTCTTCAGCCCGTGCGCCAGCCCGAGCCAGCCCGAATCCTCGTCGGTGAGGAGGATCGCGAGGCGCGCGCCGCCGCCAGCCGAGAATTGCCGCCAGTTCGCGGGCGTCTCCGGCGCGACGATGCTCGGTGCCTCCGGCCCGTTCAGACCGTCGAAGATGAAGATGCGGGTGTGGAAATGGATGTAGGCGGCAGCGAGCGGCACGACGAAGAACAGCCCAAGGAGGCAGACGCCCAGGATCTTTCCTCGGCCGGGTGGGCGCTTGGCAGGCACCGCGTTCATTGAGGACCTCAGTAAAACAAGTCTGATTCCACAATCAGTTTGGATCGTGACCAAACGCTTACCGCGCCAAAACGAGCGGAGATGGATGACGCGGTCTTTCGAAGGTGCACCCACCGAGGCGTCAATCTTCATCAGAACGGTCTCCGGCGACCAGATGGCGCGACGAACGTCCGCTTTCGATGTCATGAGAAGCGAGTATTCGGCAGATCGAGGCGGAGGCGGAACGTCGACTTTGGGACCAAAGATCAAAGTCCGCTTTCCACCCTAAGCGAGGTTCGCGATGTCCGCTTCTGGTCTGCGCTCGCTTTGTCCACGCCAGCCCCGACACCCCGGGCAACCCCATCGCATTCTCTACCCGCCTGCAGCACGAAGGTCGTAGACGCGCTCTCACCTTATCCCACCCTATCGCCAGATAGGACCGGTTGGCACGATGGTCCCGCCAAGCACATCCGGAGAGCACATCCCATGTCCAACCTTGTCCGATCGGCCATTCGCGCCGTGGCAGAGGGCGGCGTCGGTCTGATGGCGGCCTGCAATCGGTGGCGACTGCCCAGGACCCCGAGTCCGTTCGTGGTCGGCGTCCATGCGCCGATGCGCGAGGAGCTGACGCTGTGCGATCTCACCGTCACCGGGTTGATCCCGGCGGGCCTCGACGGCCGGTATCTTAAGATGGGGGCCAACCCCGTCCGTCCGGCGTCACGGGCCCACGAATGGTTCCTCGGCGACGGCATGGTGCATGGTCTCGCCATCAGCAAGGGCCGCGCCCAGTGGTATCGCAACCGCTGGATCGGTTCTCGTGTCGCCGCCGCGGCTTTAGGCCGGCCCGCGGCACCCGGACCGCGTCGAGGTCGCAACGACACCGTCAACACGAACGTGGTCAATATCGGCGGCCACGCCTTTGCCGTGGTGGAGGCCGGCAGCTTCCCCGTCGAGCTGTCCGAGACCTTGGACGCGCAGCGCTACAACCCGTTCGACGGCACGCTGGCCGGGTCCTTCTCCGGTCACCCACATCGCGACCCGCTCACCGGCGAGACGCACGCGATCGCATATGACGGAAGCATTTGGGACAGCATCCGACACGTCGTAATCTCGCCCGCCGGCCGCGTCGTGCGCGACGTGGCGATCCCGGTCGAGCACGGACCCTGCATCCACGACTGCGCGCTCACGGCGCGCTTCGCGATCGTGCTGGACCTGCCCCTTACGTTTTCGATGCGGGCCTTGCTCGCCGGCTATCGTCTACCGTTCCGCTGGAACCCATCCCACCACGCCCGCCTGGGCCTGCTCCCTCGGCGCGGCAGTGCATCCGACATCGTGTGGTGCGATGTGGAGCCGTGCTACGTGTTCCACGTCGCCAACGCCTTCGACGACGCGGACGGCCGAGTGATCCTCGACGTGATCGCTTACCCGACAATGTTCGCCTCGGCCGACGGTGGCTTCGATGCACCGGGCCAATTCGAGCGCTGGACCGCGGACCTGTCGACGAAGCGGGTCGACCGGCGCTTGATCGACTCGACGCCGCAGGAGTTCCCCCGCATCGACGAGCGCCGTTTCGGGCAGCGCCATCAGTACGCCTACACGGTCTCGGTCCCTCCCGATGGCGATCCGCAGCTCACGGGCGCGACGCAACTCTACAAGCATGATCTTGAGACGGGAGAGCGCCGCGTGCACGAATTCGGCGCCGGTCATGTCCCCGGTGAGTTCGTGTTTGTGCCCACCGCTGTCGTCGCAGGCGAGGACGAGGGATGGCTCATGGGTCTAGTCATCGACACGGCGAACGAGACGACGGACTTTACCATCCTCGACGCGCGAACATTTGAGAATCTACCGGTCGCAACGGTCCGGCTGCCTCACCGGATCCCGCCGGGCTTCCATGGGAACTGGTTCCCGGCGTGCTGAGCCGAGATAGCCGTGAGTCATGGCAACGGGGCTGATTGTGAGTGAGCTGGAATGCTGATGAGTCCTCAATCCGAGTGCTAACATACCGCCGCGGAACAGGAATTACTTGTTAGCCTTCGAACCATGTGCGCCTCATCGACTGTGAGCCACTGCTCAAACCCAAGCACATCTGGGCGAGTCGTACCCGTCTACAACACGAGGGCTGCATCGGCGACCTCGCGCTGTTCAACACCGCCATCGACAGCAAGCTAAGCGCTGTGATCTCGTCGATTGCGCGTGGACAACGTCCACCGAGGTGACGGCATCCGTATGCTCACCAGAGTCGTTCAGCGGAGAACCGGTCGGCTTGTCCCCTTCGAGCTGATCGAAACGACCCATAAGACGCTTACGGCTTGGCTAAGCTGCTTGAGCTTCGTGCAATGACAGGTATGTGGCTAAATATTCCCGAGCTGTCGTCCTCGCACCCGGGCTCGGGCTGTTTCCGAGCTATAACGGCTCGATGACAGCCCAGTGCGCACTCAAGAATTTGACCCTCCCGCCGTCATCGCTGCATGGCGCCAAATACGGCACCAGATCACGAAACCGCAGTTCCGATATTGCTTTAGTTCGGTACAGAATTTAGATGAATCGCTTCGTGTAGTTAAGTTGCGCATTATCTAGCTGTTTAGGATCCGATAGGTGCACTAAGTTCACAGAACTTATCTGTTTACAACAATGAGCTTGCACGTCAAAGTTCTGTTTGGAGGTGCTTTCGTTCCGGTGCGTGCACTGAGGCCTTAATCAGTGATCAAACGATCAAGACGGTAGTACCGACTGCGCGCTGGGTATACCGCTGATGCTAACTATGATGGATCATCAATGGCTTTGTCAGAAAATATCTCCAAATACACTACATTACCTGGTTGATCGCGGAAAATACGGTAAGACGCTCCGGGACAGGCAGCTTGCGCCAGGGCTCGCATCTCGCCCTCGTTCCTGTAAATCAAACACCAATCCATGAAACCTGCCATGAAGCCCCGTCCATGACTGTCACGCGTAAAGTTTCCGATTGAAAGAACGCCGCCCGGCAAAAGGCGAGCAAACATTGCTTTGACGAGACTTACCGCTGACAGTTCGGTGAGATAATCAAACAAACCAGCAGAGTATATCACGTGAAAATTACCAATTGTCGAGTTACGTTTGATCAACGATGAAAAACCTCTCGGTATACCGACAATCTTATATTCATTATATGTTTGTATCGCCTGTTGTATTGATGTTTTATCCTGATCCAAGGCGGTAAATTCGACCTTTGTGCTCTCAGTCAAATCGCGTAGTGTATCGAGCTCGCGCATATGACCGCTAGCGACAGAAAGGATGCGCGGAGCCTCCGTTGGCCGCATCCGGCTGAAAATAAGGCTTGCAAGATAATCTCGACGCCAAAGTACGCTCTTGGCATTAGGGAGCGTCGTTGTTGCCCTATGAACAGAGCCAGCGACGCCATCAAACAATTTGGGATCAGGGCGGTAGATGAAGTCAAGCATGACCGCATCACCAGCATAACCGCGCGGTTTTTCGGCAGCCCTGCGGGAGTAGGGGTCCATCATAAAGTATTCACAAAGCGGATGCTTTCTGCAGGACGCCTGGAATTCAGCTAATCTTCCTGTAAGAGATGCCTCGTCGAAAGAAGTCGCCAGCTCCTTTGCCAACCAGTCAATAGTTTCTGATACTTGAGTTGCATCAAATCTCAGTTGAGCTTCCGCAAGGATGCTATCGAGACGGTTCATTAAAAGCCTCGTTTAAAAGTTAACAATTGCTTAACACCTCCTTTCTTCTGCTTCTAGTTGTTGAGATTGAACTATCCCCGTTATCAACGGTGCGACGTTGTTACTCGTGTGATAACAACGTATTTACAGCTCTAGGGAGTTGACAGTAATGGTCATCTCGAAGTCGCATGAAATATGGCAGTATTCTGCATTAAAATTGATATAGCTGGTCAAATTCTTATTCATAAGAAGATTTGTAATTGTATAAATTGAGATCGATGTTCGACCGTGGCTATTATTATAATGAATTGCGCAAAGTATCGTAAGTAATCCGCTGACATGACGTCTGGGTTCTGCTAAGTCCAACCGCAATCAGGCCGCACTGAGTGATAGGAAGCTTCAACCGGGAAGGTACATGGTTGAGATCGTACAACCTATCGATTGTTGCTGCCCGGTAACCGCCGGCTGTAGTGACCGGTCCGCATGAAGCCTAACGTTCACGGCAGGATGAAACTGTCTGCCGAATACTGAACGCGAACCGACCTCGTTTAAGGTCCCGACCCGAAAACAGGTTTGTCGAAGCGAGCTGTTGAGATCGGCGTTCTTGGGGCAGGCCGTCTATAAGTCGGTGCCAACTCTGACTTACGGATGCAGAGTTCGGTCATATCTGCCTTTTTGCGCACCGATCTGCACGGCAGTGCGCGTTTCACTGACCAGCGGGTGATCAACGGCATCGTACGCGTGTTCAAGTCGGATAACTTATGGAGGTGTGCCTGACATCAACCACGAGCGGAAATCGCTCTATGGTCGGTCCAACAGCCGAGCCACCAAGAGTGACTAGGTTAAGAGATCCCGGCGCTTGCTCTGGCGCACGGCTTACCCGCTCCGCTGCTGAATGACTCCTTGGTCAGCAAGGTTTGCCGGTCGTTCCGTCGTAAGGGAGTGTGTAAAAAAAGGACGGTCAGTCGCTTGACAATGTTCCAAACTCTGGCCGCGCACTGTCGCAACAACTGTCTCCCTCTGCGACGGACGGCAGACAATCGGTTGTGAGCGGTCACGGACTGCACGACAGCCACTTAAAATCATCTGCTTCCACAATCCACTCGAAAGCGTGCCGACGCGGACTAGGTGTTTGATCCCGCGGT